>CAMAWD010000035.1 GCA_945861785.1 Rhodoferax sp. OV413 | reverse complement strand
TAGCCCGCGCGGTGGCCGCGGTCATCGATACTGCCTAGATGGAGTCAATGACATGGAACTGATCACCCGATCCGGCGAGCCCGACGTGGCCACCACCGAGGCCGACGCACGCAAGGCGTTCCGCATCATGAAGGCCGGCGGCGTGGCCGTATTGCCACTCAGCGTGTCGTATGCCATCTTTGCCCATACGGCCAGGGCAGTCGAACGCATCTACGAGCTCAAGCAGCGGTCGCAGACCAAACCCAACGGGGTCATCGGCAACTGGGACATCTTCCGCGAGGTGATGGAAACCACCCCGCGGGACCGCGACCTGGTGCGCTGCATCACACTCGACCACGACCTGCCGCTGTCGGTGATTGCCCCTTTCCAGCGCGACCACGACTGGCTGCGCACGGTCGAGTTCGGTGGCCTGCGGCGCTCGACCAAGGGCAACACCATGGACCTCCTGATGAATGCCGGCCCCCTGCACAACGCGCTGGCGCGCATGAGCTGGGAGTCGGCGTCTCCGCTGATGGGGTCCTCGGCCAATGTGTCCTTGACCGGCAGCAAGTTCACGCTCGAAGACGTGCAGGACAGCCTGAAGAACGGTTGCGACATCGTGCTGGACTACGGCCGTTCGCGTTATGCCAACGACTATGCCATCGGCAGCACCATCATCGAGCTGCCGACCTGGAAGGTGTTGCGCTGGGGCGGATGTTTCGAGCAGCAGGCCGGGATCATCCTCAAGCAGTTTGGGGTCGAGTTGCCACCGCGGCCCCTGGCCGGCCCGCTGAGCCTGGTCTAGGTGCGGGCCGCCTCAGACACCTGCGCCGGCGCGCACATGGCCGGGCGCGACTACCGCAGCAGGTCGAGCAACTCGCGCGCGTAGGGCTTCAGCTGCTGGCCGGTGCGCACGCGATGCACCAGGTCGGGGTTGGCGATGAACAACTTGCCAAAGGCCATCAAATCGAACGCGCCGGCCGCGACGCGTGCATTCGCTGCGTCGGGCGTGTAGCCGCCATTGCCCACAAGCACGCCGTTCCAGTGCCTGCGCAAGAACTCGCCCGTGGTGCCGCCCAGGTATTCGACCGGGTCGTCCTCGACGATGCCGCAGTGCAGGTAGGCCAGCGTTGCCGCCCGCAGTTGCTCCAGCAAATAGAGGTAGGTTTCGTTGTCTCCCTCGGACCACTTCATCTCGCTGAAGTAAGCGGCCGGCGACAAGCGCAAGCCCACCCGGGCGGCACCCAGCGCATCACAGCAGGCTGCCACCACCTCCAGTGTGAAACGCGACCGGTTGGCAGCGCTGCCTCCCCAGGCATCGGTGCGCCGGTTGGTATGGCGGCGCAGGAATTGCTCCGCCAGGTACCCATTGGCTGCATGAATCTCAACGCCGTCGAATCCAGCCTGTCCGGCCCGCACTGCTGCAGCACGGTAGTCGGCAATCGTTTGCCGGATGTCCTGATCGCTCATGGCGCGCGGCATCTCGTTGTACAGGGTGAGCCCGCCGGCCTGTCGCCGCAGGATGGGGTCCAGGACCGCGGAGGGCGCCACCGGCGGCACGCCAGTCCAGTGTGAATGCGCCATGCGGCCGGTGTGCCACAACTGCATGAATATCAGGCCACCTGCGCGGTGCACTGCATCGGCAACAGCAGCCCAAGCGCCCACGTGGCTGTCCAGGAAGACGCCAGGAGTGTCGAGATAACCCTGGGCCTCGCGGCAGACCATGACGGCCTCGGTGATCAACAGTCCGGCTTCGGCCCGCTCAGCGTAGTATGCGCCGGCCCCTGGCGTCGGGGAGAGGTCGGGCAGGGCCCGGTTGCGGGTGCATGGCGCGAGCACAATGCGGTTGCGCAAGCGCATGCCGCCACCAAGGGTGCATGGTTCGAACAACGCGTCGGGCGTAGCGGTTCCGACGAAGGTACGCGGGACGGCATGGTGCATGGGTTGCCTGTTCGATCGTGAGGGACGGGAGGGCGCTGGAGGGCGGGCTGCGTTATGGTAACCAACACGCGCCGGCCCAGACCCGACTTGCGCGCGTGCGCGCCGCGGCAGGCAAATCCATCCGATGCGTGAGGCATTGCGCGCGCAACGTTGCGGCTTTCATGCCATCCATGCGAGACTGGCACGTTATATTTGCGGCCCGCGTCATGGAATTCTTCACCTTCGCCTGGATCAATGATCCACAGATCTGGTTGTCGCTCATCACCCTGTCGGCACTCGAAATCGTGCTGGGCATCGACAACCTGGTGTTCATCGCCATCCTGACCGGTCGCCTGCCGCTGCACCAGCGCGCGCTGGGGCGCAAGGTTGGCCTGAGCCTGGCTTTGATCACACGGCTGATGTTGCTTGCCACACTGGCATGGATCGTCGGGCTGACGGCGCCGGTCTTCACGGTAGCCGGCCAGGGCTTCTCCTGGCGCGACCTGATCCTGATCGGTGGCGGCCTGTTCCTGCTGTACAAGGCCACGGTCGAAATCCACGAGATGACCGAACACGATGGTGATTCAGCGGACAACCCGGGCGGTGTTGCAGGAGCCTCTTTCAAGTCGATCGTGCTCCAGATCGCAGTGATCGACATCATCTTCTCGCTCGACTCGGTCATCACCGCGGTCGGCATGGCAGACAAGCTCTGGGTGATGGTGGCAGCGGTCGTCATCGCGATGATCATCATGATCATTGCCTCCAACCCGCTGGCCAACTTCGTCGCGGCGCACCCGTCGGTCAAGATGCTGGCCCTGTCGTTCCTGTTGTTGATCGGTGTGTTGCTGATCGCCGATGGGTTCGGCATGCATATTCCCAAGGGTTACGTCTACTTCGCACTCGCCTTCTCGGTCGCCGTGGAAAGCATGAACCACTTCGTGCGCCTGCGGCGCAAGCGGCTCAGGGCCGAATCAGCAGGCGCTTGAGCGCGGCGTCGATCTCCGGCAGATAAAGATTGCCCTGCGCGTCGGCACACTGCCGGCGCAGCGCCTCCAGTTCGCCTGCCAGTGCGGCACCGGTCTCGCCGCGTCCGGCGCGGCTCAGGGCGCGGCCTCGGGCCATGATGAAATCAGCCCATGGGAAGGGCTCCCGGGCAGTGTAGGCGCCCAAGATGTCGCAGTAGCGTTCGGCTTCCGACCAGTCCGACGCGGCCAGCGATGCGTGGACCGCACACTCGACGAAAGTAAAGACATTGTGGCTCACCACGCCACGCGCCAGCAATTCCTCGCCCTTGTCGAGCAACCCGCGCCGGGCCACAGGGTCCACCTCGGTACGTGCCAGCGTACCGTATAACTGCGCGCCGAGGAACACCAGCCCAACCTCCGCAGACAGCGCAAGCGCCGCGTGAATCTTCTCGCGCCCGGCTGCGATGCGCCCAGCCCGGATCGCCAGCAAACCACCGAAAAACAGGGCGTTCGCCTCGAACCGCTTGCTGCCCAGCGACCGGGCGATGTCCAGCGCGATCTCCAGGTGGGTGCCGGCCTCCTGCCAGTCGCCACGAATCCAGCCTTTCACCATCGCCACCTGCGCGCGCGCTGTCAGTTCACCACGCCGGTGGGCGATGCGCATCGCCAGTTCGATCGCCCGCTGGCAGGCCTGCAACGACCCCGGCACATCGAGCAGGTACAGGCAGCACCAGCCCTGCATCATCAGGTAGGACACTTCTACCCGCAGAAATCCCTGGGCGCGGGCCAAGGTGATACAGCGATCGAACATCTCGTGCGCGGTCCGGATACGGCCCTGTGCATACAGTGCGTCGCCTACACCACCGAGTGCCGCCGCCTCCGCTTCAGCCGACCCGGCCGTACGGGCCAACTGCAGCGCCAGTTCGTGTTCATGCTGGCATTCAATGGTGCGCCCGACCGAAAACAACAGATTGCCACGCAAGTGGTGCAAATGGGACAACTCCAGCGTGAGCCCGGCCTCTTGGGCCAGGGGTTGTGCCTCCTGCAGCAGGTCCAGGCCCTCCACAAGGCGGTCCAGGATGCGCATTCCGGCCGCCATCGCAATCAGGCCCTTGGCCCGTTCGGAGCCCGAGGCGGCGCTCGCAAGGGCGCTCTCGCAAGCGGCGACCGATTCCGCCGCGTGGCCGGTTTCCAGCAGCAGGCGCGCCCGGGCGAGCTTGAGCGGAAAGACCTGCGCGGGCAGGGTTGCGATGCGCGTTCCGCGTTCGACCAGCGCAAGCGCTTGCGCGTACTGGAACTGGTTCTTGAGGTCGCGCGCCGCGCACAGGTAGGCCTGGCTGGCGCGAGGGTCCTCGGCCCGCTCGTAGTGTTCCGCTGCCAGGGCTGCATCACGCGGCTCCACCCACTCGGCAGCGCGCGCATGCAGCTGGCGCCGCCGGGCATGCAGCAGCGAGGCGTAGGCACCGTCCCGGATCAGGGCGTGGTTGAAGACCATGTCGTTACCTTCAGCACGCAGCAAAAACTGCTCCACCAGCCCGTGGGGATGGTATTCAGGGTCACCGACGAGGTGGCGAAGCGCTGCCAAGGACACCCGTGGCCCCCAAACGGATGCCGCCTGGAGCGCATTCTTGTCAGAAGGAAGGAGCCGGTCCATGCGGGCCTGGATCAGCGCCTGGACCGAACCCGGCAGCTTGCCCACGCTGTCGTCGCCGGCATTGAGCAGGAGTTGTTCCAGGAACAGCGGGTTGCCTTCGGCCCGTTCGACACAGCTTTTCAGAAGTGCCTCGGAAATGGACGCAGCGCCTGCGGCAAGGCGCATGGCGTCGTCAGCTGCCAACGGACCCAGATCAATGCTGGCCATGGGCAATCCATGCAGGGCTGTGCGCCATTCACCCATGCTGGGATCTCCGGCGAACCGGGTGGTCAGGAGCAACATCAGCGGATGCCGCGCCGTCAGCGTCGCCAGGGCCGCCACTTGCTGCAGCGTCCAGCCATCGGCCCAATGGATGTCTTCGACCATCAACAGCATCGGCGCGCCGGCAGCCTCGCGCCGGGCCAGCGCCGCCAGGGCATCGAGCGTGGACTTCTGGTGCAGGCCGACATCGATGGCCGACAGCAGGGCCAGCACCTGCGCCGGAGCGGTGACATCCAGCAGGTCGTACAGGAAGGCCCCGTGGTCAACGCCATCTTCGCCGTGCAGCGCCAGTTGGGCCAGGACTTCGGCACGGCTGCCTTCATCGGCATCCGGCGCCAGACCCAGCAGGCTCTGCACCAGCACGCGGATTGCGTCATGGCCAGTTCGGGCGCCGAAATCAAGAACAGTGCAGGAATGGCATAGGAAACCTTGCTCCCGTGCGACATGCAGGAACTCCGCCACCAATCGCGACTTGCCCATGCCCGGATCTCCGCGCACCAGCACCAGACGCCCCTTGTGCCTTTGCCGGGCGGCCTCCAGCAAAATCGCAAACTGCTGCATCTCCTCGGTGCGCCCCATGAGCGGGCGGCTCCCGACGCGCGGAACAACGCGCTCGGCCAGCACGCGGTAGGGCACCAGCGGCTGTTCCTTGCCTTTCACCGCGACCGCATGGCCAACGTTGGCCTCGAAATAGTCGGACACCTGCTGCCAGACTTGCGCGCTGACCACGAGCTCTCCCTGCTTGGCCAGCGTGCAAAGGCGCGCCGCAGTATTCACCGTGTCGCCTGTCAGTGTGAAGTCGCCGGAACGCGAGTCACTGCGCCGGGCGATCACCAGGCCGGTTTGCACGCCGGTGTGCATGGCCAGCACCCGACCCAGGCGCTGGGAGTACCCGGCGGCGATATCGGCCACCACCCGGTGCAGCTCCAGCGCCGCACTGACCGCGCGCCGGGGGTCGTCACGCCGTGCAACCGGTATGCCGAAAAGGGACATCACCTCGTCGCCGACAAACTGGTTCACCCGGCCGCCGTGGCGCTCGATCACTTCAATGGCGCCGTGCTTGATGCGCGCCATCACGGCCTCCACCTCCTCGGGATCGAAAGCCTCGTTGAGCGCGGTGTAACCCGTCAGGTCGGAAAACATGACGGTCGCGTAGCGGCGTTCACCGTCATCCGTGGGCGGCGCCGGAATCGGCAGGTTGGCCGATGCCGGTGGCAACTCGGCCGGCAGTGTGGGCTCCGCAGGCGCGGCGTGCGCGGCAGCCGCTTTGAGCAGGCGCTTGCGATCTCCGAGCAACGCAACGCCAAGTTCGCGCAGATCGGCGTCGGTCAGGTCCGGCAACAGGTCCGGGGAAATACCCTGGGCGAGGAACTGCTCCGTGTACTTGGAGAGGCTCAGGTGCGCGAGCCAGTCCTGGATGTCATTCATGTCGCAATCGCCCCCCGGTTCCTGCGGGCGCAGCAGTTTCGTGCGGGCGCAAATCGTTGTCGAGGTTCTGGGCCAAGGCAGTCGCTTCCATCTGGTGATTGTCGGCGCAATCGCCGTCCGACGCTCTCCTGCAAACCGAACCAATCCCAATTGTCCCATTGACAGAACAATACCAACCATGCATCATCGTTTGAAAGGAAGCCACAATGGAAAATTCCAGCCTAACCAGCCGCCAGCTGTACGCCGCAGTCAAGGCCAATCCCACCCGCAAACGCTTCGGCTTCGGGAAAAAACCCGCCCTCATCAACATCGACCTGCAGAAGGCCTACACCTGCGTCGGCGAGTTCGCCACCGCCTACGAAACCGACCCGCGCCAGATTGAACATGTGAACACGCTGGCGGCCGAGTTCCGGGCCCGCGGTTTCCCTGTGGTTTGGACCTACGTCGCCTACATGGAATCGGGCGAGGACGCCGGTGTCTGGGGCACCCGCACCAACACACCGGATTCCCTGCAGAACATCAAGGTCGGGAGCCGCCGCTCGGAGCTCGACGACCGCCTGGTCATCGACCGCCAGCGCGACATCATCATCAACAAGCGCATGGCGTCCGCGTTTTTCGAGACCAACCTGGGGTCGATCTTCACCTTCCATGGCGTAGACACCGTGGTGGTCACGGGCGGCTCCACCTCGGGTTGCGTGCGCGCCACCGCCGTCGACAGCCTGCAGCGCAGCTTTCGCACCATCGTGCCGGAAGAATGCGTGGCCGACAAACATGAAGGCCCGCATTTCGCAAATCTCTACGACATGGCCATCAAGTACGCCGACGTGTTGTCGATCGAGGAAACTCTCGCCCAGTTGCGCAACCTGCCGCCGGCAGCTGGAGCGGGCCGTTGACCAAACGCGATCCCGGGCTGTACGACTACCTGCCCTACACCAACCGCCCGCAGATCCGCTGGCCGGGCGATGCCAGGGTGGCATTCTGGGTGGCGCCGAACATCGAGTTCTACGAGCTCGAGCCACCCAAGAACCCGGCGCGCGCCGCATGGGCCCGGCCCACACCCGATGTGCTCAACTATGCCTACCGCGACTACGGCAACCGCGTCGGTTTCTGGCGCATGCTGGAGGCCATGAAACGCTGCGGCATGCGGGGCAGTGTCTCGCTGAATGTTGCGACTTGCGAACACCATCCTGAGATCATCCAGGCCTGCATGGCCGAAGACTGGGAGTTCTATTCGCACGGCACCTACAACACGCGTTATCTGATGGGCATGAGCGAGGAACAGGAGCGCGCCGTCATCCAGGACTCGATCGACACCATCCGCAAACACACCGGGCAGAAACTCGATGGCTGGCTGGCACCCGCCCTGACCTACACCGACAACACGCTGGACCTGGTGGCCGAGATGGGCCTGACCTACATCTGCGACCTGTTCCACGACGACCAGCCCGGGCCGGTCAAGGTGCGCAGCGGCCGGCTGACCAGCGTCCCGTATTCGCTGGAGATGAACGACGTCATCGTCTACAACATCAACCTGGTGCAACCGCGCCGCTACGCCGACATCCTGAAGCGGCAATTCGACCGCCTGTATGCCGAAGGCGAACACTCGGGCACCGTGATGTGCATCCCCCTGCACCCCTACCTGGTCGGCCAACCCTACCGCATGGCCGCCTTCGAAGAAGCCCTGTCCTACATCACCGGCCACGACAAGGTGTGGCTCGCCACCGGGCGCGAGATCGCGAAACACTTCAACGACCACTATTACGATGCCTTCGCCGCGGCGGCGCAACCGGTGGGAGAAGCGCCATGAGACACCTTGACATCCCAGGATTGGACCGCAACGCGGCGCCAAGCACGGAGGTTTTTCCATGAGCGTCGGCAACGAACACCTCGAATACAGGCAGCGCCACTATGGCATGGACCACGACCGCTACGACTGGTCGATCCTGCCGCGGCGCAAGCCGGTCGCCTGGCCGAACGGCGCGCGCATCGCCTTGTGGATCGTGCCGGCGCTGGAGTGGTTTCCGCTGGACATGAAAGGCGTGCCGTTCAAGCCGCCGGGCGCAATGCAGACTGCCTACCCCGATCTGCGTCACTACACCCTGCGCGACTATGGCAACCGGGTCGGCATCTTCCGCATCATGCAGGCGCTGGAGCGGCACCGCATCCGGGCGTCGGTGGCGGTGAACGCGGCGGTGGCAGTGCGCTACCCGTCACTGGTCCACGAATGCACCCGGCGTGGCTGGGAGATCATCGCCAACGGGCTGGACATGGACCAACTGCACCATGGTGGCCTGCCGGTGGAGCAGGAGCAAAAGCGCATCACCGACACATTGGCCCTGCTGCGCCAGGCCTCTGGTCAGTCGGTCCGCGGATGGTTGTCCCCCGCCAAGTCCGAATCCGCAGCCACCACCGGCCTGCTGGCTGCGGCCGGGCTCGACTATGTGTGCGACTGGGTCAATGACGACATGCCGTTCGCCATGCGCACACTGAGCGGCCCGATACACGCCATGCCGCACCCCATCGACATGGACGACCACACCATCCTGGTCCAGAACCACCACACCGAAGACGATTTCCGCGACCAGCTGTGCGACCAGTTCGACGCGTTGTACCGGGAGTCCGCCACCCAGGGCGGGCGCATCATGGCGGTGTCGCTGCATCCATGGGTGATCGGCCAGCCCTACCGCATTGGTGCGCTGGAGCAGGCCCTGGCGCACATCATGCGGCACGAAGGCGTGTGGGCCGCAACCGGCAGCGAGATCCTGGATGCGTGGACAGCGGCCCAGGCCTGAGCCCCGGGCGACCCGAATCGGGCGCAGCTCAGGCCGGCGTGCCCTGCCCCTGCGGCATGACCAGCGCCAGGTCGTTCCAGACATCCTGGCGCTGCATGCGGCCGTCGCGCACATCGAACCGGTCCAGAAAACGCACACCTTCGAACGCCGATCCATCCAGCCACACGCCATGCAGATGGCCGGAACAAAACACCACCGCGCCGTCCCCGGTCCAGCTCTCGTCGAAACGATCGAACGTCTTTGCGACGCTGAGGTAGCGCTGGCGCCCCCATTGCACCAGTTCTTCCAGCCGGTGCATGGGCGCGCTACCGGGAAAATGCATGCTGAAATCGTCGGCCAGAAACACCTGTGCGGCAGCCAGATCGCGCGCCTGCATGTGCCCGAGAAATTCTCGCACCAGGGCACTGGCGTCGGGGCGCTCCGGCCCGCCGGCGCTGAATACGCGACCATCGCGCTGGTAGGTGTTGGCATGCTGCACGAATACGGTCGTGCCGGCCGCCGAGGCCGCAATGACCGAACGCGCGGCCACTGCCACACGCTCCACCAGACGCTGCTCGGCCTCGCGGCTGTAACCCGGCAGCAGGGTGACTGAAATCACTGGCATTCTTCGTTTCTCCTGTAACTGAACCATTGGCAGAACCCATGCTTTCGAACGACACCAGGCCAAGCACAAGCGCCGCGCCGGGCCGCCCCAAGCAAGCTCGCACCGCGACGGTACTCTGATGCGTGCGCCCATCGAGCGTATCGCATACTCGGCCGCACCCGACCGCGCGCCGTTGCGTTGGCCCGGTGGCGCCCGGGTCGCCTTGTGGGTGGCACCCAATATCGAGCACTACGAATACCAGCCGCAAAAGATCCGGGTGCGCAACCCGTGGCCACGCATGCCGCACCCCGACATCCTGGGTTATGGCCTGCGCGACTACGGCAACCGGGTCGGTGTGTGGCGCCTGATGGAGGTGTTCGACCGGTTTCAGCTGCCCTGCACGGTGTCCTTGTCCATGGCGGTGCTGCAGATGTACCCCGACATCACCGAAGCGATGCTCACACGCTCCTGGGAGCTGATGTCGCATGGCCTGTACAACACGCGTTACCACTGGAACATGGACGAAGACGAAGAGCGGGGCGCGATTCGGGAGTGCCAGGAGATCCACCGCAGCGTCACGGGCAAGGACTTCCAGGGCTGGTTCTCACCCGCTGCGTCCAACACCCTGAACACGCCCGACCTGGTGGCCGAAGCCGGCATCCGTTACCTGTGTGACCTGTACCACGACGACCAGCCCACACCCATCCATGTGCGTCGGGGCGAGCTCTTCTCACTGCCCTACAGCATGGAGATCAACGACAGCATCTGCTGGCGCCGCGGCATGGAAGGCGCGGGATTCGCGCAGAAAATCTGCGACGAGTTCGATACGCTGTATGCCGAAGGAGCAGAACACGGCAAGGTGATGAACATCGCCGTACATCCGTTCATCATGGGGCAGCCGCACCGCATCGAGCACCTGGCCCGCGCGCTGGAATACGTGTTGTCGCACAGCGGTGTCTGGTGCGCTACGGGTTCCGAGATCATCGACTGGTATACACGGCAGGCCTCGGTGCAAACCGATACCCCGCAAACGCAATGAAGCGATCGCTGCATGACAACGAACACTTGGCGCGCGCACTGGGGGGAACGACTGCTGTCGGCCCATTGCGGTCGTTCGTTGCGGGGCCTATGTTGGCGTTTGCGTTGGCGTTGGCGTTGGCGTTGGCGTTGGCGTTGGCGTTGGCGTTGGCGTTGGCGTTTGCGCGCGTCGCGGCAGGCGCAGCCCGGCGGGGGCTCATACTGGAGCGGTCGGGCGCTGAACGCGCCGACTACCCTGTGGTGCTCGCCCGAGGGTCGGGCCGCAGAACTCACTGCGTTCACTTCGTTCTCTCCGTTCGGACAACCGCGGCCAAAATGATGACGAAGTGCGCTGCGCGCACCGACCCTCGAGCTGCGCTCCTCGGCGCCCCAGAAATCGCCCCCGCCGGGCTGCGCCTGCCTCGACGCTGGGCTTTTGGTGTTCGGGCGGTCGGGGTCCGGACTTCCCCGCACTCGACCACAACAACGAGCAGGCATCCGCGTGCATGCGGGTCACGGGTCACTGGGGTCAGGTCTTGTTTTGGCACGGGTCACTGGGGTCAGGTCTTGTTTTGCAACATCCGCGGGGTCAGGTCTTGTTTTGCAATATCGCAATGCAAGACCTGACCCCCACCCCTTTGTGACCCCCACCCCTTGTGCAATATCGCAATGCAAGACCTGACCCCCAGCCCCTGTGTGACCCCCAACCCCTGTGCAAGGAGACCAGCCGTGGTGGCCTGGCCGTCAATGTCATCGAGTGTTGAGGTGAATTCCATGGTGCCGGAGAGCGTGGTTCCAAGGGAGATCGCGTCGTATGCTTTCGGCCCTTTGCGGACGTTCGTTGCCTGGTCTGCGTTGGCGTTGGCATGGGCATGGGCTTTGGCGTTGGCGCGCGTCGCGGCAGGCGCAGTCCGGCGGGGGCTCATACTGCTCGCCCAGAGCGGCCAGAGCGGCCAGAGGGTCACGAGCGGCCAGAGGGTCACGAGCGGCCACAGCGGCCAGAGGGTCAGGTCTTGTTTTGCCATATCGCAATGCAAGACCTGACCCCACTCCCGCCGTCATCATTCTGGCCGCGGTTGTCCGAACGCAGAGAACGAAGTGAACGCAGTGAGTTCTGCGGCCCGACCCTTGGGCGAGCACCACAGGGCAGTCGGCGCGTTCAGCGCCCGACCGCTCCAGTATGAGCCCCCGCCGGGCTGCGCCTGCCGCGACGCGCGCCAACGCCAACCCAGACCAGGCAACGAACGACCGCAATGGGCCGAAAACGGGCAATCGCAGTTGCGTATTGCGTCTGTGCAAGCTGACCGGCAACGGCGCCGCTCTACCCCAGCCGAAGCGCCATCACTCCGACCACGATGGCAAGCGTGCCCACCACGCGCCGGGGCGTAAACACCTCCTTCAGCAGCCAGACCCCCAGCAACACCGCGAACAGCACCGATGTTTCGCGCAAAGCAGCTACAGTCGCCACGGGTGCCTGGGTCATGGCCCACAGCGCGATGCCGTAGGAGCCCAGCGACGCGGCAGCCCCGACCAACGCGAGTGGCCAGCGCTTGCGTGCATAAGGCAACACGCCACCACCGCGGCGGAAGAACACAATCAGCGCGAACGGCCAGCCATCGAGCATAAAGAGCGTGGCCACGTACTGCAATGCCTGCCCCGACGCGCGCACGCCGAGTGCATCCACCACGGTGTAGACCGCGATGATGACCGCATTGACCAGCGCAAAACGCACGGCTTTCGGCGCCTCGAATGCCTGTTTGCTCAAACCCAGCGTCAACACGCCTGCGCTGACGGCAAGCACGCCAATCCAGGCCAACGGGGAGAGGGTTTCGCCCAGCGTAACCGTCGCCGACAGCGCAACCAGCAGCGGTGCAGTGCCGCGCATCAGCGGGTAGGTGAGTCCCAGGTCGCCGTGTTGGTAAGCGCCGGCCAGGGCCGTGTAATACGCGACGTGGATGACCAGCGAGGCAGCAAGCCATGGCCAAGCCGATGCCGGGGGCCAACCCACCAGTGCCACCAGCGGGATTGCGATCACCGAACCCAGCAGGTGGATCAGCGCCGTGTCGAGCGCCTTGTCGGTGCTGGACTTGACCAGGACGTTCCAGCCGGCGTGCAGCATCGCGCCGAACAGGACCGCCGCCACCACCGGCCAGGTCAGGGCCATCGCGCCTGTCATGGCCGTGGGCGCCAACGGGTGGTGGAAACGGGCACCCGCTCAGGCCCAGGGGAGCGAGTAGGTCTTGATGTTGGTGAAGCTCTTGATGGCTTCCTGCACGCCTTCCTTGTAGCCCAGGCCCGAGTCCTTGATCCCTCCAAAGGGGGTCAGCTCCAGCCGGTAACCGGGCACCTCGCGCACATTCACCGAGCCCACCTCCAACTCGCTGACGAAACGCGTGATGTAGTCGAGCCGGTTCGTGCACACTGCGCTCGACAGGCCATAGGCGGTGCCGTTCGAGATGCGGATGGCTTCGTCGATGTCCTTGAAACGCACGATGGGCGACACCGGGCCGAAGGTTTCCTCCTTCACCAGCAACATCTCGGGACGCACATGGTCCACCACGGTTGGCGAATACAGCGCACCGCGCCGCACGTTTCCGAGCAGCAGTTTGGCGCCCTGCGCCAGCGCTTCGTTCACGCGCGACTCGAAGAACATCGCGGCGGGCTCGTCGATCACGGTGCCCATGTCAAGCTGCTTGTCGCTTGGGTCACCGTAGCTCCAGGCCTTGCTCTTGGCGAGCACCTGCTCGACGAACTGGTCGGCCACCGACTGGTGCACCAGCATGCGTTTGACGGCTGTACAACGCTGCCCGGAGTTCTTGTAGGAACCCGCCACAGCCAGGGACGAGGCTTCGTCGATGTCGGCGTCTTCCATCACGATGATCGGGTCGTTACCGCCGAGCTCCAGCACCATGCGTCGGTAGCCGGCTTTGGATGCAATGTATTTGCCGATGGCCACGCCGCCAGTGAAGGTCACCAGGTCTGCGTGCTGGTTGGTGATCAGTTCGTCGGCGATCTCCCGCGGGTCGCCGGTGACCACACTGAGCATTTCGGGCGGCAGGCCGGCCTCATAAAGTATGTCGGCGAACAGGATCGCCGAGAACGGCACCTTCTCGGATGGTTTGAGCACCATGCGGTTGTTGGTGGCCACGCTGGGCACCACCTTGTGTGCCACTTGGTTGGCCGGGTGATTGAATGGCGTGATGGCGGTTATCACACCCAGCAAAGGCGAACGTTGCGTGTACACGCGGCGCTTCTTGCCGTGGTGTGTGAGGTCGCAGCTGAAGACCTGGCCGTCGTCCTTGAGCACCTCGTTGGCGCCGAACAGGAACACATCACTGACACGCCCGGCCTCATAGATGGCGTCCTTCATGCACAGACCGGCCTCGGCCGAGATCAACGCGGCCACCTCGTCGATGCGCCGGGTGCTGATGGCCGCAGCACGGTTCAGGATTGCGGCGCGCTCGAAACGCGTGAGGGTGGGCTTGTAGGCCGCGCCGATCGCGAAGGCCTCCCGCACTTCCTCCAGGGTGGCTTTTGGCACACTGCCAATCTGTTTTTGCGTGTACGGATTGAAGACCGCGATCGTGCGTTCCGCGGAACGCCCAGCGCCGACCTTCCTGCCGGCGATGCGCATCGCATTGAGTTGCTGGTCGAGGATGAATTGTTCGATCATGTTGGTGTGCCGGTTGAAGGTAGGTTGCGTGTTACTGGGCGTAGTTCAGGGCCAGGTCGAAGGCATCGAAATTGCGGAACCGGCGTTGCATGTCCAACCCGGGCAGGGGGCGGTTCACGATCAGCGGCACCCGTTGCTCGCTGATGCCGCCGTGCGAGCGCAAGGGCACTTCGAGCGCCGTCAGGTCATGGCGTGCGGCCGAGGTGCCGATAACTGTGAACCGCTCCGACACCACCACCAGGTCGCCAATGCGGTCGGACGGCAACTCGAAGCGTTCCGCCGCCTGCGCGCGGGTCAGGACCACTTCCATGCCCTTGACCTCTTGGAGCCGCACACACGCGGCGGCGATGTCGACTTCGGCCGGCAGGTACACCGTGGCGAACGATCCGAGCGCGCCGTGGTGAACCACGTACGGGTCGGTGATAGGCAGGATCACCCGCGCCTTGGCAACACCGATCCAGGCGTCGAACCAGTCTTGCAGGTAGAACACGTCGGGTGTGCCGTCCATTGCCACCTTGGCATTCATGCCATGGTCGGCGGTGAGCGCGATCACGCAGCCCATGGCGTCTAGCTGGCCCAGGTAGCCATCCATCATGGTGTAGAAGGCATTGGCGCCAGGGGTGCCCGGCGCGTGTTTGTGCTGGATGTAGTCGGTCGTTGAGAGGTACATCACGTCCGGGTGGTGTTTTTCCATCAGCTTGACACCGGCGGCAAACACGAACTCCGACAGGTCGGCGCTGTACACGCTGGGCAGCGGACGTCCTACCAGTTCAAGCACGTTGTCGATGCCGTTGTCGGCCAGGGTGACCTGGTCGGCTTTCTCGGATGAAAAGCAGATGCCCCTCGCCATCTTGTGGCCCAGCAGGCTGCGCAGTTTGTCCTTGGCAGTGACGATTGCCACGCTCTTGCCGGCGTCCACCAGCGCCGCGAACAGGGTGGGTGCACGCAGCCACTTGGCGTCGTTCATCATCACCTCGGTGCCGGTGGCGGTGTCAAACAGGTAGTTGCCGCAGATGCCATGCACGCTGGGGGGCGCGCCGGTGACGATGGACAGGTTGTTCGGGTTGGTGAAGGTCGGCACGACACATTCAGCGATCAGGCCGGTGCCGGTGGCCAGCGCGCGCTTGAGCCAGGGCATATGGCCCGTGCCAACTGCCTGGCCCAGGTAGTCGGGCTCACATCCGTCGACGCACACCACGACGGTGGGGACTGTGGGCAGGCGGTAACTGCGGGAATTCACTTGCAACATGGGGGGTTCTCTCTTTGGTCGGTCAGGCGGTGTTTTGGCTGGATTCGTGGCGTCGGCGGGCTTCGTTGTCCACCATGCGGTTTTTGCTCTGTATCGCGTGTTCGAACATCGAACGCCCAGCGCCTTCGGGTTCGCCGGTGGCGATGGAACGCAACATTTCCCAGTGTGCGTGGGCCGACGCGGGCAACTGGTTTGCTTCGTCCAGGTTGATGCGGCGAAACAGCGAGATTTCCTTGACCAGCTTGCGGTAGATCGCGGTCAGTTTTCGGTTGCCGCCCATTTCGACCAGGCGGTCGTGGAATTGCAGGTTCAGCAGGTGGTAGCGGTGGGCGTCCCCGGCCTTGACGGCGTCTTCCATGGCATGGACCATGCCTTGTGCTTCCTGCATTTGGGGCACGGTGATGTGAACCGCTAACCTGCGGCCAACCGACTCCTCCATGGCGGCACGCAGTTCGTAGATCTCGACGGCTTCGTCGAGCGGGATGGCACGCACAAACACGCCGCGGTTTTTTTCTGTGCGCACCAGCCCGGCTTCGTCGAGCATACGGAAGGCTTCCCGCACCGGCCCGCGTGACACTCCCAGGCGCAGCGCCAGCGCGGCTTCGTTGAGTTTGGCACCGGGCCCGAATTCACCGGCCAGGATCGCACGTTCAATCTCCTGCTGCACCACCATGGTCAGGGAGTTGTTCTGCAACAAGGCAATGGTGGGGTGGGGCGCGGCGCTCATGCCAGCCCCCACGTTCGGCACGTTGTGTCCTCACTGCCCCCCGAGGGGGCGCGAGCTTGCTTGAAGCGGTTCTGCGCGGCGCTCATGGCTGCATTGGAATTGCAAAAACCAAAATTGTCAACAATTTACAAAAAACAATTGACAAGAGCTGCCCCGGCGCTTCCAATCAGGCCAGTGCCGCATCGGCCACCACCGCATTGACCATTCGCAACTGGAAGGCTCCATCCATGGACAGAGACAAAATACTGCTCACCCCTGGCCCGCTCACCACCACCCTGCGCACCAAACTTGCGATGCTCAAGGACTGGGGCTCCTGGGACGCGGATTTCAACGCCGTAACGGCGAGCGTTCGCAAGAGCCTGCTGGCGGTCGTTCACGGTGCCGGGTCGCATGTGGTGGTGCCATTGCAGGGCAGCGGCACATTCAGCGTCGAGGCGGCGGTGGCGACTGTCGTGCCGCGTGACGGCCATGTGCTGGTGCTCGACAACGGGGCCTATTGCAAACGTGCGGCGCGCCTCACGAGCCTGATGGGCCGGCGCTGCACCCTGATGCCGTTCGACGAGTCGCAACCAGTGTCGCCCATGGCTGTGGCGGACAAACTCGGCGCCGACCCAAGCGTGACGCATGTGATCCTGATCCACTGCGAAACCGGTGCTGGCGTGCTCAACCCCTTGCGGGAGATCGCCGACCTGTGCGAGAAACACGGCAAGGGCCTGATCGTCGACGCCATGAGTTCATTTGGCGCCCTCGACATCGATGCCCGCGAGACCCGTTTCGACGCCTTGGTCGCGGCCAGCGGCAAGTGCCTGGAAGGTGTGCCCGGCATGGGATTCGTGGTCATCCGCAAGGCCATCCTGGAAGCTTGCGCCGGCAACAGCCAGTCGCTTGCGATGGACCTGGTCGACCAGTACATCTACATGGAAAAAACCACCCAGTGGCGGTTCACGCCGCCGACCCATGTCGTGGTGGCCTTGCACGAGGCGATTGCCCAGTTCGAGGCCGAAGGTGGGCAACCCGCCCGCCTGGCGCGTTATACGCGCAACTGCGAAACACTGGTGCGTGGCATGGCTGCGCTGGGTTTCAAGCCCTTCCTGGACGCTGCCGTGCAGGCGCCGATCATCGTCACCTTCCATGCGCCGGCGGACCCGCGTTACGACTTCACCGCCTTTTACGCCGCGGCCCGGGCGCGCGGCTTCATCCTGTACCCGGGCAAACTGACCACAGTCGACACATTCCGGGTCGGGTGCATCGGGGCGATCGGGCCCCACGAGATGGAACAGGCAGTGCACGCCATCGCGTTGACGTTGCAAGACATGGGTATTGCGTCGGGAGCGCCGGCTTCTTGAGGCACACTGCAGACAGTGGGCCGGTACGGCCCATTCCTTGCCGGGCCGAGGTGGCCCGAGCGCCAACCACCTGAATCGCACGAGGAACCGCACCATGAATCCCCACGCAACCACCCTGCTTGTTCTGGCCGATCCCGGCGAGCCGCAACTCCGGATGCTCGACCGCTTTCGCGAAAGCATGAAGATCGTGACGAGCCAACGTCCGGAGGACTTCGCGCAAAGTGCTCCCGCAGCCGATGCGATTCTGGTGTGGTCTGGCAACCGCGAGCTGGTGCAGCAGGTGTGGGCGATGGCGCCGCACGTACGCTGGATCCATTCCCGCGCGGCCGGGCTCGACACCCTGCTGTTCCCGGCCCTGGTCGAAAGCGCCGTTCCGTTGACCAACAGCAGCGGTGTCTACAGCCGCTCCCTGGGTGAGTTCGTGGCCGCAGCAGTGTTGTTCTTTGCCAAGGATTTTCACCGCATGAAACGCAACCAGGCGGCCGGGCGCTGGGAGCAGTTCGACGTGCAGGAGGCGCACGGCAGGACCATGGGCATCGTCGGATACGGTGACATCGGTCGTGCGGCTGCGCGCCTGGCAAAGGCTCTGGGCATGCAGGTGATCGCACTGCGCCGGCGGCCTGAAAAGTCCGATCGGGACGACCTGGTAGACGAAGCGCTTGGCGCTGAGCGCCTGCTGGAGCTGATGGCCCGATCAGACTACGTGGTCGTGGCTGCGCCGCTCACCCCCGACACCCGCGGGCTGGTCGGTGCCACCGCCATCGCCGCAATGAAGTCCACCGGCGTGCTGGTCAATGTCGGGCGCGGGGCGGTCATCGACGAGGCCGCCCTCATCGAGGCGCTGCGCAACCGGTCCATCCGCGGAGCCGCACTGGATGTTTTCGAACAGGAGCCGCTGCCTTCAGGCCATCCGTTTTATGGCATGGACAACCTGCTGTTGTCCCCCCATTGCGCCGACCACACCGAGACCTGGATCGACGACGCCATGCAGTTCTTCACGGAAAACCTCGGGCGTTTCGAGCGCGGCGAACCACTGAAGAACGTCGTGGAAAAAAAGCTCGGTTACTGATCTTCGGGGACATCGCCCGCCACTGGTTTTGCTTGTGGAACAATTCAGACAGCAATCGGTACAAGCAGCCGTCCACAGCCCATGCAATCCACCACACGACCCCACGGCCATTGGTTCGACGGCCGATCACTCGCCAAACTGACAGACCCCGGCACCTGGGAGCGGGGGCTTGCACTCTATGTCAGCCAACACGTGCTGGGTCTGGACATCGTGCACAGTGGCAATGGATGGATCCTGCTTGGTGCGGTGCAGGGCAGCAAGCGCGAGGCCTATGAAGTCTCGATCGAACTCGACCTGACGCGCGATGGTCAGGTGGCGCACTGGGATTCACTGTGCGAATGCGCGGTGGGTGCGCAATGCAAACACGGGGTTGCGCTGATGCTCAAGGCGGCACAGCAGGGATTGCGACTGATGGGCAGCATGTACAAGGCACCTGCGCCACCACCCCCGCGCAGCGCCGCCGAGATCGAAGCGGAGCGCCAGGCCGCGTTGGCGCGCGAACAACAGGCCGCGCGGCTGAGGGCCGAGAGCCATCTGCTGAACTGGTTGCGCGATCTTGACCGCACCAATGCACCTGCACCACCAACCGGGTTAGGCACCACCGGCAGCGGCCGGGCGGCCACAGCGCCAGTCCGCCCGGACCACTACATCTACCTGTTGTCGATCGTCCAGGCGACCGATGGCAAGCCGCAGTTGACACTGGAGGCTGCGGTGTGCAAGCGCAAGGTCAACGGGGAGTGGGCCAAACCCAAGCTTGTGCGTTATGCACCCTATCCGGGCCAGGAGGTGTACGACACCGCCAGTGCCACAGACCACGAGGTGTTGCAGCTGATTGCGGCGATGCCCAAAGTCGATCGCCATTACTACAGCCACACCACTGGCATCGATTGCCGGCCCGCGGGCCGTGCCGGGCAATTGGTGCTGGAGCAGGCGGCCAGCACCGGCCGCCTGTTTCTGAAGGATCCCCAGGGCTATCCGGGCATTGCTGTGCGGTGGGGCCCCACCCGTGCGCTGGAATGGGTGTGGCGCGAGACCAGCACAGTGCGCTCGCCCGAGTCCGGCTGGAACTTGCGCGGCAAAGTGGTCGACAGCGCCGCGCAGGTGTGCCACAACGCGCCGCTGCTGTACCTCGACACCACGAACGGCGAATGTGGCTTGTTGCAGACCGACGGCATTGCGCCTGCGAGACTGGCGGTGCTGTTCAACGCCCCGGCACTGAGCGCCCTCGCCTTGAAGGACCACCAGTTGGCGCTATTGCAGGCCTTGGGCCCGATCCCGCCTCCCCCCGTGTTGCAGCCGCTGCGCACACTGGACGGCATCGTGCCGCGCGCCCACCTGCACCTGGCGCCGGTTGCGCCGGCCGACGTGCCACGCAAGGGCCTGCTTCAGGCGACCGTGCGTTTTGACTACGCGGGCCATCGCGGCTGGTGGGGTGGGGCTGGCGGCACCGTGGTGCTCGAGACCACCCAAGAGCGGCTGTTGCTGCACCGCGACATCGACTCCGAGCGCGGCGCCGTGCTCCGGTTGACGTCGCTTGGCCTGTCGGCGGCGGATGCCGGTGTTTTTGGGTTGCCTCCGGACCGGTCGCAGCAGGATTGGCTGCGCTGGGCCGACGAAGATTTCGCGGTGCTGCGCGACGCCGGGTTCGACCTGACGCTCGATGACGCCCTGCAAGGCTGGGTCACCCGTGCCGACACACTGCAGGTGCAACTGGAGCCGCAGGGCGGCGGCGATGACACCGAAGAAAGCGCGACTTCTCCCTGGTTCGACCTCTCGCTGGGAATGGAAATCGACGGCAAGCGCCACAACATCCTGCCCTGGCTGCCGGACCTGATCGCCAAGGCAGCCGCGTCCACACCAGACCCGGTCACGGGCCTGCCAGAACTGCCACCCTTCATCTACCTGCCGGCGCTGGGTGGCACCGGTTTTGTGCGGCTGCCTACCGACACCCTGCGGCCATGGATGGCGGCGCTGCTGGAGCTGGTGGGGGACCGCAGCCATGACTTCGCCGGCGACAGCCTGAAGCTTTCGCGGTTCGACGCGTTGCGCACCGGTGCGGCCCTGGGCGCGGGCGCGGTGTGGGAGGGCGCGGCCACGCTGCGCAAGATGGTGCAGCAACTGCGCGGCGCGGCCGAGTTGCCCGAGGTTCAAATGCCCGCCAGCGTGCAGGCCACCCTGCGGCCCTACCAGCTGCAGGGCCTGGGCTGGTTGCAATTCCTGCGCACCCATGGTCTTGCCGGCATCCTGGCCGACGACATGGGCCTGGGCAAGACCTTGCAGACGCTGGTCCACATCCAGGTGGAAAAAGACGCCGGGCGCCTCACCCGGCCGGCCCTGATCATTGCGCCAGTCAGCCTGATGGGCAACTGGAAACGCGAAGCGGCCCGCTTTTGCCCCGAATTGCGCAGCCTGGTCATCCACGGCAAGGACCGCCATGGCGTGACCGACTCGATTGACCAGCACGATCTGGTGATCGCGCCCTACTCGCTGTTGCAGCGCGACCGTGAACGCTGGTTGCAGACGCCCTGGCACCTGGTGGTGCTGGACGAGGCGCAAAACATCAAGAACGCCAGCACCCACGCCGCGCAGGTGGTGGGCGAGTTGCAGACCCGGCACCGCCTTTGCCTGTCGGGCACGCCGATGGAGAACCATCTGGGCGAGATCTGGAGTCTGTTCCACTTCCTGATGCCGGGTTTTCTGGGCAGTCAGAAGCGCTTTACCGAGTTGTTTCGCACCCCTATCGAGAAACTCGGCAATCCCGACCGCCTGACCCAGCTGCGCGCCCGCGTCACACCGTTCATGCTGCGCCGTACCAAGGCGCTGGTGGCCGCCGAGTTGCCACCCAAGGTGGAGACCACGATGCGGGTCGAGCTGTCCGGCCAACAGGCCGACCTGTATGAGACCATCCGCCTGGGCATGGAAAAAACCGTGCGCGACGCCTTGAGCACCAAAGGCCTGGCCAAGTCGCAGATCACCATCCTGGACGCCTTGCTCAAACTGCGCCAGGTGTGCTGCGACCCGCAATTGCTGAAACTGACCGCCGCCAGGAAGGTCAAGGCCTCGGCCAAGCTGGAGCAGCTGATGGAGTTGCTGCCCGAGATGTTGTCCGAGGGCCGGCGGATTTTGCTGTTTTCGCAGTTCACCAGCATGTTGACGCTGATCGAGGCCGAGCTGGAAAAGCGCAAGCTGCGCTGGGTCAAACTCACCGGCCAGAGCCAGAAGCGCGACGCGCTGATCGAACAGTTCACCAGCGGGCAGGTGCCCTTGTTCCTGATCAGCCTCAAAGCCGGCGGTGTGGGCCTGAACCTGCCTCAGGCCGACACCGTCATCCACTACGACCCCTGGTGGAACCCGGCGGTCGAGAACCAGGCCACCGACCGCGCCCACCGCATCGGGCAGACCCAGAGCGTGTGGGTGGTCAAGCTGGTGGCCCAGGGCACGATCGAAGAACGCATCCTGGCGCTGCAGGAGCGCAAGGCCGCGCTGGCCGACAGCATGTACAGCGGCGCTGCGGCGCGCAAGCAGCCGCTGTTTACGGAGAGTGATCTGGCGGAGTTGCTGCGGCCGCTGTCGGCGGGGTGACCGGTTGGCACGATAAAAAGGCGACCAATTCAGCTTTGAATTGGATCTATAACGGTGCCAAAATGCATCTGAGACCCGTTTTGGAACCACTATGGCCAATATTTCTGTCAAAGATGTACCGGAGCAATGGGCCGAGGCCCTGCGCCAACGCGCGGCGCGCAACCACCGCTCGCTGCAAGGTGAGTTGATGGCCATTCTTGAGCGCGCGGTGATGGACGAACCCGGCGCATCCGCGACGGGTGCCCCGCCCACGGGTCGTGCAGGCACGGGGCAGATCGTGGGCTACGGTGCCGGCGGCCACCCGATCATTCGCCAAGGATGGAAGACGGTAGAGCAAGTCGTGGCCGAACTCAAGGCCAAATATCCCGAACCCTTTGTTGGTGGCCCACTCGGGGTTGACATCATTCGGGAAGATCGGGATTCACGGTGACGCCCACGGCGCGGGCGCTCTACATCGCGGAACCACCCGCTGCCTACCTGGCGCGCCCTCCCCTCGTCGTGGATTGCAGTTTGATCAGCGGTCTGGTGTTCAACGAGCATTGGCAGGTACTGGCCTCGGAACGGATTGTCAATCGCGCCCTGCACGCTCCCTTTCTATTGCAGGCGGAGATGGCCAGTGTTGCCGTGAAGAAGAGCCGGCAGGCACAGCAGCAGATTGCGCAGGAAGGCATGGTGCTGTTTCAGTCCATGGACATCAGCTTGCACCCCCTCCGGGCGTTGGAAGTTGTCGCGTTGGCGCTGCGCTACCAGCTCTCCGGCTACGACGCCGCCTACCTCTGGCTTGCCGCTGAACTCAATGCGCCGCTGGCCACCTTCGACGAAAAGCTGGCCGCTGCGGCGCAGACACACTTGGCCAGCCTGCCATGACGGTCGCAGGCGCCCGCGCCCTCAGCGCCACCGCCTTCGCCACCCTGCTGCTGATCGCCCTGGTCATGGGCGCCAACCATGTGGCGGCGCGCGTCGCTTTCAACCACGGGGTAGACGTGGCCACGGCGGTGGTGTTCCGAAGTGGCATCACGGCGCTGGTCGTGATCAGCCTGCTGCTGCTGCAGCGCGTACGGGTGCAATTCACATCCCGCCACAAACGCATGTTGCCGGTGATCGGCCTGCTGATCGGCGTGCAGAGCCTGTGCCTGTATTCGGCGGTTGCGCGCCTGCCGGTGGCACTGGCCCTGCTGGCCTTCAACACCTTCCCGATCTGGACCGCATTGTGGGCGCGGGTGGTTTACCGCGAACCACCCGCGCGGCCTTTGCTGGTGGCCATGCCGGTGATACTGGTTGGCCTGACGCTGGCGCTGGACGTGTTCGGTGCGGCATCGGGGCTGGGCGCCGCAGGCCAGTGGGCACGCATCGGGACGGGGGTCGCTTTTGCGCTGGCGGCCGCGGGCACCTTCAGCCTGGCGCTGGTCCTGACACAACACGAGGTGGGCGATGTGGACGGCCGCGTGCGCACTGCGACCACCATGGGGATGGCGGGCCTGGTCGCGTTGGGAATGGTGACGCTGCAGGGCGGGTTTCACCTTCCGCAGGCAGCACCCGGCTGGTGGGGGCTCGCGGCCCTTACCTGCCTGTACGGCACCGGTTTCACCATCATGTTCACCGTATTGCCCCGCCTCGGTGTGGTGGGCAACTCGGCCATCATGAATGTCGAACCGGTGTTCGCCCTGGTGCTGGCCTGGCTCGTACTGGGCCAGGTCATCGCGCCGGTCCAGATCGCGGGCGCCTTGGTCGTGGTGGGCGCAGTGGTGGCGCTGGGCTTGCGCAAGCGGCACTGAGCCCTTCCCCGGGTTGCGTCAGAATCATGGTTTCAGGCAAAGGCCGCAGACCGCCCCCCTGGCTCACCTGGCGACCCCTTCACGACGAGGCAATCCCAATGGCTACTGCTCCCAAGGCGTCCGGCAAACTCCACCCGGCCGTCGCCGCCGTCCAGAAATCCGGCGCGCCCAAGGTCAAAGTGGCCGTGAGCGACATCGACGGCGTCCTGCGTGGCAAATACCTGCACCGCGACAAATTCCTCGGCGCGGCCGAGCCTTATCCCGGCGGGGGCTTCGGCTTTTGCGACGTGGTGCTGGGCTGGGACATGATGGATGTCACCTACGACAACACCACCGCCACCGGCTGGCAACACGGCTTTCCCGATGCGCTGGCACGGCTCGACCTGAACACCGCGCGCCACGTGCCCTGGGACGACAAGGTGCCCTTCTTCCTGGGTGAGTTCGTGTATGCCGACGGCACACCCCACGCGCAGTGCCCGCGCCAGGCGCTCAAGCGGGTCCTGAAACGCGCCGAAAAAATGGGCTTCAAGGTAATGACCGGCATGGAGTTCGAGTGGTTCAACTTCCTCGAAACACCCCACAGCTGGGCCGCCAAGAAGGGCGTCGGCGCGCAGCAACTCACACCCGGCATGTTCGGTTATTCGCTCTTGCGCATGAACGAACACCGCGATTTCTTCAACGCACTGATGGACGACATGCTGGCCTTCGGTGTGCCGATCGAGGGCCTGCACACCGAGACCGGCCCTGGTGTGTACGAAGCCGCCATCGGTTTTTCCGAGGCGCTGGAGCAGGCCGACCGCGCGCTGCTGTTCAAGACCGGTGCCAAGGAGATCGGCGCGCGTTTCGGCATCATGCCCAGCTTCATGGCCAAACCCAGCCAGAGTCTGCCGGGCTGCAGCGGCCATATCCACCAAAGCCTGTCTGACGGCAAGACCAACCTGTTCTTTGACGCGAAGAACCCGCGCAAGATGAGCAAACTGTTCGAGAGTTACCTTGCCGGCCAGGTCGCCTGCATGATGGATTTCGCGCCCATGATCTGGCCTACCATCAACAGCTACAAGCGCCTGGTGGACGGCTTCTGGGCCCCGGTCAAACCCACCTGGGGTGTCGACAACCGCACCGCGAGTTTCCGGGTCATCGCCGGCAGCCCCAAGGCGACACGGCTCGAGACACGTTGCCCCGGCGCCGATGTCAACCCGTACCTAGCCATGGCGGCCGTCATCGCTGCTGGCCTGGACGGTGTGGAGAAGGGCCTCAAGCTCACCACACCACCCATCACCGGCACCAACGTGGGCGCCGAGAACATCCCCCGCGCGCCCCGCACGCTGATCGAGACCACCCGCGTCTTCCAGAAGTCGGACATTGCGCGCGACTGGCTGGGCGACGGCTTCGTCGACCACTTTGCCGCCACCCGTGACTGGGAGTGGCGCCAGTGGCTGGACGCCGTCACCGACTGGGAAATGAAGCGTTATTTTGAAATCATCTGATCCACCAGGCAACACCCCATGAGCATCCACTCCTTCGCATTTCCCACCCCCATACAGTTCGGAGCCGGCGCGCGCAAGCTGGTCGGCACGCATCTGCTGGCCGCCGGTTGTAAACGCCCGCTGATCGTCACCGACAAGGCACTCGGCGCCTTGCCGGTGCTGGCCGAGTTCCGCACCCACCTGGGCGGCCTGGACGTGGCCGTGTTTTCCGGCGTGTTCGGCAACCCCACCTGCAGCCAGGTGATGGATGGCGCGCTGGCCTTCAAAGCCCACCACGCCGACTGCGTGATCGGGTTCGGCGGCGGCGCGGCGCTCGATGTGGCCAAGATCGTCGGGCTGGCCGCCACCCACGACGGCGACATCCTCGAATACGTGTGGGACCACCCCCAGGTGCGCCCCATCGTCCACGAGTTGCCGTATTTCGTGGCGTTGCCCACCACGTCAGGCACCGGTTCCGAGGTCGGCCGCTCCAGCGTCGTGAGCGAGAACGACAGCCACCTCAAGCGGGTGGTGTTCAGCGCCAGGATCCTTGCCAAAACTGTTTTCGCCGACCCCGAACTCACCTTCGGGCTGCCGGCGCATGTGACCGCCGCCACCGGCATGGACGCGTTGACGCACAACGTCGAGAGTTACCTGTCGCCGGCCTACCACCCGCTGTGCGACGGCATTGCGCTCGAGGGCACACGGATCGCTGCCGCCGCGCTGCTTGTCGCCGTGAAGGAGCCGCACAACCTGCAGGCCCGTTCCGACATGATGATGTCGTCCATGATGGGCGCCATCGCCTTCCAGAAAGACCTGGGTGCCGTGCACTCCTGCGCGCATGCGCTGGGTGCTGTATGCGACCTGCACCACGGCCTGGCCAACGCGCTGATGATCGACACCGTGATGGACTGGAACTACTCCTCGGCGCCGGCAAAGTTCGACGAGCTCGCCCATGTGTGTGCGGTGCCCGGCGGCGGCAAGGCATTCGTGCCGTGGTTGCGCGCGCTCAAGGCCAGTGTCGGCATCACCGGTGGCCTGGCCGCCCATGGCGTGAAGGCCGAACACCTGCCCCGCCTGGTGCAGATCGCCACTGCCGACATGTGCCACCAGACCAACCCGCGGCCCTGCACGTCTGCGGACTTCGAGGCCTTGTTCAAGGCGGCGATGTAAATGGGTGCCGCACAAACTGACAGGCTGAAGATCGGCGTCAGCGCCTGTTTCCTCTACCCCGACCCGACCCGCGCTGCTTTCGCCAAGAAGACGCTGCAATACGTGGAACAGTCGGTACCACACTGGATCATGTCCGGTGGCGCCTTGCCGGTGATGATCCCATCGCCCACCGGAGACACCGCGCGCGGCGATGTCGGTTTTGACGACTACGCACAGTGGCTCGACGGCCTGGTGCTGCACGGTGGCGCAGACGTCTGGCCCGGCAGTTATGGCGAGACAGCACTGCAGGAGCGCTGGCAAGGTGACCGCAACCGCGACGACTACGAAATCGCCCTGGTGCGCGCCTTCGCGAAGGCCGGCAAACCGGTGTTCGGCATCTGCCGCGGCCTGCAGTTGATCAACGTCGCATTTGGCGGCACCCTGTACCAGGACATCCCGACCCAGCGCCCTCAGGCCCTGGTGCACCGCGATGCGGTGGCCTACGACCTGAACTTCCACGCCATCGAGGTCGAGGCCGGCAGCCGCCTCGCGGCCTTGCTCGCCGGCCAGCCCAGCTGCAAGATCAACAGCGTGCACCACCAGGGTGTGAAGGACCTCGCCGACAACTTTGTGGTCGAGGCGCGTTGCCCGGTGGACGGCATGATCGAGGCCATCCGCCACACCGGCGCGTCCTGGGTCGCAGCGGTGCAGTGGCACCCGGAGTTCCACAAGCCCGAGCAGGGCACGCTCGACGACGCGCCCATCCTGCAAGACTTTTTGAACGCGGCGCGTGCCGCAATGACCCCGGCCACACCATGACCCAACTCGCCATCCACAACCCCGCCACCGGCGCTGCCATCACCCAGGTCGATGCGGACGATGCCGCGTCAGTGGCCACCAAGGCCGCTGCAGCACGGGCTGCGCAACCTGCATGGGCAGCCAGGCCCATGGCCGAACGGGTTGCCTGCATCCAGCGCTTCCGTGCAGCGCTGGTGGCTGAAACCGACACGCTTGCCGCCGTGACCACATCCGAAACCGGCAAGCCGATCCGCCAGGCGCGCAACGAGATCAACGGCCTGCTGCCGCGCATCGACTTCTTCCTGGAACAGGCGGCACCGACCACCAGCACCGAGACGGTGTTCCAGGATGACGCCATGACCGAGCAGATCCAGCACATCCCGCTGGGCGTAGTGGCCAACATCTCGGCCTGGAACTACCCCTGGTTCGTGGGCGGCAATGTGTTCATCCCGGCACTCCTCACCGGCAACGCCGTGTTGTACAAACCCTCCGAATACGCGGTGCTGACCGGCCAGGCCATCGCGCGCCTCATGCACGCCGCCGGCGTGCCGAAGGATGTCTTCATCCTGGTGGTGGGTGCGGGCGACGTCGGCGCGGCGCTGCAATCGCAGGACATCGACGGCGTGTTCTTCACCGGCTCGCATGCCACCGGCGCCAAGATTGCGCAAGCGGTGGGGCCGCGCCTGGTCAAGCTGCAGCTCGAACTCGGCGGCAAGGACCCGACCTACGTCTGCGAAGACGCCGACCCGAAGGCCGCCGCCGAGTCACTCGCCGATGGCGCGATGTACAACACCGGCCAGGGGTGCTGCTCGGTCGAGCGCATCTACGTGCACGAAAAGGTCTATGACCAGTTCCTGGCCGCCTTCGTCGACACGGTGCGGGGCTTCAAAGTCGGCGACCCGACCGCTGACGACACCTACATTGGCGCCATCACGCGCAAGCCACAACTCGCCGTACTGGAGGCGCAGGTGAACGACGCCCGCGCCAAGGGTGCGCGGGTGATGTGTGGTGGCACCCGCCTGGCCGGCCCGGGCAACGGCTTTGCGCCCACCGTGATCGCCGACGCGAACCACACCATGGAAGTGATGCGCGAGGAGAGTTTCGGGCCGATCGTTGGCATACAAAAGGTGTCGGGCGATGCCGAGGCAGTGCGCCTGATGAACGACACCCGCTACGGTTTGACAGCCGGCGCCTACACACCGGACGAAGCGCGCGCGCGCAGCGTGTTGTCGCAGGTGCACGCCGGCACGGTCTACTGGAACTGCTGCGACCGCCTGAGCCCGCGCCTGCCCTGGAGCGGCGTTGGCGACTCAGGCATCGGCCTGACCATGTCGACCTACGGCATCCAGACCTTCACCCGGCCCAAGGCCTGGCATTTGCGCAAGGCATGAGCGCCGCACGGCCGCCCGAAGGTGCTCAGCACCGCAGCTCGCAGAGCGAAGGTACACCGGGGAGGCCGCCGGGTGCCACCCAAGGACGCAGCACCTCAGGCCACAGCGCGGCCGTCCTGGCATGAAGCCCGGACTGGTTTTTTTCGACCTCGACCACACGCTGTTGTCGGGAGACAGCGACGTGTTGTGGTGCGACTTCCTGATCACCCGCGGTGTGCTCGAGAAAACGGCGTTCGCGCAGCGCAATGCCGACATCGAGGCGCGTTACAGGGCAGGCAATGTCGAGCCGGTCGAATTCTCCACCTTTTATCTGTCCACGCTGGCGGGCCATTCGCCCGAGCACTGGGAGCCACTGCGCCAGGAGTTCATGCGCCGTGAAATCGCGCCCCGCATTGCGCGGGAGTCGCTGGAACTGGTCGCAGCGCACTCGGCCCGGGGCGATCTGGTGGTGCTGACAACCGCCACCAACCGGTTTCTCACCGAACTCACCGCGGCCCATCTTGGCATCGCGCACCTGCTCGCCACGGAACCGGCGCTTGTGGACGGCGTCTTCACTGGCACGCCAACCGGGGTACTCAACATGCGCAGCGGCAAGGTGACCCGCCTGCACGCCTGGCTCGCAGCGCGTGGTGCTTCCTTGGCGCAGTACGACAGCTGCGCCTACAGCGACTCGATCAACGACCTGCCCCTGCTGGAGGCGGTCGATGTGCCGGTGGTGGTCAATGCCGACCCCAGGCTGGCTGCCATTGCAGCCGAACGCGGCTGGAAAGCAATACGCCTGCCGGAGAACCCGACCGGGCACTGACAACCGGCTCTGCCTGATGGTGTCGGGTGGCGCGAAGACCTGCCGGCACGAACTGTCGGTCTTTTCCAAAGCCGTGACAAACCAGATGCCGGTTGCCTGGTGTGGGACCAGGCCGGCGGCGCGTACCAACAACCCACGCCGCCGAGAGGACCGACCAGGTGTCGCGGCGAGGTAAAGGAGGAGCCCGCAGGGCGGGGGACACGAGCGGCGGCAATTGGTCGGTCGTCTCGGCTCGCCAACCTCGGCCTCCATCCCCGGCTCACGGTGTGCCCGTGACCCAGAGCGCGCCAAGCCGAACCTGGCATGATTTTCGGAACACTCGCCAGTCCTGTCCGCAGCCACACGCCGGTGGCGTGGAGATCAAACAGCAGCGGTACGCTTCCAATAAGACGCGCGCGGCGGAGGGGGCCGCTGGCGGAACCAACGGAACACTGGCGCTGATCATGCCGATGCTGTTGCTGGGAGTGGTGGTGTTTCTGGGTGTGCACTCGGTGCGCATCGTGGCCGACGGCAGGCGCACCGCGCAGACTGCGCGCCCGGGCACCACCTACCCCCCGGGCACGGCGGGTTGTCACGCGGCCTTCACACGCGGCCGTTCTACTGTGGGCAGCCCCGGCGCCGGCGCGAGATCTGTGCGTGCCATGCAGCGACACGGGGCGTCAACCCTGAAAGACCCATGAAGACATTCCTGCAACATCCCTTGCTTGCGGCCGTGGCCGCTGGCGCGCTGCTGGCCGGCTGCGGCGGCAGCGACTCCCCGGCGGTGCCGGCCACCGTGACCGGCGTGTTTCTCGACGCGGCGGTCGAGGGCCTGGAGTACGTGGCCGGCACGGCCACCAAGGCATCAACCAACGCCAATGGCGAGTTCACCTGCAAGAGCGGCGAGACCGTGACCTTCAGCGTGGGCGGCCTGGCGCTGGGCACGGCCCCGTGCGGCACGGTGGTCACGCCGCTGACTCTGGCCGGTGGCAGCGATGTCAAGGCCGACAAGGTGATGAACCGCCTGCTGACGCTGCAGTCGCTCGACGAAGACGGCGACCCGTCCAACGGCATCAAGATCACGGCCGAAGTCAAGACCGCGCTGGGCAGCCGCACGCTGGACTTCAGCGTCGTGGCGGCAAGCTTCAATGCCGCGTTGACGGCCACGCTGGCCGCACTGCCCGACGCCTACAAGGCGCGCCCCGCCGACGACGCCAGCCGCGCGCTGGCACGTGAGCACTTCGAGGACACGCTGGCCTCCAAAGTGGGCACGCCGGTGAATGAGCTGGTGACGCAGACCAACAGCCTGGGCACGGTGACCGCCACCGTCACCCGCATGGCGGTGCAGGCCGCGACCTCCTTCTACATTCCCTACGAAGGCAGTGTGCAGGCCATCAAGAACGAATTCCCCAACGGTTTCCTGCCGGCCTATGGCTCGGGCCTGGCGTTCAAGAGCAAGCTGGCCGACGGCACGCTGGAGTTCTACGCCATCACCGACCGCGGCCCCAACGGCGACGGCCCCAAGGTGCCCAACACCGGCAGCGCGCTGTGCCTCACCCGCGCAGACGCGACCTGCGACGCCAAGCTCTTCCCGGCCCCGAGCTTCGCCCCGGCGATCGGCATCATCGCTGTCGGCAAGGACGGCGCGGTGCTCAAGTCGAGCATGCCGATCGGCGTGAGCAGCACGCAGAAGGTGACCGGGCTGCCGGCGGGCGCGGGCAAGGTGGGCGCCTCCGGCGAGGCACCGCTGACCGACAAGCTCCAGTATGAAGCTGCCACCACCACCACCTTCAGCGACTTCGGGCTCGATCCCGAGTCGATCGTGGTGGACACCGCGCGCAACGCGCTGTGGACGTCCGACGAGTACGGCCCCTTCATCGTGAAGATCGACCCGGTCACCGGCGTCGTCCTCAAGAAGTACGGCCCGTCCATTCCGGCGGGCTCGACGGTGACGGCCTTGCCCGGCGTGACCTCCGTGCTGCCCTCGGTGCTGGCCAAGCGCCGCGCCAACCGCGGCATGGAAGGCCTGGCGCTGGACGTGGCCAGCGGCAAGCTGCACGGCTTTTTGCAGAGCCCGATCACCGATCTGACGTCTGCCGGCGCATTTGCCACGGGCGTCTATGTGCAACCGGCAGGCACGGCCTGCGCGGGTGCCAGTGCCAGCGCGCGCGTCGAGCGGGTTGCGCGCTTTGCGCGCTGGGTCGAGTTCGACCCGACGACCGAAACGTCGAAGATGTACGCCTACCCGATCAGCTGCTCCGACTACGCGGCCAGCCGCACCGGCAACGCCAAACTGGGCGACATGGTGTCGCTGGGCAATGGCAAGTTCATCGTGATCGAGCAGGGCGCCGGGCCCGACGGCAAGGTGTTCAACAAACTGATGCTGGTGGAAACGGGCTCGGCCACCGACATCGCACAAGCCGCATTCAACCCGGACACGTCTGACCTCGAGAAGAGCAGCATGGCCGGTGCCTCCGTCAATGCTGTGTCCGACTACCTGACGACAGTGACGCCGCTGAAGAAGACCCTGCTGCTCGACCTGAACGCCGCCGGCTGGATTGCCGAAAAGGCCGAGGGCCTGGCGCTGGTGGATGCCAACACGCTGGCGCTGACCAATGACAACGACTTCGGGCTGCGCACGCTGGTGTTCACCGCTGCTGGCGAAGCTATCAGCGGCGCCGACATCACGGGCTGCACCTCGACCGACGGCGTGCTCAGCGGCTGCAGCACCGGCGTGGCCTCGCGCGTGGCGCGCGGCACGGACGCGGAGCGCACCCAACGCCTGTGGATCATCAAGTTTGGCAAGCCGCTGGCCGAGTTCAGCGTGCCCGCACCCTCCTGAGCATTGCCCGCGGCCAAGTGCCGCCTTCGGGGCCCGCTTGTGAGCGGGCTTTTTTTTATCCGCTCCAAGATCGCAGGGCACCTGCAGGCCATCGTGCAGGAAGTCATCGACGTGGTGGAGGACTTCGACGTGGTGGTGGTCGGCATGGGCATGAACCCGTTCCCCAAGAAGGCCTGCAAGGCGGCTGTTGGGCGTTGATGGCACAGGCAAAATGCGCCTCCCCATGGCACCATCTACGGTTTACCCCTTGCCTTCGGGCCGCTTCGATCGGTCCCGCAACCACTCGGACGCAGCCGACCCCGGCGGCGCTGGTCGCCGGGACGCCTGAACCGTCACGGTTGGGTGGCCTCAGGCCCCTTGCCGGTGGACCAGTGTGACGCGCAGGGCACGGATGGTGCTGGCGAGGGTGGTTGGATTTCCTATGCCCGCGCGGCCAGGTTGACGGTGTCGCCTTTGTATGTGTAGGTGGCGCGCTGCCGGGTGCGTCGGGTAGTGGCTGGGTCAATCGTGAACCGGACTCTTCACCTTGGCATTGCCAGGTGCCGGCACGCGCCCACCCGGGTGTTTTCGCCTGGATTGCTTACGCAAATAGGCGACATAGGCCGCAAGGTTCCGGTACTTCTTGGCGGTGGCCTCTTTCGCTTGCCAGACGTCTTGCATAACGGCATCGGCGTTTTTCATTTCAGCCCTTCCAGAATCTCTTCAGGGGTAGCGATTACCGGCACAAATGCCCCAAACTCCGTCAGCGCCAGTTCGATGTTTCTTCTGGCGACGGCACCGACAATATGCCGGAAATTCCAGCTCGCGATGAACTGCACCTCGTGCAGCGCCGCAATGGCGATGTGCACCGCGTCCGTAAATGCCTTGGCCGGAATTGCCTTTTTGCGTAACAGAAATTGCGCCAGGTCTTCGGCGTCGGAGTGCACGTCGAGCAGAGCAAGTGCATCGCAATAGACCAGACGGCTGTGCACTGCTTGTTCATCGCCAATCCGTACTTCGGCCATTACCGCGTCCGACACCAATAAGTCCACCGTCGCGCGCTTCTGCCACAGTTGATAAGAAAAGTATTGCCACGTGGAATTGATCGCGTCGGCTCGGCCTGGCAGCGAGGTAGCTGATGACGGAGGTTTCCACATAGACGCGCGGCTTCATCGCGGAATTTTACAGGTCGTGCATCAGGCATCTGGCATGCGCACAACGAACACCCGCACTGACCACCGCTGAGAGACGACTGCGCCAAAGCCCGGCATTGGTTGTGGGTTTCGCGTGGTCACGGTGTTTCCCCGGCGTGTTCGGCGGCGCTGAGCACCGAGCCGCGGTGGTCGGGCGTGCCTTCGATCTCTGCGGTTTCGCAGGAGCCGCAAACACCTTCTTCGCAGCTGCTGGCGGGGTCGGCACCACAGGCGCGTAATGCCTCCAGCAAGGTCTGCGCCGGCGTGACCGTGATGATCTTGCCCATGCGCTTGAGCTCCACGGTGTACGACTGCCTGGCATCCGTGGCCGCGGCCACCTCAACCGCGGTGAAGCGCTCGATGTGCGCGTTGGTAGTTGGTGTAACCGAACTCCGCGCAGAGCTTCTCGAAGCTGTCGAGCATCACCCCCGGGCCGCAGGCGCGGTAGTAGGTGCCGTGTTGTGCCGGGCGCGCCGCCAGCAGCGCCTTCAGGACCGGCGGGCCGCCCTGTTCGGTGTCGAAATGCCACAACACGGGCGCCCCGAGTGCTTCGACTTCTGCCACAAAGGAGGCACTCTTGCGGGAACGTGCAAACACCAGAAACTCGAACGGTCGCCCGAGCTGCTGCAGGCGTCGTCCCATGCACAACAGTGGCGTGATGCCGATCCCCCCGGCCACCAGCACGATATCACCAGCGTCCTCATGCAGCTTGCAGTTATTGCGCGGCGCGCTGATGGTCAGCCGCATGCCGATGCGCCTTTGGCCCTCTGGGGGATAGGCTTTTCAAACGCCCCTTTTTCTTCCCCACGGCACCCCAAGTGCGGCAGAGCAGGGACGGCACACAGCGCCCGACGTGCTTGAATCTTTCTTTGGATGCCGGCTGCGATCTGCTGGCGATCTGTCGGGTGTTGATGGCACAGCCAAAATGCGCCGCCCCGTGGCGCCGCCTACGGGTTATCCCTTGCCTTCGGGCCGCTTCCGTAGGTCCCGCAACCACTCGGACGCAGCCGACCCCGGCGGCTCCAGGAGCGCCGCAATGATCTTGCGCTAGCCACCGAAGTTCGGGCAGTGCTCCAGATCGAAATCGAACACGCGCTTGAGCAGCTTGGACCAGCTCTGCCGCACCGCTCGGTGGTGCGCGCAGTTCGCCTCGCACTCGTCAGGCGCCGCAGCTTGCGCGGGTACCTCGGGCTCCTGCGGCACAACCAGCGCGCGCAGCTTGGCGTTGGGTGCCAGCACGCCATGGAAGCGGATCAGAGAGTCAAATAAAAAGTGCTTTATCGAATCGAAAGCGCGGCTTTCAGGCAGCGACATAGGCAGGCTTTGAACCGTAATCGCGGTCACTGCAGGCATGGCGCAAATGGTTGGTCGCGCACAACCCGCCTTCGCCTCTTTACTCATCTTCAGCCACGCTGATGCCCAACTTGGGCGCGAACCGGTGGTGGCTTTGTGGCTGGCGGCCGGATTCGCCGCACTTGGCGGAGTGTTCAGCATGTTGCGGTGGTGGCATACCCCCGCCGCGCAGTGATGCGATGCCGCGCGGGCCCTTCATTTGTCCTTTCGGTAAGGGTAACTACCGATTCTTTGACGCAAGGCAAGGCCTAATATTGCATATCTAAGTATGCGGCCTGGAAGGCTTCTCAACGCTTCCCAGGCAAGGCCGAATAGGTTCATCCGATTGAATAGGTGAGCCGTCGTGTGAAGGTGCATCCAGTTGGGCAAAGCCCTAAAGAACAAGTTCGCAATCGTTGGCCAGTCGCTTATCGCTGGCAGATTTGCAGAAAGAAGCATGCGGTCCTTGCAGGCAGAGGCGGCACGCTTGGCGATTGAGGATTCTGGGCTTACGGTTTCTCAGGTTGATGGCGCTATTGACCTGAGATTAGCTCCCGGCTCTGGCGACATACCCTCATCGACGGACGCATTTCCGCGCGTAATTGGCATGCCGTGCCGCATGTTCTTCCAGATCTCACGTGGGGGAACTGCAGGCATTCTTGGCATCGTAGCAGCTTCGAAGTTTCTCGAACTCGGAATAGCTAACTATGTCGTACTCGCCTATGGAACGAAGGACTGGTCGCGTAGTCGTGCAGGCAAGGCTTCCGGGATCACCGGCTTGAACATGATTGAAAAGCAAGGGTATTGGGGAAAACCTTTTGGCGACCTTACGGCGGTCAGCCATCACAGTTTTTTCGCGTCACGTCACATGCACGAGTACGGGACCAAGAGCGTTCATTTCGGCAACATTGCGATTGCGGCGCGCGAGTGGGCCGCGCTCAATCCGCTCGCCCAACTCCACGGACGACAACTGTCGCAGGACGAATACTTGAATTCGCCGACCATAGTTGATCCATACCGGCTGCATGACATGTGCGTCGTCAATGACGGTGCCATGGCTTTTGTTCTCACGACGGCAGATCGCGCTGCAGACCTGCGCCAGCCGCCCGTGATGGTCATGGGTGCCGGCGTCGGCGAAGCCATGGAGCGGTTGTGGTGGGAGAAAGCCAACTACACGCAACTCGCTGTCGATACGGCCAAGCGGGCCGCTTTCCGGGAAGCGGATATCGAGATCGGGGATGTCGATTTCGCCGGGCTTTACGATTGCTTTACTGGCGAAGTGCTGTTCCAGCTCGAGGATTACGGCTGGTGCAAGAAGGGCGAAGGTGGCGACTTTGCATCCGGGGGCAGAATCGCCCCGGGCGGGAGCTTACCGATCAACACCAGCGGCGGCTTGCTGGCGGCCTATCATCTTGGTGAGTTGACGCATCTTTCCGAAGCAATCCTGCAACTGCGGAACCAGGCTGGTGATCGCCAGGTGAAGGGTGCCCGTGTGGGCCTCGTAACAGGCCACGGGGGGGAGATTCTTTCGCCCGGCATGTGTTCCACCCACGGGACCCTGGTCCTGGGTAGAAGCTAGTCCCTCTGTTCACTTTTCCTGATTCAGATCATGCCAGTGCTGGCACCCCAACCCAATATCGATGAGGACAACCAGGCCTTCTGGAAGGGCGTGGCACAGCAGCGCCTATTGCTGATGCGCTGCCGACAATGTGGTGCCTGGTACTGGCCTGCCGCCTATTGCCGCAATCATGCCAACGAACCATTCTTTGGAAGTCTGCGCTGGGAGGATTCGTCGGGGCGTGGCAAGGTGTTCGCGTTCAACATTCATCGCAAGCCCTTTCACCCCGCCTTTGCCGACAAGGTGCCTTATGTCTTCGCCCTTATCGAACTTGAAGAGGGCCCGATGTTCGGAACCAACATTGTCGAATGCCGGCCCGACGATGTCTACATTGGCATGCCGGTCCAAGTCGTGTTCAGCGCGAGTGGGGATGATGTCATCCTGCCCATGTTCAGGCCGCTCGTTCGCTGACCTATCGGCGGCACCAGACGTCGAATTCGACAACCCGTTTTTTCCGGCAACAGGAATACCCATGATTATTCGCTCCGTGAAGCTCCATCGTGTCGACCGTCGCATGACTCGCGGTGTCGCAACCTCACTTGGAAGCTCGGGGGGGGCCGCAGGTTTCCTGGTTCAGATCGAGGCCGTTGACGGGCGCGTCGGTTCCGGCTGGGCCCACGAAAACCCGTACATCGCGGGAGAAACCGTAGGGTCCATCCAGAGCGTGATCAATGAGGTCATTGCGCCCTACCTGGTCGGGAAAAATGCGTACGACATCGCCGTGTTGATGGAGGGAATCGAGAAGCGGCTGGTCTTCAATTACAGGGCCAAGGCGGCAGTCGATATGGCGTTGCACGATATTGTCTCCAGGGCGGCGGGTGTGCCGCTGTATCGGCATCTGGGTGGTGCCACCCGCCGGTCCGTTTCATGTATACGCATGGTGGGGCTCGACACACCCGACGAAATGGTTGCCGAAACAGTACAGATGATGGCCCAGGGGTTTCGCCATTTCAAACTGAAAATTGACGGAGCCAAAGACGATGTCGACCGCGTCCGTGCTGTCGCCGCTGTCATGGAGGCCGAAGGGCGCATCGTTCTGGACGCCAACCAGGCTTACACGCCCAAGCAGATCATTCAGTTGGTAAACAGTCTGCATGACTGTCCCGCAGTCGCCATTCTGGAACAGCCCGTGGCTGTTCACGACATCGAAGGGCTTGCCCTGGTCCGACGGTCGGTGGATGTCCTGGTCGAGGCCGACGAATCCATACGAACGATCGGCGATGCCTATCGGATCCTCGAAAAGAACGCGGCGGACATTATCAGCCTGAAGGTGGCCAAGATGGGTGGCCTGTACTGGACCCGCAAGATTGCCGATTTGTGCCAGTCGGCCGGCATTCCCAATATTGTCGGGGCGAACGTAGGATCCTGCATCATCGATCTGGTTCATACCCATTTGGCTTGCAGTCATCCCAACGTGACTTCGTTCGCTTGCGAGATTGGCGAGTCGCAGAGGCTGGTCTCAGACGTCGCCACAGGGATGGATATACGCGAGGGTACCGCCTATGTTTCAGACGAGCCGGGAATCGGCGCAACGATTCGTGAGGATCTGCCAGTATGACCATGCCCGCGGCAACCCCAGGCGCTCCCCCAAAGCTCCAGCTGGACCACATTTCACATTTCTTTCCAGCGCCCGATGGCGGCCGCCTCGAGGTCCTGCGGGACATTTCGCTGTCGTTGAATGCTGGCGAGTTCGTGACGGTCATCGGGGCCAGTGGCTCGGGAAAGACCAGTCTGCTCCGAATTGTCGATCACCTGATCTCTGCGGACGAGGGCTCAGTGCTTATTGACGGCAAGAAGGTCGACGGCCCCGGCGGCAAGCTGAGTTTCGTTTTCCAACGGGATTCACTCCTGCCTTGGAGAACCGTGGTGGCCAATGTGAGTTACGGCCTGGAACTGCGCGGCGTGCCCAAGCCGCAGGCGCGCGACCAGGCACAAGCTTATGTCGATCTCGTGGGTTTGGGTGGATTCGAACGGTACTTGCCGCATCAATTGTCTGGCGGTATGCGCCAGCGCGTCAACTTGGCACGGGCACTCGCTGTCGAGCCCGATGTTCTGCTGATGGACGAGCCGTTTGCAGCATTGGACGCACAGACGCGGGAAATGATGCAGGTCGAATTGATGAGGATCTGGCAGGAGACCGGCAAGACCGTGTTATTCGTCACGCATCAGCTCGATGAAGCCGTGTTCCTGGCGGATCGTGTGGTCGTTTTGTCGGCGCGGCCTGGTTCGGTGCGGGAAATCATCGATATCGACATACCGCGGCCGCGTACTATCGACACCAAGCGCTCTGAAGTCTTCCAGCAGTATGTGGCCCAACTGTGGAGCCATATCCAGTCTGACGTCATTCGCGATTTCGTTCCGCAGCAACACGCCGTCTCCGTCAGTCATTAATGTGAACATCAAAGGAGATATTCGATGAATCAGAAGGCCACAAAAATCGCACTGGGTGCATTGCTAGTTTCTTCGCTTGGGATGAATGCGCATGCACAGTCGACAAAGGTCCGGGTATCGATACCGTCCGATGAGATTACGTCGTTTTGCATGACTACGGGTATGGTGCGGCACCCGGAGTTTGCGCAATTTCGCGAGAAGTACAAACTGGAATTCGAGCAGATCAAGATGCAGATCTCTCAAGTACCCACGGCGATTTCCAATCAGGATATCCCGATCGGGGAGTGCAGCGGCATTTCGACGGTGGTGAACGCGTGGAACAAGGGCGCCACCAATCTCGTCATCTTCGCGGTCGGCTCGATCGCGCCGGTCTACCAACTCATCGGAGCCCCCTCGATCAAGACGTTGCAGGACCTCAAGGGCAAGAAGATCGGCACACCGGGATTGCAGTCGGCAAGTACCGAGGCGATCGAGCTGATACTCAAGCGCGGTGCCAACATGACACCGGGGCAGGACTATGATCTGGTCAGCGCGGGAGCGGGAAGCGCTCGTATCGCCGCACTCAGTAACGGGGCCATCAGTGCCGTACCGACTTACCCGCCCAACACTTACGAGTTGCAGCAACAGGGTTTCAGTCTCCTGGCTGATCAGGTGAAGTATGTGCCCCAGTACGTGACCGGGGTGCACGTCGTCAGTCGGGAATGGGCCGAGAAGAATCGGGAGGTCCTGATTCGTTATATCAAGTCGGTCGTAGAAACCGGACGTTGGCTTGAGAACCCGGCCAACAAGAGTCAGGTGGTCCAGTGGTGGTCCAAGCACTTGTTGGTATCGGGGGGCAAGCCGCTCGGCGACGACTATGCAGCCAAGCTGTACGAGTTCATGGTTCAGGAGCGGAAACTGGCTTTCAATGGCTACGCGGTTGAGTCTGCGGTACGCGCCAACATCGACATATTGAAGTCCCGGGGCTTCCTGAAAGAGGAACAGGTTCCGCCGTTGGGCCGTGTGTTTGATTTCAGCTACCTCAATCAGGCACTGAAGGAGCTCAACCTTCCCGCAGTCGCCGAGTATTCGAAAGTGGCGCGTTAAGGCCGTGAATTTCAACGACCTGGTCCCGCCCGCATTGCCAATCGAGTCGGAACTTGCATCGATGGCAGCTGGCGGGGGTGGCGTGCCGCCACCGCATGTGCTCGGCAGTCTGTTTGCGCCCCGCACGGTTGCGCTTGTCGGGGCCAGTGAGCGGTCTTTTCTCGCGAAGACCATATGGTCCTCTATCCGCGCGGGTGGATTTTCCGGTGAGGTCTTCCCTATCAATCCGGGCCGGACCGAGGTCTTCGGGGTCCCTTGTTTTCCAACGCTCGCCGAGCTTCCTGTCCGCCCCGACCTGTGCTTGATCGCGGTGTCGGAGCAGGCGGCGCTGGGGGTGCTTGAGCAATGTGTGGCTTGCGGCATACCCAGCGCCATGCTGTTCACGCTTTATGGCGGTACGGGCGAGGGGCAGGCTCTTCGTGCAAGGGCTAAGGGGTTTCTCGCCGACAGTCCGTTGTCGGTCGCTGGTAGCGGAACATTCGGCCTGATCAACACAGCGGCATCATTCATGCCGCTGCTCGCATCGCCGCCCACGCTGGCTGGCGATGGAAAGGTGGCGTTGGTCTGCCAGAGCGGGGGCATCCTCAATGCTTTGGCACGCTGCTTGAGTGCCATGGGGGCTGGGCTGAGCAAGGCTATCGCCACCGGTGGCGAGGATCGGCTCGGTGCCGCAGACTACATTGACTTTCTTCTGACGGATCCCGGGATTCGGGCGATTGGATGTGTGCTGGAGCAGATCAAGGACATTGGTTCGTTTCGTGCCGTCTGCGATCGTGCACGCACGCAAGGTGTGGCTGTCGTCGTACTAAAGGTCGGGCTTAGCGAGAAGGGCCAGTTGGCTGCGTTCGCCCATTCGGGCAGTCTCGCTTCAGATAAAAACATCCTGGATGGATTGCTCGATCAGGTGGGAGCAATCAAAGTCGGCAACCTGACAGAGATGACCAACGTGCTTGCGCTGCTTGGCCGGGACCACGGCCCGCTGGGAGGGCGAGCCGGCATTGTCACCATATCGGGTGGCGAAACCGGGCTCGCCGCCGACTTGGCCGACAAGCATGGAATAGAACTTGCCGATCTGGGCAAGGCGACAGATCTGGCACTGAGAAACATTCTCGTGTCTCCTGATGTCAGCTATCAGAATCCCGTCGATGTGGCGTTGGGATCCCTGTTGGTGCTGCAGCAGCCTGCCGTCTATGCCGAGACGGTGCGCACGGTGCTTGAAGATCCAGGTGTAGATTTCGTCTTGGCTCGCCACATGGAGCAGCAGGGTATCTTCGAAGGATTGTCAGCGTGTGCCCAGGCTCACTCAAAGCCTATATTCCTATACACGCGAACGGTCTACGATCTGTTGACCATTGACCCTCGCCTGCTTCGTGCGCCATTGCTGATCCTGGCTGATCTGGAACTCGCACTGAACACGCTTGGCAAGGTGACGCAGTTTCACCGCAATCGTACCCGACGAGCAGCGAGCGCAGGCGAATCGCGGTCAGGGCCGGTCGAGCCGCGAACGATCTCGCTGCCAGCCCCCCGATCAGGCATCCTGATGGAGGATGCTGTTTTCCCACTTCTCGATCAGATCGGATTCGACACGCCGCCGGTGAGGATCATGCAACCGGAGTCTGATGTCATCGCGGAGTTGCGGGACTTTCCCAGTCCTTACGTCGCCAAGATTCTTTCCGACACGATCGTGCATCGCAGAAGCGCTGGCGGGGTAAGGATTGCTATTCAATCGCGGGAGGAGGTCCGCTCGACGGTGGACGAGTTCTTCGCGCGCTTCGGGACGGCCGTGTCTGGTGTCATCGTGGAGCCGTTGATTCGATCTGACGTCGAGTTCATTCTCGGTGCCAAGCAAACCGAGCGCGAGGGGCTGGTGATCATGCTGGGTTTTGGTGGCACCTTTGTCGAGGACTTCCAACGCCCGTCCCTGCGTCTCAGTCCGTTGGTTGAATGGGATGCCGATTCCATGCTGGAAGAGTCGGGAGTCGCCGCTGCACTCTCGCGAATTGCCGGGGTGCGCGGCGATGAAGTGATCGCAAGGCTCAGAGTGCTGCTACTCGCTTTCGATGTGTTGTGCCGGGGATGCGGACCGCAGCTGGCCGAGTTTGATGTCAATCCTCTGGGGTTTGCGGCGGACACCGGTCGGTTCACGGCGCTGGATGGAAAAATTGTGCTGAGTTCCAAAGTGAGTAATTGAGATGAGCAAAGCAGGTATTGGCCTCCCATTTTCCGAGCGAACGGTATGGGGCTTAGCGCCGCAGACGCGGAGGGTTCTGCTTTCGCTTCTTATTATTGTGGTCATATGGGAGCTTGTCGGACGCTACGGCATAAAGACCGGCTTGATCTTCGCGCCACTGTCCGACATCTTCCTGCGCATGTTCGAAATGGGGCGAAGTGGCGAATTGTGGAAGCATGTAAAGGCGAGCGGTTCGGTTTTTCTGATCGGGTACACCTTGGCAGTGATATTCGGCATCCTTCTGGGCATACTCATTGCGTCCAGCCGCCGCTTTTCAAACTATTTGGATCCATGGTTGGGTGCTCTTTATGCAACGCCCATGATTGCGCTCGCGCCCGTTTTTATTGTGCTCATGGGCATAGGCCCAAGCTCGAAGATCGTGATCATATTTATCGAGGCGTTTTTCCCTATCACGGTTAACGCGGCGCTCGGTATTCGGTCGACAGACAGTGACTTGGTAGAGGCCTCCAAATCGTTTGGTGCCACCCGGGGCCAGGTGATTCGTACGGTGCTGCTTCCGTTTGCGGCCCCTTTCATCATCGCCGGAATGCGGATCGCAGTCGCGCGGGCCCTTGCCGGGGTGCTCGTTGCCGAGATCTTTGGCTCAGTCGCCGGCATCGGAAACATGATCTGGTTTTCCGCCGAGGCATACGACATGCCAAAACTATTTACTGGGGTGTTGCTCCTGGTCGGAACGTCAATCCTGTTGATGGGCATATTGTCGCGGTTTGAGCGTTATGTAGCACCGTGGCGCAAGTGAGACATGCCGCGCGATTGACCATCGAATTTTGGCAGTTATTAGGCAAATGGACTTCCAGCCCCCGATGGCCACCCAAATTCCCCCACCCTGTGATGGGCCTGGGCTGGGTTGATTCGTGCCGATTGGCCGCTTAGCTTAGGTCGCACTCTCGCTGTGCTGGAGACCGTCATCAAAAAGGATGTGCCGACTATCAGGCCAGAGATGAACTTTTTTGCCGCGCCGCCTAACTGAATTTGCCTGGCCACAGGTGGAGGAGCACGAGTCTGGGGTCACGAGTAGTCGCAGGCCGGGTCAAGCACCCAGCAACGCTGCGCAGTCGGCGATCACCCGGTCCGGGATGCTGGCTTCGATGGGCTGGCCCATGTTGTAGCCATAGGGCAATGCCCACACACGCACTCCCGCGTTGCGCGCCGTCGCCACGTCGATGCTGGAGTCGCCGACAAACAGGGCGCGCTGGATCGGCACGCCGAAATGTGCCAGGCAAAACGCAATACCGGCAGGGTCGGGTTTGCGGGTTGGCAAGGTGTCGCCACTGATGACCAGGTCCAGCAGGGACAACAAGCCGTGTGCAGCCAGAATGGCCGTCGTATGGCGAGCCTCCTTGTTGGTCACCACTGCCAGTTTCACACCTTGTCGGCGCAATGCGGTCAGGGTCTCGCGCACCTCGGGGTAGAGCCGGCTGCGGGTGCCGCAGCGATTGGCGTAATAACGGTCGAACTCCTTGCCTATCAGTTCCGCTCGCCCGCTTGCGCGCACGGCAGCCACGTCGGTGCCACCGCTGTGCGCCAGCGCCTGGGCCAGCAGTTCCCGCGTGCCATGGCCGATCCAGCACGCGATCTGGTTCTGCGTCACGGCAGACATGTTGAAACGGCTCAGGGTGTCATTGACCGCATCGCTGATCTCGGGCGCGGTCTCGATCAGGGTTCCATCCAGGTCGAACATGATCAGGTCGGCTTCATGCATGGCGCAGCGCCCCAATCGTGACAGCCTGCACCGTATCCACCAACCGTTCAACGGTCAGGCCGAAATGCGCATACAGGTCCTTCGCCGGGGCTGACTCCCCAAAACCGGCCATACCCAGCACGGCGCCGGTGCGGCCCACGTATTTGCGCCAGAAGTCCGGCTGCGCCGCCTCGATGGCCACCGCAGGCAAAGCGATTGGAAGCAGCTGCTCCTGGTAGGCAGCGCTCCGTGTGATGGCACTGGCCCAGGCCACAGCAGTTTCCAGGCCATCCGCCGGGCGCCACACGTCCAATCCCGGAATGATGCGCAGAGACGGGATGTGCTCCACGCTCTGGTACGTCGGACCGTCTTCGCCCAGGCCGATGCTGTCGTGGGTGAACACATGGATGACACGCAGCTTCATGAGTGCCGCCATGCGAATGGCGTTGCGGCTGTAGTCGCTGCACATCGTGCGTGCCGGCCTTGTTGGGGGAGCCCATTCCAATGACGGTCTTGCAGCAGATCAGCGTCGGTTTGCCACCCGCCAGCAAGGCCTGGGCCCTCGACGTGGCCATCGATCGAGATGCCGTTGTCGTCGTAGAAAGCGACCAGCCTGGACAGGCGCAGCGTCCCCGCAAGTGAACATACCTCGTGGCTGATGCCTTCCATCAGGCAGCCGTCGCCCATGAACACATAGGTGAAATGGTCCAGCACGTCATGGCCGGGGCGGTTGAATTCCGTCGCCAGAAGTTTCTCGGCCAGCGCCATGCCCACCGCATTGGCCAGCCCCTGCCCCAGTGGGCCGGTGGTGGTCTCCACGCCCGGTGTCACGTCCACTTCCGGATGTCCTGGCGTCTTGCTGTGCAACTGGCGGAAGTTCTTGAGTTCGGCCATCGGCAGGGCGTACCCCGTCAGGTGCAGCAGCGCGTACAGCAGCATCGAGCCGTGGCCGTTGGAGAGCACAAAGCGGTCGCGGTCGATCCAGTGCGGATTGGCCGGGTTGTGCTTGAGGTGGCGGTTCCACACCACTTCGGCGATGTCGGCCATGCCCATGGGGGCGCCAGGATGGCCGGACTTGGCCTTCTCGACCGCATCGACCGCGAGCATGCGCACAGCGGTGGCCATCTGGCTGGCCATGTCGGGGGGAGGGTTGGTGTTCATGTCAGTTCGCCCTCTTCTTTCGTTCCATCATGCGCCACACGAAGGGCGTGAAGATCAGCTGCATGGCCAGTTCCATCTTGCCTCCGGGCACGACGATGGTGTTGGCGCGGCTCATGAAAGAGGCGTCGATCATGCTGCGCAGGTACTGGAAATCGATGCCCTTGGGGTTGGCGAACCGGATCACCACCATGCTCTCGTCGGGCGATGGGATGTCGCGTGCGATGAACGGGTTGGAGGTGTCGACCATCGGCACACGCTGGAAGTTCACATGGGTGTGCATGAACTGCGGGCAGATGTAGTTCACATAGTCGGGCATGCGGCGCAGGATGGTGTCGGTCACCGCCTCGGTGCTGTAGCCGCGTTGTTTCTTGTCCCGGTACAACTTCTGGATCCACTCCAGGTTGATCACCGGCACCACGCCGATCAGCAGATCCGGATGTTGCGCGATGTTGACCTCCGGCGTGACCACCGCCCCGTGCAGGCCCTCATAGAACAGCAGGTCGGTGTCGGCGGGAACGTCTTCCCAGGGCGTAAAGGTGCCTGGCTCCTGCCGGTAGGGGGCGGCCTCCTCGGCATCGTGCAGGTACTTGCGGCGCCGGCCACTGCCGCTGCGGGCGTATTCGCCAAACAGCGCCTCGAGTTCGGGAAACAGGTTGTTCTCCGGCCCGAAGTGGCTGAAGTTCTTGTTGCCCGCCTTTTCCGCCTCGGCAAGCCGCAGCTTCATCTGCACGCGGGCGTGGCGGTGAAAACTGTCGCCCTCGATGGTGGCGGCGTTGACGCGCTCGCGGCGGAAGATGTTCTCGAAGGTGCGGGTCACCGACGTGGTGCCGGCACCACTTGAACCGGTGATGGCGATGATGGGATGGCGTTCAGACATTGGCTGTCTCCAGGCGTTAGGAATCTTGGTCTCGGAACAGGCTGCGCACGGCAAAAAGCGGGGTGTTCGAGTCGGAGCGCGCCGGTTCGGTGTGGTAACGCTCGATGCGCTCGACCTCGTTGCGCGAGCCAAATACCAGTCCGATGCGCTGGTGCAACGAGGTTGGCTGCACGTCCAGCATGGGCACGCGTCCGGTGCTGGCACGACCCCCGGCCTGCTCGATGATGAACCCCACAGGGTTGGCCTCGTACAGCAGTCGCAGGCGGCCTGGTTTGGCGGCGTCCTTGGTGTCGCGCGGGTACATGAACACCCCGCCGCGCATCAGGATGCGGTGCGCCTCTGCCACCATGCTGGCGATCCAGCGCATGTTGAAGTCCTTGCCCCGCGGCCCGGGTTTGCCGGCCAGGCACTCGTCGACATACCGCTTGACGGGTGACTCCCAGAAGCGGCTGTTGGATGCGTTGATGGCGAACTCCTGCGTGTCGGCCGGTATTTGCAACTTCGGGTGGGTGAGCATGAACTCGCCCAGGTTCGGGTTCAGCGTGAAACCATTCACGCCGCTGCCCACGCTGAGCACCAGCATGGTGGTGGGGCCGTACAGGGCATACCCGGCCGCCACCTGTGTGCTGCCGGCCTGCAGGAAGTCGGCCTCGGTCACGTCGCGCTGCAGCTCGCGCGCCATTTCGTCCAGGTCCCTGGGCGCACGCAACACCGAAAAGATGCTGCCGACCGACACGTTCACGTCGATGTTGCTGGAGCCGTCCAGCGGGTCGAACACCAGCAGGTATTTGCCACGCGGGTAGTTGCCGGGGATCTGGTAGGGCAGGTCCATCTCCTCGGACGCCATGCCGGCAAGATTGCCGGCCCATTCGGTGCGCCGGATGAAGACGTCGTTGCTCAACACGTCCAGCTTTTTTTGCGTCTCGCCCTGGATGTTGGTGGAACCGCCCTGTTCTGCAGCATGGTTGCCCAGGAAACCACCAAGTTCACCAAACGCGACCGCACGGGCGATTGCCTTGCAGGCGATGGCCACATCCAGGATCAGGGCATTGAAGTCACCGCTGGCACTGGGGAAACGGCGGCGTTCCTCGATCAGGAACTGGGTCAGCGTGGACCGGTGATTCAGAGGCATGGTGGTTCCTTCGGCTCGTCAATTTGTTGCTGATCACAATGTCGCCCGGCGGCGCAGTTCACGCATCACACCGGCATACCCACCGTCGGCGTCGGGCGCACCGAACACCGCGCTGCCGGCCACGCAGGTATCGGCGCCGGCACGCACGATCTCGCCAATGTTGTCGGTCTTCACGCCACCGTCCACCTCCAACCAGATCGGCTGGCCGCCGCCAGCCCGGTGCGCCTCGATGCGCTGGCGCACGGCGCGCAGCTTGCCCAGCGTGCCGGGAATGAGCTTTTGCCCGCCAAAACCAGGGTTCACGCCCATCAACAGCACAATGTCGAGCTTGTCCATCACGTGGTCGAGCCAGTCCACGGGGGTGGCCGGGTTCAGCACCAGGCCGGCCTTGCAACCGAGTTCGCGGATCATGGACAGCGTGCGGTCCACATGCCGGGACGCCTCCGGGTGGAAGGTGATGATGTTGGCCCCCGCCTTGGCGAACAGCGGGATCAGCGCATCGACTGGCTCGACCATCAGGTGCACGTCGATGGGGATCGACACATGCGGGCGGATCGCCTCACACACCAGCGGGCCGATGGTCAGGTTGGGCACGTAGTGGTTGTCCATCACATCAAAGTGCACCAGGTCGGCGCCGGCCGCCTGGATGGCACGCACCTCTTCTCCCAGGCGAGCGAAGTCTGCCGACAGGATGCTGGGCGCCAGTCGAATGCTGCTCGCAGGGGTGGCGGGGATGGTGGTCATGGGGTTGGTCAATCTGGTGGGTCAAGGAGGAGAAAGGCGAAAAGCGGACCGTGCGAGCCACCCGGCCATCAAGCTGCGGCCCGACTGCGCGCGCCGGGTTGGCTGGCCGCGTGCCATTGCCGCAATTGGGCAAGGTCAACCTGGCCCAGGTCTGGCACCACCCTCAGGGCCGCGCGAAAGTCGTGGTGCGCGGTAAACCGTGTGGGGGTGACCAGCGTCGCCAGCCCAGCCGCGGCTGCCGCGTGCAGGCCGTTGGCCGAGTCCTCGAACGCCAGACACTGTGCCGCTGGCAGTTTTAGCGCCGCGAGTATCTGCAGATAGACCTGGGGATGCGGTTTCTTGATCGGCGCCGTGGACGCGTCACCGATGGCGCTAAAACGCATGCGCCAGTCCGGCCCGACGGCTCGGCGCAACAACGCGGCAATGTTCACCGGGGCCGTGGTGGTGGCAATCGCGAGTTGCAGGCCCGCCGCCCGGGCGTCGTCCATCAGCTTCAGCACACCGGGGCGCAGATGCACCGCCCCGCTATCGACCGCGCTCTCATATGCGGCGGTCTTGAGTTCGTGCAGGCGGCTGACGGTGTCCTGCAGCGCCATGCCGCCGAGTTCCCGCATGCCGGGATGGCGGGTGTTCCAGTAATGCAGGATACGTTCCTTGCCACCCGAGATGTCGAGCAGCCCGGTGTACTGGGCGTCGTCCCAGTGCCAGTCCAGCCCGAACTCGGCGAACGCCTGGTTGAACGCGGCGCGGTGTGTGGCCTCGGTGTCGGCCAGGGTGCCATCGACATCGAATATCAGGGCGCGCAACATGGGGTACTCCTTGGGGGGGCTTGGTTATCAACGGGCTACCCATAAGCAGCAAGGGATTTACTTTAAGCGCCGCGACCCATAAACTCCAATCATGATTAATCGATTAATCATCAGATTAATCTGATGAAAAGTGCGTTTCAGCATGCGGCCCTACACCCTCAAGCAGATCCAGACCTTCATGGAGGTCGCGCGCCAGCGCTCGGTGTCGAAGGCGGCGGAGCGCCTGTTCGTCACCCAGCCGGCGGTATCGATGCAGATCCGGCAACTCGAAGACGCCTTCGGGCTCGCGTTGATTGAACCCCTGGGTCGCAACATCCGGCTGACGCATGCCGGCGAAGCGTTTCTGACCCACGCCGTCGCCGCCTTGGGGCAGCTGAAAGACCTGGAATCCCACATGGCCGAGTTCGTAGGCCTGAAGCGCGGGCGCATGGACCTGGCCGTGGTGAGCACCGCCAAATACTTCATTCCGATGTTGCTGGTCCATTTCGGCAGGTTGTTCAGCGGTATCACGGTGCAGCTCAAGATCGACAACCGCGATAACGTGCTGGGCCTGTTGGTGCGCAATGAGGCCGACCTGGTGGTGATGGGGCGCGCGCCGGCCGACATCGACTGCGAAGCCACTGCGTTCGCCACCAACCCGCTGGCCATCGTGGCAGCGCCAGACCACCCGCTGGTGCGGCGCAAGAAGTTGCCATTTTCGGCGCTGGCGGACTACCGGTTCGTGGTGCGCGAAGAAGGCTCTGGAACCCGGGCGGCGATGGAACGCTTGTTTGCCCTGCACCAGGCGCCGCTGGTCGTGCAGATGGAAATGCCCAGCAACGAAACCATCAAACAGGCGGTGATGGCCGGCATGGGTCTGAGTTTTCTGAGCCTGCGCACCGTGCGCCATGAACTGGCAAGCGGGCATATCGCCCTGGTCGACATCCAGGGCTTGCCCCAGGTCGGCCACTGGTACGTGACCCACCTGCGCCACAGGAAGTTGTCGCCCGCCACCCAGGCCTTCAAGGGTTTCCTGATCGAGCAGGGCGGCGCATTGATGGACGCCTGGAGCTGAGAGGCTGAGCAGCCTCTGACCGCTGCCGCCGCTTGCGCGGCGATGGTGCCCATCACCTCGGTCCGCGATGGGCAAGGGCACAAATTCATCACTAAAAACTGATTCGATCAACAGATAAATTGAATTTTTATTATGGATTGGCCTGCCTATAGTCCGCCCATTGCCATCTGCCACGCACCACCCCGGGAGATTCCACATGGACCAATCCAACCGCTACGCCGACCTGAACCTCAACGAACAAGCCCTGATCGAGGGCGGCCACCACATTCTGGTGGCCTACAAGATGAAACCCAAGGCCGGGCACGGTTACCTGGAGGCGGCGGCCCACTTTGCGGCCGAATCGTCCACCGGCACCAACGTGGAGGTGTCGACCACCGACGCATTCACCAAGGGAGTGGACGCACTGGTGTACCAGATCGACGAAACCACCGAGGACATGCGGATTGCCTACCCGCTGGACCTTTTCGACCGCAACATCACCGACGGTCGCATGATGATCGTGTCCTTCCTCACGCTGGTGATCGGCAACAACCAGGGCATGGGCGACATCGAACACGCCAAGATCTACGACTTCTTCATGCCGCCGCGCGCGATCCAGCTGTTCGACGGGCCGAGCAAGGACATCTCCGACCTGTGGCGCGTCTTGGGCCGGCCGGTCAAAAACGGCGGCTACATCGCCGGCACCATCATCAAACCCAAGCTGGGCCTGCGCCCCGAGCCTTTCGCACACGCCGCCTACCAGTTCTGGCTGGGCGGCGACTTCATCAAGAACGACGAACCCCAGGGCAACCAGACCTTCGCGCCGATGGCAAAGGTGATGCCGCTGGTGTACGACGCGATGAAACGCGCGATGGACGAAACCGGCGAGGCCAAGATCTTCTCGGCCAACATCACCGCCGACGACCACTGCGAGATGCTGGCGCGCGGCGAATTCATCCTGCGCACGTTCGGCCCGGACGCCGACAAGGTGGCGTTCCTGGTGGACGGTTACGTGGGTGGCCCCGGCATGGTCACCACAGCGCGCCGACATTTTTCCAACCAGTACCTGCATTACCACCGGGCCGGCCACGGCGCCGTCACCTCCCCGAGCGCCAAGCGCGGTTACACCGCCTACGTGCTGGCAAAAATGAGCCGCCTGCAGGGCGCCTCGGGCATCCATGTGGGCACCATGGGTTACGGCAAGATGGAAGGCGAAAAGGACGACCGCGCCATCGCCTACATCATCGAGCGCGACAGCTACACCGGCCCGGCCTACCACCAGGAATGGTTTGGCATGAAACCCACCACCCCGATCATCTCCGGTGGCATGAACGCGTTGCGCCTGCCCGGCTTCTTCGAGAACCTGGGTCACGGCAATGTCATCAACACCTCGGGCGGTGGCGCCTATGGCCACATCGACTCCCCGGCTGCGGGCGCCACCTCGCTGCGCCAGGCCTATGAATGCTGGAAAACCGGCGCCGACCCGATCGAATGGGCCAAAGAGCACCGGGAATTTGCGCGGGCGTTCGCGTCCTTCCCCGGCGACGCGGACAAGCTGTTCCCGGGTTGGCGCGACAAGATCGGTGCGCACCGCTAGGGCCGGGTCCACCAGGCGCCACAGACCATGAACCAGCAGGTACTCCAGTGAACACTCCCTTCTACCAGCCGCAAGGCAACGAGGTCACGTTGTACGAGGCCGCCTATGCGGCCCGCCTGCCGGTGATGGTGAAGGGTCCCACGGGCTGCGGCAAGTCGCGATTCATTGAATTCATGGCGCATCGCCTGGAGCGACCCCTGATCACCGTCGCCTGCAACGAAGACATGACCGCCTCCGACCTGGTGGGCCGTTTCCTGCTGGAGCCCGACGGCACCCGTTGGCAGGACGGCCCGCTGACCCTGGCTGCGCGCACCGGCGCCATCTGTTACCTGGACGAGATCATCGAGGCGCGGCAAGACACCACCGTGGTGATTCATCCGCTGACCGACCACCGCCGCACGCTGCCCCTGGACCGCAAGGGCGAAACGCTGCACGCGCATCCTGACTTCCAGCTCGTGATCTCCTACAACCCGGGTTACCAGAGCCTGCTCAAGGACCTTAAACCGTCCACCAAACAGCGCTTCGTCGCCTTCGAGTTCGACTACCCCGATGCCGCGCTCGAAGCCCACATCGTCCACACCGAGACCGGGCTGGACAACGCGCGTGCGGCCCAGCTAGTGCAGATCGGCCATGCGGCGCGCCAGCTCAAGGGGCACGGCCTGACCGAAGGCATTTCCACCCGGCTGCTGGTGTACGCTGCGACACTGATCATGGGCGGTGTCGCAGCACGTGACGCCTGCCGTATCGCCATGGTCCGGCCGATCACCGACGACGCCGACATCCGCCAGACGCTGGACCACACGATCGACGCCGTGCTGGCCTGAAACCCGTCGCCATGGCCCCCACGCCGGAACAACTCGCAGCCTGGCGCAGCCACCTGGCCTGCGCCTTTCCGGCAGTGCAGGCGGTTTTTGCGGACTGCATGCAAGATGCCGCGCGGGTGCTGAGCCCCGCAGGCATGGGCGCGTACCTCGACGCAGCCCGCGCACTTGGCAAGATGGGCCGGGGGCCGGAGCCGGTCCTGGCACTGCTGCAGGAGTGGCCACAGACCGCGCAAACCGCAGGGGAAGACACGCTCGAAGCGGTGACCGCGTTGCTGCACACCATGCAGAAATCTCCCAATAGCGGTGCCATGGCCCCGCTGTTGCAGACCCTGTGCGCCGTGGCGCGGCGTCTGCAGGGCGCCGACCCGCTGCAACACTACCTGCGCATCGTCCAGGGTGTCATGCACCACACGTCGGTGTCGATCCACGGGCACCACACGACCTTCGCCAGCCCCGGCCTGCCGGTCCTGCTGCGACACGCGCCACGGCTCCTGGGCGCAGTGAGCGTCGCCGGCCTGGGCCGCTGGGCCGACTACGGCGTGCGCCACTACCAGCACCATCCGGAGCACCAGCGGGCGTATTTTTCACTCGATCTGGCCGACAGCCGGGCGGTGCTCCAACGCGAGCGCCACGGCACGCTGCTGGCGGATGTGGAAAACCAGCTCCGGCTGACGCTGCGCGTATTGTGGGGCAGCAGTGCACCACTGCGCGCCTACGCCACCAGCCTGGGCGAGACGCCGAACGCGGCTCCGTGGAGCACCCACCATACCGCCGACGACAGCATCTGCCTGCCCGATGTCTACGACACCCTGCCCGGCGCGTTTCCGGTCAGCGGGCTGGACCGCTACCGCGTGGCGCTGGCGCATCTGGCCGCGCACCGGCGCTGGAGCCAGCCGCTGGTGGCCGACAACCTGAGCCCCCTGCAGCGCCTGACCATCGAGTGCCTGGAAGACGCCCGCGTCGACCACCTGCTGCTGCGCCAGTACCCCGGTTTGCGTCCCCTGCTGCTAGCGGCGCACCCCCAGCCCATCGAAGGTGCCTGCAACCCGCTGCTGAGCAGTTGCCTGCGCCACCGCCTGGTGATGCTGTCGCGCGCGCTTCTGGAACCCGGCCACGGCTACCGTGATGCGGCGCTGCGCGACTGTGTCGGCCACTTCCACGCCTTGCTCGATGGCTGCGAATCGGGCACTGCAGCGATGCAGATCCTGGCCGTACAACATGCTGCGCGCACCCGCTGCCAGAGCGACCAGCTGGCGGATGTCTTCTTCGAAGGCACCGTGGTCAGTTACCGCGACGACAACCGCCATCTGTGGACCTTCATCGAAGCCGGTGACGAAGAGGACACCTTCGCCCAACGCCGCACCACCACCGAACCACAAGCCCCGGGCCTGCCACCGCGCCACTACCCCGAATGGGATGCCACCAGCCAGAGCTACCGGCCCGACTGGGCCAGCGTGTACGAGGCCGTGCACCCCAGTGGGGACGCCGCTGTGATCGACGCCCTGCTGGCGCGGCATCGGGGTCTGGCGCGCCAGCTGGAGCAAGTGCTGGACCGGCAGAAGCCGCAGAACCGGGTACGCATCCGCCACCAGGAAGAAGGCAGCGAGCTCGACCTGGACGTGGCCATCGAGTCGCTGATCGACTGGCGGGCAGGTGCGGTGCCCGACCCGCGCATCCTGATGCACCACCGCCCAGACAGCCGCAGCATTGCCGTATTGGTGTTGCTGGATCTGTCGCAATCGCTCAACGATCCGGTCATCGGCACCGGCCAGACGCGCCTGATGCTGGGCCAACAAGCTGTGGCCCTGCTCGCCTGGGCCATCGACCGGCTGGGCGACCAGTTCGCGCTGGCGGGTTTTCACTCGAACACCCGCCACGATGTACGTTACCAGCACATCAAGGGTTTCAGCGAAAGCTGGGGGGTGCAGTCCAAGGCGCGACTGGCCGCGTTGCAGGCGCGTTACTCCACCCGCATGGGCGCGGCGCTGCGCCATGCCGCGCATTACCTGGGGGCACAAACTGCCGACAGGAAACTGCTGCTGCTGCTCACCGATGGGCGGCCTTCCGATGTCGACGTGCCCGACGACACCACCCTGCTCGCTGACGCGCGCCAGGCCGTGCTGGAACTGGCCCAGAGCGGGCTGCACAGCCACTGCATCAGCCTGGACCCACAGGCCGACACCTACGTACACCAGATCTTCGGCCACCATGCGACCGTCGTGGACCGGGTGGAGCAACTCCCAGAGCGCCTGTCGCGCTTGTTCCTGCAATTGACGGGCTGATGCGCCCACCCGTCCGACCGCCACGCAGGTGGTGGCGACGAAAAAACAACGGGAGAATCGCCGGACCGGCCCGCTCCCTGCGGCCACCCTGCCACTGCGCCCCCGTATGAATGCAGAACAAGCCCCGCCATCCACCGACCAGACCATGCTGGGCGACACACTCACCGAAGACGAGCAAGACATCCTGGACGCCGGCCAGCCCAAGGACATGGATGCCAAGACCTTCTTCACCATGATCAACCAGCTGCACCATGCACGCGACAACCTGCTGCTGTGTACCTGCAACAGTGGCGGGAACTGCTCCAGTTCCTGCTGTACCATGACCAGAGGTGTCCTGTTTGTTGCCCGGGGGTGATCTGCGCGTCTTTTTTTTTCGGCTCTATGGAGTGCAGCCATGACGCGCTTTTACCGCCTGCCAGCGCTGCTCGCCAGCGTTGTCCTGAGCGCTGTGTGTGGCCTGGCGCTTGCCCAGCCTTTGCAACTGCGCGCCGACGGCCCGGATGCCCAGCGACTGGGCATGAAGCAGGGCTACCCGTCGTGCCAGCAGGCACTGACACGACCCGAGTGCCGCGTGGGCACTTGGTCAGCCAACGATAAAGTTCAGAGAAGTGCGGTGGTACGCCCATCCTTGCAGCCCCTGGCATTGCCACGCTTGGATGACGCGCCACGCATCACTTACCGCTGGGGCCTGTTTAGCAAGACCCTTGATGATTTCATGGCCGACACCAAGACCACTGGGCTGCTGGTGATCAAGGACGGCCGGGTGGTGGCGGAGCACTACCAATACGACCGCCAGCCCGAGATGCGCTTTCGCTCCTTCTCCATGGCCAAGACCTTCACATCCATGCTGGTGGGTATTGCCCACGACAAGGGGCTGATTCGCTCGCTCGATGACAGGGCCCTGGACTACTGGCCCGAGATTGCCGGCTCAGCCTACGGCCAGACCACCATCCGCAATCTGCTGCGCATGGCCTCGGGCGTGCCTTTCAAGGAGCTCTACACCTGGACGCCAGACGATGACAACTGGGTGTGGGGCCGGGTGCTCAACCTGCCAGAAAA
>CAMAWD010000034.1 GCA_945861785.1 Rhodoferax sp. OV413 | reverse complement strand
CCGGGAGCGGCGCAACATCACAAAAGACCTCGTTCCGTATTTGGGGAAAAGGGCTATCGGCAGCATCAAGCCTATCGAGCTACTGGCGGTGATCCAGCGGGTAGAGGCGCGGGGGGCGCTGGACGTGGCGCACCGAGTCCACATCACGGCGCATGGTGTGTGGTGCCATGCGGTTGCAACGGGCCGGGCCGAACGTGACATTACGCCGGACATCAAAAAGGCGTTGAAGCCCCACATCAAAGAAAACCTGCCAGCCATCATTGATCCGGCGCAATTGGCCGGGCTGTTGCGGGCGATGGCGGGCTACAACGGTGGGCCGGTTGTCCGGGCCGCGTTGAAGCTGGCACCGATCCTGTTTCAGCGACCGGGCAACCTGCGCACGATGCGGTGGGCTGACCTGAATCTAGAGGCGGGGCTATGGACGATCCCCAGTGAGGATATGAAGCGCACCAAGGCCGAGAAGATCAACGGGCAGGCCCATACCAGCCCACTACCCCGGCAGGCGGTAGAAGTCCTGCGCGACCTCCAAATGCTGACCGGGCAAGGGGTGTATGTGTTCCCCGGGTTACGCGACCATAGCAAGCCGATGTCGGAGGCCGGGGTAACGGCGGCGCTGCACGCGATGGGCTACAAAGGCATTCAGTCGTGGCACGGATTCCGGGCTACCGGGCGAACGATCCTGCGGCAAGTGCTCAAGTATGAAAAGGATGTGATCGAGGCGCAGTTGGCCCACAAAGGCCAGATCACCCACGGCGGCGCGTACGACCGGACAACGCATGTAGAGGACAGAACCGGCATGTTGCAGGTGTGGGCCGACTACTTGGACAAGCTGGCACGGGGCGCGGACGTGATCCCGTTCAAGGCAGCGTGACACATCGCTGAGACAGGCCGCACTTCGGCATTGCCAATCGGTTGAGCAACTTTCGCCCGTCGGTTGGGTGACTTCCGGGACACCTATTGACGCGCAAAGCCAATCTGCGGTCTTTGGGCCAAGTTATCCACTGTTTCTCTACAGGTTGTTCGCCGGTTGTGCCCAGCTTTTCACTCGACGCGTCTACTTTTGCGCGGTAGGATCAAAACAAGTCCATGTAAGCCTATACAGTGTTTGCATGGACCCATAAAGGCGAACCCCCCAAGAGCTTGTGGCCCGGCAAGGCTACATGTTCAAGGGGGGTTCAGGAGCCGAAACCGAAGTCTCGACAGTGTCACTTGGAGGCGACGCTCAAGAGTCTACCCGGATTTGTTGGCGGGAGGCCCAAATATGTCCATGGAGATCCATGGTCGTATTTTGGCTCTAGCCCGTAAGAGTCTGGGGGTTTTGGCATGGCAACCAGCAATTTGAGGTTCTATGTCCAACAAGATTCAATCTAACGACAATTCGCAATTTCCCGTCCACGTGACTTCGCCTGACGACACGCCGGGGGGTGCTTTGCTATGGCCCTTGGCAATGGTGCTTAAGAAAGTTCCGATAAGTCGATCCGGCTTTCTACAGGGCGTCAAAGACGGTCGATTTCCCAAGCCAGTTCACATTTCTCCACGGCGAGTGGCATGGCGACCAACCGATATTGAGCGTGCGATTTCCGACTTGACTGCTTAGGGGGGACAGCATGTCGATCCTCCGACTACCGGCCGTCAAGGCCGAAACAGGGCATCGCTCAGACGCCAGCATCTACAACGCGATCCGTGCTGGCCTATTTCCGACGGGTGTGTCAATTGGCCAACGAGCCAAAGGCTGGCCAGACTATGAGGTCAAAGCGGTAAATGCGGCACGCATCGCGGGTAAGTCTGAAGACGAAATCCGCGAACTAGTCAAGGTCTTGCACGAACAACGCACGAAGGGGCTTGCAGCATGAGGGCGGCACTACTTGCGCTGGCGCTGCGCATCTGGTGCGCCATGCCGTCCAGTTGGTTCCGGAGGGCACGCAAATGACCCGACACACCAACGGAAAGGCCCCCAGAGCTTGCGACTCGGAGGGCCTAGATATCAACACTGCCAACGACCTCGATTTTGCCACTGGCACACGCCACCGTAAAGCGGAGGCCACGCAGATTGCAGCGCTTGCCCTTGCTGGACACGCAGTCCACAAGGGACGCAACGGCCACTACTTGGTGTGCAAATACGGGCTGACCCGTTATTGCCAAAATTTCGACGACCTGCAGGCCTTTGCACGCCGATTGGGGGTGCCGACATGAGTGACTCTATCGACCAATTCAGGACGGAGATTGCAGCGGCAGGCCTGACGCCACCGGACAACATCAACCCGGACGGCAAGATCCATCGATTCAGCACCAACGGCAAGCCCCGTGATGATTCGGGCTGGTACATGCTGCACCTCGACGGCATAGCGGCTGGCGCGTTCGGCTGCTGGCGCGAGGGGCTGCAATCCAACTGGTGCTCGAAGTCAGACACCAGCATGACAGCGGCAGAGCGTGAGGCCCACCGGCGGCGCATCGATGCCATGAAGGTGCAGCGGGACGCAGACACGGCAGAGCGGCAGGCAGCGGCAGCGGTGGAGGCGGAACGGCGCTGGCAGGCCGCGCAAGCCTACATCCAGCACGACTACCTGACCGCCAAGGGCGTGCAGACCTATGGACTGCGCGTAGACACGGCAGGGGCTTTACTGGTGCCCATGCGTGACACGGCGGGCACTCTGCACAGCTTGCAGAGCATCGCAGCGGACGGTGAAAAGCGGTTCATGCCCGGCGGGCGCGTGAAGGGGTGTTATCACGCCATCGGCAAGCCGGACGGCGCGGTGATCGTGTGCGAGGGTTACGCCACGGGCGCAAGCATCCATGAATGCACCGGGCAGGCAGTGGCGGTGGCCTTCAACGCCGGAAACTTGGAGCCAGTAGCGGTGGCGCTGCGTGCCAAGTACCCGGCGCTGAAGATCATCATTGCTGCCGACGATGACCACCTGACCGACGGCAATCCGGGCATGACCAAGGGGACGGCAGCGGCGATGGCCGTGGACGCAATTTTGGCGGTGCCAGTGTTCCCGGCTGGCAGGCCGGACAAGGCCACCGACTTTAACGACTTGCACCAGCTTGCAGGGGCGGACGCGGTGAAGGCCTGCATCGACGATGCGAAGAAATGCGGAGCAACTCCGACCACGCAGTCCGCATCAAACTGGTCTGTACCTACACCGTTGCCAACCGCGTTACCCCCAGTTGATCCGTTCGACGCGGAGTTGTTGCCGGTGACCTTGCGGGGTTGGGTGATGGACATTGCGCATCGGATGCAATGTCCGCCGGACTTTCCGGCGGTGGCGGCGCTGGTGGCCCTATCCAGTCTGATCGGTGCGCGTGCAGTGATCCAGCCAAAGGCGCGGGACGACTGGCAGGTAGTGCCGAACCTTTGGGGCGCGGTTGTCGGCAGGCCCGGCGTGAAGAAGTCCCCGGCACTCAATGAAGCATTGAAGCCGTTGCACCGCCTGCAGGCGGCGGAGTTCGAGCTACACAAGGCGGCACATGAGGCATGGCAGCTTGATTGCAGAGTGGCGGAGATGCAGGCCGACAGCAACGAAAAGAAGGCCAAAGGCCATGCAGCCAAAGGCGATACAGCGGCGGCGCGTGCCATGCTGGAACCCACCGACACCCCGGCAGAACCCACAGCACGCCGGTACATCGTCAACGACGCCACAGTAGAAAAGCTGGGCGAACTGTTGCAACAAAGCCCGTGGGGCACCTTGTCTTACCGCGACGAACTGTACGGCCTGCTGACATCGTTGGACAAACAGGGGCAGGAGGGATCGAGGGCGTTCTACCTGACCAGCTATGACGGCAATCAGGGCTACACATTCGACCGCATCGGGCGCGGCACGGTACATATTCCCCGTGTCTGTCTGGCGATGATTGGTGGCATCCAGCCGGGACGCATTCAGGAGTACGTGCGCGGCGCGGTGGCGGGGGGGAGTGCCGACGATGGTTTGTTGCAGCGTTTCGGGCTGACTGTGTGGCCCGACGTTGTTGGGGATTTTGTCCATGTAGACCGATGGCCAGACACACCGGCAAAGCAGACTGCATGGGCGGTGTTCGAGCGGCTGGCAGCGTTGGAGCCTGCAAGCGACACTGACCCGGTGGTGTGGCGGTTCACCCCGGCCGCGCAGGAAATATTCGTTGAATGGCTGGTTCCATTCGAGATAGAACTGCGCGGTGATGCCATGCACCCGGCGATGGTTTCGCACTTGGCCAAGTACCGCAAGCTGATCCCGGCGCTGGCGCTGGTGTTTGCTTTGATCGACACCCCGGACACTGGAAACCTGATCGGCGAGGATGAATTGATCCGGGCGCTGGCATGGGGTGAATATCTGCGCAGCCACGCCAATCGGTTGTATGCGGCGGCGGTGACGCCGGAAACAACGGACGCGGCAACGCTGCTATCCAAGATTCGGGGCGGCAGGCTCACCGATTGCGACGGTGTGATCCTCGACAGCTTCACACCACGGCAGATTGCGGTGAAGGGCTGGGCCGGGCTGGGCACGCCGGACGCGGTGCGCAAGGCGGCGGACTTGCTGGCCGACTACGACTGGCTGCGGCGGGACGCGGTGCCGACCGGCGCGGCTGGTGGCAGGCCCAGCGACCGGTACAGCATCAACCCGGCGGCACTGAAAGGCGGTGCAGCATGAGTTGGCTGGCACGGCTGAAAAAACAAAAAGGCCCAGACACCCACCCTACAAAACCTACAGAACCCGGTTTCGTAGGTTTCGTAGGCACCCCTGACGGGCATATTCAAAAAATCAGTGGCAGCGCGGAACCGGCGAACGATGCGCCGGACGCATGGGACGTCTACATCCCGCCGGGCACATCGGCGGCAACCATCGCCAAGTTCCGGGCCGCATCGTTGGCGCTGGATGCTGCGCAACGGGCGGCAGGCATCCCGCCGTTGCGTGATCCCGATGCCGACTGCTGGCCGCCTAGCGCAGCGATGACCGGCGCGGAGATTGATACCTTTACGGCGCGGCTGGCGCGGTTCACCGACAAGGGGCTAGACCTGAACGCAGGCGAACGGCTGGCAGACAAACTGGTAATTCGGGACAGGGAGTGCGGCGACAGGCGGGCTTGTTTGGAGTGCAGGCACCTTGCGGGCCACGCGCCGGGATCGTGGGCTTGTGGGGGCTGGAAACAGGCTGGAATCGCCATTCGTGCGAGGGACGCGCAGCTACCCACCGACTTTGTGAACGTGCTGCAGCGGTGCGAAGGGTTCACCGATGCGATTCAACTTCAACACCAAGGGGGCAACTATGGGCAGGCGTAAACCGGTTCAACTGATCAAGGGTACGGCAACGCACCGCCGCACCGAGCGCGACTACATGGCGGTGCTGTTGGACACGGTAACGCTGGACGATTGGCGCACCGTGGTGGCCACTGCCTTGCAGGATGCCAAAGGCGGCAGCATGCAGGCCCGGAACTGGCTGGCGCAGTACTTGGTGGGCAGGCCTACAGGAGATGCGCCAACGCCCCTGAACGTCGTCGTGCAGCAATTGAATGGCACCGATCCGGTGGTGAACAGGCTTGCAAAACCGTTGATTGACCAGCACAAATACCCCGGAACGCACCGTGGAGACGCGCAAGAAGACCATATTCGCGCACTTATCGCGGCTGAACTGCAACAACGGATCAGCACCCCGGAAATACTCGAAAACCTAGCACCGGCGCGGCTTGCAGGCCTGAAAGGCAGTGATTCGGGCGGTTGAATGTTGTTCGAACTGACAAATGATTTCGGAAAATCTAAAACGCGGAGGCTCGATATGGGCGGATTCGGTAGTGGCAGGCACGGGGGCAAGCAATGCACTGGCGACATGCTGGCGTTGGACGTGCGGCACCTGCAGCGTGTGGGCCGGTTGTCGCCGGGGCAGTACTTTTCTTGGCAGTGGACGCGCAATGGCGAGTCGGCGGGCAACATCAATGTCCGCACCGATCACGGGCGAGTGACGCTGATCTATCGGCAGCGCGACCGTGGCGGGGAGTGGCAGGACATGAACTACCCAGTGCGGCTGTCTTGGACACCGTGCAATTTCGGCGGTGAGCGTGCATGGTGGCACTGCCCGGCAGTAGGCTGTGGGCGGCGTGTGGCGGTGCTGTACGGGGGTAAGGTGTATGCCTGCAGGCATTGCCACCGACTGGCCTACAAGTGCCAGCGGGAAACCCCGGACGACCGGGCATCACGGCAGGCCGACAAGCTGCGGGATCGGCTGCGCTGGGAGGCGGGGATTCTCAACGGCAACGGCAGAAAACCGAAGGGGATGCACTGGGCTACGTTCGAGCGGCTGGAAACCCTGCACGATGAACTGGTGCATAGATCGCTGGCTGGCGCACTGGCGCGGTTTGGGCCGTTGCGGGAGATGTTGGGAATGTAGGGGGGCGGTAGGGGTTAAGTTGACGCCGATCTGGAAAAGGTGGTTTCGAGGGGCGGGACTCCTGCAGGCCGACTGCTGGCATGGGTCGAAACCATAGTCCTATGCGCTTATCCCGGTGTTAATCACGCAGGTTCGAGCGGGTAAACCCTGAGGCGGGATAACTTACATCGACGCCCCAGCGGATCGGGCGCATGTTGCGCTGATACTTCTGCAAGCCGCGCCCAGCTTGGATAGTTGGTCTTGGCATGGTGCGACGGCGCGATCCTTGCCTGTACCCATTCGACAGAATTTCGGTTCAGTTCAGGTGCTGGTCACGGTCATCGGCCGTCCACGGGTTTTGATGATATTGGGGCGAAGAATGATGAAATGCTTTCTGAGAAAAATTGCAGCAGTAGCGCTTCTCTTAGTGCCCCTTAGCGGGATCGGGGCCGTTGTGGTCGTCGATGGTAGAGATTGGCGGCAGGTAACTGAAACCACCAGTACCTCATGGAACACATTCTCATCGGCGTGCGACGGGGCGACGGGGGTTTGCGGCGGCGCGTACCTCGGTTACACGTGGGCCAGTAGGGATGAAGTTGGTGAATTGTTTTCAGCTTTCACTGGTATCACCCCTCAACCTCTAGTCTTGACCGAACTGAACGCTCTTTGGGCCGACAACTTTTTTTCTTCCTTTGATTGGACATTTTCTGCTACAAATGGCTTCTTCCGGAGAATTTCTGGTTGGACGCGCGATTCCGCCGCGGATCTGACGAAGGGAAACATAGCGCAGCTAAGCGATAATTTCAATGCTCAATTTGCTGACCAAGCCACGTTAGCTTCATTTTCGGATAAAGCTAGTGTGAGTGCGGGGCTCGGGGCATTTCTGTACGTCACGCGCGTCGCGCCACCGTCGGACATCGATGGTGACGGTATTCCAGATGATCAAGACCCTTGCCCGACTGACTCGGACAACCGATGCAGCAACGCTGTCCCCGAACCCGGCACCCTTGCCCTTCTCGCCCTAGGCCTAGCCGGACTCGGCTACTCGCGCCGCAAGCAGTAGCAGCGTGTAGGCACTGGACTTGTGATCCAGTTGGCAGCGGCGCTGCGTCCGTGCCGGTGCGGTGCTGGCGACAACGTGGGGGTGGGTGAAATGTCTGGCACCCAGTGGCCGGAAACCGAACGCACCCCGCGATTCCATGACACTTCCGGAAAAAGCGCCAGTGGCGCTCGTTCGCGAACGCGCAGAGTGACTTTATGCCGAGATGGATGTGCCACCCGTCACAGGAAATTTGTGATGGGCGTCACAATGAAAATTGACGCAGAGCCGGGATGGCCGGGAGTCTGCTAACCGGGCAGCGCTTTGGGGTATATGAGGGATGTCGGGGGTACAGCTGGAGAGGGTATCAAAGGCGAGACCGGGGAACAAACCGGGGAACAAAACGACACTTGAAATCAAGAAACCTAGCATCCATGCGGGCCTCAAGGCGTTGTTTGACTCCGACAATCGCACCAGTGCTTCATATAAAGGCCTCCAAGGACAAGCACTTGGGGGCCTTTTTTCTTTGTTTGATCAGGCGTTGCGCATCAATGCGCAACCCTCAAGGGCCCGCACTCTCCCCGGCGGCCGAGGGCTTTTGTGGCCTCTAGCGGTATCCAGGCCTGCCATGACACACCGTCAAAAATTCGGCCGTGCGAACAGGGCTGCCTTGGCCCAACTGCCCTTCGTGAACCCGTTGACAAGCAGGATGACGGGCGCCATCACCATGCCAAACCGGACCAACAACCAGCGCACGCAGTTGATGCCGGCCTGGAAGGCGGTGACGGTCTGCTCGCCTGTCATGGCCGCCTGGGCAACGAACAGATCGCGCGCCAAGAACGCGGCAGTCGGCGGCACCTTGGCTCCGGCCGACAGCACAACAATGTCGCCCGACACGACGCGACACGACGCAGCGGGATCTCGATCCGCCGGGGTTCGGCCGGCTGACCGACGGACGGCGTAGCCCGGTTGTGCCGCAACACCGTGGCGGTGGTGCTGACCATCGTTGTGGCGGCATTCCCGGTGGCGCCTGGCCCCCCGCGCGCTGCATGGGTATGATGGCGTCCCTGGGTGCCGGACTTTAAACTCAGGGCAGGTGAGCGCGTTGAACCTTGAGGCGGATCGACTCCACTGCCCAACCCTTGGATCGCAGGTGGGCTTCGAGGGCCGGCAGGATCTGGCGGATTTTGGCTGCTGCGGCGTTGTTGTCCAGCAGCAGGCACCAGGAAGTGCCGTCGATGGGGCCGGCCTTGACGCTGGCGCGCAACGTGCCCGGGATCAGCGGCAAGACCGCCTGCAACCGTGCGACCGAGTCGCGTGTCAGTTCAGTGAGCCGGGCCAGGGTCGGGGAGTCGAGCGTCGCTTGTTGCAGCGTGACCGATTGGTTGCGTCGCGTCATGGAACCTGTCATTGATTGGAGCGTGGAAGAGTGCATTTGATTATCACGGACGCCTGGCTGGCCCGCAGCCGTGCAATCCATTTGAGCGGGACGCGCCTGGTGCTGTCTGGCATGGCCTTGTCCATGCTGCTCATGGTGGTTGCAGCGGCGCTCTACCACTGGGTGTTTCTGAAGGGTGCGCGCGACGGCTGGCCGGTGGTCGGTTCCCTCGTCCGTCTGGTGGTGCAGGACGAGTTTGCCCAGCGTGACCGGTTCATGCGCGACAACCTGGATGCGTTGGCGCGCAAGGTCGGCGAGATGCAGGCCAAGTTGACACAACTCGAATCCCTGGGCGAGCGGGTTTCCGGCCTGGCCGGCGTGAACCCGGCTGAAATCAAGGCCAAGCCGGGGCAGGGCGGTGCGCTGGTTTCCGGACGTCCGCTGACGATGGATGAACTGCAGGTGACACTGACTGATCTGGGTCGCCGGACCGAGCAACGCGTTGACTTGTTGACCGTGCTGGAGTCGCGCCTGTTCGACCAGAAGATGCGCAGCATGATGGTTCCGACGCAGAAACCGGTGGCCCTGGGCAGCCTCGGATCTGAATTTGGTTGGCGCGTGGACCCGATCACCGGGCACTCCGCGTTGCACACCGGGCTGGATTTTCAGGCCGACCGGGGCACACCGATCCTGGCCGCAGCCGGGGGCGTGGTGGTTACCCAGCTGTTCCACCCCGAATATGGCAAAACGGTGGAGATCGACCATGGCAACGACCTGATCACCCGCTATGCGCATGCGTCTGCGGTCTTTGTGCGTCAGGGTGACCTCGTCAAGCGCGGGCAGAAAATCGCCGAGGTCGGCTCGACCGGACGATCGACAGGTGCCCATCTGCATTTCGAGGTGCTGGTGCAGGGCATTCCCCAGGACCCCCAGAAGTTCCTCGCCGCCGGCAGACAGGTGGCGGCGCAACAGGTGGCCAAGGCCACGCCCCTGGCCGCCCGCAGTGGCCTCGCCCGGGAGCCCCCGGGTGAGCGCCCGGTACGCAGGTAAAATCCCGGGCTTACGTTTCCCCTGCACCCGCGCCCCGGCGAGGATGTGTTTCGCCAGGGGCAACCCCCGTTCCAACCAGTTTGAAAAGAGGATTGCGCTGTTCGGCCACCCCCTGGGGGTGGCGCACAGGCGTGTATTCATGGCCACCAATTTCCTGACCAAGATTTTCGGCAGTCGCAATGACCGCCTGCTCAAGCAGTACCGCAGCAGCATTGTCAAGATCAATGCCCTCGAGCTCGAGCTGGAGAAGTTGACCGACGACGACCTGCGCGCCAAGACCGAGGCTTTCAAGGCCAGGGCGGCCGGCGGCGAGAGCCTTGACAGCCTGCTCGCCGAAGCATTTGCAGTGGTTCGCGAAGGCTCCAAGCGCGTGATGAAAATGCGCCACTTCGACGTGCAATTGCTTGGCGGCATGTCGTTGCACTTCGGCAAGATCTCCGAAATGGGCACCGGCGAGGGCAAGACACTCACCGCCACCCTGCCGGTGTACCTGAACGCCCTGACCGGCAAAGGTGTGCATGTGGTCACGGTGAACGACTACCTGGCCAACCGCGACGCCCAATGGATGGGCAAGCTTTACAACTTCCTTGGGCTCACGGTTGGCATCAACCTGCCCCAGATGCCGCGCGAAGAGAAACAGGCGGCTTACCGCGCCGACATCACTTACGGCACCAACAACGAATACGGCTTCGACTACCTGCGCGACAACATGGTCTACGAGGTGGCAGACCGGGTGCAGCGCGGCCTGAACTTTGCCATCGTGGACGAGGTGGACTCTATCCTCATCGACGAGGCCCGCACTCCGCTGATCATCAGCGGCCAGGCGGAAGACCACACCAGCCTGTACCTTGCCATCAACAAGATGGTGCCCCGGCTGACCCGCCAGGAGGGCGAGGCCGACCCCCGCACCGGCGAGGGTGTGACCAAGCCGGGTGACTTCACGGTGGACGAAAAGAGCCACCAGGTGTTCCTGACAGAGCAGGGCCACGAGACGGCTGAACGCATCATGGCCGACCTGGGCCTGATTCCCGAGGGCGCATCGCTGTACGACCCGTCGAACATCACCTTCATGCACCATCTGTATGCGGCATTGCGGGCCAACCACCTGTACCACCGCGACCAGCACTATGTGGTGCAGGCGGGCGAGATCGTCATCGTGGACGAGTTCACAGGTCGGTTGATGACAGGCAGGCGCTGGAGCGACGGCCTGCACCAGGCGGTCGAAGCCAAGGAGGGAGCGGCGATCCAGCCCGAAAACCAGACGATGGCGTCGATCACCTTCCAGAACTATTTTCGGCTCTACGGCAAGTTGGCGGGCATGACCGGCACGGCCGACACCGAGGCCTACGAGTTCCAGGAGATCTACGGCCTGGAGACGGTCGTCATTCCGCACAACCGTCCCAGCAAACGGGGCGACCAACTCGACCGCGTCTACAAAACCACGCGCGAGAAATACGAGGCTGCGATCAAGGACATCCGGGAGTGTCACGACCGTGGGCAGCCGGTGCTGGTTGGCACCACTTCGATCGAAAATTCCGAGATCATCGCCAACCTGCTCGAGTCGGAAAAACTGCCGCACCAGGTGCTCAACGCCAAGCAGCATGCCCGCGAGGCCGACATCGTGGCACAGGCCGGCCGGCCCAAGATGGTCACCATTGCCACCAACCTGGCCGGTCGCGGCACCGACATCGTCCTGGGGGGCAACATCGAGAAGCTGGCCCAGGCGATCGAGGCCGACGAAGCGCTGGACGACGCCACCAGATTGGCCAGGGTCGACGAGTTGCGTGCGCAGTGGAAGCGCGACCACGAGGCCGTGACGGCCGTCGGTGGACTGCGCATCATCGCCACCGAGCGGCATGAGTCGCGGCGCATCGACAACCAATTGCGCGGTCGTTCGGGTCGCCAGGGCGACCCGGGTTCTTCGCGTTTCTACCTGAGCCTGGACGACTCCTTGATGCGCATCTTCGCGGGTGACCGCGTGAAGGCCATCATGGACCGGCTCAAGATGCCCGACGGTGAGGCCATCGAGGCCGGCATAGTCACGCGCAGTATCGAAAGCGCCCAGCGCAAGGTGGAAGCGCGCAACTTCGACATGCGCAAGCAGTTGCTGGAGTACGACGACGTGTCCAACGACCAGCGCAAGGTCATCTACCAGCAGCGCAACAGCATCCTGGACGCGACCGACCTGACGGCCCAGATCGCCGGCCTGCGAGAAGGCAGCGTGAGCGACCTGGTGCGCCAGTTCGTCCCGCCCGAGTCGGTGGAAGAGCAGTGGGATCTGCCGGGCCTTGAGGCTGCCCTGCTGCAGGACTGGCAGATTGCGCTCGACCTGAAGACGGAGGTGCAATCCGCCTCGGCCATCACCGACGATGACATCCTGGAGCGGGTGGGGACTGCTGCCGATCAGGCCTTCAACACCAAGGTCGAGCAGGTTGGCGGCGAAAACTTCACCCAGTTCGAACGCATGGTGCTGTTGCAGAGCATCGACACCCACTGGCGCGAGCATCTGAGCGCGCTCGACTACCTGCGCCAGGGTATTCACCTGCGCGGTTATGCCCAGAAGCAGCCCAAGCAGGAATACAAGCGCGAAGCGTTCGAACTCTTCGGGCAACTGCTGGACTCGGTCAAGAACGAGGTCACCAAGACCTTGATGACGGTGCGCATCCAGTCTGGCGAACAGGCCAGCCAGGCCGCCCAGGACCTGGAGGCCCGTGCCGAGGCCATCACCAATGTCACCTACACAGCGCCGACCGAGACCGGCGACGCAGAGTCCACGGTCGACGCTGCCACCGTGGCGCGCCGTGCCGGGGCCGCCGCTGCCATGGCTGCAGGCCAGGTGCCGCGTGTCGGGCGCAATGAGCCCTGCCCCTGCGGCAGCGGCAAGAAGTACAAGCAATGCCACGGTAAGCTGGCCTGAGGATCTGACACCATGCCTGTGAACCTGCCCACCCCTGTAGCCTCTGAACTTCATCCCGTGGCCGGTGTCCGCATCGGCGTGACCGAGGCTGGAATCCGCAAGGCCAGCCGCAAGGACCTGACGGTGGTGCTGATCGATGCCGGCGCCTCGGTGTCCGCCGTGTTCACCCGCAACCGTTTTTGCGCCGCGCCGGTGCAGCTATGCCGCGAGCATCTGGCCGCGGGCAGCGCGGTGCGGGCCCTGGTCATCAACACCGGCAACGCCAATGCCGGCACGGGCGCCGATGGCCTTTTGCGCGCTCGCAGCACGTGTGTGGCGATGGCGAAACGGCTCGGCCTGCAGGCGCAGGAGGTCTGGCCGTTTTCGACCGGTGTGATCATGGAACCGCTGCCAGTCGACCGCATCGAGGCCGGGCTGGATGCCGCGATTGCAAATGCCCGTGAAGACAACTGGTTCAACGCCGCTCTTGGCATCATGACGACCGATACGGTGCCCAAGGCGTTCAGCACCAAGGCGCTGGTGGGCGGGGCTTGGGTCACGGTCACCGGCATCAGCAAGGGCGCCGGAATGATCCGCCCCAACATGGCGACCATGTTGGGTTTCATCGCGACCGACGCGTGTGTCGAACAGGCCCTCATGCAGCAACTCAGCCGCGAGTTGGCCGACGGCTCGTTCAACTGCGTGACGGTGGACGGCGACACGTCGACCAACGACTCGCTGGTGGTTATCGCCAGCAACCAGGCTGGCAACGCGCCGGTGCGTTCGCTCGACAGCCCGGACGGGCGGGCGCTCAAGGCGGCGATGCTGGCCGTGGCCTGCAAACTGGCCCATGCCATCGTGCGCGATGGCGAGGGCGCCACCAAGTTCATCACGCTCCAGATCGATGGCGGGAAGACGGTCGACGAATGCCGTCTGGTGGCCAGCGCCATAGCCCATTCGCCGCTCGTCAAGACGGCGTTCTTCGCCAGCGACCCCAACCTGGGGCGCATCCTTGCGGCCGTGGGGTATGCCGGCATCGATGACCTGGACCAGGCACTGATTGAACTGTTCCTGGACGACGTGCATGTAGCTGCGCAAGGGGGGCGGCACCCCGCCTACCAGGAGGCCGATGGCCAGCGCGTGATGAAACAAAGCGAAATCACCGTTCGGGTGGGCCTGGGGCGCGGCAGGGAAAGCGCCACCATGTGGACCTGCGACCTGAGCCACGACTACGTTTCCATCAACGCCGACTACCGGTCCTGATGTCTGTTTGCTGATGCCCGCTGGCGGGCGATGGGTGTCGATGTATGAACGAAAAATTTGAACACTTGCTGGTGCGCGCGGAACAGCTGATCGGGCGCATCGAGGCCGTGCTGCCGCAACCCCTGTCGGTGCCCGACTGGAACGCGGCGATTGCCTACCGCTACCGCAAACGCAACTCCGGGCACGGCACGCTGGAGCCGGTCCGCCATGTCGGCATGGTCCGGCTCGACGACCTGAAGGAAATTGATCCGCAGAAGGAAAAGATCCAGCGCAATACGCTGCAGTTCGTTGAGGGCAAGACTGCCAACAATGTGTTGCTCACCGGCGCGCGTGGCACCGGCAAGTCGTCCCTGATCAAGGCTTGTCTGCACGAGTACGCCACGCGCGGCCTGCGCCTGATCGAAGTCGACAAGGCTGACCTGGTCGACCTGCCGGACATCGTCGATGTGGTGTCGGAGCGGCCGGAGAAATTCATCGTTTACTGCGATGACCTGAGCTTCGAGGACGGCGAACCTGGCTACAAGGCCCTGAAGTCGATCCTCGATGGTTCGGTGGCCGAGACCACGCCCAATGTGCTGGTGTATGCGACCAGCAACCGGCGCCATCTGCTTCCCGAGTACATGAAGGAAAACCTCACCTATACCCACACCGAGGACGGTGAGGTGCATCCGGGAGAGGTGGTGGAAGAAAAGATATCGCTGTCCGAACGTTTTGGCCTGTGGGTGAGCTTTTACCCGTTCACGCAGGCCGAGTACCTGACCATCGTGGCGCAGTGGCTGGCCTCCTTTGGGCTGCCGGCGGCGGATGTGGCAGCCGCCCGGCCGCACGCGCTGGTCTGGGCCCTTGAGCGTGCGTCGCGCAGCGGCCGGGTGGCCTACCAGTTCGCGCGCGACTACAGCGGCAGGATCGGTGAGGCGGCATGAACGCTGCCCAACCACGCCTGGGCGTGGGCCAGTGCGACGCGCCCGGGGAGGCACATGTCACCACTGCTAAGGCACCCGGTGTGCCGCCGACCGAGACACCCCGGTGTGCCATGGGGCCGGCGTTGATCGCGGACCCGGACCGGCCGCGCAGCGGTGGTCTGGACCGCCCGGTGGTGGAGGTTGCAGTGGGCATACTGATTCGCGGCGACGCCAGTTTTCTGATGACCACCCGCCCGAGGGGCAAAACCTACGAGTCCTACTGGGAGTTTCCAGGCGGGAAACTCGAAGCCGGTGAATCCGTGCAGGACGCCTTGCGACGCGAACTGCGGGAAGAACTGGGTGTTGAGGTCGAGGGCGCGGAGCTCTGGGCAACCGAGATGGTGGACTATCCGCATGCGCTGGTGCGCCTGAATTTTTACAAGGTGCATGCCTGGACGGGTGATTTGACGATGCATGAAGGCCAGCAGGCTTCCTGGCAGCAACTGCCGGTGCAGGTGGCGCCGGTGCTGCCCGGGACGGTGCCGGTGCTGGCGATGTTCGCGGCGGAGCGCGGGTTCGTCGGCGCAACGCACTGACGGGGCTTGACCTGGTCTTGTGGTGCACACACACGGCTGCGTGGCGCGTGGCAGGCCTATTGCAGTGGCGTGGCACCGGGCATTGGTTCGTCCGGTTCAGGGTCTGCGACGACACGGAAGCCTTCGTCGGCCCAGGCGCCCAGGTCCATATTTTTGCAGCGTTCGCCGCAAAAAGGCCGGAATGGATTCGTGCCGTCGTACCGGCTGTCTCCTTTGCAGGTGGGGCAGGCGACTATGCGCTTTGGGTGTGCAGAATTCGAATCGGCCACGGGGATGCCTGGATGAGCGCGAAGCAACCGCACAGCCTCAAGCGCACAGGGTCAACTCGAACCCACAGTCCTCGTTGGCGGGGTGCAGGCGGTCGTCGTTGCCTTGGCGCATGAAACGTATCGAGACCTTCAGGCGGTTGCCACTGATTTCGGGTATCAGGCCCAGCGCCTCGTCGAGTCGCAGGCGCAGCAGCTGGAAGGTTTTTCCCTGGGGTAAGTTTTGCTGCATTTGGCCACCACTGGCCATGACCTTCTGGGGCGCCCCGGATTCCCGCAGCATCTTGAGAAGCAACGCGACAGAGTCGGCCAGGGGCGCGAGGGTCAGGCACCAACGCCGCAAATCGGCCCGGCGTGTATCGCCGGATTGGTGCTGCCAGGCGTAATAGGCAGGCAGGTCGAACTCGCATGTCCCCCCCGGAATGCCGACACGGCTACGGATGCTCATCAGCCAGTCGTTTTCGGTGAGGGAGTTTCCAGCTTTGCCCGGGACACCAGTGAGCCCGGTAAAGCAGTTCTCCACCTGCGCAACGATGCCATCGAGCGCCCGCTCGGAGATGGCAGGGTTGCCGCGAAAACCGTTCAGGATCTGGCGTTGTTTTTCGAGGTCTTTCAGCAGGTCGGACTTGAGGTCGGCGCGGGCCCCGACGTCCATCACCTCGAAGATGGTGGACAGCGCGTAGTGGTGGTCCAGCGCAGTTTCGCGAGAAACCAGGTCGGTCAGGCGCCGAAACAGGTGCTCCAGGCGCAGGTAGGTCCTGATGCGCTCGTTGAAAGGGTATTCGTACAGGATCACTCTGGTATTTCCGGACCGTCGATCATAGCCCGAAGCGCTCTGCCGCCTGGCCAATTTCGCTGGCGAATTGCGCAAGGGAGTCGCCGGCATTGGACACCGCGATGTCGGCCGCGCGCAAGCGCTCTGCCCGCGATGCCTGGGTGGCGATGATTCGCCCCACTGTGCTTGCATCCAGGCCGCTGCGGCGCATGACCCGCGCGATCTGGATGTCCGGCAGACAGTCGATCACCAGCACCAGGTCCACCTTTTGGCGCCAGCGGCGCGACTCCACCAGCAGCGGCACGTCGAAAATGATGCACGGCGCATGCTGCTCCAAGGCGACAGCCTCCTGACGGGCGGACTCGGCGCCGACCAGAGGATGGACGATCGCTTCAAGGCGTTTGCGAACCTGCACATCTGCGTAGCTGGCCTGGCGCATGCGATCGCGGTCCAAAGCGCCGTCGGCGGTGATGAAATCAGGGCCGAACGCCTCCCGCAAAGCGCCAATCGCGCTGCCACCGGATGCCGTGACCGAGCGGGAGATCGCGTCGGCGTCGATCACGGTGGCGCCGCGCCGGGCCAGCAGGTCAGCGGCCGTGCTCTTTCCGCTGCCTATGCCACCGGTCAAGCCGATGCGGATCATGTTCTTACCGCGCAATGTTGGTAAACGGGAAGGCGAAAGGGACCAGGCCTTCCAGCGTGCCTGGCCCGACCACCATGGCCAACAGGCCGGCTCCGGCGAGGAAGGGGCCAAATGGAATCGGGATATCGCGGTTGGACAGGCGGCCGACCAACAGCATGGTGGCGCCGATGACCGAGCCTACCACCGAGGAAAGCATGACCAGCGCGATCAAATATTCGGACCCGAACCACGCCCCGAGCCCAGCAAGCAGTTTGAAGTCACCGTGTCCCATGCCCTGCTTGCCGGTCAACAAGTGGTGTACCTGGTAGACCGTCCACAGGCACAAGTAGCCGAAAACCGCGCCCCAGACGGCAGACGTGATGGGTACGCGTGTCAGGTGCATTGCCGATGCAACCAGCCCACCCCAGAGGATCAGGTAGTTGAGATCGTCGGGCAGCAGTTGGGTGTCGAAGTCGATGAAGAACTGGGCCACCAGCAGGCTGGCAAACGCCGCCCAGGCAAACCCCGCAGGGGTCAATCCGTGGTGCATGGCGATCACCGCAAACAGCGCCGCCGTTGCGGTTTCGACCGCAGGGTAGCGCATGCCGATGGATGTACCGCACTTGGAGCATTTGCCGCGCAGCACCACGTAACTGAGCACCGGAATGTTCTCGTACCACCGGATCTGGTGCTTGCAGCTGGGACAGCTGGACGCCGGTCGCATCAGGTTGAAGGGCGGCTGCTCAGGTGCCGGCTGGCCCGCCAAATCGGCGCAGTTTGCCGCCCATTCGGCTTCGAGCATTTTCGGCACGCGGTAGATGACGACGTTGAGAAAGCTGCCGATCAGCAGGCCCAGCAACGCAAACACAGCCGCATCGGCGGCCGGAGCCCCCAGCATCAGACTACTGCCCCGAGCTTGAAGATGGGGAGGTACATCGCAACCACGATGCCACCAATCACCGTTCCCAGTATGACGATGATGATCGGCTCCATCAGGCTCGAAATACCAGCGACCATGTCGTCCACTTCGGCCTCGAAGAAATCGGCAGCCTTGCCCAGCATGTGGTCGATTGAGCCCGACTCTTCGCCAATCGAACACATCTGCAGCACCATCGACGGGAAGAGGTTGACATTGGTCATGGCAACCGTCAGCGCAGTGCCGGTGGAGACCTCGTGCTGGATCTTGACCGTGGCACGTTCGAAGACGGAATTGCCTGACGCGCCACCGACCGAGTCCAGCGCTTCCACGAGGGGGACTCCGGCCGCGAACATCGTCGACAGGGTGCGGGTCCAGCGGGCGATACAGGACTTTTCAACCAACACACCGAAAATCGGCAACTTGAGCATGATCCGGTCCATGACGTTCTGCATTTTTTCGTTGCGCTTCCAAGCCTCAAGGAAAAAGTACACCCCCCCGCCAAGCCCGCCGAAGATCAGGTACCAGTATTTGACAAAGAACTCGCTCATTGCGATCACGATGAGCGTCGGCACCGGCAACTCCCCGCCAAAATTCGAGAACACTTCCTTGAATGCCGGGATCACGAAGATCATGATGACAGCCACCACCACAAACGCCACGATCAGCACAGTGATCGGGTACATCAGTGCGGACTTGATCTTGGACTTTATGGCCTCGGTTTTTTCCATGTACACGGCCAGGCGGTCGAGCAGTTGGTCCAGGATGCCGGCCGACTCGCCAGCCTCCACGAGATTGCAATACAGGTTGTCAAAGTACAGTGGAAATTTGCGGAATGCAACACTCAGTGACGTGCCGGTTTCGACGTCCGTGCGGATGTCGTTGAGCAGTTTGGTGACACGCGGGTTGGGGTTGCCACGCCCAACGATGTCGAATGCCTGTAACAAGGGCACTCCAGCCTTCATCATCGTGGCGAGTTGGCGCGTGAAAATTGCGAGGTCTTTTGGCTTGATTGAGCTCCCGGCACTCATCCGGCGCTTTTTTATCTTGCCGGGAATGACGCCTTGGCGCCGCAGCGATGCCAGAACCTGGTTTTCGCCGGAGGCCCTGGTCTCGCCGCGCACCTGCTTGCCATTGCGGTCCTTGCCTTCCCATTCGTAGACCGATTCATTGCTGACTTTTGGTTTTGCAGTTGCCATAAAGTCCCCCGGATCCCTGTTTTTATTCGTTGGTCACGGCCAGAACTTCTTCGAGAGAAGTCAGGCCGAGTTTGACTTTGTGCAGGCCCGATCGCCGCAACGATTCCACACCTTCGAGTGCGGCCTGCTTGGCAATATCCAGGGCACTGCCATCGCGCAGGATGATGCGTTGGATCTCTTCTGAAATTGGCATCACCTGGTAAATGCCTACGCGACCCTTGTAGCCTCCGTTGCATGAAGAGCAGCCGACCGGACGGTAGCTGGTCCATGATGCGTCGATCTCAGGCGCCTTGAAGCCGGCATCGAGCAGCGCCTTTTCGGGGATATCGACGGCTGCCTTGCAGTTGGTGCACAAACGCCGCGCCAAACGTTGCGCGGTGATAAGGATCACGCTCGAGGCGATATTGAACGGCGCAATTCCCATGTTGCGCATCCGGGTGAGCGTAGTGGGCGCATCGTTGGTGTGCAGGGTCGAAAGCACCAGATGCCCGGTTTGCGCTGCCTTGATCGCGATATCCGCAGTTTCCAGGTCCCGAATTTCGCCCACCATGATGATGTCCGGGTCCTGGCGCAGAAACGATTTCAGGGCGACTGCGAATGTCAAGCCGGCCTTGTCGTTGACGTTGACCTGGTTGACCCCCGGCAAATTGATTTCGGAAGGATCTTCCGCTGTTGCGATATTGACGCCCGGCACGTTCAGCAGGTTGAGGCAGGTGTAGAGGGATACGGTCTTGCCAGACCCCGTAGGCCCGGTGACCAGGATCATTCCATAGGGGCGACCAATAGCCTCGAGAAGACGCTTTTTCTCCTCGGGCTCGTAGCCCAGCGCGTCTACTCCAAGTTTGGCGGAGCTTGGATCCAGGATGCGGATCACGATCTTTTCGCCAAACAGTGTTGGCAGTGTGCTCACCCGAAAATCGATGACGCGGTTGGGGCCGACCTTCAGTTTCATCTTGCCATCTTGCGGCACACGCTTCTCGGAGATGTCCATCTTGGATATCACCTTGATGCGGGAAGCGAGTTTGTCCTTGATGGCGATCGGCGGTGCAGCGATTTCGCGCAGTTCTCCGTCGATGCGAAAACGCACCCGGTAGGTATGCTCGTAAGGTTCAAAATGGAGATCGGACGCCCGCATGCTGAAGGCGTCCAGCAGCATCTTGTGCAGAAACTTGACGACCGGGGCGTCTTCGACTTCGGAGACCGAGGTTGGTTCGTTGTCGGTGACGCCCTCGGCGGCGACTTCGTCAAATTCAAATTCGCCGCCGATGATTTCCTCCATGGTTTCGGCTGCAGAGGCGTTGTTGGCCTCGACCAGTTTGAGGAGCTTGTCATACTCTGCGATGACCCAGTCAACCCCGAGTTGGGTGGCGAACTTGATTTTTTCAACGGCCTCCTGATCGGATGGATCGGCGGTCGCGACAGTCAGGCGGTTGCTGCGTTTGCTCAGCACGACCACACGATAGGCTTGGCAAATCTTGCCATCGAGCAAGCCTTTAGGCAGGCGGGACGCGTCGATGGCATCCAGATCGACAAGTGGTGCCGCGAAAGCGGACGACATCGTGTGCGCCAGGTCGGACGCAGATACCGCCCCCGAACCTGTTAGCTCGGCGATAAAACTTGTGCGGGCTGATGATGCCTTGCGGTAAATGTCTTCAGCTGATTTTTGCCCCAGTTTTCCGGCCAATATGAGCGCTCGGCCCAAGCCCGGCAAGGCAACGCTACTGGTTTCACGGTTTGCTGGTTCGACTGCGGACATGACCTGAAAATGTACTATGGCAGGAGAGATTCGCCTAATCATCTCCGATTGGCCAGTCGATGTAAATCGAAAGACGGTTGAAGCGCCCCAAGGGAGGTGCTTTGACAACAAATACGTGTGGTCGGGGTGAGAGGATTCGAACCTCCGGTCTCTACGTCCCGAACGTAGCGCTTTACCTGACTAAGCTACACCCCGCAATGGGCCACCACGACGATGCACAGATCAGTTGTCGCGATCCAAAAGCTGATCGGCCAATTGTATCAAACAGCTTGCATGCGGCCCCTGCGGAAGGCGGCGCGAAGCAACAATTGCACGTTGTGCCTCCTGTGCCGCCGCGCGCCGCGAAAAGTCCAGGGCGCCCGTGTCCTTCACAATCGCAATAACCTCTTCGAGCAGGTTGGCGGCGCCAGTCTCAATTGCCCCCTGGATGACTGCGCGCTGGCTCGCTGTCCCCCTTTGCATCGCGGAAATGAGAGGCAATGTCGCCTTGCCTTCCCGCAAGTCGTCACCGAGGCTCTTGCCCATGACCGCGGCGTCGCCAGCGTAGTCAAGCACATCGTCGATTACCTGAAACGCCGTACCGAGCGCCTGGCCGTATTGCGCAGCGCATTCCTCCAGTTCAGGCGCAGCGTTGGCGAGAATGGCGCCAACCCTGCAGCTCGCCTCGAAGAGCTTGGCCGTCTTGGACCGGATCACATGCAGGTAGCCAGCTTCGTCAATTGCCGCATTGTGCATGTTCATCAGTTGCAGCACTTCTCCCTCAGCAATGACGTTGGTCGCATCGGCAAGAACCTCCATGACCCGCATGTTTTGGGCCTCGACCATCATCTGAAAGGCCCGGGAGTACAGAAAGTCGCCCACCAGCACGCTGGCCGGATTGCCAAATGTCTCGTTGGCTGTTGCATTTCCGCGACGCATGACGGAGTCGTCTACGACGTCATCGTGCAAAAGCGTTGCAGTGTGGATGAATTCGACAACGGCAGCCAGATTGAATCGCTGGTCGCCACGGTATCCGAGCGCACCACATGTCAGGAGCAGCAACGCTGGGCGCAATCGTTTCCCGCCAGCCGCGATGATGTAGCGGGAAACGTTGCCTACAAGCGGGACTCCCGACTCGAGCCGCCGGGCGATGACCCGGTCAACCTCAGCCATCTCTTCGGCGATGATGGACAAAAGGGAGGTGGCGGATGGGGGTGGATGCGTCGGCAAGGTGTAGGCTTCAGTGTCGGACGGCATTATAGGAAATCAATGGTTTGGCCGAATCGCCCCCGTGTGGGGCAGCATCGGCAGCCATCGCAGGTCCGGTCTGTAGTCTGCGGGTGCCGTGCTACACTCGCGGGCTGTGCGAAATTTCGCTCGCGCAGTTCAATTGAAGAGGTTCATATGTACGCGGTCATAAAAACCGGTGGCAAACAGTATCGTGTTGCTGCTGGCGAAAAAATTAAAGTAGAACAGATTGCTGCGGATGTTGGCCAGGAGATTGTCATCGACCAGGTGCTTGCTGTCGGAAACGGCGCAGATATCCGGGTTGGAAGTCCTCTGGTACCCGGCGCAACAGTCACAGTCACAGTCCTGGCACACGGCAAGCACGACAAGGTAGGCATCTTCAAGATGCGTCGTCGCAAGCACTATCAAAAACGCCAGGGCCATCGCCAGCAGTTCACCGAACTGCAAATCGGAGCGATTGCAGGCTGAAGGCAAACACGGGCTTGCGCTTGCGCGGCCCCGACTGATTGGAGAAATTCATGGCACAGAAAAAAGGCGGCGGCTCTACGCGAAACGGTCGAGATTCCAAGCCCAAGATGTTGGGTGTCAAGGCTTATGGTGGCGAGGCCATCAGCGCTGGGGCGATCATTGTTCGCCAACGCGGGACGAAATTTCACCCTGGCACGAACGTGGGAATCGGCAAGGACCACACCCTGTTTGCATTGGCAGCCGGCAAAGTTTCATTTGCGGTCAAGGGCGCTTTGAACAAGCACACGGTGAGCGTCACAGCTGCCTGATTCGTTCGCACTGCACCCGAACCAAACCCTGCGCATCGCGCGGGGTTTTTCGTTTATAACGCTTGTGAGCTTTGTTTGAGGGATCGACGCTGAACCGCTGTGGTTCAACACTGCATCCCCTGCCCCCTGGTCACCCTGCCGCCATCACTGCCCCATGAAATTTGTAGATGAAGCCTTTATCGACATCTCCGCAGGAGATGGCGGGGCAGGCTGCGTGTCCTTCCGGCATGAAAAATACAAGGAGTTCGGCGGGCCCAACGGCGGAGATGGCGGCCGCGGTGGCCATGTGTTTGCGGTGGCCGACCCCAATTTGAACACCCTTGTGGATTACCGGTATTCCCGCCGCCACGATGCAAAGCGGGGCCAGCACGGCATGGGATCGGACATGTTTGGCGCTGCGGGCGACGACGTCACCCTCAAGATGCCCGTGGGCACGATCATCACCGACGCCGAGACCGGCGAGGTTCTCTATGAAATGCTGACACCGGGCGAAGTCATCACCATTGCGAAGGGCGGTGACGGGGGCTTCGGCAACATGCGCTTCAAGAGTGCGATCAATCGCGCGCCGCGGCAAAAGACCCCAGGCTGGCCAGGGGACAAAAAGAGCCTGAAGCTTGAGCTCAAGGTGCTCGCCGACGTTGGTTTGCTGGGCATGCCCAATGCGGGCAAGTCAACCTTGATCACGGCGATATCCAATGCGCGTCCACGGATTGCCGACTATCCTTTCACCACCTTGCATCCGAATCTGGGCGTGGTGCGGGTAGGCCCGGAGCAGAGCTTCGTGGTGGCTGATTTGCCTGGTTTGATCGAAGGCGCGTCTGAAGGTGCAGGGCTCGGCCATTTGTTCCTTCGCCACCTGCAGCGAACCAGACTTCTGCTTCATATCGTCGACATGGCACCGTTCGACGATTCCGTCGACGTTGTGGTTCAGGCCAGGGCTATCGTCAATGAACTCAAGAAATATGACCAGGGCTTGTACCGCAAGCCGCGCTGGCTGGTACTCAACAAACTCGACATGGTTCCACTTGACGAACGTGCCGAACGGGTCAAAGACGTTGTCCGGCGCCTGAGGTTCAAGGGCCCGGTCTTCGAGATATCGGCCTTGAACCACCAAGGCTGTGACGCACTCGTGAAGGCCGTCTACAAGCATGTGCACGCGCAGCAGAAACTGGAACAACCCGCGGCCCCGGTGGACCAGCGGTTTGCGCCAGAGGCGCCGACCGGGCTGTGAGCGGCCACTATCTGGTCGGGCAGCATCCATCGCAGGATTGATTCGGTGAGCATTTCCAAAGAAGCTGGCTCTGATGCAGTGCGCAGGGCGCGGCGTATCGTGGTCAAGGTCGGCTCCAGTCTTGTGACGGATGAGGGCCGAGGTCTGGATGAGCGCGCCATCGGCGAATGGAGTCGACAGCTGGCAATTCTGGTCCGGGACGGCCGTGAAGTGATCATGGTCTCCAGCGGTGCCATCGCTGAGGGCATGAAACGCCTGGGTTGGTCGACAAGGCCGCATCAGATTCATGAGTTGCAGGCGGCCGCAGCGGTAGGCCAGATGGGGCTCGCCCAGATGTACGAGTCAAAATTGCGGGAACACGGCCTGGGCAGCGCACAGGTGCTCCTGACACACGCCGATCTGGCAGACCGGGAGCGGTATCTGAACGCCCGGTCGACGTTGTTGACCCTGCTCAAGCTGGGCGTTGTGCCAGTGATCAACGAGAACGACACGGTTGTCAACGATGAAATCAAGTTTGGCGACAACGACACCCTGGGTGCCCTTGTCGCGAATCTGGTCGAGGCGGACGTCCTGATCATCCTGACGGACCAGAATGGGCTCTATACAGCCGATCCACGCAAGGATCCCGGCGCGGAATTTGTCCATTGCGCCAAGGCCGGTGATCCGGATCTTGAGTTGATGGCCGGGGGAGCCGGGTCCAGCTTGGGACGAGGCGGCATGCTCACCAAGATCCTCGCAGCGCGCCGCGCCGCGGGTTCGGGTGCATCGACGGTGATTGCCTGGGGTCGGGAGCCCGACGTCCTGCGCCGACTTTTCGCGGGAGAACCTATCGGGACCTTGCTCGTCGCCCAGACTCTGAAGACGCAAGCCCGCAAGCAGTGGATCGCCGACCACCTCCAACTGCGCGGGGCGGTCACGGTGGATGCCGGAGCAGCAGGAAAATTGCGCGACGAGGGCAAGAGCCTGCTTCCGATCGGCATGACCGCAGTAGAAGGCGAGTTTTCCCGCGGTGATGTGATTGCGGTTCGGGAGGAGGGGGGCGCCGAAATCGCCCGTGGTCTGGCGAACTATTCGAGTTTCGAGGCACGGCTGATCTGCCGCAAGCCGTCAAGTGAGTTCGAGCGGCTGCTGGGTTACGCGGCTGAGCCCGAAATGCTGCACCGGGACAACCTTGTCATCACGCGTTGACCGTCGCACCGGCGGGCCGATCAGTTCTTGAGCTGGTCCCGCGATGGAAATTTCAGTCTGCTGACGATATCAGCCACTGAGCCACCAGTGGCCGCCCGCCCGTCGCAAGCACCCTGGCGGGCAAAGGCAAATGCATGCAGTGACGGCTGGTTTCCATTGAGTTGTTTCCACTCCGGGTTTGGAACGGCTCTCCAGGCACCAGCCGAGCTGTAACGGGCGTAGACTTTGACTTCGCCGGTCAGGCAACGGATGCCTTCATAACTTGCGTTGACGCTGTCGGTTGCGGCGTTGGTTGCGACCATCACGTACCGCACGATGCCGTCGTCGGTGATTCGGATGGTTTGTGGGTCCACACCCAGGCGGGTCGTCACATGGCGTGGCATTTCGAGCGCGATGGTGCGATCCGTCCGGAACGCAGGCGGGGTCGGCGCCTCCGATTCCTTCCAGTCGGGATCGGCCTCGCGAAGTTGCGCGAAGGCGCCGCAAGACGTGAGTATGTACGCTACCAGCAGCCCGGGCTTAACGCGCATCGGGTTCACCACCTGGCGAGTGCGCGACGCTGGTCTGAGGATCAGGTTCGAAGCTCGCGCCCGGGGGCAGTTCGAAACCGGGATCCATTCCTGAAGCCATGCCGGCTGGTTGATCGATGTCGCGCCCCCGGCCCCCATGCCGTAAATAACGGTTGCGCATGTCGTTGCGCGGCAGGTAGCGTGCCAGTTCGGTGAGTGCCATTTCGTACACTCCCCGCTTGAACTCGACCACCATGTCCAGCGGCACCCAATAGTCGTTCCAGCGCCATGCGTCGAACTCCGGATGGTCAGTGGCGCGCAGGTTCAGATCCCAGTCGTAACCGACCAGTTGCAGCAAGTACCAGATCTGCTTCTGGCCTTTGTAGTGGCCGCGCGCATCGCGGCGGATATAGCGGTCCGGCACTTCGTAGCGCAACCAGTCCCGGGTGCGGGCGACCACGCAGACGTGCTCCGGCTGGAGCCCCACTTCCTCGTGCAGTTCCCGGTACATGGCTTGCTCCGGAGTTTCCCCCCGATCAATGCCACCTTGCGGAAATTGCCAAGAGTGGGTACGTATGCGCTTGCCCCAGAAAACCTGGTTCTTCTGGTTGAGCAGGACGATGCCGACATTGGGCCGAAAGCCGTCCCGGTCAAGCATAATCAAACCCCAATTTCTAAACTGATTCCATTATGCACAGCGAATGCTGTGGATCAATAGGCCCAGTTCAGTTCGTAGCCTGAAGAGACCCCATGAAAGCATCCCAATTCTTTATTTCAACGCTCAAGGAAGCGCCTGCCGACGCCGAGGTGGCGAGCCACCGATTGATGATGCGCGCGGGGTTGATCAAGAAGCTGGGCGCGGGCATCTACACCTACATGCCGATGGGCTTGCGTGTGATCCGCAAGGTGGAGGCGATCGTTCGCGAGGAGATGAACCGGGCCGGGGCGATCGAGATCTCGATGCCGGTCATCCAGCCCGCGGAGTTCTGGCAAGAGACCGGCCGCTTCTCGAAGTTTGGCCCCGAGATGTTGCGCATCAAAGACCGCCATGACCGAGACTACGTGGTGCAACCCACGAGCGAAGAGGTGGTTACTGACATTGCACGCCAGGACATCAAGAGCTACAAGCAATTGCCCGTCAACCTGTACCAGATCCAGACCAAGTTCCGCGATGAGCGCCGCCCGCGCTTTGGCATCATGCGTGGGCGCGAGTTCACGATGAAGGATGCCTACAGCTTCGACCGGGATGCCGATGCTGCGAAACTCAGTTACCAAGCCATGGCGCAGGCTTACCGGCGCATCTTTGATCGTTTCGGCTTGCGTTACCGTGCGGTTGCTGCCGACAGCGGAGCGATCGGCGGCGAGTTGAGCGAAGAGTTCCAGGTGATAGCCGCCACGGGCGAGGACGCCATCGTCTATTGCCCTGACAGCGATTACGCCGCGAACATGGAAAAAGCAGAGGCCTTGCGGCCGCAAGGCCCACGGCCGGCAGGCCTGCAGGCGTTGGCAAAAACGCCGACCCCAGGCAAGAGCACCTGCGCCGATGTTGCCGAGTTCCTCGACCTGCCGCTGCAGCGTACTGTCAAGTCACTGGTGCTTGCCACCGAGGAAAAGGACCAGGAAGGCCAGGTCGTCAAGACCACGGTTTGGCTGCTCATGCTGCGAGGCGACCACGACCTGAATGAAGTCAAAGCCAACAAGGTGCCTGGCATGGAGGCTGGTTTCCGATTTGCCACACTGGCCGAGATTGACGCGCACTTTGGCTGCAAGCCGGGTTACCTGGGTCTTATCAACATGATCAAGCCAGTTCGTGTGGTGGTCGACCGCGAGGTGGCGGTCATGAGCGACTGGGTCTGTGGCGCGAACCAACCCGATTACCACTTTACCGGCGTGAACTGGGGCCGTGACGTGCCCGAACCGGATCTTGTGGTTGACCTGCGCAACGTGGTTGCGGGTGATCCGTCGCCGGATGGCAAAGGCACACTGGCGATCGAGCGCGGCATCGAGGTTGGCCATGTGTTCTACCTTGGCACCAAGTACAGCCAGGCGATGAATGCCACCTTTCTTGACACCAATGGAAAGCCGCAGTTCATGGAAATGGGCTGTTATGGCATCGGCATCACACGCCTGCCTGCCGCCGCGATCGAGCAAAACCATGATGCGAAGGGCATCATCTGGCCGGATGCCATCGCTCCTTACACGGTGGTGGTTTGTCCGATCGGGCCGGATCGAAGCCCCGACGTCAAGGCGGCTGGTGAGCGGCTCTACGGCGAATTGCTGGCCGCCGGTGTCGATGCCATCCTGGACGATCGCGGTGAACGTCCGGGCGCCATGTTTGCCGACTGGGAACTGATTGGCGTGCCGCATCGCATCACGATCGGGGACCGGGGCCTGAAAGAGGGCGGGATGGTGGAGTACCAGCACCGTCGTGAATCTGCGCCGACCAAGTTTGCGCTTGACGGCGTCGTGGGCCAGGTGTTGGCCAGACTCGGGAAATGAGACATACGCGGGCGGCAGTGGCCACCGAGCCAGGTGGCACCCGCCGCCGAAGCTTGCTCGGCCAGGCTTGCGGGATGGCGATGGCGTGTATCCCCCTGATCTCCAGGGCTGGAGCGCAAGTCGAAGAGCCGCTGGTGGATGCAGTTCGCAACGCGATGATCGCTTCGATCAACGGTTCGGCACCGCCCGAGCCGGTCTTCACCGATACAGAGTCCCGGCTCAATTACCTGCGCTGGAAAGTGGAGATGAGCCAGCGACTTGTCAGGCGCAAGTCGGACCTTGTCACACTCCAAGAACGTGATGACTTCCTGCAGACCGTTTGGTACAACTGCAAACGTTCCCGGGTGCAGATCGACCTTGTACTTGGGTTGATTCAGGTCGAGAGCAACTTCCGCCGGCGCGCCATCAGTTCAGCGAGCGCCCGTGGCTTCATGCAGGTCATGCCATTTTGGACCCGCATACTGGGTGAAAGGGACCCCGCCATCCTTTTCGACATGCAAACGAATCTGCGATTTGGTTGCGTCATCCTGCGCCATTACCTCGACCGGGAAAACGGCAACCTGTTCATGGCATTGGGGCGTTACAACGGGTCGCGTGGCAAAGCTCCGTATCCGGACGCGGTGATGTCTGCCGCAAAGCAGTGGGCTCACACGCCGGTTCAATTGCCGCCATGACCGGGCTTGCCCGCCGCTGACGCAGGGCTGGGTAAAGCCGAAAAAGGCCACTCGGTGGTGGCCTTGGAAATCGCCCGGTCACGGGCAGTCGTGGGTTGCGGCCGTCGCGCCGGGGCGTCAGGCCTGGCCGGTCAGCATCTGCTGCAGTTCACCGTTTTCGTACATTTCCATCATGATGTCCGAGCCACCGACAAACTCGCCCTTCACATACAGCTGCGGGATGGTCGGCCAGTTGCTGTAGTCCTTGATGCCGGCGCGAATCTCGGCGTCCTCCAGCACGTTGACGGTCGTGATGGCTTTGGGCTCGACGCCGCAGGCTTTCAGGATCTGGATGGCACGGCCAGAGAAGCCGCATTGGGGGAAACTGGCGTTGCCCTTCATGAAGAGAAGGACGTCGTTCGATTTGACGAGTGTATCGATGCGTTGTTGGGCGTTGCTCATGGAACTCTCTCCTGGGGAATCAATGGCCCCATTATTTCACCAATGGCTGGTGGTTGTCGCGAATGACCCTCCCGCCAGTGCAGCGTTCATGGCCGGACAGGTCGCGGCGGCAGGTGATTGCGACGAAACCGGCCAATTCGAAGAGGGCTTTGACGGCGACGGCCTGGTCGTAACCGTGCTCCACGAGCAACCATCCGCCGGGACATAGATGGCCCATGGCACCCCGGATGATTTCCCGCAGATCTTGCAGGCCGTCAGGGCCCGCGACCAGCGCCTGTCGGGGTTCGTGGCGCAGGGCAGCCAGGTGCGGATCCTGGTTGGCGATATAGGGAGGGTTGGAGACGATGCAGTCATAACAGGACGTCACAGGCGCAAACCAGGAGCCCTGCAGGAACCCGATGTCCAGTCCAAGGGCAAGGGCATTGGACTGGGCCACCTGCAATGCCTGTGGGCTGGCATCGACAGCATCTACAAGCACATCCGGGCGGGTATGCCGAATCGCCAGCGCCACGGCACCGCTGCCGGTGCCAAGGTCCAGCACCGTTGGTGAGGGTGCATCCGATGCCGCTTTTGGCCCATGAAGCACGTCGAGCGCCCACTGAACCAGCAACTCGGTGTCCGGGCGCGGTACCAGCACCCGGGCATCGACACCGAGGTCGAGGCCAAAAAATTCCTTGTGGCGGGTGATATAGGCCAATGGCTCGCCATCTGCGCGGCGTTGGGCGAACTGCCTGAATTGCGCGAGGGTTTCGCCAGGCACTTCAGCTTCACCATGGGCGAGCAGCCAGGCGCGCCGTACCGCAAGTTCATTGGGTGGCACACCCATGGCGTGCAGCAACAAGAGTTGCCCGTCGAGGCGCTCCACGCCCGCGGTTCGCAGCGCGTCGCCGACAGACGTCATGCGGCGCCGACTTCAAGCGCCGCCAGTTGCTCGGCTGCCTGTGCCGCCTGCAGTGCCTGGACCACATCGTCGAGGTCGCCCTCGATGATGGTCAGCAGCTTGTACAGCGTCAGGTTGATGCGGTGGTCGGTCAGCCGTCCTTGCGGGAAGTTGTAGGTTCGGATGCGGTCGCTGCGGTCACCAGTCCCGATCAGGCTCTTGCGTTGTGCCGCATCCTTGGCGGCACGTTCCGCACGGTCCTTTTCCTGGATTCTGGCCGACAGCACCTGCAGTGCCCGCGCCTTGTTGCGGTGCTGGCTCCGGTCGTCCTGGCACTCGGCGACGATCCCGGTCGGAATGTGGGTGATGCGCACGGCCGAGTCGGTCTTGTTGATGTGTTGCCCGCCCGCACCGCTCGCGCGGTAGGTATCGATGCGCAGGTCCGCCGGATTGATCTGTATTGCAACTGATTCGTCCGGTTCCGCCAGCACGGCCACGGTGCAGGCGCTGGTGTGGATCCGGCCCTGCGTCTCAGTGGCGGGAACGCGCTGCACGCGGTGCCCGCCGGACTCGAACTTGAGATCGCCATAGACGTGGGGACCGGCGATCCGGAGCACCACCTCCTTGAAACCGCCGAGTTCGCTTGCCGATTCGCTGATGATTTCGGTCTTCCACCCCTGGCGCTCGCAAAAACGGGTGTACATGCGCAGGAGGTCGCCGGCGAAAAGTGCAGACTCGTCACCACCGGTTCCAGCGCGGATTTCCATGAACGCATTGCGTCCGTCGTCCGGATCCTTGGGGAGCAGCATGCGCTGCAGCTCGGTCTCGAGTTGGGCCAACTCGTTGCTGGCGGCGTCGACTTCCTCGCGCGCCATGGCCGCCATCTCGGGGTCGTCCTGAGATCCGGCAAGCAGATCGTTCGCCGCAGCCAGATCGGATTCGCGCTGGCGGTAGCGTGCCCATCGACCTGCCACTGCCGCCACCTCCGTGTGCTCCCGGGACAGGGCCAAAAACTGCTCCATGTCCTTCATGATGTCCTCGCGCGACAACAGGAACTCCAGTTCCCCCTGTCGGGCGGCGTAGCGTTCAAGTTGTTGTCGGAAAAAGGATTTCATGGGAACGGCCACGTGTTGCGGTCAGATGATGGACTGGTGGGAGGCCGGGCCGGCTGGCGAGCCGAATTGACAGCCCGCAGCCTCGACAGATCGCCCGAATGGCGAAGCGCCACTAACGCTCTTTGCGCAGGAAGAAGTGTTGCACGGCGGAACTCGCCTGGTTGCGTGCCTCGGCGTCGCCCGAGCGCAACTCGGCCATCGCCCCGTGCAACATCTTGTGGGTGATCCCGCGGGAAAGCGCCTCCAGCACAGCGTCGATGTCTTCACCCTTGGCCAACAGCTTGCGAGCCCGGATAATTTCCGTTGCCCGCCACTCGTCGGCCTGGGCGTTGAGTTGCTGGATAAGGGGTACTGTGCCGCGCTGGTCGATCCAGTGCATGAAGCTTTGCACGCCGGCGTCGATGATCACCTCCGCCTGCGCCACAGCCGCCTGCCGGTTGGCCTGGCCTGTCTGGACAACCCCGGCAAGGTCATCCACGGTGTAGAGGTAGACATCCTGCAATGCCCGTACCTCGGGCTCGATGTCGCGTGGGACTGCAAGGTCGACCATGAACATGGGGCGGTGTTTGCGCCTTTTGAGGGCTCTCTCGACGGCCCCCAGGCCGATGATGGGCAGGCTGCTGGCAGTGCAACTCACCACCGCATCGAACTCGTGCAACCGGTCGGGCAGATCAGACAGGCGCATCACCTGGGCGCCAAAATGGGCCGCAAGTTTTTCGCCGCGTTCCAGGGTGCGGTTGGCGACCGTGATCGACTTCGGTTGGCGCGCTGAAAAATGGGTCGCGCACAATTCGATCATCTCGCCGGCGCCGACGAACAACAGCCGCACATCGGACAAATTTTCGAACAGTTGGCTCGCCAGGCGGACGGCAGCAGCAGCCATGCTGATGGAATGCGCACCGATTTCTGTGGATGAGCGGACCTGCTTGGCAACTGCAAACGAGCGTTGGAACAACTGGCTCAGCGTGGTTCCAAGGGCGCCAGCCTGTTCAGCGGCACGCACCGCATCCTTGAGTTGGCCGAGGATCTGCGGTTCGCCCAGGACCATCGAGTCCAGCCCGCTCGCAACACGAAAGGCATGGCGTGCTGCCATGCCGTTTTCCAGGGCGTAGGTGTGGGAGCGCAGCACCGTGGGTGACACACCGCCAAAATGGGCCAGCCAGTCCAGTGTCGTCTCCAGTTCCGCGTGCTCACCGGCGCAATAAACTTCGGTGCGGTTGCAGGTGGAGACAATGGCGGCCTCCGGTTGGCGGGAAAGCGCCTGGCGCAACCCGTTCAGGGTGGGCTGTATTTGTTCAGCGGCAAACGCAAACCGGCCGCGCAGGTCGAGCGGCGCTGTGGTGTGGTTGATGCCTAAAGCCCAGACTGCCATAAAGGTTGGTTTTCCAGGATTATAAAATCCCGGGCATTGTGGGCCTGACAGACATCCTGAACCATGTGGTGAACTTTACCGCGCCGGCGTTCGCCGTTGCGGTTCTGACTGCCTTGCTTGCCCGCAAACTGGTTTTCACCAAGGGGGACCGGCCGGGGTTCCGAATGCTGGTGGTGGTGGGCAGTGCGGCCAGCGTCATGGTGCTGGCGGGTGGATTGTGGATGTTCGGTCGCGACGGCAAAATGTCCACCTATGCCGCGATGGTTGTGGTGTGCGCCACCACCCAATGGGTGATGGCGCGGGCCTGGAAAGGCTGATTGGCTGTGCGCGGACCACAAGCCGCTTGCCGGCCCCAGCCTACTTCTTGGTCTTGAAATTGCTGAAGGTGCGTGTCTGCACGCGCCGAATGTCCTGCGGCAACGCATCCGGTGCAATCATGGTCTTGGTGGCGGGCTCGTCGAGGAAGATCGACTTGTTCTCGGCCACGTCTTTCTTGACGAACTTCAGCGACGCCGCATTCGGATTGGCGTAGAAGACCTTGTTGGTCAGTGATGCGTGTACTTCCGGGCGCAGGATGTAGTTGATGAACAGGTGCGCGTTCTCGACGTTCTTGGCGTCTTTGGGTATCGCCATGGTGTCGAAAAACAGGGTTGCGCCGGTCTTTGGCACAAGGGCTTCTATGACCACTGGTTCTTTGGGTTTCTTCTTCGCATCTATCGCACGCGCACGGGCAATGTTGATGTCGCCCGAGAAACCCATCACCAGGCAGGTTGCGCCGCTGGCCATTTCTTCGATGTAGCCTGACGACGAAAAACGTGTCACGAAAGGCCGGATCGCCTTGAGCATTGCACCCGCCTCGGCGTAGTCGGCGGCGTTGCGACTGTATGCCGGTTTGCCGATGTAGAGCAGGGCCGCCGGAAGTACCTCGGACGCCGAATCCAGCACGCTCACGCCACAACCCTTGAGCTTGCTCGCGTATTTGGGATCGAACAGCAGGCTCCAGGCGTTGTCCGGCATGGGCATGTCGCCGATGGCCTTCTTCACCTTGTTCACGTTGATGCCCACCGTGACATAACCCCACAACCAGTCCACCAGGTACTGGTTGCCAGGGTCGAGTTTGGCAAGTTGCTCCAGCAGGCCTTTGTCCAGGTTGTTCCAGTTGGTCAGCTTGCTGCGGTCCAGTTTTTGCAGCAGTCCACCTTCGATCTGGGTCTTCGCAAAATGCGACCCGGGCACCACGATGTCATAACCTGTCTTTCCGGCCACCAACTTGGCATGCAGGACTTCGTTGTTGTCGTAGTTGTCGTAGCGGACCTTGATGCCGGTTTCTTTTTCGAAGTTCTTGATCGTGTCCTCGGCGATGTAGTCCGACCAGTTGTAGATATTGAGGACTTTCGGATCGGCTGCGTGGGCGGGCGATCCGAACAGTGCCACGCTTGCCGCCAAAGCGACCGCCGTGCCCAAATGTTTCAATTGGAAAACCATGGTTTTTGAACCTTTCTCTGAAATTTTGATGTGGCGGATGTGGCTGGTGGGCCTTCCCCGGTCTGCACAAAATGATATCAAATGCGCGGCAACACCGAACTCCGATACGCCAGATTGCCAAGGCGATCAGATCGTCTTGCCTTGCTGCGCGTCCAGATGCCCTTTGGATTGCCTGGCAGTCGAGGCGGTGCCAGCAAGCTTGGGGTTGACCTTGGGTGCAGGTTCGAAGAGGGCGCCGCGCCGCGCCGTGCCGTGCGGGCACCGCAATGCCACCAGCAGGGTGTTCTTCAAGCCGGCGCGAACAGGTCGACCCGGTCGGTGATGATGCCGTCGGTGTCGAGGTCCAGCAGGCGCTGCGCTGCCCATTCGTCGTTGACGGTGTAACTCAGGCATCGAAACCCCGCACTTTTCGCCTGGGTCACGGTAGCTGCGTTCCACAAGCCGTGGTTGCAGACGATGGCGACGCAACCCAGGCGCAGTGCGGTCTCGATCCAGCCCTGGGTCGGCATGTCCAGCAACAGGCCGCGCGGCAGTTCGGGTTGTGTGGACCTCGCCCCCTCGAGTGCTTCGATATCGAATGAAGTGAGCAGCGGCGGCACTGCGGCGTCTGCCCACAAACGGGCGGCACCACGGGCCACCACCGCGCCGGTGTGGAACTCGGTGCCAGGCGTGGGTTTGATCTCGATGTTCAGAAGGTGTCCGTTGGCCAGGCAATACCGGGCGACGTTCTCCAGTGTTGGCAGTGGTTCCCCCGCGAATGCGCGTGAATGCCAGGCACCAGCGTCCAACTGCGACAGTGCCTGCCAGCCTTGTTCACCGCCCACGCCCTGACCGCTGGTGGTACGGCCAAGGGTTGCGTCGTGCATCAGAAAGGGAACGTCGTCCTGGCTCAGCTTGACATCGCACTCGAACATGCGGTACCCGTGCGCAGCCCCGAGCCGAAAGGCTGCGAGCGTGTTTTCCGGGGCCAGCTTGCCGGCGCCGCGATGCGCCACCCAGCGCGGGTAGGGCCAATAATCGAGGTTCATTGTTGTGCCATTGCCCCAGTCGACCAGATGCTCATAGACGCTTGCCGGAACTCGCGTCGAACAGGTGCAGGCGGTCCGGCCGTGGTGTGACATGGACCGTGCTGCCCAGCGTTGGCACGGCGTGGGATTCTTCGGTGCGCAGAATCACCGTCTCGTCGCCTGATCCGTGCGCCCAGCGGCCGTACACGAGCCGTTCGGCGCCCAGCATTTCAACCGCCTCCACACGCAGGCTCCAACCGGTGGGGCTTATGTCCAGGTGCTCAGGCCGGATGCCGACAATCGTTCCCGGTTTTGCGTCGGGCGCTTTGTGCAGCAGGTTCATGGGAGGAGAGCCAATGAAACTGGCGACGAAGGTGGTGGCCGGGCGCGTGTAGACCTCTTCCGGCGTGCCGAACTGTTCCATCACCCCAGCATTCATCACGATCATGCGTTGCGCCAGGGTCATTGCCTCAACCTGGTCATGGGTCACGAACAGCGAGGTGATCCCGAGTTCGCGGTGCAGTTTCTGGATCTCCAGCCGCGTTTGCGCCCGCAGTTTGGCGTCGAGATTGCTCAGGGGTTCGTCGAACAGGAACACCTGCGGCTGGCGCACGATGGCCCGGCCCATCGCGACGCGTTGGCGCTGGCCACCGGAGAGTTCGCGTGGCTTGCGCGCAAGGTAGGGGCCGAGTTCCAGTATCTTGGCGGCCTTGTCTACCCGCAGCTTGATGTCTGCCAGCGGCACCTTGGCGATCTTCAGGCCGTAGGCCATGTTGTCGAACACGCTCATGTGCGGGTACAGGGCGTAGTTCTGGAACACCATCGCGATGTCGCGCTCGGCGGGTTCCAGGTTGTTGACCACCCGTCCACCGATCCAGACTTCACCGCTGCTGATTTCCTCCAGCCCCGCGACCATGCGCAACAGGGTGGACTTGCCGCAACCTGACGGCCCGACGATCACCACGAACTCGCCGTCGGCAATGTCGGCGTTGACACCATGGATGACCTGGTTGGCCGTTTTGCCGCTGCCGTAGCGTTTGATGACGTTCTTCAGTTGTATGGCTGCCATTGCGTCTTTTTTTGTCTATTTTTCGGTGTCCACGAGGCCTTTGACAAACCACTTTTGCATCAGCACGACGACCACCGCCGGCGGGATCATGGCGAGCAACGCGGTTGCCATCACAACGCTCCACTCGGTCTGCGCGTCGCCACCGGAAATCATGCGCTTGATGCCGATAACCACCGGGTACATGCTCTCTTCAGTGGTGATCAGCAGCGGCCAGAGGTACTGGTTCCAGCCATAGATGAACTGGATCACGAACAGCGCAGCGATCGAGGTGCTGGAAAGCGGCACCAGCACATCCTTGAAAAAGCGCATCGGGCCGGCACCGTCCACGCGCGCCGCCTCCACCAGCTCGTCCGGCACCGTGAGGAAGAATTGGCGAAACAGGAAGGTGGCGGTCGCCGACGCAATCAGCGGAACGGTCAGCCCGGCGTAACTGTTGAGCATGCCAAGATCGGAAACCACCTTGTAGGTTGGAAGGATCCGCACCTCGACCGGCAGCATCAGCGTCACGAAGATTGCCCAGAAGAAGAACATCCGGAACGGAAACCGGAAGTAGACGATGGCGAACGCCGACAGCAGCGATATGGCGATCTTGCCAATGGCAATTGTCAGGGCAGACACCAGGCTCACCAGCATCATCTGTCCCACGGGTGCCTTGGACCCCTGCCCGGAACGTGTGCCGTTCCAGCCCGCGCTGAAGTTCTCCACCAACTGCGCGCCGGGCCACAGGGACATCGGGGCCTGAACGATGTCCTGCGCCGTGTGGGTCGACGCGACGAAGGTCAGGTAAAGCGGAAAGGCAACCACCAGCACGCCCAGGATCAGCACCATGTGCGAGACAGCGGTGAGCCACGGACGGCGTTCGACCATGTCAGTAATTGACTTTCTTCTCGACGAACTTGAATTGCACCACCGTAAGCAGAATCACGATCGCCATCAGCACGACCGACTGCGCAGCCGAAGCCCCGAGGTCCATGGCTTTGAAGCCGTCGTAATAAATCTTGTAGACCAAAATTGAGGTGTCCTTGCCTGGGCCGCCCGATGTGGCAGCGTCGATGATGCCGAAAGTCTCGAAGAAGGCGTAGACGATATTTATCACCAGCAGGAAAAAGGTGGTCGGCGACAACAATGGGAACACGATGGTCCAGAAACGGCGCCAGGGCCGTGCGCCGTCGATAGCTGCGGCCTCGATCAGCGACTTCGGGATGCTTTGCAAACCAGCCAGAAAGAACAGGAAGTTGTAGGAAATTTGTTTCCAGACTGCGGCAAGCACGACCAGCACCATGGCCTGTTGCCCGTCCAGCAGGGGGTTCCAGTCGACACCCATCGCACGCAGCCAAAATGAGACCACGCCGACGCTCGGCGCCAGCATGAACAACCACAAAACGCCCGCCACTGCGGGCGCAACTGCATACGGCAGTATGAGCATTGTCCGGTAGGCAAGCACGCCCTTGACGATGCGGTCTGCGAAAACCGCCAGGAAAAGCGAGATGCCTATGCCAAACACCGCCACCAGGGTTGAGAAAATCGCCGTGGTGTAAAACGAAGCCAGGTAGGTCGGATCGTTCCAGAGATTACTGAAGTTCTCCAGCCCGACCCACTCGACCGAGGTGCCGAACGCGTTGGTCTGCTGCACCGACTGCAACAACACCTGCGCGGCGGGCCAGAAGAAAAACACAGCAATCACCACTGCCTGGGGCGCGATGAGCACCCAAGGCAGCCAGGCAGACCTGAAGACTACGCGTTTTTCCACTAACCCTTCTTGCCCTTGTTGGCTTTTTCAAACCGCCCCAGCAACTCGTTGCCGCGCAGCACGATCGAGTCGAGCGCCTCTTTGGCCGACTTCTTGCCGGCCCAGACCTGCTCCAGTTCTTCGTCCTCGATGTCGCGGATCTGCACGTAGTTGCCCAGCCGGATGCCGCGTGACTTGTCGGTGGTCTTGCGGATCATCTGGTTCACGCCCACATCCGACCCCGGGTTCTTCTGGTAGAAGCCCGACTTTTCGGTGGCTTGAAACGCTGCCGTGGTGATCGGGAGATAACCTGTGCGCTGATGGGTCGCGGCCTGAACGTCGGTCTTGGACAGGTAGCTGAAGAACTGGGCCACACCCTTGTATTCGTCCGCCTTCTTGCCGGAGATGACCCACAGGCTGGCGCCGCCAATAACCGTGTTCTGGGGTGCTCCGGGTACATCGGGGTAATAGGGCAGCGGTGCCAGACCCCAGTCGAACTTGGCGTTGGCCTTCACGTTGCCATAAAACCCGGTGGAGGTGGTCGTCATTGCGCATTCGCCGGAAATGAAGCTCGCTTCCGGCACATTGGCACGCCCCTTGTAGATGAACAGGCCCTGCTTGGCCATGTTGGCAAGGTTCTCGATGTGGCGCACATGCAACGGCGAGTTGACCTTCATGCGGGCGTCCATGCCTTGCATGCCGTTGCCCTTGGTGGCAAATTCGACGTTGTGCCAGGCAGAGAAACTCTCTAGCTGGGTCCAGCCCTGCCAGGCAATGGTGATCGGGCATTTATGGCCGCTGGCCTTGAGCTTGGCAGCTGCCAACGCGACTTCTGGCCAGGTGCCCGGTGGTTTTGTGGTGTCGATGCCTGCCGCCTTGAACGCGTCCTTGTTGAAGTAGAACACGGTGGTGGAGCTGTTGAACGGAAAGCTCAGCATTTCGCCACTGGGGGCGGTGTAGTAGCCGGCCACGGCTGAAACATAGTCCTTCGGGTTGAACTTTTCGCCCGCGTCCTTCATGATCTTGCCCACCGGAACCGATACCCCCGTGCTGGCCATCATTGTTGCGGTGCCAACCTCGAACACCTGGAGAATATGCGGGGCGTTGCCGGCACGGAACGCGGCCACTGCGGCGGCAAAGGACTCGGAGTAGACACCCTTGAACGTTGGCACCACTTTGTAGGCCTTCTGGCTGGCGTTGAAGTTGTTCGCCAGGTCATTCACCACCTGGTTGTTGACAGCGGTCATGGAGTGCCACCACTGTATTTCTGTCTGGGCATGGGCCGACAGGGAAATGGCTGAGGCGAGGGTGACAGCCGCGATAGAGAATTTCATTTTGTCTCCTGGATTGAGGGGCTCAGCGTAACCTGAACTTGTGACAAATGGATTTAACACGCATGACAGTGGCGGCGATAGAGGGATTTCCATAGGTTTGCCCCTACGCGCCGCGTATATGTTGCGCTGCGGTAACATGCCCCAGCGTTCTCACTCGTGATGGCCGTCAAGAAAAGTACCCATGAACGCCCCGACCCGCCCCGACCAATTGCTACCCGCCGGTTTCGCCGGTGCGCCGCATGAGCGCATCCGCGAGATCCCGTACAACTACACATCTTTCTCCGATCGCGAAATCGTGATCCGGCTGCTGGGCGCGAGCGCCTGGGATACGCTGCACAAGCTGCGCGACGAACGGCAAACCGGTCGTTCGGCCCGGATGTTGTACGAAGTACTGGGCGATATATGGGTCGTGCAACGCAATCCCTACCTCCAGGATGATTTGCTGGACAACCCCAGGCGCCGCCGGCTGCTCGTGGATGCGCTGCAGCACCGGTTGACGGAGGTCGAGAAGCGGCGCACCCCGGAGCAAGACCGCGAGCGTGATGCCATGGTGGGCGACCTGCTGGCCAGTGCCCGCGCTGCCGTGACGGCATTTGACGCCGGCCTGGTGGAGGTGCAGGGTCTGCGGCGCAGGAGCCAGCGCGTGTTTGGCCGACTGACGGCCAAGGACAACATCAAGTTCGATGGCCTCAGCCGGGTCTCGCACGTTACCGATGCGACCGATTGGCGGGTGGAGTATCCGTTTGTGGTGCTGACACCGGATTCGGAGGCCGAAATGGCTGGCCTGGTCAAGGGTTGCATCGATCTCGGCCTGACGGTGATTCCCCGCGGTGGCGGAACCGGGTACACCGGTGGGGCGTGCCCGCTGACCTGGAAGAGCGCGGTCATCAACACCGAGAAACTGGAATCGATGACCGAGGTGGAGATGTTGACATTGCCCGGCATGGACCGGGCGGTGGCCACCATCTGGACCGAGGCTGGCGTCGTGACCCAGCGTGTCGCCGACGCCGCAGAACGGGCCGGCTTTGTGTTTGCGGTTGACCCGACCTCCGCTGAGGCCTCGTGCATCGGTGGCAACGTCGCCATGAACGCGGGAGGCAAAAAGGCCGTTTTGTGGGGCACCGCGCTGGACAACCTGGCTTCTTGGCGCATGGTCACTCCGCAGGCGACCTGGCTGGAGGTGAGCCGCATCGGCCACAACATGGGCAAGATCCACGAGGCAGAAGTCGCCACCTTCGAGCTCAAGTACTACAAGGCCGATGGAAAGACCCTGGAACGCGTCGAGCGCATGGACATACCGGGCGCGAGTTTTCGCAAGCAGGGCCTGGGCAAGGACGTGACGGACAAGTTTCTAAGCGGCTTGCCCGGCATCCAGAAAGAGGGTTGCGACGGCCTGATCACCAGTGCGCGCTGGGTGGTGCACACCATGCCATCCCACACGCGAACGGTCTGTCTGGAGTTCTTCGGCAACGCCAGGGATGCGGTGCCCGGTATTGTGGACATCATCGACTTCATGTTTGCCGAGCAAAAACGCTCGGGCGTGTTGCTGGCGGGCCTGGAACATCTGGATGACCGCTATCTGAAAGCGGTGGGGTACGCCACCAAGTCCAAACGCGCATCCGTCGGTGGGCGTTCCGGGCTGCCCAAGATGGTGCTGGTGGGCGACATCGCCGGCGATGATGCGGATGACGTCGCCCGTGTCACGTCCGAGGTGGTGCGGCTGGCCAACAACCGCGGCGGAGAGGGTTTCGTTGCCATCAGCGCCGAGGCGCGCAAGAAGTTCTGGCTCGACCGCAAACGCACGGCGGCGATTTCGCGCCACACCAATGCCTTCAAGATCAACGAGGACGTGGTGATTCCGCTGCCGCGCATGGCCGAGTACTCCGACGGCATCGAGCGCATGAACATCGAACTGAGCCTGCGCAACAAGCTCGCACTGTGCGACGCACTGCATGTTTTCTTCAGCCAGGGGCAACTCCCGCTGGGCAAGCAGGACGATGCCCTGGCCATTGCTTCTTCCGAACTGCTCGAAGACCGTGTCGCCCAGGCGCATGCACTGATCTCGCGAGTGCGTGCCCAGTGGCAGGGTTGGCTCGACGGCGTGGACGCGCTGTTTGCCGAGTTGCAGGACCATTCTCTGCGGGCGAGTTGGAAAACCCAACTCCGCGGGCCATTGCGCGGCATTTTTGCCGGCGCCGCTTTCGAGCCCATCCTCACCGAGTGCGAGAGCATCCACAAGCGGGTGCTCAAGGGCAAGGTGTGGATTGCGCTGCACATGCACGCCGGTGACGGCAATGTACACACGAACATCCCGGTCAACAGCGACGACTACGACATGCTGCAGACCGCCCACGCAGCGGTCAAGCGCATCATGGCGTTGGCGCGTGCGCTCGACGGAGTGATCTCGGGCGAGCATGGCATCGGTATCACCAAGCTCGAATTCCTGACCGAGGAGGAGTTGCGTCCGTTCACCGAATACAAGCAGCGCGTTGACCCGCAAGGCCGTTTCAACAAGGGCAAGCTGCTGCGCAACTCTTCCTTGCTGGCGCAAGACAACAAGGGGCTGGAGCCCGACCTGGTGTACGCTGACCTGACCAATGCCTACACGCCCAGTTTCGGACTGATGGGGCACGAGTCGCTGATCATGCAGCAATCGGATATCGGTGCGATTTCAGACTCGGTCAAGGACTGCCTGCGCTGCGGCAAGTGCAAACCGGTGTGTGCCACCCATGTGCCACGCGCCAACCTGCTGTACAGCCCGCGCAACAAGATACTGGCCACCTCCCTGCTGGTGGAGGCATTCCTGTACGAGGAGCAGACCCGCCGGGGGATCAGCATCCGGCATTGGGAAGAATTCGAAGACGTGGCGGACCACTGCACTGTGTGCCACAAGTGCCTGTCACCATGCCCGGTCGACATCGACTTTGGCGATGTATCCATGAACATGCGCAACCTGTTGCGCAAGATGGGCAAGAAGTCCTTCCGCCCCGGCAATGCGGTCGCGATGTTTTTCCTCAACGCTACCAGCCCGCGCACCATCAAGCTGATGCGTTCAGCCATGGTCGGCGTGGGTTTCAAGGCGCAGCGCCTGGCCCATCGGCTGCTGGGCCGGTTGGCCCGCAGGCAGACTGCCAAACCCCCGGCGAGCGTGGGCCGGCCCCCGCTGAAAGAGGAAGTGATCCACTTCATCAACAAGAAAATGCCGGGCGGCCTGCCCAAGAAGACAGCGCGCGCTTTGCTGGACATCGAGGACGGTGACTACGTTCCTATCATCCGCGACCCCAAGGCCACCACGTCGGAGACCGAGGCGGTGTTCTATTTCCCGGGCTGCGGCTCGGAGCGCCTGTTCAGCCAGGTGGGGCTGGCCACCCAGGCCATGTTGTGGCACACAGGTGTGCAGACCGTGCTGCCTCCGGGCTACCTGTGTTGCGGATACCCGCAGCGGGGCTCGGGCCAGTTCGACCGCGCAGACAAGATCATCACTGACAACCGGGTGCTTTTCCACCGGGTGGCCAACACGCTGAACTACCTCGATATTCGCACGGTGGTGGTGAGTTGTGGCACCTGTTACGACCAATTGCAGGGTTACAAGTTCGAGGAAATCTTTCCGGGCTGCCGCATCATCGACATCCATGAATACCTGCTTGAAAAAGGTGTCCGCCTGGATGGCGCCGCTGCCGGCGCCTACCTCTACCACGACCCCTGCCACAGTCCGATGAAATTGCAGGAGCCGATGAAGACGGTCAAGGCGCTGGTGGGTGGGGACAACCCGGACAACGTTTTGGAGAGCAAGCGCTGTTGCGGCGAGAGTGGAACTCTGGGGGTGACCCGCCCCGACATTTCGACGCAAATCCGCTTCCGCAAGGAGGAGGAGCTTCGCGGCGATGCCGCCAGGCTGCGCCAGACCGGCGCCGTCGGCGCGAACGCCAACATCAAGATCCTCACATCCTGCCCGAGCTGCCTGCAGGGGCTCACACGGTATGGCGACGATCTGCAGAATGGTTTGCTGGAGGCCGACTACATCGTGGTCGAAATGGCAAACCGGATCCTCGGGCCGCAGTGGCTGGAGGATTATGTGGCGGTCGCCAACGCGGGCGGCATCGAGCGGGTATTGGTGTAAGGTCGCATTTCGCAACCAACAGGAGTCACAACGCCATGGCAGGTTTGAAACCGGATACACCAACGCCCCAGTCGATTACCGTACACGGGCAATCCAGGGTCCTGGAAGTCAGCTTTGCTGACGGGGCGATGTTTCGCATCCCGTTCGAACTGATGCGGATCTATTCGCCGTCGGCCGAAGTCCAGGGGCACGGGCCCGGGCAGGAGGTTCTGCAGACAGGCAAGAGGGGGGTCGAACTCGACGCACTCGACCCGGTGGGCAATTACGCCGTGCAGCCCCGGTTTTCGGACGGCCACGACACCGGCATATTTTCCTGGGACTATCTGTATTTCCTGGGTTCGCGCGAAAAGGACCTCTGGGCCCAGTACACGGCCCGGTTGCAGGCGGCGGGTGTTGACCGTGACGCGGCCATGCCGGTACCTGCTGGCCACGGCTGCGCCAGCCATTGAGTCGGTGCCGGCGGGTGCCACGGCCCCGGCGGGCACGGGGTTTCATCAAATTTGAGACATATTCCCAGCCACTTTGCCGGGCAGGGGCCGCCACGCCGTCATTCCCGACTAGCATCTGCGGCAATGAGCTCTACCCATTTTGGTTTTGAATCGGTCGATGAAGCAGACAAGGCGCGTCGGGTAAAGGGCGTTTTTGATTCGGTAGCGCCCAGGTACGACTTGATGAACGACCTCATGTCAGCCGGTTTGCACCGCGCCTGGAAGGCCTACACGGTCATGGTGGCCAACGTCCGCGAAGGTGCACAGGTGCTGGACATCGCGGGTGGCACTGGGGATTTGGCGCTGGCATTCGCCCGCCGCGCGGGGCGCACCGGGCGTGTCGTACTGACCGATATCAACGAGGCGATGCTGCGCCATGGCCGTGACCGTCTGCTCGACGCTGGGTACGCGCTCGATGCACTGGTCTGCGATGCGGAAAAGCTCCCCTTTGCATCAGGCCAGTTCGAGGTGGTCAGTGTCGCCTTTGGCTTGCGCAACATGACCAACAAGGATGTTGCGCTCACCGAGATGTGCCGAGTGCTCAAGCCGGGGGGCAAGTTGCTGGTGCTGGAATTTTCGCGTGTTGCCAAGCCATTGGAAAAGGTTTACGACTGGTATTCCTTCAAGGTGCTGCCCAAAATCGGTCGCTGGGTGGCCAAGGACGAGGCCAGCTACCGTTACCTGGCGGAATCGATCCGCATGCACCCCGCCCAGGAAGAACTCAAAGCCCTGATGGTAAATAGTGGCTTTGGCCATGTGGATTACCACAACCTCACGGGCGGCATGGTGGCGTTGCATGTTGGAATCAAGTGTTGACGGGTGGAAATAGTGTCTCTTCGCGGCATGTCTGCGTATTGGGAGTTTGTATGAAGTTCTGGACTTTGGCTGCAGCTGTCTTGTTGACTTTGACGAGCCTGAGCGCCGATGCGTCTCGAGTGGGCGGTGGACGATCGGTTGGCAAGCAATCCGGCAACGTCACCCAACGTGACGCTTCCCCCCAAGCGCCGGCGGGCCCCGCGCAGGGGGCCACGAATTCTGCAGCCAAACCAGCAACACCCGCCACGCCAGCGGTCGCAGCGCCAAAACGTCCGTGGGGCGCCATGCTCGGTGGCCTTGCGGCAGGCCTGGGCCTGGCCTGGCTGGCCCATTCGTTGGGCATGGGTGAGGCGTTTGGCCAGGTGCTGATGTTCGCGCTGCTGGCACTGGCGGTGATGCTGGCCGTGGGCTGGTTCATGCGCAGCCGCCGTGGCGCCGGAGCGGCGCCTTCGGGCAATTCCCCCTTTGCTTTCCAGGGCGTGGGTGGCACGCCTGTGACCGAACCCAGTCACTACCGTCCGGAGAACGTGGGCAACGATGCTTCGGCGCGGCCATGGGAGCGCAGCAGCGCCATGGGGCCCCTGGAGCCGATGGGCAATACTTCCTCACCACGCTCCATGATCGGCTCCGCGTTGTCCAGCTCCCAAAACTGGGGTGTGCCGGAGGGTTTCGACTCGGTCGGGTTCCTCAGTGCGGCCAAGACAAATTTCGTCACACTGCAGGCAGCCTGGGACAAATCCGATATCCAATCCCTGCGTGCCATGATGACCGACGACATGCTGGGTGAAATCCGGGCCCAACTGGCTGACCGCGAGGCACACACAGGAGGCCCGGCCAACCACACGGACGTGGTCATGATCGACGCGAGCTTGCTTGGCATCGAAGATCTGGGCGGAGATTACATGGCCAGCGTCGAGTTCTCCGGCGTGATTCGCGAAGACGCTTCAGCCGGCCCCCGACCGTTCAGGGAGGTCTGGAACATGACCAAACCCAAATCCGGCTCCAATGGCTGGCTGGTCGCCGGAGTGCAGGCGCTGCAATAGGCTGGTGCATCTCTGCCGCGCGAAGCGGGCGCGGTGATTGCGGGAATAATCGGGGCTTATGGCAATACAGTCCCCGCTTCAAATGGTCGAAAGCCTGGCCCGGCAAATCTTCTCCCGCATCCCGCCGCCGCCCTGGGCGGTAGAGGAGGCGCAGCGCCGCATCGTGTCACTGCTCAACCATGTGCTGATGCAGGAAAATGCGGCCACCGAGCGCCTTGCGCGGCAAAAGGGCCGTGTCCTGCTGTTCCAGTGGCAGCCGTTCTCGATGGCATTCCTTGTCACGCCGGCAGGCCTTCTGGACCTGGCCATCGCGGGCTCCGGCCCGGACCTGACCCTGACACTGTCCGACCCGTCCGCCGGCTCCATCGCCCAGGCCCTGGTGCGCGGTGACCGGCCGCCGGTGCGGATTGAAGGTGACGTGCAACTCGCGGCCGACGTCAACTGGCTGGTGGACAACGTCCGCTGGGATCTGGAAGACGACCTCGCACGCGCCATTGGGGACGCGCCGGCGCACAACCTGGCCGGGATCGCCGGCCGCATGGTGGATGCTGTGCGCAAATTTGCGGGTGTTGGCCCCGCGCCCACGGCAGCCCCGCCCGGCACTGTGACATGAGGCGGCTGTTCCGCGGATTTTTCATAGCTTGGGTGGTTGTGCGGTTCGGGCTCGATGAACTCTTCCTGAACAGTTTCGAAAAGCCCTGGCTGCGCGTGCTGGCCCGTGTGCTGTCGGTTGGCCGCAGGCTCGATGCCCCCCGTGGCCAGCGTTTGCGGCAGGCTCTGGAGCGCCTGGGCCCGATTTTCGTGAAGTTCGGTCAGGTGCTCTCGACCCGCCGAGACCTGTTGCCGGTCGATATCTCCGATGAACTGGCACTTCTCCAGGACCGTGTTCCGCCGTTCAGCACGGACATCGCGGTGGCCTCGATCGAGCGTGCATTCGGCAAACCGGTCGGTGAGATTTTTTCCTCGTTCGAGCGAGAGCCTGTGGCGAGTGCTTCGATCGCCCAAGTGCATTTTGCTGTGCTCAAGGACCGATCAGGAAAGCAGCGGGACGTTGCGGTCAAGGTGTTGCGGCCCGGCATGTTGTCCGCGATCGAAAAGGACCTCGGCCTTATGCGGATGATGGCGGGCTGGGTTGAGGTCCTGTCCTCCGACGGCAAACGCCTCAAGCCACGCGAGGTGGTGGCCGAATTCGATAAATACCTGCACGATGAACTGGACCTTGTCCGCGAAGCTGCATCTGCAGCCCAGTTGCGGCGGAACATGGCCGGGCTGGACCTGGTCTTGATCCCCGAGATGTACTGGGACTACTGCAGCTCGGAGGTGATCGTGATGGAACGCATGCGTGGCATCCCGATCAGCCAGGTTGCGCGCTTGCGCGAAGCCGGCGTGGACATCCCCAAACTCGCCCGCGACGGCGTGACCCTGTTTTTCACCCAGGTTTTCCGCGACGGCTTCTTTCACGCCGACATGCACCCGGGCAACATCCAGGTCAGCGTCGAGCCGGCCACGTTCGGGCGCTACATTTCGCTCGACTTCGGCATCGTGGGCACGCTCACCGAATCGGACAAGGAGTACCTGGCGCAGAACTTCACTGCATTTTTCAGGAGAGACTACAAAAGGGTTGCAGAACTGCACATCGAGTCGGGGTGGGTTCCGGCGGGCACACGCGTGGATGAACTGGAGGGCGCTGTGCGCTCGGTGTGCGAACCCTATTTCGACCGCCCGCTGAGGGAAATCTCGCTCGGCATGGTGTTGATGCGGCTGTTCCAGACCTCAAGGCGGTTTCAGGTCGAAATCCAGCCGCAGCTTGTCTTGCTGCAGAAGACACTTCTCAACATCGAAGGCCTGGGCCGTGAACTCGATCCGGATCTGGACCTGTGGAACAGCGCCAAGCCGTTCTTGGAGAAGTGGATGATCGAGCAGGTCGGGCCGCAAAAATTGTGGGATCAACTCAAGGGAGAGGCCCCGCGTTACGCCAAACTCATCCCTGAGTTGCCGCGACTGCTGCACGACTACCTGCAGCAGCGGCCTGTCGGGCTCAAACGCGAACTCGACGAACTGCTGGTAGAGCAGCGGCGGACGAACCGGCTGCTGCAGGGTTTGATCTACGGGGGCCTGGGTTTTGCGCTTGGGCTGGTGGTCATGCAGATCATCGTGCGAATCTGGATCTTCTAGCCTGCCGGCAGCAACCCCGCCTCCCTATAATTGAAGGTTTTTGCGACTCGCAGAAACCAATCTTCAGCACCATGCCAATCTACGCCTACAAATGTGATTCCTGCGGCTTTGCCAAAGACGTGCTGCAGAAGCTCTCCGACGCGCCCTTGTCCGACTGCCCAAAGTGTGGCGCCACGGCGTTCAAGAAACAACTCACGGCAGCGGGTTTCCAGCTCAAGGGTTCCGGCTGGTACGCCACTGATTTCAAGGGTGGCGGTGGTGCAACTCCACCCGCTGGCGACAAAGGCTCCGAGGGGGGCGACGCCAAGCCCGAAGCAAAGCCGGACAGCGCTGGCACCGAGGCCACGAAACCCGACGCGACCCCGGTCAAGAAGGCGGACGCACCGCCCCCTGCCGCCGGTACCTGATTTACGCCGTCCTACAGAGTTGCCATGCCGATAAAGAAATACCTGATCACCGGGCTGCTGGTCTGGTTGCCGTTGGCGATCACCGTGTGGGTCATGTTGTGGCTCATAGGCCTGCTCGACGGCATTTTTTCCGGTGTCTTGTTCGGCCTGGAGGCTTTTCTCCCAGACGGCCAGAGTCCCTTGATTGACAGGATGCGCTCCATTCATGGCCTGGGCGTCATCCTGGTCTTCCTGACCTTGCTGTTCACCGGGGCCCTGGTGTCGAACGTGGCGGGGCGCTGGTGGGTGCGGCAATGGGACCGGCTGTTCGCCAACATCCCCATCTTCAAGTCGATCTACACCAGCGTCAAGAAGCTTTCAACTACATTGTTTTCCAGCGACGGCAATGCTTTTCGCAGGGCTATGCTGATCCAGTACCCGCGTGCCGGCTCCTGGACGGTCGCCTTTCAGACCGGCACACCTGCTGGCGAGGTCGCGTCGCACCTGGGCCCGGACTACGTGAGTGTGTATGTTCCGACCACGCCCAACCCGACCAGCGGCTTCTTCCTGATGTTGCCGCGTTCGGAGGTGATTGAACTCGACATGAGCGTGGACGAAGCTTTGACCTATGTGATTTCCATGGGGGCAGTGTCCCCGGCGTCTACCCCGCGCAGCTTGGACGCGAAATGATTGTTGTGTTTTTGTACCGGACACCGGTCCGGTAGCCTGAAAGTTGATTATGGCGATGCGTTCCGAATATTGCGGTCTGGTGACCGATGCCCTGCTGGGGCAAACTGTTTCCCTGTGCGGTTGGGTCAACCGCCGGCGCGACCACGGTGGTGTGATCTTTGTCGACCTGCGGGACCGCGAAGGTTATGTGCAGGTCGTGTGCGACCCGGACCGCGCCGAGATGTTCGCACGCGCCGAAGGCGTGCGCAACGAATTCTGCATTCAGGTGCGCGGGCTGGTGCGCGCCCGCCCTGACGGCACCACCAACGACAGCCTGCGCAGCGGCAAGGTAGAGGTGTTGTGCCATGAACTGATTGTGCTCAACCCCTCTGTCACGCCGCCGTTCCAGCTCGATGACGACAACCTCAGTGAAACCACCCGGCTGACACACCGGGTGCTTGATCTGCGACGGCCTTACATGCAAAACAACCTGCGCCTGCGTTACCGCGTGGCCATGGAAGTGCGCAAGTTCCTGGACGCGAGCGGTTTCATCGACATCGAGACACCCATGCTGACCAAGTCCACGCCCGAAGGCGCGCGCGACTACCTGGTGCCAAGCCGTGTCCACGATGGTTACTTTTTTGCCCTGCCACAGTCACCGCAGTTGTTCAAGCAGTTGCTGATGGTGGCCGGTTACGACCGTTACTACCAGATCACCAAGTGCTTTCGCGATGAAGACCTGCGTGCCGACCGCCAACCCGAGTTCACGCAGATCGATATCGAGACATCCTTCATGGAGGAGGAGGAGATCCGCGCGCTCACCCAGGACATGATCACCAAGGTGTTTCGCAACACGATCAACGTCGACCTGGGTGAATTCCCGGTGATGCCGTATTCCGAAGCGATGCACCGTTATGGCTCGGACAAGCCGGACCTGCGCGTGAAGATGGAGTTCGCCGAGGTCACTGACCTGATGACCGACGTCGACTTCAAGGTGTTCTCCGGGGCCGCCAACGCCAAGGGCGGTCGTGTGGTTGCGCTGCGGGTGCCGGGCGGCGCGCGGGAGGCAGGCGGTTTGACACGCAGCGCAATCGATGCCTACGCCGAATTCGTGAAGATCTACGGCGCCAAGGGCCTGGCCTACATCAAAGTGAACGAGGCTGCGCGGGGTGCCGGCGAGAAGGCTGCGCGCTGGCCGGGGCTGCAAAGCCCGATCGTCAAGAACCTGCACGACCGCGCACTGACCGAGGTGCTGGCGCGCACAGGCGCCCAGGATGGCGACCTGCTGTTCTTTGGTGCTGACAAGGCCAAGATCGTCAACGATGCCATCGGGGCGTTGCGCGTCAAGATCGGCCACAGTGAGTTCGGCCGTGAGAATGGCCTGTTCGAGGCTGGTTGGCGGCCGCTGTGGGTGGTTGACTTCCCGATGTTCGAATTCGACGAGGAAGCCCAGCGACATACCGCTACGCACCATCCGTTCACTGCGCCCAAGGACGGCCATGAAGACTGGATGGTTTCGGCCCCCGAGAGATGCATCTCCAAGGGTTATGACATGGTGCTCAATGGATGGGAAATGGGTGGCGGTTCGGTGCGTATCCACCGTGCCGACGTCCAGAAGAAGGTGTTCGACGCCCTCAAGATCACGCCCGAAGACGCGCAACTCAAGTTCGGCTTTTTGCTCGACGCCTTGCAGTACGGAGCGCCTCCGCACGGTGGACTGGCATTTGGCCTGGACCGGATCGTGACGCTCATGACCGGGGCCGAATCTATCCGTGATGTGATCGCCTTCCCCAAGACCCAGCGCGCGCAGTGCCTGCTGACCAATGCCCCCTCGGCGGTTGACGAAAAGCAGCTGCGCGAATTGCATATCCGCCTGAGGACGGTGGCGCCGACCTGAGGCACGGCGGCCCTGAAAGCGGCCATAAATGATGTCGCGAGCCGTCAAGATTCCGCAATCTGTGCTGGTGGTCATCCACACTGCCGCACTGGACGTCCTGCTGATCAAACGGGCCGACGCCCTGGATTTCTGGCAGTCTGTCACGGGAAGCAAGGACGATCTGCAGGAGCCGTTTGCGGTGACGGCCGGCCGCGAGGTATTCGAGGAAACCGGGATCGATTGCCGCGCCTGTGCGCCACCCGGGTTGCAGCTGCTTGACTGGCATCTCGAGAATGTCTACGAGATTTACCCGCGCTGGCGGCACCGGTACGCGGCTGGTGTAACGCGCAACACCGAACACCTTTTTTCGTTGCAGGTGGCGAATGGCATCCCGGTCATATTGAATCCGCGCGAGCACAGCGCGTACCGTTGGCTGAATTGGCGCGAGGCGGCCGAGGCCTGCTTCTCCCCGTCCAATGCCGAAGCCATCCTGATGCTGCCGCGCATGCTGGCAAACCTGGCAACACCATGAACACGCTGCGCGTCGCCACCTACAACATCCACAAGGGAGTCCAGGGCGTCGGTCCCCGCCGCCGGCTGGAGATCCATAACCTGGGTTTGGCCATCGGGCAGTTTGATGCAGATGTCATATGCCTGCAGGAAGTGCGCAAGCTGCACCGTGGCGAGGCGCGCTACTTCACCCATTGGCCCGAACTGCCGCAGGCCGATTTCCTCGCTCCCGATGGTTACCAGGCTGTGTACCGCACCAATGCCTACACCCGCCATGGCGAACATGGCAATGCGCTACTGTCACGCTGGCCGGTGCTGGACCATCAGCACGAGGACATGTCCGACCACCGTTTCGAGCAGCGTGGCTTGCTGCATTCGGAATTGCTTGTGCGTGATTGCCTGGTGCATGTGGTGGTGGTGCACCTGGGCTTGATCCGCCCCAGTCGGCTGCGCCAGTTGGCCCAGTTGCGGCGTTACATCACGCGCGAAATTCCCGCCGACATGCCCGTGCTCGTGGCTGGCGATTTCAACGATGGGCGTGCGGTCGCAGGGCGCGAACTGGCGCAAATCGGGCTGCATGCCTTCGAAGGTGAACGCCAGGCGACCTTCCCCGCCCGCCTTCCCTTGGTACAACTCGACCATGTGTTTGCGCGGGGCCTGCGCCCGGTGGGTGTTCAGGTGCTGCGTGGCCGTGAGTGGTGGCGCATGTCAGACCACCTTCCCCTGATTGCCGAGTTCGCCCTGCCGGACTGACCGGCAGGCCAAGACGCATGTCCACATTGCGTGAAGGACACCATGTCGAGTTGCTGCAAGGCGGGCAGGCGTATTTCGCTTCGCTCGTGGATGCGATTGACCGCAGCCTCCATGAAGTGCGCCTGGAAACCTACATCTTTCACTTTGACGCATCCGGTACCCGCGTAGCCGAGGCGCTGGACCGCGCCGCAGTGCGGGGGGTGAGCGTCTTCCTGGCCATGGATGGCGTGGGCACACCCGAGTTGCCGCCGCAGTGGGCTGTGCGTTTCGACCTGCATGGTGTCTCCTGGCATATTTTCTTGCCACTTGGCCGACTTGGCATGTTCATCCCGAGCCGCTGGCGGCGACTGCATCGCAAGTTGTGTGTGGTCGATGGGGATATCGCCTTTTGTGGCGGAATCAACGTCCTCGATGATTTCGTCGATCCGAACCATGGCGCGCTGACCGAACCCCGGCTGGACTTTGCCTTGCGCGTCACAGGCCCGCTGGTGCGGGAGGTTCGGGAGACGATGGCACAGCTCTGGTGGCGAATGCAATTGGCGTCGGATGTCAACGCCCGGGAGTTTCCTGCTGTGTGGCGCGAGTTGCAGGCCTCCCTTCGCAAGGCGCTTGCCAATCGCCAAGCGGCCGTGCCCGCGGGCCCGGCACACGCGCCACCCCTGCCGTCCAGCGCGCCCGGGCGTGGCGCCCGGGCGCGTCTGGTGTTGCGCGACAACCTGCGCAACCGGCGCAAGATCGAACACGCCTATCTCGATGCCATCGAGTCCGCGCGCCGTGAAGTGGTGGTCGCAAATGCCTATTTTCTGCCCGGGGCCAGTCTGCGCCGTTCGCTCGTGCGGGCTGCACGTCGCGGTGTGCGCGTGCGTCTGCTGCTGCAGGGGCGGTACGAGTACTTCATGCAGTACCACGCGGCGCGGCCGGTGTATGGCGCATTGCTGGCCGCGGGGGTCGAAATACACGAGTATTCCGCAAGTTTCCTGCATGCCAAGGTGGCGGTGGTCGACATGCGCTGGGCCACTGTGGGCTCGTCCAACCTCGATCCGCTGAGCCTGCTTCTGGCACGGGAGGCCAACGTGGTGGTGGATGACGAGACGTTTGCGCGCGAGTTGCTCGCGCGCCTGGAACTCGCAATGACAACCGGGGGAGAGCCAGTGAACGCGCAGGCATTTGCGAATCGGCCGTGGCGCCAGCGCCTGCTCGACCGGGTGGCATATGGGCTGGTGCGGGTGGGCCTGTTTCTGATGGGCCGGCAGTATTGAGAACCTGCCCCGTCGTGGCGCCGGTGGCCTGAAGACCACACTGGGAAAACGCTGTTAGGATGTTCCCATGTTAATGCCGATCCCCACCACCATGAGTGCAACACAAGCAGAAGAAGGTACGCCGGTTTCCGTGAAAATCCGCGAACGTCTGCTGGCTGCACGCAAGCGTTTCAACGCCAATGACAACATCGCCGAGTTTGTCGAGCCAGGCGAACTCGAACTCCTGCTCGACGAGGTCGAGGAGAAGATGAAAGGCGTGCTGAGCAGCCTCGTCATCGACACTGCAAACGACCACAACACCGACGATACTGCGCGCCGGGTTGCCAAGATGTATGTCAACGAGGTGTTCCGGGGTCGTTATGTGCACGGGCCCGCGATCACTGAGTTCCCCAATGCCGAGCACCTCAACGAACTGATGATCGTGGGGCCAATCACGGTGCGAAGCGCCTGCAGCCACCACTTCTGTCCGATCATTGGCAAGATCTGGATCGGCGTCATGCCCAACGAACACACCAACGTGATCGGCCTGTCCAAATATGCCCGGCTGGCAGAGTGGATCATGGGGCGGCCGCAAATCCAGGAAGAAGCGGTGGTGCAACTTGCGGATCTGATCCAGCAAAAGACCCAGCCCGACGGACTCGCCATCGTCATGGAGGCGAGCCACTACTGCATGGCCTGGCGCGGCGTGAAGGACATGGACAGCAAGATGATCAACTCGGTCATGCGCGGCGTGTTCCTCAAGGATCCGAATCTGCGCCGTGAATTCCTCTCGCTGATCCCCGGACGAGGCTGACACCATGCTGGTCCGACTTCTTTATGCCAGCCGCGCAGTCGACACCAGCGCTGCTGCGATCGATGCCATTCTTTCGCAGTCGCGCCAGTCCAACCCGCTGTGCGGCATTACCGGAATCCTTTGTTACGGCGGTGGCATCTTTCTGCAGGCCATCGAAGGCGGCCGGATGCCCGTGAGCGAGTTGTACGGCCATATCCAGAAAGACCCGCGCCACAAGGATGTGGTGCTGCTGCACTATGAAGAAATTACCGAGCGCCGCTTTGGTGGCTGGACCATGGGGCAGGTCAACATGTCACGCATCAACGCGTCAATACTGCTGAAGTACGCCGAAAAACCCGAACTCGACCCCTATTCCGTTTCGGGAAAGGTGTCACTGGCGCTGCTAGAGGAGTTGATGGCGACGGCGTCGATCATGGGCCGCGCATAGGTCTTTCGCATTCTGCCGATGGCCAAGCTGGTTGGTTGCGATTTCAGCAGCCGTCCCTCCCGTGGCAAACCGATCGTGCTGGCGCATGGTCATCGCAATGGCGCGCGGGTGACGTTGGAGCGCTTGCAGCGGCACGAGTCCCTTGACGCATTCGCGGCTTGGCTTGCCGAGCCGGGCGACTGGATTGGCGGCTTCGACCTTCCGTTTGGCCTGCCGCGCGAGTTGGTCCGGTCGCTGGGCTGGCCGCTCGAATGGGCGACCTGCATGCGCCACTGTGCGGCACTCAGCCGGGCGCAGATCCGTACCTGCTTCAAGTCCTTCTGTGACGCGCGCCCCGCCGGGTCAAAATTTGCACACCGGGCCACCGATCGGCCAGCCGGTTCCAGCCCTTCCATGAAATGGGTCAATCCGCCGGTTGCCTACATGCTTCACGCTGGGGTTCCGCTGCTGATTGGGGCAGGGGTGCACCTGCCGGGCCTTCAGCACCAGGATGGTCTGGCGGGCCGCATGGGCCAGCCGGCACGGATCGCACTGGAAGCCTACCCAGGTCTGCTGGCGCGCGAGGTCCTGGGCCGGCAAAGTTACAAGAGTGATGACAGGGCCAAACAAACGCCCGAGCGCCGGCTTCGCCGTGAGCAGCTGGTGCGGTGTCTCGAACTGGGACAAACCACGCTCGGCTTGTCCCTGGAGCTGAACGACGTTCAGCGCGATGTCGTGGTGCAGGACGCCAGCGGCGACTGCCTGGATGCAGTCTTGTGCCTGATCCAGGCCGCCTGGGCGTCGGTTCGCGGCGCGCCGCTGTTCGGCATGCCGCAAGACATGGACCCTCTCGAGGGCTGGATACTGACAGCCCGGGCGGTGCAGGCACCGGGCTGAGGCATCAGGTCAGTGGTGGCAGCACGGAATCTTCCACTTTGGCGGCCAGTTGGGTGATTGCCAGTGCGGCCGGGCAGCCAGGCATGGCCTGCATGAGCAGCTGGCGGCGCATCACCGCCTGGCGCACCGACGCATCGGCTGGGATATCGGCCAGGTGCACCAGGCGGACGCCCTTTCCGGGCTCTGCGATCACAAAACGGTCCAGGACCTGCTGCAACTGGCTGGTGATTGCGCGCCCGTCACCCAGTCGGGCGGTCTGGTTGATGACCATGTGGATCGAGGTGCGTTTTTGTTGCGCGGCCAGCACCTTGATGGTGGCATAGGCATCGGTCAGGGACGTTGGCTCCGGCGTTGCAACCACGAGGACGACCGAAGCCAGCGACACGGCGAACAGCACGACGTCAGAAATGCCGGCGCCGGTGTCGAGCAGCAACACGTCGTAATGGGGAATGAGGCCGGTGATGATGCGCAGAAATTCATCGCGCACCTCGGGTGTCAGGCGAGAGTATTCAACCATCCCCGATCCGGCCAGCAACACCGAAAAGCCCCCAGGCGCCCGGATGATCGCTTCTTCCAGCTTCGCCTTGCCGGTGAAGACGTCGTGCATCGTGACCTTCGGGTACAGGTTGAGCACCACATCGAGATTGGCCAGGCCGAGGTCAGCGTCGAGCACCAGCACCCTGTGCCCGCGCTTGGCCAGGGCAGCGGCGAGGTTGGCCGACACGAATGTCTTG
>CAMAWD010000033.1 GCA_945861785.1 Rhodoferax sp. OV413 | reverse complement strand
CGAAGTGAACGCAGTGAGTTCTGCGGCCCGACCCTCGGGCGAGCACCACAGGGCAGTCGGCGCGTTCAGCGCCCGACCGCTCCAGTATGAGCCCCCGCCGGGCTGCGCATGCCGCGACGCGCGCCAACGCCAAAGCCCATGCCCATGCCAACGCCAACGCCAACGCCAACGCCAACGCAGACCAGGCAACGAACGTCCGCAATGGGCCGAAAGCGGTCATTCAAAACGGCAACCGGTTCGCTTCATCACCCAGCCATTTGTACACGGAGAATCAACTGACATGACCAGCCATCTGCTTGCCAAGGCCGCCCCGCGGGGCCGCGAAATTGTCAGCGTGACGCCTGAGCGCGCTGGCTGGAACTTTGTGGGCTTCAGCGCAATCCGCCTCGCCAAAGATGACACCGAGTCCATCGCCACCGGCACGCGAGAACTCTGCATCGTCGTGCTCAGCGGCACCGTCGACATCACCGTGGGTGAACAGACGTTTTCTGGCTTGGGCACACGCGACAGCGTGTTCGAACCGGTCTCGCCGGCGGCAGTGTATGTGCCAGCAGAACAGGCTGTTTCCGTGACGGCGCGACGACCCGCCGAACTCGCGCTGTGTTTTGCGCCAGCCGGCGGGCAGATCCACCCGCTGCGCGTGATCGACCCGGCCGGCATGCGCCGCAGCACCCGCGGCAAGGGCAGCAACACGCGTTATGTGTGCGATATCCTGCCCCACGACGACCCCGGTGCGGCCCACCTGCTGGTGGTCGAGGTGATCACGCCGGGCGGTCACTCGTCGAGTTACCCACCGCACAAACACGACAGCGAGACGCCTCCCACAGAGACACAGCTCGAAGAAACCTACTACCACCGCCTCAACCCGCCCCAGGGTTTTGCGTTCCAGCGTGTCTACACCGATGACCGCAGCCTGGACGAGTCCTGCGCGGTGGAGGACCATGATGTGGTCATGGTGCCGCGTGGTTACCACCCGGTGGTGGCGCCCCACGGCTACGACCTGTACTACCTCAACGTGATGGCCGGCCCGAACCGCCTGTGGGTGTTTCGCAATGACCCCGCGCACGAATGGATGCTGCGCTGAATCGCGCGACAAGCATACAGACCAAGGAACTCCATGACAGAACTGATGACATCCATCGAACAGATGGTGCGCGCTGCTGGCGACATGATGCGCACCGCCTTCAACGCGCCCGACCGGCCCGCCTATTCCCTCAAGGGCCAACAAGACTATCTGACCGTCACCGACGGCGCTGTGGAGCAGTTCGTGCGCGAGCAGATTGCCGCACGTTTCCCCGGCGACGGCGTGCTGGGTGAAGAAGCCGGCGGCCTGGTCGATGGCCCGCGGCTGTGGATCGTCGACCCGATCGACGGCACGGCCAATTTCGCGCGCCAGATCCCGCACTTCTGCATCTCGCTCGGTCTGATGGTCGATGGGCAGATGGAAGCCGGCGCCATCTACGAACCCATGCACGACGAGTTGTACATTGCCCAACGTGGCAAGGGCGCGTGGCTCAACGGCAAACCGATGCGGGTCAGCGGCATTGCAGACCTGAAGGCATCCACCGTCGAAGTGGGCTGGTCCACCCGCATCCCGGTGGACACCTACCTGGCAATGGCTGGCAAGGCGGCGCATGCGGGTTGTTCCGTGCGCCGCGCCGGCTCAGGCTCACTGGGCCTGGCCTATGTGGCTGCCGGCAGAACCGAAGGGTACGCAGAGCCGCACATCAACTCATGGGACGTCGCCGCCGGCCTGTTGCTGGTGACCGAAGCCGGTGGTCGCGTCAACGACTTCTGGGGCCAGGACGGCTTGCGGGTCGGCAATGCGGTGCTCGTCACGAATGCGGCGCTGGCCGAGGCGTTCAGCAGCTTGACCGGTATCGCCCTGGCCGCCTGATCACGCGGGATTTCCCGCGTGGCAGCAGCGCCCCGCGGTTGCGCTCAGTCACTCAGCAGCACCACGTCTTCCTCGACGAAGGCCAGCGCCACCGACGCGCCCGCCGCCACCGGGCGGTCGGTGTCGGGAGAGGTGACGAACAGTTCACCCAGCGGCGTCTGGACCATGTACTCCATCTGCTCACCCACGTAGGTGGCCTTCTGGATGGTCGCCTCCAGCGCGTGCGGGCTGCCGGCTGGCAGCAGGCTGACCCGGTTGGGCCGCACCGCCACGTGGCGTTGGGTGGCGGTGCCGGCGCAGTTGTTGGTGGTGAGCGTCAACCCACCCAGCCGCACTGTGGCCTGTTCGCCCTGCACCGACGCCACTTCACAAGGCAGCACGTTGGCGCCGCCGATGAAATCGGCGACGAACCGGGTGTGGGGACGGTCATGCAGTTCGCGCGGGCTGCCCATTTGGGCAATCGTCGCATTGTTCATCACCACCACGGTGTCCGACACTGCCAGCGCCTCTTCCTGGTCGTGGGTCACATACACCACCGTCAGCCCAAGCGACTGCTGCAGGTCGCGAATTTCCTGGCGCACGTAACGGCGCAACTTGGCGTCGAGGTTGGACAGGGGTTCGTCGAACAGCAGCACCCGGGGCTCGAGCACGATTGCGCGGGCCACCGCCACGCGCTGCTGCTGGCCGCCGGAGAGCTCGTTCGGATACCGCGCCCCCAGGACTTCGAGCCCCAGTTGCTTGAGCACATCGTTGGCCTTGGAGGCAACCACGTCCTTCGAAAAGCCCGACACCTGCAGGCCGTAAGAGACGTTCTGCAGCACCGACATATGTGGAAACAACGCATAGGACTGGAACACCATGGAGACATCGCGCGCCGTGGCCGGCAGCCTGGTCACGTCGTCGTCTCCGATCAGGATGCGGCCGCTGCTGGCCATCTCCAGGCCGGCGATCATGCGCAGCGTGGTGGTCTTGCCGCAGCCCGAGGGGCCCAGCAGTGTCACTAGCGTACCGGCGGGAAAATCCAGCGAGATCTGGTCTACCGCCACCACATTGGTACCGTAGCGTTTGGTGACCTTGTCGAACACGACGCGCGCCGGTCCTTTGCGACTTGATGGTTTCATGCGCCTCCTGCGAGCATTGATGAGTCCTGGGCCATGCCGCGCCGCCCCAGCCGCCGGTTGCCCACCATCCACTGGAAGATGCCGATGGCCGCCAGCATGACCAGGATCAGCACGGTGGAGTAGGCAATTGCCACGCCATATTCGTTGTTCTCGACCCGCCCGATGATGTAGCTGGTGGCCATGTCGTGTTTGGCGCTGACCAGAAAAATCACCGCGCTGATCGCGGTCATGGTGCGCACAAAGCTGTAGACCAGCGCCGACAGGATGGCCGGGCGGATCAGCGGCAGCGTGATGCGCCGGAAGGTGGTCCAGGAACTCGCCCCGAGCGTGAGCGAGGCTTCGTCCAGGCTCTTGTCGATCTGCGACAGGGACGCAATGCCGGAGCGCACTCCCACCGGCATGTTGCGGAACACAAAACAGATCACCAGGATGGCAGCGGTACCGGTGAGTTCGATCGGCGGCACGTTGAAAGCAATGATGTAACTCACACCGATCACAGTGCCGGGAATCGCAAAACTCAGCATGGTGCCGAACTCGAACAACTGCTTGCCGCGGAAGGTCTGCCGGGTCAATAACCAAGCCGTGACCAGGCCGATGGCGGCGGTCAGCGGTGCGGAAATGGTGGCAATCTGCAGCGTGGTCCAGAAGCTGTTCCAGGCCGAACCCGGCCACTGCAGGCCGAATTCTCCGAAAGAAACCTCAAACGCACGTGCGTAGTGCTTGAAGGTGAGCGTGTTGTCGCGCCCCCAAAGCTGGACAAAACTTCCGTACACGATCATCAGGTACACCACGACCGTGAACACCGACCAGACGGTCGTGACCACCACCACCGGAATCGCGATGCGCCGCGGCAGCGGCGGGTGCATGCCACCGTCGCCCTTGCCGCTGACCGAGGTGTAGCTGCGCCGGCCCAGCCAGCGTTGCTGCAGGTAGAAGGCCCCGATCGTGAAGACCAGCAGGATGATGGCCAGCACAGCCGCCTGGCCCTGGTCGTTCTGAGAGCCCACCACCGAGAAGAAGATCTCGGTCGACAACACGTTGAAGTTTCCGCCCAGCACCAGCGGGTTGCCGAAGTCGGCCATGCTCTCGATAAAACCAAGCAGGAACGCGTTGGCAAGGCCCGGGCGCATCAGTGGCCAGGTGACGGAGCGGAAGGTTTCCCAGGTACCGGCGCGCAGCGTCTGGGCTGCTTCTTCGAGCGACGGGCTGATGGCTTCGACAACCCCGATCAGCACCAGGAAGGCGATCGGCGTGAACGACAACAATTGCGCGATCAGGACGCCCGAGAAGCCATACACCCAGCGCGTCGGCTCAAGACCGAGTTGCGTGGCCACGAACTGCGTCACGTTGCCAGACAGGCCAAACAGCAGGATGATGGCCAGGCCGATCACGAACGGTGGCGTGATGATGGGCAACAAGGACAAGGACTTGACCAGCCCGCGGAACTTCAAGCCGGTGCGGGTCAGCACCAGCGCAAACGCCAGGCCGAGCAGCGTGGACAGCAGGCCTACCGTGATGCCCAGCACCAGGGTGTTCCAGGCCACGCCACAACCGGCCCCGGTGCTCAGGCAAGTCAGGCGCCAGATCTTCGGATCGAGCAGCCGGCCCACAAACGGCGCGATCGACCAGCCGCCGTCATCGGCCTTGAACGGGATCACCAGCATCTGCAGCACCGGCAGACCGATGAACAGCAAGGTGAGCGCGATCACCAGCCCCAAAGATCCGGCAACGAAGGAATCGCCCGCAACCAGCCCCCGAAGCGCCAGGCCGCGCGTCAGCAGGAACAGGAAAGCCAGGCCCGTGACCAGCGCGCCATACCCCATGCCGAACTGGCGCTGCTCGGATTCACCCAGCCACTGGTTCAGCCAGGCGGCGTTCCAGCCCTTCAAACCGAACAGGAAACCCTGGGCCAGCATGTAGGTGATACCGGCCGCACCCAGCACCGTCAGCAGACGCCCGAGCGTGGCAGCGGAAAGCCGGCGCAGCACCACCAACAGCAGCGCCAGCACCAGCACACCGACCGGCAGCAGCCACAGTTTGGCGGCCTTGGTCCACAGGAACAGCGCCGGGGCCGATTCGGCCGCCATCGGGTAACCGCCCCACAACCACTTGAGGCTCCAGAAACCATCCTCGATGGCGTACCAGGGAAGCAGGACGATCGCGGCCAGCGCGCACAGCGTTATCACCAAGGCCTGGGTGTCCAGGCGGCCTTTTTGCACGGAGCGGCCAGCGGCTGCCAGAAACGCCAGGGGTCGGGCGGTTCAGCGCGGCAACGCGCCGATCTCGTCGTCCCATTTCTTGAGCAGGCGGCGACGTTCCGCTGCCGACCCGTATTTGACGAAGTCGTAATCGATCAGCTTGATCTTGGCCAGATCAGGGGCCTTGGGCGAACTCTTGGCGGCCTTGTTGGACATCACCTGGAAGGACTTGACGTCCTTGGCCTTGTTCTGGAAATCGGCCGTCAGCGCAAACTCATAAAATTTCTTGGCGTTGTCCAGGTTGCGGGCACCCTTGACGATGCTCATGGAGCCGATTTCGTAACCGGTGCCCTCGCACGGGATGACCGTTTTGATCGGGAAGCCCGCCTCGGCGACTGCCACGGCGTCGTGCGCGAACACGATACCGATCACCGTCTCACCCGCACCTGCTGCCTTGATCGGTGCTGAGCCGGACTTGGTGTACTGGTTGATGTTGGCATGCAGGGATTTCAGGTAGTCGAAGGCCTCCTTTTCGCCGAACATCTGCACCAGCGTGGCGAGCATGGTGTAGGACGTGCCCGAGGAGTTGGGGTTGGCGACCTGGATCTTGCCCTTGTAGACCGGTTTGATCAGGTCTTTCCAGCAGGCCGGCACCGGCAGGCCCTGCTTTTTCAGCAGCTCTTCGTTGTAGCCATACCCCAGGGCACCGGAGTAGATACCCACGGTGCGCACCTTGGACGCGACTGCCTGGCGGTTGGCCCACTCATGCAACTGGTCGCGCACCGGCGACACATAGGCTTGCGTCAGGCCCTCCTCGGCTGCCTGCAGGTGCGGGTCGCCGGTGCCACCCCACCAGATGTCGCCTTTCGGGTTGGACGACTCGGCCTTGACCTGGGCGTAGGTCTCGCCCGAACTCTTGCGCGTCATGTCGACCGAAATGCCGGTCTTCTTCTCGAATTCTGTCTTGGCCTGCTGGCACCAGGCTTCGTCCGAGCTGCAATACAGAGTCAGTTTGCCCTGGGCAAACGACTGTCCGGCGACCAGACCCAAAACCAGGGCCAACAAACCGGAAAGGGTGCAACGACGCATGGCAAACCTCCAGGGGGAAAACGTGACAAAAAAATGAGCAATCAGTGACTCTTCGGTGGCAACAATAGCCAGCCTCCGCGGCGCGGTCAATCCGTAGTAACCAGCAGGCGTGAGCCCCGCCCAGGGCAGGCCCGCGCGTGAACGGGCTCGGGCACCCGCTTCAGGCGAGCCGGCCGGTCACCGCGATCAATTGCGCCAGTTTGCCCTTTGCCGCACCCGACTCGATTGCAGCGCGCGCCAGCGCGATGCCGGCCAGCATCGATTCCGCCACATTGGCGGCATACAGCGCGACGCCCGCATTCAGGATGACGATGTCGCGCGCCGCGCCAGGTTCGTTGTCCAGTACGGACAACACCATCGTCCTGGACTGTGCCGCACCGTCGACCTTGAGGGCGCGGTTGCTGGCCATGACCATGCCGAAGTCCTCGGGATGGACCTCGTATTCGGTGATTTCGCCGTTGCGCAGTTCACCCACCATGGTGCCCGCGCCCAGGCTGACTTCGTCCATGCCGTCCTTGCCATACACCACCACGGCATGTTCGGTTCCCAGCCGCTGCAACGCACGCACCTGGATGCCCACCAGGTCCGGGTGGAACACGCCCATCAGGATGTTCGGCGCATCGGCCGGGTTGGTCAGCGGCCCCAGCAGGTTGAAGATGGTCTTGATGCCCAACTCCTTGCGCACCGGTGCCACGTTTTTCATGGCCGGGTGGTGGTTGGGCGCAAACATGAAACCCACACCCACCTCGTCGATGCACTGTGCGATGGCGGTGGGTGAAAGCTGTATGTTGATGCCCAGTGCCTCCATCACGTCGGCGCTGCCGCTCTTGCTGCTCACGCCGCGGTTGCCGTGTTTGCTGACCTTGGCGCCGGCTGCGGCCGCCACGAACATCGAGCAGGTGGAGATGTTGAAGGTGTGCGAGCCGTCGCCCCCGGTGCCGACGATGTCCACCAGGTGGGTCCGGTCGGCCACATGCACCTTGGTGGAGAACTCCCGCATCACCTGTGCAGCGGCAGTGATCTCGCCGATGGTTTCCTTCTTGACGCGCAGACCGGTGATCAGCGCCGCCATCATGACCGGCGACAACTCTCCGCCCATGATCAGGCGCACCACATGCAGCATTTCGTCATGAAATATCTCGCGGTGCTCGATGGTGCGCGTCAGCGCCTCCTGCGGGGTGATCTTGTGGCTGCTGGGCATGGATGGTCTCCTCGTGGGTTGAATCAGGGGTGGGGCGCTCGCTCAGGCCCGAAAGAATCCGCGGAGCACATCGATCGCGCGGTCCACGCCGGCGGCGTCGACGTCCAGGTGGGTCACAAAACGCAGGCGGTACAGGCCCGAAGCCAACACGCCGTGTTGCTGCAGGTAGGGCACCAGATCGGCGGCGCGCGCGCGCGCACCACCCACCAGATCGACAAACACGATGTTGGTCTGCGGCTGCTCGAACTCCAGGCCGGCGATGCCTTTCAGGCCTTCGGCCAGGCGGCGTGCCAGGGCATGGTCGTCGACCAGGCGGTCGACCTGGTGGTCGAGCGCGTAGCTGCCAGCAGCCGCCAGCATGCCGCACTGGCGCATGCCGCCACCTGCCATCTTGCGGATACGTACCGCACGCCCAATGAGTTCGCGGCTGCCACACAGGACCGAACCCACCGGCGCGCCCAGCCCCTTGCTCAGGCACACCGACACACTGTCGAAACACTGCGCAATGCGGCGCGCCTCGTCCAGCGGCTTGCCACCGGTTGCAGCGGCCTGGGCCACGGCGGCGTTGAAGAGCCGCGCGCCGTCCAGGTGGCTGGCCAGTGCCTTGTCCCGCGCCAGGCGGGTCGCGGCCTGTACGTATTCCATGGGCAGCAGCTTGCCGCTCCAGGTGTTCTCCAGCGCCAGCAGCCGGGTGCGTGCGTAGTGGATATCGTCGGGCTTGATGGCCGCCTCGATGTCGGCCAGCAGCAGGGTGCCATCTGGCTGGTTTTCCAGCGGCTGCGGTTGCACGCTGCCGAACACCGCGGCACCGCCGCCCTCCCAGCGGTAGGTGTGCTGGTACTGGCCCACGATGTATTCATCACCACGCCCGCAATGACCGAGGATCGCGCACAGGTTGCTTTGCGTGCCACTGGGCACGAACATCGCCGTCTCGAAACCCAGCAGGGCGGCGAGTTTTTCCTGCAGGGCATTGACGCTCGGGTCGTCCCCCCAGACGTCGTCGCCCAGCGGCGCGCCAGCCATCGCCGCACGCATGCCGGCAGTGGGGCGGGTGACGGTATCGCTGCGCAAATCGATGCTGTTGGTCATGGGGGCTCCTGCGTGGGGTTGGAAGAAATTTCGGCGCTGCCCGTCAGAGCAGAAAATTTTTCAGCATCGCGTGGCCATGTTCGGTGAGGATGGATTCGGGGTGGAACTGCACGCCCTCCATCCGCGCCGCGTGGGGCAGAGTCTTGTGCCGCACGCCCATGATCTCGCCGTCGTCGGTCCATGCCGTGATCTCCAGCACATCCGGGCAGGACGCACGTTCGATCGCCAGCGAATGGTAGCGGTTGACCGTGAAGTGTTGCGGCAGACCGGCAAACACGCCCACCCGGGTGGTCGTGATACGGCTGGTCTTGCCGTGCATCAGCTCTTTGGCCCGCACGATCCTGCCGCCGAGCGCGGCCCCGATGCTCTGATGCCCCAGGCACACGCCCAGGATCGGCAGCTTGCCCATGAAATGCTGGATCGCGGCCACGGAAACGCCGGCTTCGGCCGGTGAACACGGCCCCGGCGACACGACCAGCCGGTCAGGGCGGCGCGCGGCGATTTCTTCCACCGTGATCTCGTCATTGCGGAACACCTCGACCTCGGCGCCCAGTTCGCCAAAATACTGCACGATGTTGTAGGTGAAGCTGTCGTAGTTGTCGACCATCAACAGCCTGGTCGTGTTTGAGCTCATTCCAGCCCCTCCTCGACCAGTTCGGCGGCACGCAGCAGGGCCCGGGCCTTGGCTTCGGTCTCCCGCCATTCCAACTCGGGCACCGAATCGGCCACCACACCGGCAGCGGCCTGCACGTACAACATGCCGTCTTTGACGATGCCGGTGCGGATGGCGATGGCCACGTCCATGTCGCCGGCATAACTCAGGTAACCGCAGGCGCCACCATACAGGCCGCGCTTGCTGGGTTCGAGCTGGTCGATCGTCTCCATCGCGTGCACCTTGGGCGCGCCGGTCAGTGTGCCGGCGGGGAAGGTCGCGCGCAACACATCCATGCTGGTCATGCCGTCCAGCAACATGCCCTCGACGTTGCTCACGATGTGCATCACATGGCTGTAACGCTCCACCGCAAACGCCTCGGTGACCTGAACCGTGCCGGTCTTGGCAATGCGGCCGATGTCGTTGCGCGCCAGGTCGATCAGCATCACGTGTTCTGCGCGCTCCTTGGGGTCGTTGACCAATTCCACCTCGACCGCCTTGTCACGCTCCGGTGTGGACGCGCGCGGCCGGGTGCCGGCCAGCGGGCGGATGGTGACTTTTTGCCCGGCATCGGTCTGCTCCTGGCGCACCAGAATCTCGGGGCTGGCGCCCACCACGTGGAAGTCGCCGAAGTGGTAGTAGTACATGTAGGGGCTGGGGTTCAACGAACGCAGCGCGCGGTACAGCGAGAGCGGCGACTCGGTGTAACGCTTGCGGATGCGCTGGCCCACCTGCACCTGCATGAAATCCCCGCCCTCGATCAGGCGCTTGGCGCGTTCGACCGCCGCCAGGTAGTCGGCCTTGGCGAACTCGCGCTCGGCCGGATAGGCCTGGGTGGGCTTGACCACCGGTGCGCTGACCGAATACTTGAGTTGCTCCTTCAGGTCGCGCAGGCGTTTCTTGGCGTTGCTGTAGGCCTCGCTCTGGGCCGGGTCGGCATACACGATCAGGTACAACTTGCCCGACAGGTTGTCGATCACCGCCAGTTCCTCGCATTGCAGCAGCAGGATGTCGGGGCAACCCAGGGTGTCGGGCGGGCACGATGCCAGCAACTTCTTTTCGATGTGGCGCACCGTGTCGTAGCCGAAATAACCCGCCAGCCCGCCGCAAAAACGGGGCAGGCCCGGGCGCAGCGCCACCTTGAAACGTTTTTGGTAACTTGCCACAAAATCCAGCGGGTTGTCGTGGTTGGTTTCGGTCACCACACCATCGGTGACCACTTCGGTTGTCGCATCCGGGCCGAAACCCTGGGCACGCAACAAGGTGCGCGCCGGCAGGCCGATGAAACTGTAACGCCCGAATCGCTCGCCCCCGACCACGGATTCGAGTAGAAAGCTGTATTTGCCGCCGGCCTTGGTAAACGCCAGTTTCAGGTACAGCGACAGCGGGGTTTCGAGGTCCGCAAAAGCTTCCACCATCAGCGGGATGCGGTTGTAGCCTTGGGCGCTCAGGCTTTTGAATTCAAGTTCGGTGATCACGGCGAAGGCCTTTCGATTCACCACCGGGTCGGATCGGAGCGGTGGTCATGTGCATGCAGGATGCCCCGTGGGGATAAGGCGGTGGTGCAATGGGAAGCCGGGGGACACCCGGTGCCGATCCGCATTGCGGACCTGCTGCAGTCAGAACCCTGAATCAGCCGATTCGGGCCACCGCGCAGGCAGGCAAGACAGTCAGCGTACGCCAGGGCCAGGCCCCCCGGTCGCTGCAACCTGTGATGCTGATGCGGTGAATGAACATTGTCGGAGTGTAGCAAAAGAGGCCAGTTGCACTAACGCAACGCCCCCCGCATCCGCGCAATCACCGCCCGGTAGTCCGGCTGCCCAAAAATAGCGCTACCCGCCACAAAAGTATCAGCCCCCGCATCGGCGGCACGGCGGATGTTGTCGACCTTGATGCCGCCGTCGACCTCCAGCCGGATGTCCTTGCCAGACGCATCGATGCGCGTGCGCACCGCCTCGATCTTGCGCAGGGCCGAGTCGATGAAACTCTGGCCGCCGAAACCGGGGTTGACGCCCATCACCAGGACCAGGTCGATGTCGTCGATGACCCAGTCCAGCACGTCCAGCGGCTCGGCCGGGTTGAACACCAGGCCGGCCTGGCAGCCTGCGGCCTTGATGGCCTGGATGCTGCGGTGCACGTGGCCGCTGGCATCCGGGTGGAAACTGATCAGGTCGGCGCCGGCCTGGGCAAAGGCCGCTGCGAGCGCATCGACCGGTTGCACCATCAGGTGCACGTCGATGGGCACCTGGTTGCCCGTGACCGTGCGCGCGTGCGAACGCAGCGCAGAACACACCATGGGCCCGAACGTGAGGTTGGGCACATAGTGGTTGTCCATCACGTCGAAATGGATCCAGTCAGCCCCGCCTGCGATCACGTCGCGCACCTCCTCACCCAGTCGGGCAAAATCAGCGGAAAGCAGGGAAGGGGCGATGCGGTAGGTCATGGCAATAGGGTCTTGGGGTGGCGGGTTGGGTGCCGGGCATTTTCGCAGGTAGCATCGCAGCATGGCCAAGTACCAGTTCCAAGTCGATGTCGTTCCCCGCTTTCTGCCCGACCAGTCAGCCCCCGCACAGGCCCACTTCGTGTTCGCCTACACCATCACCATCACCAACGTGGGCGAGGTGGCCGCGCAGCTGATCTCTCGCGTGTGGAACGTGAACGATGCCAACGGGCATACCGAGAAGGTCAAGGGCCTGGGTGTCGTGGGCCACCAACCGCTGCTGCAACCCGGTGAGAAATTCGAATACACCAGCGGCACACGCCTGCGCACCCCCACCGGCACCATGCACGGCAGCTTTTTCTGCGTGGCCGAAGACGGCGAGAAGTTCGACACCGACATCCCCATGTTCGTGCTGGACGCGCTGAGTGGGGGTGGGGGATCACACACCCTGCATTGACGCCGCCAGGCCCTGCCATGCGTGACCTGCCCGCACTGCTGCGCACGCTGAATCCCGAGGCCACACTGGTTGAACGCCACCTGTGGCTGGCCGAACTGCTGCAATGGATCCGTGGCGACAGCCAGTCGGTGCCAGCCGCGCTGGCCCGCATCCGTTGCGCCATCTGGTGGCGATTGCGGCGCGAACCGCTGGCTTTCCTCTGGCCCTCGGCGACCAGCCGGCCCGATGCGGCAAACCCGTAGACCAGCAGGATCAGCCCATGGGTGAGTTCGACCTGATCGCGCGGTATTTCAAGCGCCCGGCCCGCCGTGCCGCGCTGGGGGTCGGCGACGATTGCGCCTTGTTGCAGCCCTCGCCGGGATACCAGCTGGCCGTCTCCACCGACATGCTGGTGGCGGGGCGGCACTTCCTGCCCGATGTCGATCCCCGCACGCTCGGCCACAAGGCGCTGGCGGTGAACCTGAGCGACCTCGCCGCCTGCGGTGCGCGCCCGCTCGCATTCACCCTGGCACTGGCCCTGCCGCAGGCCGACGCGGCTTGGCTGGAACCGTTCTCGAAAGGCTTGTTCGCGCTGGCCGACGCCCACGACTGCGAACTGGTCGGCGGCGACACGACCCAGGGCCCGCTGAACATCTGCATCACCGTGATGGGCGAAGTGCCGGTGCAGCAGGGGCGCAGCCTGGCCCTGCTGCGCTCGGGGGCCCAAGCCGGCGACGACATCTATGTGAGCGGCACGCTCGGCGATGCAAGGCTGGCACTCGACGTGTTGCGCGGCGCCGTGACCCTGCCGGGAGCACAACTGGCGGCGGCCCGCCAGCGCATGGACACGCCTGAACCCAGGGTGGCACTGGGCATGGCGCTGCGCGGCGTGGCCACGGCCGCGATCGACATCAGCGACGGGTTGCTGGGTGACCTGGGCCACGTGCTGGAGTCCTCGCGGGTCGGCGCCCGGCTCGACACCCACATCGCGCTCGGGCTGTTGCGCCACGGCCGTGACGCGGCTGACAAGGTGTTGCCCGAGGCCACGCGGCTGGCCTGCGTGCTCGCCGGCGGGGACGACTATGAACTCGCGTTCACCGCACCCACCACCGCGCGCGATGCCGTGCAGGCAGCGGCGGCGGCAAGCCATACGCCGGTCACCCGCATCGGGCAGGTGCTGGCCGCGCCCGGCCTGCAACTCGTGGATGCACACGGTGCGCCGGTGGTGAACAGCTTACGTTCCTTCGACCACTTTGCCTGAAAGGGGCGCACCCATGCCAACTGCAAGCACCCAAACCGATGCCCTGCTGGATGCTGCCATCCTGGCCGCGCGCGGCAGCCCAAACCGGGTGCGCCGTGTCGGAGCGGTGCTGCTGGGTGCCGACGGCCAACAGCGCCTGAGCGCCTGCAACACCTTCCCGTTGGGCGTGCAGGACACCGAATTCCGCCACCAGGGCAATGGCCGGCTGGTGTGGATGGAACACGCCGAACGCAACGCGATCTACGCCGCCGCCAGGGCCGGCATGGCCACCGAAGGCGCGACACTGGCGGCGACGTTTTTCCCCTGCCTGGACTGCGCACGCGCCATCGTGCAGTCGGGCATCCGCCACCTGCACACCCTGCCCCCCGCGCTGGACGATCCGGTATGGGGCGCCTCGTTCATACCGTCGCGCACGATTCTCGAAGAAGGCGGCGTCGCGCTGCATTTTTCCGAGCGTGACCCGTTGGAAGTACACGCCAGCACCATGGCCGGTTCAGCGCCCGGGGCCTGACACCGGCTCAGGGTGTGACCGTCACGTCCTTGATTTTTTCCTTGCGGATCAGGTAGATGCCGCTGGCGATGATGATGGCGCCCCCGAGCAGCGTGTAGCGGTCGGGCACGGCATTCCAGAACACATAGTCGAGCACGATGGCCCAGGCCAGCGCGGTGTATTCGAACGGCGCCACCGCCGACGCGTTGCCATGGCGGAACGCCTCGGTGATCGCAATCTGCCCCAGGAAACCTGTGACGGCCAGGGCCAGCAACACCGGCCAGTGCGCCGATGCCACCGGCACCCAGTTGGGCCAAGCCAGCACGCTCGCCCCGACGGCCCACATGGTGGTGGTCCAGAACACCAGCGTCACTGCCGCATCGGTGCGGCTCAACACGCGCCCGGCAATAGCGGCAATCGCGTAGAACGCAGCGGCGATGAGCACCGAAATTGCGCCCAAGGAGAAGAAGGCGTCCTGATCGGGGCGCAAGGCCACCACCACGCCGCCCAGGCCCACCGCGATGGCCGCCCAATGGCGTGCCGACACCGTCTCCTTCAGGACCGGAATCGACAGGATGGTGATCAGCAGCGGGGCGACGAAGAAAATCGTGTAGGCTTCGGCCAGGCCGAGCTCCTTGAGAGAAAACGTGAACAAAGACAACATCGCGATGCCGATGGCGCCGCGCACCAGGTGCAGGGACCATCGGATGCGCAGCAGCAGGTGGGTCTCACGGCGCCACAATACATACAGGCATACCAGCGGCAGCGCGGTCAGGCCGCGCAGGGCCGCCACTTGCAGTGTCGGGTAGGAGCCCGCCAGCGTCTTGAGCGCAGCGTCCATCAGGGAAAAACTCCCCACCGCCGCCAGCATCGCCAGGATGCTGCGCAGGTTTCCTGTCATCGAATGCCGCCCATCCTACTGGGGCTTGCGCTGTTCCAGCCGCAGACCGGCCGCGATGGGGTTTTGTACATGTGTCGCCTCGTTGCCTTGGAAGGTGCCCCGGCACCCGGGACTGGCAAGCATACCCGCACCAACACCATTGCGCCCGGGTCGCAGAATTGGCCTGACCCATAATCCCGCCATGACAAACAGCGGCGCGCCCATCACCCGACCCACAGTGGCGTTCCTGCTGGCACATCCGGCGCATTTCATCGCCCTGGGTTTTGGCGCCGGCCTGAGCCCGAAGGCGCCGGGAACGGCTGGCACCTTGTGGGCCTGGCTGGCATTCCTGGTGCTGCAGCTCTGGTTGTCGCCGCTGCAACTCGCCTTGGTTATCGCCGCTTCCCTGCCGCTGGGCTGGTGGGCCAGCACCGTGACGGCGCGCCACATGGGCGTACGCGACCCGGGCCAGATCGTGTGGGACGAAGTGGCCGCCTTCTGGATCGTGCTGTGGCTGGTGCTGCCGGCGGGCCTGCTCGCGCAGGCCATCGCGTTTGGCCTGTTCCGCTTCTTCGACGCCGTCAAACCCGGCCCGGTCGGTTGGGCCGATGCCTTGTTCCACGACGTGGACATGCAACACGACCGGCTCGCCTGGCACAAGGCCGGGCTGGGCATCATGCTGGACGACCTGGTGGCCGCTTTCTGCACGCTGCTGGTGATCGCCGCGTGGAGAAGCGCGTGGTGAGCCCCGAGCTGTGCGCACTGCTGGCACAGGCGCTGATTCGCCAGCACAGGACACTTGCCACTGCCGAGAGTTGCACCGGCGGCATGATCGCTGCAGCGTGCACCGACCTCAGCGGTTCGAGCGTCTGGTTCGAGCGCGGTTTCGTCACCTACTCCAACGCCGCCAAGACCGAGTGCCTGGGTGTTCCCGCGCAGTTGATCGCCCAACATGGCGCCGTGAGCGAAGCCGTGGTGCGTGCCATGGCGCAGGGTGCCGTCACACATTCGCATGCCGACGTGTCGATTGCCGTGACGGGTGTGGCGGGCCCCAACGGCGGCAGCGCAGACAAGCCCGTGGGCACCGTATGGTTCGGCTGGAGTGTGGGCGGGCAGGTGGCAAGCGAGGTGCGACAGTTCGCGGGTGACCGGGCAGCGGTCCGGGCCGCCACCGTGGAACATGCGCTGCGTCTGCTGCTGCGCGACCTGGCCTGATCCCACACACCAATCCACCGGTATCCGTGATCCGGGTCACCATGACCCCGGAAACGATCAAGCGGTGCGCACAAACCCCTCGACCGGCCGGCGCGGCGTGTGCTGCTGCTCGGTGCAATACCCGATGCGGCAGAACATCTGCACTGTTTCCTCGGTGGCCGGTTTGCCCAGCAGCTGCTGGTGCAGCTGGTCGTACCAGGACTTCATCTCGGGGAATTCCTGCGGGGCCTGGCTCATCGGATGGACTTGCAGCCCGAGCGCGGTGGCACGCAGTTGCAGCCGCATGTAGGCGCGCCCGGCCTGCACTTCGGCGCTGCGCATGGTGCCGGCAGCGGTGTGTTGCGCCGTCGGGGTGGACAACCACACGAAACCCATTGCGGTGCGGCTGTGCCCTTCGAACCGGCCCATCATCTGCTTGTAGGCCGTGCTGCCTTCGGCCGGCGGGTTGGTGCGGTCGAAGGCACCCACTGCATTGGCCAGCCTGGGCAACCAGCTGTTGACGCTGATGCCGTCGCGGTGGCGTCCAATCTCGTCCGGGCCGACCCGGGTCAGCTGCACGCTTTCCATCACAGTGCGGGGGGTCAGCAACTCGACCCGCGCCGACTCCCAGCACAGAGTGCGCAATGTTTCCAACCTGGCCGTCTCCACTGTGGCGCCAAACCGCACCCCGGGATCAGTCAGCGCGGTCTGCAAGGCCTGCAGGGTTTGCGGCGGCACGGCCCGCGAGGTGTCGTAGTCCACCTTGGCGGTGTGGCGGCGCAGCAGTTGCCCAAACAGTGGGTCCTTGGTGGCTGGCGCTTCGGCTGCTGTCCAGGTGACGCGCGCAACCGGCCGGTCGTCGACGGCATGTGGCTTGAATTCACCCTGCGCAAACAACTGCACGCGCGCCTCCTGGCCGCGCTCACGCAGGGCCAGCACCAGCGACTCGATGAAGGTGCCCTGGCTCACAATGATCTGGCGGAAGCAGGGGTCGGTCATGGGCAGCAGGCGCTCACGGTCCACGTGCAGCGTGATGGCATCGGGCTCGCGCAGGTCCACCAGCCATGGCTGGCGGTTGTGGGAATTCGGCGCCAGGATGGCGTGGGCCACGGCCCAGCGGCGCAGGTCGGCCTGCGGCCCCGGCCCGCGCCAGGCCTCCAGCGCCTGTGTGGGGTAAGCATCGGAACAACCCGCCAAGGTGGCGGCAGTGGCAGCGGCAATGACGCCGCCGCCGGCCAGGCGAATGAAACTTCTGCGTTGCATGGTGCGTTCCTACGGGTTGCGGCTCAGGCAAAGAAGGGCTGGCCCTGCACAGCCCCCACGCCCATCAACGCGTACATCAAACCAGCCACCGGTGTACCCACGTTGAAATGCGAGGCCTGGCCCTGCGCCGCCTGCCAGGTGATGGTGGCCAGTTCGAACAACCCGCTGCCGATCGCCACCCATACCACGTAGGACCGGGCCAGCGAGCGACCCGCCCGACGCAGCAGGAACAGGCCCACTGCAAGCAGGATCCACCCAGCGATGGCCGACTGGCTGGCGACCACAAACCACGGGGCGAGTGTCATGGCATGAATACGCAGTGGTGCATGCCGCTATTGTGGAAACCGGCCGGGAAATACACAATTGGCGAAACCAGAGACTCAGAAATTCAGGAATGAATACCAGCTGCGCGCCCCACGACCATCCTGCCAGCCCATGAAGCAGGACTTCAACTGGAGCCTGATCCGTTCCTTCCTGGCCGCACTCGACTGCGGCAGCCTGCTGGGTGCAGCGCGCGCGTTGCACTCGAGCCAACCCACCATCGGCCGCCACATCGCAGAACTCGAATCCCAACTCGGTGTGGTGCTGTTTGAGCGCACCGGGCGCGGCCTGCTGCCATCGGACACCGCGCTGCGTCTGGCCGACGCGGCCCGCACCATGGAGCAGGGCGCGCTGCAACTGGCGCGCAAGGTCTCGGTGGGCGAGACCGGCATCTCGGGCACGATCCGGATCACCGCCAGCCAGCCCATCGCCTGTGTGCTGCTGCCGCCCCTGCTGGCACGCATGCGCAGCGTGCTGCCCGATATGCAGGTGGAACTGGTGGTGAGCAACGCCGTCACCAACCTGTTGCGGCGCGAGGCCGACATCGCGCTGCGCATGGTGCAGCCCGACCAGGCCACGCTGGTGGCCAAACGCATCGGCCGGGTCACGATCGGCGCCTACGCCCACCCCGACTATCTGCGCCGGCGCGGTGCCCCCCTGCAGCCCGCCGACCTGATCGGCCATGAACTGGTGGGCCATGACCAGGCCGACGGCATCTTGCAGGGTTTCGCACGCTCCGGCTTTGCGTTGAAACGCGAGGACTTTGCCCTGCGCACTGACGACCTCATGGCCTATGTCGCGGCGGTCCGGGCCGGGCTGGGCATCGGTTTCATCGCCGACTACCTGGCACGCACCGACAACACCCTGACGCCGGTGCTGCCGGCCTTGAAGATTCCGCCGATACCGCTGTGGCTGGTGGTGCACCGCGAGATCCGCACCAGCCAGCGTATCCGCGCGGTGTTCGATTTTCTGAGCGACGCCGTGCCCGCCGCGCTGCAAGCGGCCTGACGCGTCCCTTCCAGTAGAAAACATCCATGCACCCGTCGAACAATCCCTGCGCACCGACCAACCCACCCTGACCTGTCGACCACATGGTCAACGGCCCATGACAGTTCCGCCAATACAAAGGAGACCTCCCGCATGTTCCATTTACTCAACCAGTGGTACCCGATCCGTTACACCGTATTCGGCCTGTGTCTACTGGGCCTTTTCGCCAGCGTGTTCTTGGTGGCAACATCGGGCTCGGGCAGCGCCATGGTCTTTGTCTTTGTCGGCCTGGTGGGCCTGGGCATCCACGACGTGGTGCAGTCGAAACGTTCCATCCTGCGCAGCTACCCGGTCATCGGGCACCTGCGCTTCATGCTCGAATACATCCGGCCTGAGATGCGGCAGTACTTTCTGGAGAACGACAACGAGGCCACACCGTTCTCGCGTTCGCAACGCTCACTGGTCTACCAGCGCGCCAAGGGTGACTCCGACAAGCGGCCGTTTGGCACCCAGCTCGATGTGCATGCCGAGGGTTATGAATGGATCAACCATTCCGTGTTGCCCAGCAAGCTCTCCACACACGATTTCAGGGTCTGGATTGGCGGAACCCCCGACGAGCTTGCCCTGCAGGCGCCACAAGCCGGCCTGTGCACCCAACCCTACCACGCCAGTGTGTTCAACATCTCTGCGATGAGTTTCGGGGCACTGAGCGCCAACGCGATCATGGCGCTCAATGCCGGTGCCAAAAAGGGCGGTTTTGCCCACGATACCGGCGAGGGCTCGATTTCGACGCACCACCGCAAAAATGGCGGCGACCTGATCTGGGAGATCGGCTCGGGTTACTTCGGCTGCCGCAATGACGACGGCACTTTCAACGCCGAGCGTTTTGCCGAAAATGCCTGCGACCCGCAGGTGAAGATGGTCGAAATCAAGCTCAGCCAGGGCGCCAAACCCGGCCACGGCGGCGTGTTGCCGGGCCCCAAGGTCACGCCCGAGATTGCTGCGGCACGTGGTGTGCCGGCAGGGGTGGACTGCGTGTCACCGGCATCGCACAGCGCATTCGCCACGCCCGCCGGGATGATGCAGTTCATTGTGCGCCTGCGCACACTCTCGGGCGGCAAACCGGTTGGGTTCAAACTGTGCATCGGCCACCCGTGGGAGTGGTTCGCCATTGTCAAGGCGATGCTCGCCACCGGCATCACGCCCGACTTCATCGTGGTCGACGGCGCCGAGGGCGGCACCGGCGCGGCACCGCTCGAATTCACCGACCATGTGGGCTCGCCACTGCAGGAAGGGTTGCTGCTGGTGCACAACACGCTGCGCGGTGTCGGTCTGCGTGGCCGCATCAAGATCGGCTGCGCCGGCAAGGTGGTGAGCGCATTCGACATCGCGCGCATGATGGCCCTTGGCGCCGACTGGTGCAACAGCGCACGCGGGTTCATGTTCGCGCTCGGCTGCCTGCAGGCACAACACTGCCATACCGGCCAATGCCCGACCGGCGTGGCCACACAGGACCCGCTGCGCCAGAAATCGCTGGTGGTGCCCGACAAGGCGCAACGCGTGTTCAGCTTCCACAGCCTGACTCTGCACGCACTGCAGGAACTGGTGCAGGCCGCCGGGCTGGGCCACCCGAGCGACATCACGGCACACCACATCGTGCGCCGTTCAACCGACCAGAGGGTCAAGTCACTGGCGCAATCGATCCTGACGCAGATGGCCGACGGCGCACTGCTGCAGCAGGACCTGGGTGCATTGCCGCTGATCTACCGGCAGTCCTGGCCGCAGGCGAGTGCGGACAGTTTCAGGCTGCAGGAGGCCTGAGCACCGCACCGGGCCACCCCCATCGAACAGGCTTGTCCCGTCGGCGGACCTCACGCTTGCGTGATGACATACAACTTGCGCACCTGCGTCAGCACATGCCACTCTCCCGTCCAGCCCAGTGGCAGGTTGATCGCGTCACCAGCGCCCAGCAGGACCTTGCTGCCGTCGGCGTGGGTCATCTCGACGGTGCCGGAAATGAAGTGGCAGAACTCCGACGCCTTGGTGCGGTCTGCGGTGAAGCGGCCGGGCGTGCACTCCCAGATGCCGATCGCAACGCGGCCGTCGGGCGATGTCCACAGCGGCTTGCTGGCTTCTTGTTGGCCCGCTTGCAGGGACGTGGGCTTGGCGGCGAACGGGCCGAGCGTCGTTTGGGCCAGGGCGTGGAAGGCGGAGAGGTCGATCATGGGGGTGGCTGTGGCGTTGGCGTGGTTCGCATGGTAACTGCGTTCCGACGGCAACCCGACGCCAGACACTGGCAGGCTGCGGAGCAGCATCAAAAAATGGACGCATGTGGCAGCATGTGGCTACCGGTGGGCACTATGGGCTTGCGGATACATACAAGTTAGGCGTCCGAAACCCGCCCTGGTGCCACAATCGTCCCCATGCGCATCTACTTGGACACCTGCTGCTTGCAGCGGCCGCTGGACGACCAGACCCAGCCCAGGATTCGGGTCGAGACCGAAGCAGTCTTCGCCATCCTGGCCTCCGTGCAACAGGGAACAATTTCTTTGCTCACGTCGGAGGCTCTTGAGTTCGAGATCAGTCGTACGCCCGATGCGCAAAGGCGACTGGAAGCGACAGCGATCCTGACGCTCGCACGTGAGCGACTTACGCTGTCAGATGCCTCTGAACGATTGGCCGATTCATTTGCGCAGGCAGGGTTGTCGGCAATCGACGCACTCCATGTCGCACTTGCATCAACGGCTGGTGCTGACTTCTTCGTCACGGCCGATGACAAGCTACTCCGGCGCGCCAAGCTACTCCCTGATTTGAAAATCACGCCCATCTCCCTTCTAGGCCTTGTTTCTGAGATTCCACAATGACTGCACACCTTGACCCTATCGCGCAAGTAACGCAACGAGCCACTGATGCGCTGGTGCGCGAACTCGGCGTCGTAGACGCAATGCGCTTCCTCGGCCAGCTCAGAGCTGGCAGCGGCGACTACACGGTGCAACGCCAAAGTCTCCTTCAGGGGGCAACTGTTCAAGAACTCGCAGCTCAAATCAAGGCTCGGCGCGGCAACGCGGACGCCTAACGAATAAGGATAGATCGGGCGAAGCCGCGATTTGATCCGTGATCGTAGTGGCCCGCAAGGCGACCCAGAAAATTCCGATAATCATGAGCCAGAGCGTCGACCCGGTTGGCGCGCGTGGCACACCTGTGGTACGCCGTGTCGGGCGTCAAGGCGCCGGGCATCACCGTGCCGCAGACGCTGCGGCTACAGGCGGAGCGGGTGAACGAGTGACGGCTTGATCACGCCCCCCCCGAAAACGAGGCATGATACAGCGGGCACGCCATTGCCACATCCGTCAAGATGGCTGCGCGTCTGGAGAACGTGCAGGGCGCAGACAACTTCAGGAATCTGTTTGAAGTTCCGGTACAGTTCTACGCACTTGTAGCCATTGCGCTTGCCACGCAACAAACGCCGGGCTGGCTTGTCAAATGAACTACCCAGACACCAAAATAGACGACCTTGCCGGCGACACATTGCACGGCACCTGGGTGGCCGACCCATACCGCTGGCTCGAAAACGACACCAGCGCCGAAACGGCGGATTGGGTGCAGCGTCAGAACGCAGTGACCGAGGCCTACCTCGCCGAAATTCCCTTTCGACAGGACATCGCAAAACGCTTTGAGGCGCTCTACAACTTCCCCAAAGTTGGGGCGCCACAGAAGGTCGGCGATCTGTTTTTCATCAGCAAGAACAGCGGCCTGCAGAACCAGTTCGTGATCCACGTGCGCGAAGGCATCGACGGTGAAGACAAGATCTTCATCGACCCCAACGCAGAAGATCCCGAAGGGACAACCACCTTCAGCCTGCTGGGTTCCAGCAAGGACCACCGATACCTGGCGATTGGCGTACAGAAAGCAGGAAGCGACTGGCAGGACATCGGGGTGTGGGACCTGCGCACGCTGACCAAGACCAATGACCTGCTGCAGTGGTGCAAGTTCAGCGGCGCCGCGTGGTACAAAAACGGCTTCTTCTACAGCCGCTACCCCGTGCCTGCGAAAGGGACCGAACTCAGCGGCGCAAGCAAGTTCCAGAAGGTGTATTACCACCGGCTCGGCGACCCCCAGGAAGATGACGCGCTGGTCTGGGAAGACAGAAACAACGGCGATCTGTACGTGGGCGTTGGCACCACCGAAGGCGAGGAGTTCGCCACCCTGACCATCAGCCCCGGGACCGACGGATTCGCGCAACACTTCTTTGACCTTCGAACCGGGCTGCTGCCCAACCCCGCTAGCGCATGGGTGCCTCTGCAGCAGGGGTTCGACCACAAGACAAGCATCGTTGCATTCGAGCCCGCAAGCGGGAAACTTCTGGCGATGACCGATGTGGGCGCACCCAGATACCGGTTGGTGGCTGTAGATCCCGGCAAGCCGGCACCCGCAAACTGGGAGGATGTCATCCCGCAAAGAGCGGAACTGCTTCAAAGTGTGGAGACTGGCGGCGGGCTGCTCTTCGCGCACTACCTGAAGGATGCGACAAGCCGGTTCTTCCGCTACAACAGCGACGGCACAGGGGAAACCGAAGTGAAGCTTCCCGGCCTCGGCAGTGCCTGCGGTTTCGACGGCCTGCGCGAAGACAGCTGCGGCTTTTTCAGCTTCACCTCGTTCACCGATCCGGGGACGATTTACAAATACGACTATGCAAGCGGCGACAGCGAGGTCTACCTTCGGGCAGAGTTGAAATTCGATCCGGAGCAGTTCGTCACCGAACAGGTGTTCTGTCCGGGCAAGGACGGAGCATTGGTGCCGATGTTCATCGTGAGGAGGCACGGTGTGGCGTTGAACGGGAAGAACCCGACCCTTCTGTACGCCTACGGCGGTTTCAATGTCAGCCTGTCGCCGTCGTTCAGTACCAGCCGCATGGTCCTGCTGGAACAGGGGGGCGTTTTCGCAATGGCCAACCTGCGCGGTGGTGGCGAATACGGCGAGGATTGGCACAAGGCGGGCATGCGCGAGAAGAAGCAAAACGTGTTCGACGATTTCATCTGCGCCGCCGAATACCTGATCGCAAACCAATACACCGACAAGGAGCACCTGGCCGTGAACGGTGGCAGCAACGGCGGGTTGCTGATAGGCGCAATGCTCACACAGCGCCCGGACCTGCTCAGGGTGGCATTCCCTGAAGTGGGCGTTCTGGACATGCTGCGTTTCCAGAAATTCACTGCGGGTTTTGGTTGGACACCTGAATACGGGAACGCGGACAACAGCCAGGAGGAATTCGATTACCTGCGCAATTACTCACCCCTGCACAACCTGAAGCCCGCCGGTTATCCGGCCACGCTGGTGATGACGGCAGACCACGATGACCGGGTGGTCCCGTCGCACAGCTTCAAGTTCATCAGCGCGCTGCAACTCGCGCAACAGGGCGAGGCGCCAGTTCTCATCCGGGTACAAACACAGGCCGGCCATGGCGCCGGCATGCCCACCAGCAAGACCATCGCGCAGCAGGCGGACAAGTGGAGCTTCTTCTTTCGCAATGTCGGCGTGATTCCGCGGTTTGACGCGTTGCACGTCACATCGACCGGCTGACCGGCGCGGACGCGGGCGCACCGTCGGTGGCCTTCACCCGCTGGCGGGTCCACCACTGCATGCCGCCAACCCGGCAGGAAACCGGGCCTCCGACAAAGATCCGACATGCACCCCCAGCCCCGCGAGCCGCCGACGCAGCCGCAACACCTGGCGGTCCTTGCTCAGCAGCGTCGCTCGGTGCGCCACGGCAAGGTCTACAAAAATCTGGTCGTCCCGGTCGCTGCAACGCACCGGGGCCAGCGGTGCCACGGCCACGCTATGGCTCAGTCGGTCGAACCGCTCCAGCACGGCATGGGCGGCTTGGGGCACCGCAGGCAGACGCGATGCAACTTGCGGGTAGGAGAGCACCCGGGCGAGTTCGTCCCGCATGCCGGCAGTGACCAGCCAGCGGGCGCTTGCGCGGTCCAGTGCCGCGCGCAAACCACGCACCGCCGGATCGTCGAACACCAGCAGGTCCAGCACGATGTTGGTGTCGAGCACCAACGGGCAGGCCGGCGCGTCCAGCACCGGATTCAGGCGCTTGGACGGTCGCGCGCGTCAGGGCGTGCGGACCCCTTGACCATGTCGAAACGAAACAACCGGCATTCGATGGGGCCGTTCCACATCGGCACGCGACGCGATTCCTTCAGGCGCATCTTGCCGGGCAGTTTGAGGTCGGGCGTGAGCACCCAGGCGGTCCAGCCGGCGTAGTTCTTCTTCCAGTGCGCCGCCAACTGGACGAAGAAATCTCCCCCGTCGGTGGTCTGCGCCTGCTCGCGGGCGCCGGCACCGGCCACACCCCCGACTTCGATGCGTTCACCGTAGGGCGGGTTCACCAGCATCACGCCCGGCACCTCGCACGGCGGCATCCGCTGCAAGGCGTCGCCGCCCCGAAATTCGATCGCACCCGCCACGCCGGCACGTTCGGCGTTGCGCTGGGCGAAATCGACCATGCGGTGCGCCACGTCGCTGCCGAAAATCCGCACCGGCCCGGCCTCTGGCAACTGGGCCCGCTCCGAGGCGTTGCGGATCGCGTCCCAGACATGGGGCTGGAAGGGCAACATTTTTTCGAACGCAAAGCGCCGCAGGAAACCCGGGGCGATGTTGCATGCGATCTGTGCCGCCTCGATGGCAATGGTGCCACTGCCGCAACACGGGTCGTACAACGGCTGCGTGGTGTCCTCGGCCCAGCCACTGGCGGCGATCATCGCCGCAGCCAGGGTTTCCTTCAGCGGCGCTTCGCCCTTGTCCTCGCGCCAGCCGCGCTTGAACAGCGCCTCGCCCGAGGTGTCGATGTACAGCGACACGGTGTCGGTCGTCAGGTGGGCATAGATGCGGATGTCGGGCCACTGGGTGTTCACATCCGGGCGCACGCCGCCGGCCTTGGCGCGAAAGCGGTCGCAGACGGCGTCCTTGATCTTGAGCGCGGCGAAGTTCAGGCTGGTCAGCGGGCTGTGCTGCGCCGTCACCTCGACCTTGATCGACTGGCGGGGCGTGAACCAGATCTCCCAGGCCACCTCGCTGGCGGCGCGGTACAGGTCCTGCTCGTTGCGGTACTCGGCGTAGAACAGTTGCACCAGCACGCGTTGCGACAGGCGGCTGTGCAGGTTGAGCAGCAATGCGTCGCGCCAGGTGGCCTCGACCTGAACACCACCACGCTGCTTGCGCACGGTGTCGGTGCTGCCCGAGGTGATACGTGCCACCTCGTGCACCAGCAGGTCCTCGACGCCGGCGGCGCAGGGCAGGAACAACTGCAGCTGGTTCATGCCGGATTCCTCACAATGCCCGCCGCAGGCTGGCCGGGGCGATCTTCAGGCCCTCGCGGTATTTGGCCACGGTGCGCCGGGCGCAGCTGATGCCCTGCTCCTTGAGTATGTCGGACAGCTGGCTGTCGCTGAGCGGCTTGGTATCGGGCTCGGCCTCGATGAACTGCTTGATCAGCGCGCGCACCGCGGTGCTCGACGCATTGCCCCCTGCGTCGGTGCCCAGGCCGGAGCCGAAAAAATACTTGAGCTCGAAGGTGCCCAGCGGGGTGGCCATGTACTTGGCCGTGGTCACGCGGCTGATGGTGGACTCGTGCAGGCCCAGTTCGTCGGCGATCTCGCGCAGCACCAGCGGGCGCATGGCCAGCACGCCATGCAGGAAAAAACTCTTTTGCCGCTCGACGATGGCAGTGCTGACGCGCAGGATGGTGTCAAAACGCTGCTGGATGTTCTTGATGAACCAGCGCGCCTCCTGCAGCCGCTGCTGCAGGGCCGCGTAGTTGGACGCATCAGAGCCATTGCCACGGTGCAGGCGCAGCGCATTGGCGTAGATGTCGTGCACCCGCAGGCGCGGCATCACCTCGGGGTTGATCTGCGCGCGAAATCGCGTGTTGGCACCCTTGCCGACCTGCACCACCAGCACATCGGGAATGACGATATTGCGCTCCACACTGACGAAGCGCCGGCCCGGTTTGGGCTCCAGGCGCCCGATCACACCGATGGCCTCGCGCACCAGGGCGTCGGTGGTGCTGCACAGCTGCACCAGCCGCTTGATGTCGCGCCGGGCCAGCACATCCATGGGCTGCGTGCAGATGCGCGTCGCGACCGCGAGCACGCGTTGTTGCGGGTCGTTGGCGGGCAGGTTGCGGCGCATCGCGCGCACTTGCAGGCGAAGGCATTCACCGAGGTTGGCGGCCCCCACGCCCACCGGCTCGAAGTCCTGCAGGATGCGCAGGGCGACTGTCAGGTGGTGCAGCAGTTGTTCGCTTTCGTCGCCTTCGGCCGGGGACAGGCCCGCGGCCAGCGACTCCAGGGAGTCCTCAAGGTAACCATCGTCGTTGAGCGACTCGATCAGGAAACGCAACGCCACGCGGTCTTCCTCGCTCAGGCGCGTGGCCAGGGCCTGGCGGTGCAGGTGCGACTGCAGCGACTCCTGCGTGCGCGCCAGTTCGCCGGCGTCGACATCGTCCTCGGTGCCCAGGTTGTTGCCATGCGCCTTGGCGTCACCACCCCATTCGTTGTCGTCCGGGGCCATTTCGACCGTGCCGTCTCCCTCCCAGCTCTCGGCGTCCGCCGCCGACAGAGGCGTGACCGCGTCATCGTTGCTCGGGCCGCTTGACTCACCTGCGTAGTCGACCGGCGCCGAGGCGGCGATCTCGGCTTCGCGATCGGCCAATTGCACGGGTGCGTCCACCCGCACCAGGCCGAACTCCTCGCCTGGCGCGCTGTCTTCCGACACCTCGAGAAACGGGTTCTCGTCCAGCATCTGGCCGACTTCCTGGCTGAGCTCGAGCGTGGAGAGCTGCAGCAGCCGGATCGACTGCTGCAACTGTGGCGTCAGCGCCAGGTGCTGGGACGTGCGAAGGGATAAACCCGGTTTCATGGAGGGATGTTCCCGCTACATCTTGAAGTGTTCGCCGAGGTACACCCGGCGCACGTCGGCATTGGCGACGATCTCGGCAGGGGTGCCCTGGGCCAGGACGTTGCCATCGCTGATGATGTAGGCGTGGTCGCAGATGCCAAGCGTTTCGCGCACGTTGTGGTCGGTGATCAACACCCCGATCCCGCGCGACTTCAGGAAATTGATGATGCGCTGGATCTCGATCACCGCGATCGGGTCGATTCCGGCAAACGGCTCATCGAGCAGGATGAAGCGCGGCTGGGTCGCCAACGCACGCGCAATCTCCACCCGGCGGCGCTCGCCCCCGGAGAGCGCCAGTGCCGGCGAATCGCGCAGGCGGTCGACGCGCAGGTCTTTGAGCAGACCGTCCAGCCGCTCCTCGATCACTGCGGCAGTCAGCGGGCGCCCGGTGGCATCGGTCTGCAGCTCCAGCACCGCGCGCACGTTGTCCTGCACGTTGAGCTTGCGAAAAATCGACGCCTCCTGGGGCAGGTAGCTCAGGCCCAGCCGGGCGCGCCGGTGGATCGGCATGTCCTCCACCGAGCGGCCATCGATGGTGATGTCGCCGGCGCTGGCACGCACCAGGCCCACGATCATGTAGAAGGATGTCGTCTTGCCGGCGCCGTTGGGGCCAAGCAGGCCCACGACCTCGCCTTTGCCGACGGCCAGCGAGACATCCTTGACCACCATTCGGCTGCCGTAGGACTTCTGCAGATGCAGCGCCTCCAGGCGGCTACCCGGACCGTCCACCCCCGTCACCCCGTGCGGGGATTCTGAAACAGGCGTTGCATTGGCCCGGTCGCCCCTCACTTCTGCCCGCCCACCGTGGCAGAGCGGCGCAACACGGGCGCCGCAACCGCCGCCGGCGCTGAAGCAGGGGCCGCGGCAGCTGCTCGCGGCTCGTCCACGCGAGGCGTCAGGACAGCACGCACGCGCGGCGCGGTTCCGTCGGGTCTGGTTTTGGCCGGGCCGCCGTCGATCGTCAAGACGCTGGTGCTGTTGTCGTAGACGATCACGACGCCGGTCATTTCGTCATTCAGCGTTGTGCCGAGGTACCGGCGCAACTCTGCGCGCTGCAGGAAACGCACGGTATCGGCCTTGCCATCGTATTCAATGACCTCGGCTTCGCCTTCCATGTATTCATCTCCGGCACCCGGGCGTGTGTCGCGCTTTTGCCGGAAAAATGCCAATTTGCCTGGCTCGGCCTTCAGTACACCGAACTGGTTGCCGGCCGTGTCCTGGCGCACATCGAGTTGCGCCCCACGCATGACGATGCTGCCTTTGGTGACCACCACCTTGCCCGTGAACACGCTGGTTTGCTTGGTGTCGTCGTAGCGCAAAGTGTCCGATTCGATGTTCATCGGCTTGCTGCGATCGGCCCGCTCAGCGTGTGCGCCGCCGGCGAGCAGAACACATGCCAGCACGAAAACAGTCGGGGTTTGAAAGGATTTCATAGAGGCACGAATCTTGCAGAAAACCCTGCCGTTTGATTGTAGCCCGTGCCCTGCAGGCGCCGGCCCGCTGTGGCGGTGCACATCCGTGCGGCGTGTCTGCAAACCGGCTCCGCCAAGCTGCGGGAAGCAGCCCATGCCCGCGTCAGCGACCGGCGCGCACCTCGGCAACCAGGTGGTCCACCACTTGCAGCACCCGCGGCATGTTCTTGCCAAGGGTACCGTCGGTGTAGAACCGGCCGGCCACGCCCATCGCGGGAACACCCTCGACCTTGTAGGCGTTTTGAAGCTGTGTGGCCTTGCCGGCCTTGGTGGCAACGGTGAACGAGTTGTACTGCTCCACGAACTTGGCCTTGTCCACACCCTGCTTGGCCACCCAGTCGGCAATGGCGTCGCCCTTGGCCAGTTGCAGTTTTTCGGCGTGGATGGCGGCAAACACCTTGCCATGAAGCTTGTCGATCAGGTCCATGGCCTCGAGCGTGTAGTAGAGGCGCTGCTGGGGCACGAAGTCATCCCGGAACCCGACCGGCACCCGGCGCACCATCACATCCTTGGGGGCACGCTTGATCCATGCATCCAGCGCGGGTTCGAAGGCGTTGCAGTGCGAGCAGTTGTACCAGAAGAACTCCACCACCTCGACCTTGCCGGCCGGCGCCTCGACTGCCGCTTTTTTGTCGAGCACCAGGTAGTCGGCACCCGCCTCCGGTTTCACCGCCTGCGCCTGCGCGCTCCCGAAAAATCCCTGGCTGAGCCCGATGGCCGCAGCGGCAGCGGCGGAAAAGTCACGACGTTTCATGCTTGCTTACTCCTGAAAATTGAAAGTCAACCCGAAGTCCGACAAATCCTGGCGGCAATAGTTCAGCCGCTCAGCGCTGGACGCGCACCAGCACCGCCTCCATGCCCAGCGCCTCCAGCTTTTCCTTGGTCCGGTCGGCGTCATCGCGTTTTTCCATCGGGCCCACGCGGACGCGAAAGACCGTCCGCCCGGACTGCTCGCGCTCGGACACCTTCGCCTCGACACCGGCCAGCGACAACTTGGCGCGGTGGGCTTCGGCGTCTTCGGTGGTCCGGTACGCCCCCACCTGCACAAAATAGGTAAACGGGTCAGCCGTCGCTGCGGATGACCGGGCCCGGGCCAGGTCGCCCAAGGGATCGGCCGACGCCGCGGGTTTGGGGTCGGCCTTGGGGTCGACCTTGGGGTCGGCCTTGGGGTCGACCTTGGGGTCGGCCTCCGCAGGCGTTGTGACCACCCTGGCAGGTGCCGAAGCCGCTTCTTCGGCCACGGCGGGTGGAGCAGACGCCGGCACCGCAGGCTTGGCCGGGTTCTTGCCGTACAAGGGCGCGTTGGGGTCCCAGTCCTTGTTTTTCTTGGCCTCGGCCGCGTCCTGCTCGGCAGAACGGCTCTGGCCCTTGTTGACAAACGGAATCGGCACCTTGGTCACGTACACCGCCACGGCAAGGGCGATGCCCAGGCCTATCACCAGGCCGAAGATCATCCCCAGAAAGGTCCCGCCCCGCTGTTGCATCATTCCGCGCCCCTGTCCGATAAGTCCATCCATGGCCTGATTGTCATCGCAGCTGCCTCACATCTTGCGGGGTGCGTCCACCCCCAGCACCGCCAGGCCGCTGCGCAATACCTGGGCGGTCGCCGCGACAAGGGCAAGGCGCGCCAGCCGCACCGGCTCGTCGTCGACCAGGATTCGCTCGGCGTCGTAATAGCTGTGGTAGGTGGCGGCGAGGTCGCGCAGGTAGAAGGTCACGTCGTGCGGCGCGAAATCCTGGGCCGCGGCTGTGAGCATGTCAGGAAACTTGGCCAGTGCCAGCATCAGGGCCATCGCGGACGGACTTTGCAGTGCGTCGAGCGCCACCTGCGGCAATGCGGCCACATCACCACCCCAGCCCGCCAGCACCGAGCAGATGCGGGCATGGGCATATTGCACGTAATACACGGGGTTGTCGTTGTTCTTTGCCAGGGCCAGGTCCACATCGAACACATACTCGGTGTCGGGCTTGCGGCTGAGCAGGAAGAACCGCACCGCGTCCTTGCTGGTCCACTCGATCAGGTCACGCAGCGTGACGTACGCGCCAGAGCGCTTGGATATCTTCACTTCGACGCCGCCGCGCACCACCCGCACCATGGTGTGCAGCACGTAGTCGGGGTAACCCTGCGGGATGCCGACGTTGGCAGCCTGCAAGCCGGCCCGGACCCGGGCGATGGTGCCATGGTGGTCGGTGCCCTGGATGTTCACCACACGCGTAAACCCGCGCTCCCACTTGGTGATGTGGTAGGCCACGTCGGGCACGAAATAGGTGTAGCTGCCGTCGCTCTTGCGCATCACCCGGTCCTTGTCGTCAGCGTAGTCGGTCGACCGCAACCACAACGCGCCATCCTGCTCGAAGGTCTTGCCGGCGGCCTGCAGCAATTCGACGGTCGCATCGACCCGGCCACTGGTGTACAGGCTGGACTCCAGGTAGTAGTTGTCGAACCGGACCGCAAAGGCCTGCAGGTCCAGATCCTGCTCATGGCGCAGGTAAGCCACGGCGAACTCGCGGATGCTGTCCAGGTCGTTCACATCGCCGCTGGCCGTGGTGCTGCGGTCGTCGGCGCTGACGGTCTTGCGGGCCAGGAAGTCGGCTGCGATGTCGGCAATGTAGTCACCGTTGTAGGCGGCCTCGGGCCACTGGGTGTCGCCCGGCTTGAACCCCTGCGCCCGCAGCTGGGTGCTGCGCGCCAGCGTGGCGATCTGCACGCCGGCGTCGTTGTAATAGAACTCCCGGTAGACGTCCCAGCCCTGGGTGGCGTTGAGGTTGCAGATTGCATCGCCCAGCGCAGCCTGGCGCCCATGGCCCACATGCAACGGACCGGTCGGGTTGGCCGACACGAATTCCACCAGCATGCGCTCGCCCCGCGCTGGCTGGTGGCCGAACGCGTCGCCTGCCGCAAGCACTTCCCGCACCACCTGCTGCTTGGCTGCGGGGGTCAGGCGGATGTTGAGGAACCCTGGGCCAGCGATGTCGATGTCCGACACCCACTGGTGGTAGGCAGGTTGCGCCAACAGCAAGCTGCGCAGGCGCTCCGCGACCTGGCGCGGATTCAGTTTCAGCGGCTTGGACAACTGCATGGCCGCAGTGGAGGCGAAATCCCCATGGGCTGCAACTTTGGGCGACTCGAACGCAGCGCGCATTTCGGTGCCGGGAGCCAGTTCGCGCAGCGCGGCATGCAGGCCGGCCTGCAATTCCTGTTTGATCTTGAGCATAAGACCCGATTCTAGGAGGCCCGGGCGGCATGACCTGGTGTCGCCCGGCCGACAAGTGTTACGAACCAGACTCGAATAGCGGCTGACAAATGACGCGCCCCGGCTGGGGTTGTTGCCAGCCGCGAGCCCGGTGGACGCGTTGAATAAGCGGATCCGCCACCGGATCCGCCACCGGATTCGCAAATTCCACCATCATTCACCTGGAGTCACCATAAAAAAATGCTCTCCCTTGCCGCCATCGGCCTGGCTCTTTCCTTCGGCACTGCCCACGCACAAGACAAACCTGCCGCCGCACAGCAGGGCAAGATGGCGACGTGCAACAAGGACGCCGGTGACAAGAAGGGCGATGAGCGCAAGAAATTCATGAGCGAGTGCCTGAAGAATAAACCAGCCTGAGTCCGCCGGAACCCGCCCGGGCTGGCAGACCTGCTCAGGCCTGCCAGTACCCGGGTCGGCCGTAGTGGTGCTTAAGGAAATCGATCCACAACCGCACCCTGAGCGGGAGATGCTTGCGTTGTGGCACCACGGCGTAGATGCCATTGGGCGGCGCCGCGAACGCTTCCAGCACCGCCACCAGCCGCCCACTGGCCACATCGGCCAACACACGCTGGCAATCCTCCAAAAAAGCGCTGCCTTCATGTGTCAGCGTGATGCGCCGTGTGGTGCGAATCAGGAGCTTGACGCCGAGACGCGCCTCCAGCGCATCGAGCCGCCGGCCCATGATCGCCGGAGCCACACCTTCCGAGACGGCAGCCGCAGTCAGGCTGCCTCGGGTGGAGACCGACACAAAGGATTCGAGTTGCTTGAATTTGTCCATGCAGCAGATTACCTGCTGATTGGTCAAAGATCAACGCACTACGGGTTGGATTGCATCAGTGTTTCGACCTGATCTGCAGAGTAACCCAGCGAAGGCATCACAAAACAAGGCCCATGCGGTGTCGCTCACCACGGCTGAATTCAGGCCAGTTCCAGGTCCATGGGTTCAACTGCGCCGGCCTCCATGATCTGGTGGATCGCGCGCTGCACGATCGGCTGCTGGTCCAGCACGCGCAGGCGGCCTTCGCGCAGCAGGCGCGCCACTTCACGCTCCGAGCGCACAAAGGCCTCGAACCCTTCACGGTTGGTGAACAGCAGGCGTGTGCGTTGCGGGCTGACCCAACCCAGGCGGTAGCGGTGTGTAGCAAGCTGATCGTCATCGAAATCGAACCACAGGCCGCGCACGAATCCCTGCGCCTGCAGATCGAACGCGTCCATTTCCAGGGTTTCGGTCCGACGCGCACGCCGCGCCTCCAGCGCTTTCAGCGCCATGCGGCTGGCCGGTGTCTCGAGCGGCGCGGACCCCGAATCGAGGTCCATCAGTTGCGACCGGGGTGATCGGATCGCCTTCATGTGCGCATCGATCAGCTGGCGCGTGAATTCCGAACGGTCGACGCCTTCCCAGCCGATGCTGTCGAGCCCGACGTTGATGCGGCGCACCAGGTCGGGCAACAGGGCCACCAGCCGCGCGCGCTCGCCCGCGTCGGGCTTGGCGTGTGTCGACCATATCACCTGGTCCATGGTTGCCAGCGCCCGCTCCCAGCCACCGGGCACGGACTGCCGGTTCATCCAGGCGTGGGCCATTACCTCGCGCCATTGCGTGGTCAGGAACGGCAGCAGAAATGGCCGCAGCGGCGCATCGTCGTTCGCGGCGCTGATGCACTGGTGCACCACCTCGTCGGCATGCACCAGGGCGGCTTCATGCACTTCAGAGGAGCCCTGCTGGTGCGCAACGGGCTCGATCTGCACCTGTGCACGCTGTTCCAGTTCGTGCACGAAAGTCTCGAACTCGTCCAGCACGGTGCGAAACAGCGCCAGGTCGTTGTCGAAACCGTTCAGGACCTGCAGCACCGTGGACTGGATGCGCACATACAAGGGGTCGGAGTCGCCCTTTTCGGGGTTCCAGCCGATGCCGGCGGCAGCCAGCGCGTCGACCAGTTTGCGCGCCGGATGCTCACCGGACAGGAAGAAATCGCGGTCGATCATCGCCGCCTTGAGCACCGGGATCTGGAGGCGCCCTATGACGTACTTGAGCTGGATGGGAATGGCTGGATCGGCGAACACGAAGTCGAACACCTCAGCCAGGGCATCGATCGTGCCGCGGTCGAGTTCGGGCGCGCGCTTGACCTCTTCATGGTCACGCATCTGGCGCAGCAGGTTGTGGCCGCGCAAGTCATCGCCTTCGACCCACGACTGCTGCGCCGCCAAGCCGGTGTCGGCCTGCAATCCGCCGAGGAATCCCATCAGACCCGGATCTGCCGGCGCATGGGGACCGCCACCGCCTTCACCGCCATCGCCCCGCGCTGCACCTGGCTGCCCCGCAGCGCGCCCAAACCCAAGTTTTTGCAGGAAATCGCGGGCCCGCTCGGCGATCGTCCTGGGCGCGACCGGCTCGGCGGGTGGCGCCAGTGTCACGGCCTGGGAAGATGTAAACCCGGAGCCGGGGCTACCCTGCTTGGACGGTTCAAACCCCGATTTCGTGCTGGCCCCTGCGTCGCGCCCTTCGGGAGCCGACGCGTGCGCGGATTCGCCGGCGCCGGCGCGCTTGATGCGGTGCACTGGCCTGGCGGTGAAACCAGACCGCACCAGGGTTTCCGTCAGGGCCGCGTACAGCGGCGCCCAGTCGATGCCGTGGCGCGGGTTCAGCACGGACAGGAAGTCCTCGGCTGCCATCGGGTCGAATTCACAGGCGTGCCAGGTCAACGAGAAAGCGCGAATCAGGGTCGCGGGCCGAAACGGGTTGTCCGACAGCGAAAAACCATCCTGGCGCAGCAACGCGCCCATCGACTGCGTGAGCGGCTTGAGCGCGGCGTCGTAACTGGCATTGAAAAGCTGCGCGACCCGGTCGACCAACAGGTGGCGCTCGATCTGGTCGACATCCAGCAGTGCCATGCTCAGGGGGCCGGTCGAGGCGCCGGCGGTGTCCACCGGGCGCAGCACACGCAGGGCGCCGGGCATCACCGCCTCGAGGTCGTCCTCGATGGCTTCACGCAGTGCGCTCTGGAAGACCCGATTGAAGGTTTCTGCCTGCTTGTCCAGCATCACGGCAGCGGTGCGCAGATTCTGGGCCTGCGTAGTGTGCGGCCGGGCATCGACCAGATCGAACAGGTAGGCACGCAGGGCCTTGAGGTGCGCGTCCTGGCGTTCGGCAAAAAAAGCCTGCGTCCGGGCGATCAGCGTCTGGACATGGCGCAACACCAGGTCGCGCGTTGCAGGATCTGTCAGCGTGGATGGACTGCCGGGGTTCACTCTATTGCCTAGCCACTTCAAACAAAATATGCGTCAGTACCCAATGTCTCGAGAAGTTCTGGTTGTAACCGATCCGGCCGGTGGGCAAGGTGGTATTGACCCATGGAAACGTGCACTAATTGTAAGAAGACCTGTGCGATGCCAGTGCGCCAGGTCGTCTACGGCACCGATCTGCCCGTACTGACAGGGGGCCAGAAGCCAAGGCATCCAATTAGCATCGTTTTTGTCACCAATACTTAGACCAAATTCCGACTAATTCGCAACAAAGTATCGAATACAGTTCCTGCATGGAAAAACCACGTGCCGTACTGTTCGATGCCTATGGCACCTTGTTCGACGTGTACAGCGTCGCTCTGTTGGCAGAACAACTGTTCCCCGGCCAGGGCCAGGCACTGAGCGTGTTATGGCGCGACAAACAGATCGAATACACCCGCTTGGTCACCACCAGCAACCATGGCGCGCACTATCGGCCATTCTGGGAGTTGACCCGGGCCGCGCTGGTGTTTGCCGTCAAGCGCCTTGTGGGGCCCATGGGGCCACTGGGCGCCACCGCCCCGTTCGACACCCAAATCGAACGCCTCATGAACCAGTACCGCAGCCTGAGCGCATTCCCCGAAAACCACGCGGTGCTGCGTGAACTCAAGCGCCGCGGCATCCCGACCGGCGTCCTGAGCAACGGCGACCCGGCGATGCTGCATCTGGCCATCAAGTCGGCCGGACTCGACGGCCTGCTCGACCATGTGCTGAGTGTCGACACCATCCGCAAGTACAAGACTGCGCCCGAAGCCTACGCGCTGGGTGAACAGGCCACCGGCCTGGCCGCGCGCCAGATCGCTTTCGTGAGTTGCAATGCCTGGGACGCGCTGGCCGCCACCTGGTACGGCTACCAGACCCTGTGGGTCAACCGCTACCAGCTGCCCTTTGAAGAACTGGGCACCACGCCCACCCGCACCGGCGACAACCTGGGCGACGTACTCGGATTTTTTTCTTGACCTTTGAACCAGGAGTCCCCATGACCACACGCACCACCATCCACCGACTTCAGGTCGCCACCGAACTGCAGCAGTTCATCGACACGCAAGTACTCCCCGGGACAGGTGTAGACAGCGCGGCCTTCTGGAGCGGTTTCGACGCCATCGTGGCCGACCTGGCGCCGAAGAACCTTGCGCTGCTGGCCGAACGCGACCGCCTTCAGACCGAGCTCGACGCCTGGCACCGGGCCCACCCGGGCCCGGTCCGCAACCAGAGGCAGTACCGCCGGTTCCTCGGGAAGATCGGCTACCTGGTGCCGGTTCCGGCCAGCGTCAAGGCGACGACGAAGAACGTCGACGCCGAGCTGGCGTTGCAGGCCGGCCCGCAGCTGGTGGTGCCGATCACGAACGCGCGTTACGCGCTCAACGCCGCCAATGCGCGCTGGGGCAGCCTGTACGACGCGCTGTATGGCACCGACGCGCTGCCCGAAACCGACGGCGCCACCCGCGCCGGCCCGGACGGCGCGGCCTACAACCCGCTGCGCGGCGCCCGTGTGATCGCGTACGCGCGCCACGTGCTCGACCGCTGCGCGCCGCTCAAAAAGGGCTCGCACGTCGACTCGACCGGTTACGCCGTGGTCGACAACCAGCTCGCCGTGACGCTGAAGAACGGCACCACCAGCGGGCTGAAGAACCCGGCGCAGTTCGTCGGTTTCCAGGGCGAGATCGGCGCACCGGGCGCGGTGCTGCTGTCGCACCATGGGCTGCACATGGAGATCCGGATCGACCGCACGCACCCGATCGGCAGCACCGACCCGGCCGGCATGGCCGACCTGGTGCTTGAATCTGCGCTGTCCACCATCCTCGACCTGGAGGATTCGGTGGCGGTGGTCGACGCCGCAGACAAGGTGCAGGCCTACGGCAACTGGCTGGGCATCCTCAAGGGCACACTGACCGAGCAGGTCCGCAAGGGCAGCGGCAGCTTCACGCGCGGCCTCAATCCCGACCGGCGCTACACCGGACCGCGCGGCGAAGACGTCGTGCTGCACGGCCGCTCGCTGCTGTTCGTGCGCAACGTCGGCCACCTGATGGGCAACCCGGCGATCCTCTGGGGCGCGGACGCACGCGAAATCCCGGAAGGCATCCTGGACGCAGTCGTCACCACCACGATCGCACTGCACGACCTGCGCGCGCCGGCGGCCGGCCATGGCGACCAGGGCATTCGCAACAGCCGCCGCGGCAGTGTCTACATCGTCAAGCCCAAGATGCACGGCCCGGCCGAGGTGGCGTTTGCCAGCGAGCTGTTCGGCCGCATCGAAGAACTGCTCGGCCTGCCCAAGGCCACGGTCAAGCTTGGCATCATGGACGAGGAACGCCGCACCAGCGTCAACCTCAAGGCCTGCATCGCCGCCGCCGCCAACCGCGTGGCGTTCATCAACACCGGTTTCCTGGACCGCACCGGCGACGAAATGCACAGCGCCATGCAGGCCGGGGCGATGCGCCGCAAGGGCGAGATGAAAACCAGCGAGTGGATCCATGCCTATGAGCGCAGCAACGTGCTGGTCGGCCTGGAATGTGGTCTGCGCGGCAAGGCCCAGATCGGCAAGGGCATGTGGGCCATGCCCGACCTGATGGCCGACATGTTGAAACAGAAGATCGGCCACCCGATGGCTGGCGCCAACACCGCCTGGGTGCCCAGCCCGACCGCCGCCACCCTGCACGCGCTGCACTACCACCAGGTCGATGTGTTCAAGGTGCAGAAGGCACTGGAAAAGGTCGACGTGGATGCCGAGCGCGAGGCCATCCTGGACCACCTGCTGACTATCCCGGTGGTCAAGAAACCGAAGTGGACCGATGCCGAAAAGCAGCAGGAACTCGACAACAACGCCCAGGGCATCCTGGGCTACGTGGTGCGCTGGATCGACCAGGGCATCGGCTGCTCCAAGGTGCCCGACGTCCACAACGTGGGCCTGATGGAAGACCGCGCCACGCTGCGCATCAGCAGCCAGCACATGGCCAACTGGCTGCTGCACGGCGTCGTGACCAGGGCCCAGGTAAAGGCGACCTTCAAGCGCATGGCCAAGGTGGTGGACAAGCAAAATGCTGGCGACCAGCTGTACCAGAACATGGCGGCGAATCCGAAGGGCGCTGCGTTCCAGGCAGCGAGCGACCTGGTGTTCAAGGGACTGGTGCAGCCGAGCGGGTATACCGAGCCGCTGCTGCATGCATGGCGGTTGAGGGTGAAGGCGGGGGTGATCACGTCCTGACACACCGTCCGCCCGGCCACTGTGCCGGTATTGCGGTACGCCAGTGCATCCCTGGCAGCACGCACCGCAAACCCCGAGCCATCTGGCCCAGCTACAACGGCGGCTGCGTCTCGTCGCCCATCAGACCCACCAGTTCGGCACGCCATTCAGCCAGCGCCGGGGCAAGCAAGAGTGCACCGGTGCGCTCCACCAGATCCGCGGCGGTATCCAGCGCCGCCTGCGCCGCATCCCTTGCCGCAGCACCATCACGGCGCATCAATGCGCGGGCCAGAACACCCTGGGCGATGGCCTCGTAGTTGGCGCGCAAGCTGTACCGGCAGGAGGTGATCGCCTCGGTTGCCGCAGCCTGCGCTGCATCAAACTCACCCGCTGCCAGCAGGGCCTCGGCCAACAAGGCGGCAGAGGGCCCGGCGCTGGTCTGGTCGACGCGGCGATGGATGGCCAGGGCAGCACGGGCCGCAGTGACCGCGTCGGCCGCGCGGCCGGCGGCCAGGTGCGCATATCCGAAGGCCTGGTGCACACGCGCGGCGATCATCGGGGGCTCGCCCAGCTTGTGGCTGATCTGCTCGGCCTGGCGCGCCCGCTCCATGGCTGCTTGTGGATCGTGCGCATGGTAGTGGGCCTCGGTGCTGTGGCAACGGGCAAACACCGCGAGTTCACCCACCGGATCAGCCTGGCGCATGCCTTTTTCGTACGCCTCGAGCGCCTCGGGCAGGCGGCCCGTCCAGGCCCAGCAATAACCCTGGAACTGGTCCAGCGACGCCGCGGAATTGAGGCTGCCGATGCCCTTGCCGGCGGGCGCCGCCACAGCCAGCAGCGCGCGCCCCTGTTCCACCATGCCCAGCGCCTCCCGAAACCGCGCCACCAGGCAGGTCACCATGAACAGATTGCCCCAGGCGGCCACCTTGAGCGCCGGTGCCTCGATCGTTTCCAGCAACGGTTGCATCTCGACCAGCTTCTCGAGGCAGACCGCCAATTCGCCCGCGCTCGCAAGCGCCCAGCCGTAGGCCATGGTGAGCCGGATCCGGGCCTGGCGATCCCCGATCGCGTCGGCCAGCGATTCGCCCTCCGCGTACATGGCGCGCGACACATCCATCCCCACACCCAGCCGCGGACCCAGTGTCAGCAGACGGGCGCAAGCCATGATGCGCAGTTCGATCGCGTCCTGCTCCTGCGGCAGTGCGCGCAGCACCGTCCACACCCGGTCCCAGTGGTGGTGGGCCGAGACGAAATCCGGGCAACCCGGCCACTCGGCGGCTCGCCGGTGCCAGCGCGCGGCGCAGAGCGCGTCGCCGGTTTCGTCCCAGTGGTGCGCCAACAGCGCTGCCTGCTCGTCGAGTCGCCCTTCGGCCTGCAACTCGATCGCGCGCGCCACGGCGGCGTGGACCTGGCGGCGCCGTTCGCGCAACTGCCCGCCCAGGGCCACCTCCTGCGTCAGCGGGTGCTTGAAGGCGTATTCGGCCACCGGGTAGATGGACACCACGTTCAGGAATTCCGCGCGGCACAAGGCGCCCAGGCCAGCCTTCAAGTCCTCTGCGCCAGGCCCGGCGACTGCCGCCAGCAGCGGCTCGGAAAATTGCTTGCCGATCACCGATGCGTGCTGCAGCAACAACTTCTCACGCTCGGGGAGCCGGTCGATCCGTGCCGCCAATACGGACTGCACGGTGGCCGGCAGATCCAGCCGTGCGGTCGGCGTGGCCAGGCGGTACGCGCCAGGGCGGCCTTCAAGTTGCCCCGACTCGCGCAGGGACTGCGCAATTTCCTCGGCGAAGAACGGGTTGCCGCCGGTGCGCGCATGGATGTCGGCCGCCAGGGCAGCGATCGTCGGGTCCGGGCCCAGCAGCCTGGCCATCAGTTCGGCCATCGCATCGGGGCCCAGCGGTGTCAGAGGCAGCTGCCGGTAGCAGGACCGCTGCATCCATTGGGCGTGGAACTCCGGTCGGAAGTTCAGCAGCAGCATGTTGCGCCCGCCGGCACAGCCCTCGACCAGCTGCTCCAAAAAATCGCCGCTGGCAGCATCGATCCAATGCAGATCCTCGACCATCGTCACACTGGCCGGCGAGTCGCCATCGCCTTGCACCAATCGCGTCAGCAAGGCCACCAGTCGGCGCTGGCGCGCTGTCGGATCGAGCGCCGGCCCTGGGTGTTGCGGGTCGCCCACCCCCATGAAATCGAACACCACCGGCAGCACGTCGGCGAGCGTGTTGTCCAGCAGCACCACACGACCGGCGATCTTCTCGCGCGCCGCCCGGCTGTCGTCCTGGCTGCCGATACCGAACACGGCCCGAAAAATGTCCAGGATCGGCAACAGCGGAACATTGCGGCCATGCGCGACGGCGCGCCCCTCGAACACGCGGATGCCGCGCGCACGGCAGCGCTCCAGGAACTCGAAACACAGCCGGCTCTTGCCGGTACCCGCCTCGGCCACCACGCCCACCGCCTGAGCGCTGCCAGCCAGTGTCTGCGCCAGCGCATCGTCCAGCGCGCGCAGGTCCGCCGCGCGGCCAACGAAGGGTGCCAGACCATGCTGGCGCGAGATGTCGAAACGGTTGCGCGCCGCGCCAATACCGGCCAGCCGGTGCACCCGCACCGGCCCGGAGACACCCTTGACCTGAAACTCGCCCAGGTCCTCCAGCGCAAAGTAGCCGCCGGCCAGCGCCGCAGTGGGCGCACTCAGGTAGCAGGTGTTGGGCTCGGCCAGGCCCTCCATGCGTTGCGCCAGCCCGACCGTGTGGCCCTGCGCGGTGTAGTCCATGCGCAGGTCGTCGCCGATCCTGCCCACCACCACCTCGCCGGAATTGATGCCCATGCGGGTCGAGAACCCCACGCCGTGCTCGCGCTTGACCCCGGTCGCGTACCGGGTGATCTCGCGTTGCAGGTGCAGCGCCGCAAAACAGGCACGCTGCGCGTGGTCCTCGTGTGCAATCGGCGCGCCGAACAGCGCCATGACGCCGTCACCGGTGTACTGGTTCACCGTCCCCTCGAAACGGTGCACACCCTCGGCGAGGATCGCAAAGAATCCTTCCAGAATGGCGTGCCACTGCTCCGGGTCGAGCTGCTCGGCCAGCTCCATCGATCCCTTGACATCGGCGAAAAGCACACTGACCTGCTTGCGTTCGCCTTCCAGTGCGGAGCGCGACTGCAGGATTCTTTCGGCGAGATGGCGGGGGGTGTAGCTACGCGCGAACGGACGCGTCGGTGGCGCGTGCGCCACGGCGAGCGCTGCGGGCATGTGCGCGTCGGCGAGCGCTGCGACAGCATCCAGCATCCGGATGCGATGGCCCAGCGAGGTGACGCCGATGCCCTGCAGGTCGTCAGCGGTCAGTCGGACGAGCAGCGCGCAATCGATGTGGTTGGCGCGAAACGAATCGGCATACTGGGACAGGCCGAGCGCCGCGAGCCACTGTTCGATATTTGGCATCATGCGTCGGCGCTCCGCTGGTAGTGGTTGCTGCACAAGACCATATCACGCTTGTATACACCGTATCGGAGCATTCCACGTTGACCCTGCGCCGCAGCGCCGACACTGGAAAGTGTCGACGACGCCGCCTGGCGCGGGTATAAACGAAGTGTCGTGCAGCGGCCCGGCAAACCAGCGCAGTATCACCGACAAGGTCGGACATCGACCGGCATGGAGCACTCCCGAGAATGAGCCACGAACAGGCCGTAACCGACGCTTTTTCGGACGCCCGCGGCCTGCAGCGCTTCGTGCCCGGTTTTGCGCGCCGGCGCGCCGCCTGCGGCCGGTTGCTGGCAGCGGAGCTCGACGATGCCCTTGCGGGCGCCCTGTTTGTGGCCGACATCGCCGGTTTTTCGGCGCTCACCGAACGCATGGCCCGGTCCGGGCAGGTGGGCATCGAAGAGATGCAGACCATACTCAACGGCTGCTTCGAGCGCATCGTGTCCATCATCGATGAAGGCGGGGGCGAGGTCTACAAGTTCGCCGGTGACGCCACCATCGCCTGGTGGCCGTCGGGCCCGGACGGCCTGCACGGTGCGGCGCTGGCTGCGACCGCCACCGCGCTGCGGCTGCAGGCGCTGGTGCCCGAGCTTTCCACGTCGCTGCGGGTGCCCCTGAGCCTGCGCATCGGTATCGGCGCCGGCAGCCTGTACACCGCCATTGCCGGTGGCGTCAACGGGCGCTGGGAGGCACTGCTCGGCGGCGATGCACTCCAGCAGGTGGCCGGCCTGCAGGCCGTGCCGTCTGGCCAGGTGGCCCTGTCCGCCCCGGCCTGGCAACTGCTGCGCGATGACTGCACCGGGGAACCCCTGGGCGCGGGCGGGTTCATCGTGCACGGCGCGACGCCACCACTGCCCCTGCCACCGGCCGGCCCGCTGGCCCGGCCCGACAAGGCACAACTGGCACCGCTGGTGCCGCGGCATCTGCTCCAGCGCCTGGAGGCCAACCAGCACGACGTCCTGGCTGAGCTGCGCTCGGCCAGTGTGCTGTTTGCCGTCACCAAGCAACCGCGCGACCTGGCGGCACTGCAACGCGCAACATTGGCCATGCAGCAAGCGGTCTACGGAGTGGGCGGCAGCGTGCTGCAGTGCCTGCTGGACGACAAGGCCGACTTCGTGCTGGTGGCGGCGTGGGGCATTCCCGGCAGCAGCTACCCGGACGACGCGGAACGGGCGATGCGGGCGGCCCACATGCTGGTCACCCAGATGGCCGCACATGCAGCACCGGTGTCCGTGGGCGTCGCCAGCGGGCGGCTGTTCGCGGGTTTGCGGGGCAGCCAGTCGCGGGCCGAATACGCGCTGATCGGCGCCGTTGTCAACCTGGCCGCGCGCATGGCCCAGGCGCCGGGCGGCGCCCGTGTGTACTGTGACGACGCGACCGCGCAGGCAGTGCCCGCGATTGGTTACGTGCCACGCCCGGATGTCGCGCTGAAAGGGTTGCCCGGGGTCAAGGTGTTCGAGTCGCTGGGCAAACGGCGCGCCGACGAAACCAGCACCGGCGAATTGATCGGCCGCGAGGCCGAGTACGCGCAGCTGCTGGCCTTGCTGCAACAGGCACAGGACAACCCGACCCGCAGCGCGGTGGTGCTGGTCGAGGGCGAAGCCGGCATCGGCAAGTCGCATCTGTGCCATGCATTTGTCGACGCAGCCGTCAAGCAGGGCCTGCTGGTCGCCACTGGCGCCAGTGACCCGCTCGACAACTCGGCGGCCTACCGGCCCCTGCGCCGGGTGTTTGACACCTTGCTGGGGCTGCAGGGGGTGACATCCCGCACCGTGCGCCGCGAGCGGGTGTTGTTGCTGCTGGGCAAGGACGACGCCACGCGGGACCGCGCCAGCCTGCTGACCGACGTGCTCGACCTGGACTTGCTGCCCACATTGACCGAGCAACAGATGAGCGGACGCGCCCGTATCGACGCCACCGCCGACCTGCTGGCGCAACTGCTGCTGGCAACCCACGCCGGTGCGGTACGCGTGTTGTTGCTGGAAGACCTGCACTGGCTCGACTCCGCCTCCTGGAGCGTGCTCGATGCGGCTGTGCGCCGCTGCCCGAGCCTGCTCTTGGTGCTGAGTTCGCGCCCGCTGGGCGACGACTCGGTCTGCAGCGCGTCGCTGCAGGACCTCGGTGCCACCCGCGTGCGTCTGTTGCCGCTGGGGGAAAACGCGGTGCGCGCCATCATCGCCTCGGAGCTGGGTGCCAGCACGGTGCCCGAGCCGGTGCTGCGCGCAGTCGCCGACAAGACCCAGGGCCTGCCACTGTTCGTGCGCCAGGTGGTGGCATCGCTGGTGTATGGCCTGGTGGTGCGCTGCGCGCAAGGGGTGGTCACCTTTGACGCACGGGCGCTGGCGGGGTTTGCGATCCCCGACACCATCCAGGGAGTCGTGATTTCGCGTATCGACGGCCTCACGCCGCGCCAGCAGCTCACGCTCAAATCAGCCAGCGTCGTCGGACGGGTGTTCACCTTCGACGCATTGACCAGCGCCGCGGCCGGCCAGTCCAGCACCGACGCACTGCGTGCCGATGTGGACGTGCTGGTGGCGCGTGGTCTGGTGCAGCGGGAAAGCGACGCCGCACAATTCCACTTCAGCCACGCGCTTGTGCGCGATGCGGTCTACAGCCTGCTGCCCCTGGGCTTCCGGCGCGAGATGCACGCGTCGCTGGGCGCCTGGTATGAACGCCAGGCAGGCGAAAACCCGCTGATGCTCGGGCGCATCGCCGCCCATTGGGAACAGGCCCAGGATCCGGTGCGTGCGGTGCGGGCGCTGGAGCAGGCCGGCAACCATGCGTTGCGCACCGGCGCCTACCGCGAGGCCCAGACCCTGTTCGGACGCCTGCTCGACATCGCCGCCAACGGATTCGGCGAGGGTGCGCCCGGCCCAGTGGATGCGAGCAACGCGCAGAAGGCGCGTTGGCTGCTGCACCTGGGTCTGGCGAGTTACGACCTGGGCGAGCTGGAACACGCCCGCAGCGCGCTCGAATCTTCGGCCGTATTGCTGGGCCAATCCATCCCGGGCGACAGCCGCATCGGTGCGGCACTGGTGCTGGAGGCGGTGCGTGCGACGATGCGGCATTTCTGGCACCGGCGCAGCCCGGCCAACTCGGCCCAGGCCGCGCCTGCGCGCCAGATCGCTGCGGTGTTAAGCGCGTTGGGGCGCATCTACCACCTGACACAGCGCCCACGCCACACCATGTACTCGATGGTGCGCCGTTTCAACCTGCTGCACCAGCATGCGGCCAGCCCGGAGCAGATGGGCGCCTTCAGCGGCATGATGTACCTCACCACCATGCTGGGCCGCCGGCAACTCGCCGACCGTTACGCCGCCCGAGTGACCGAACTGCACCGCCGGTTGCAGAACCCGCTGGCCTATGCCGACGCCAACCTGACCGTGGCACTGGCTTACCTGGGGCAGGCGCGCTGGGATGCATGCGAACGCTGCGCCACCGATGCGGAGCAGATATTCCAGCGCCTGGGCGAGCGCCAGCCGCGCCTGACCATGGTCTCGATGCTGGCCAATGCGGCCGAGTTGCAGGGCGCTTTCGATCACTCAGCCCAACTGTGGGCGCTGGAGCAGCAGTTGGCCGACGAAGTGGGCGACCAGCTCGGCCAATGCTGGGCGGCAGGTGGCAAAGCCATGCTGGCCATACGGCGCGGCAACTTCGACGAAGCGGTGACCCACGCTCGCCAGGCCCAGGCACTGGCGCGCGCCACCGGCGAGGCGGTGTCCTACCTCGCAGACAGCGGCCTGCTGGCGCTGGCGCTGTTCGAGCTTGGCGACTTCGGCGCCGCCCGGGCATTGCTCGACGAAGGGCTGGCGATCATGTCCACGCTGCCACGCCTGGCCACGGCACACCACCTGCTCAACGGCCTCGACACCTTCTCGGAACTGGTGTTGCGGTTTTGGGAGCGGGAAGCGCCGCCGTCGGGCAGCGCGGCCTGGAAGCAGTGGTCGCAACATGCCGCGATGGCCACCGCCCGCACCAGCGGGTATGCACGCATGTTTGACATTGGCGCCCCGATGGCGGCGCAGCGCCTGGCGCTGCAACACTGGTTGCACGGCCGGCGGGCCAAGGCGCTGACTGCCTGGCAACACGCCATCGCCGAGGGCGAGCGCACTGCCATTCCCTATGAAACAGCCAAGGCCCACCTTGAACTGGCACGGCACCTGCCTGTGGGTGACCCGCAGGCGCAGGCGCACGCCACGCAGGCAATGGCGATTTTCGGACGGCTGGGGGCCCATGCCGGGCTGCAACAGGCCTGCGCTGTGGCAGGCGCCTGAAGCGGTCAGCCGCGCCAGGCACCGGGTGTCGTCCAGCGGTCTTCCAGCCGGTTCATCCACATCGGCGCATCGTGGTCGTGGCCCCAAGCATCGAGCATGGTGTTGACATGGTTGAGCAGGCCCTGGGGCAGCTTGAGCGGGCGCGTCTGGTCGAGCAGCAGCCTCACCATCAGGTGGTAACCCAGCACCCGGGTGACCAGCCGGGCGATCGAGAACCGCGGCCAGACCAGCCTCAACAGGGCATCGACGCCGCGCACCAGCCCCATGACCAGCTTGAACAACACGCGTGACCGCCACGGTGCACGGTCCTGCACACCGATCAGCGCAGCAGTGCGCGTGCCGCAGAGGTGGCGTGTCATCAGCACCGCGAAAGGTTTGAGCCAGGGCAGCGGGATCGAGTCCTCCATCGCCTGCATCAGCGCATGGCCCAGGCCGGGACGCGGATCCGGCGTGCGCACATCCGCGCGACCACGGCTTTGCATGCGTTCGAACAGTGCAGCGGCGTCCACCATGGTGTGGGCCATGAGGTCTTCACGTACACCCATCACGCTGGCGGTGACGTTCCAACAATGCAGAAACGCCTCTTCGTCTGCGGGGGGCAAGCCCAGGCCCAGGTGGCGCATGCCACGCAGGAATACATAACTGAAGGTGAGCAGCGTGTAGGCCAGTTCCTCCTGGTTGCAGGGCAGGCCATCCTCCCCGAGTTTCCAGCCAGCTGCAAACATCGCCTCGTACATGGTGATACCACCCGCCAGCGCCGGGTGCGGCGGCACCACGCCGGCGCCGACACGGTTCTGCGCATCACCCAGCGCCCCCACCACGTCGGACGGGCGCCCGCGCAGGATCAGGTTGCGGATGGTGGCGTGGATCAGCCGCACCTTGAGCACCTGCGCTCGGCCGTTGCCGCGCGCTTCGCCCATGCCGCCTTTCATCATGACCGGGAAGATCATCGCCGCAGTGCTTCGGATGCGGTATTCGGTGCGCTGCTCCAGTTGCCCTGCCATGTGCAGCACGGCCGAAAGATCCGGCAATACATAACACTCGGGCAGGCTGGCGCAGAACAGCAGGATGCATGACAACGGGCCGTAGTCCATGAACAGGGTCTCGGCCCGCCGGAGCTGGTCGGGCCGGGCCCAGGCCGGCAGCGCCTGGTTGGCCCGAACGTAATCCTCCACGGCCCGCACGATCACGTCATCGATGCCAGGCTGGGGATGGGGGCTCCAGTCTTCCAGGCTGCCGTTGTCGCCGAGTTGTTCGAGCAGGCTGGTGGCCTGCGCCAGGCGCAGCCATTGCGCCTCGTGCGCGGCGCGCAGGTCGTGCGCGCCGGCGTCGGCGCCCAGTACGCGCCAGTCGCCCACGATGCGCGCCACCGTATCGTCCGCCGGCGGGTCGGCCTGGTACTGCATGCGCTCGAGCAGCACATCGGAGACTGGAGAACCACCCCGGTGCACAGGGGCGGCCTGGCCCTGTGCTTGCGCGCTGCGCTGCCGAACACCGTCGGGGGCCTGTTCGGCGATCATGCGTTGGCTCCCTTGCCGTCTGCACCATGCGTCTTCCAGTGCTGCCAACCCGCCAGCGCGCACAGCACCGGTATGCCCATGGCGAACACAGCGATCGAGCGTGTCTCGACCGGGAAACCGGCGACGATCTGGAACGCCATCAAGCCGGCATAAATCAGCACCGGCACCAGCGCATCGCGCCGACTGACGCGGGTGACAGGCACCGGCGGCAGCTTGCGCACCAGCAGCCGGAAAGTCAACACGATACAGAAGCCGACCACCGTCCAGCCGACGAAACCCTGCGCCGTCTCGCCAAACCAGGCGCCATCCTTCTTGGTCATGATCCAGGCCTTGAGCACGAACACCATGTAGGGATCGGCGCCAAGGTCATAGGCTGTCACGATCATCGCCGCCAGCAGCGACATCAGCAACGCGTCGCCGATACGCGTCGAGCCATCGACCGGCGCGCGCCAGACAATCAGGTTGCTGATGACGTAACCCATGTAGGTCAGGGCGAACCACATCATGGGAATGATGAACGGCACATCACCAATGCGCGGGCCCAGTACGTCGGTGTAGTCGTAGCTGCCGAAGAACCAGCCGCGCGACGAGCCCATCTGTTCGGCAAACCAGCCGAACACCACCGCAACCAGCACAAAGCGCCAGGTGGCTCGGGGGCCCAGCAGGTGCAGGGCACTGCTAAGGCAGGCGGCAAACATGACCAAGGAACTCGCCACCATGGCGACCGTGGTGTCGCCATAACCGCGCAGCACGATGGACAGGACAAAGGCGGCCGCCAGGCCCAGGCCCACCAGTGGGAGATGCGAAAACCAGTGCTTCATGAAACCTCCGTGCAGTCGGTAGGGATGGCGGGCTCCGCAGCCCCGCAGAAGTATCGTACGGGCGGGCACGGCTGTACATTCTTTTTTGCACGGTCTGCAAGGACGCAGGTGCTGCGTACCAGAACAGCGCAACGTTGCACACCCGGCGGGTGCGCACGTGTCACGCCGGCTGGCTCAGGGTGAGAACACCGGCGAGGTGTACAGCGTCTTGCCAGCCACCCGGATGTCGACCGCCACCTGGTAGCGCCGCACCGCCTGCGCGTCGATGTGCATGCCCAGGCCAGGGGCATCGGGCGCGCAAACCTGCCCATTGGCGTCTGGCGCCAGGTGGTTGCGCGTCAGCTCAACGGCCAGGGCCTTGGGTGCTGCCGGGAATTCGCAGATGGCGTGGTCGGCCAGACCGGCGAAGGGTTGCATCGATGCGCTCAGCGCCAGGTGCGAGGTGAAGGTATGGTTCACGTAGGTCACGCCACGCGCAACCGCGTAGTCGGCCACCTGCTTGGCCGGGCCAATGCCGCCAATGCGGCCGCAGTCGATCTGCACGAAACCAACACGGCCATAGTCGATCAGGTGCCGCGCCATCGCCGCGTTGTGCGCACCTTCGCCGCCAGCCAGTCGCACACCTTGGCATCGGGCAGCCAGTGCGCCGTATTCCTCCAGCGCGCTGGCATGGAAGGGTTCCTCCAGCCATACCGCGCGGGCCAGCTCCAGCGCGTCGAGCCGTTGGGCAGCACGCTCTACATCGTCCACAAAGATCTGTCCCACATCGACCAGCAAAATGCCGTCTGCGCCCAGCCCCTCGCGTGCAGCGACAAAGTGGTCGGCATCCTGCTGCACCGAGCCCCGACCGATCGGCCCCCAGCCGAACTTGGCCGCCCGGAAACCCCGGCGCATGGCATCGCGGCCGCGCGCCAGGGTCTGCTGCGGTGTGTCGCCGAAGAGCAGCGACGCATAGGGCGTCTTGGGGTACGAGGCGCGATAACCCAACAGCTTCCATACCGGTTCGCCGCGCGCCTGGCCCAGGATGTCCCACAGCGCCATCTCGATGCCTGAAAAGGTATGGGCCGCCTGCAGCACGTCCATGCTGTTGTAGGCCACGTCGGCCGCAATCGCCGCAATATCGGCCGGGCTGTCGAGCCTGCGCCCGAGCACCGATGCGGACACCGGCTGGCAGGCACCGTGCGACATCGGGCACACGAATGCCGCAATCGAAGGCAGCGGAGCGGCTTCGCATTCGCCAAAGCCCGAGAAACCTCCGGCCGACACACGCACGAGCAGCGCATCCTGGCTGCCATCGGCCTCCAGGGTGACCACCGGCATGGACAGGTAGAAAAAATCGACCGCATCGATCTGCATGGCGCGCGCTCCCGGCTCTGGTTCAGCTGCGGTAGACCGTGGCCACCGGTTCGAACGTGACACCGTCATCGAGTGGGAACATCGGCCGCGCGCAGACCGTGTGGCCCAGGGACTTGAGGTTGGCGGAGGTGGCGCCCGGCACATCGACGTTGAAGTTGTTGTCGACCCAGGCGTCGTACATGTGGTGTTCGGTGTGGGGCGACTTGACCACGGTCAGGTCAAAATCCTGCGGGTTCAGGCCGTTGGCGTAGTACATCGCGCGGTCGAACAGGCTCAGCGTCTTGCTGAACACCACCACGGTGAAGTTGTCGAACTCCAGCACCGCCGTCGCACCGGCATCGAGCCCGGTCTTCATGGTCTCCAGCCGTGCTTGGCCGTCAGAGAGCAGGCGCACCTTGGCCGTGACCTCCATCGGAGCAAAACGCGCAGCGTCGATGGCGCCGCCCAGTGTCACCCTGATGGTGGCCCCTACGCCGGCCTTGTGGGCCGCCTTGGCCGCGCCGGGGTCGACGATCTGGGCCAGCACGCGCTTGCGGTAACCCGCATCGCGCAGGCCTTGCAGGATCAGGTTGGAGTCGCCCGTGGCACCCGACGAGGTGGCGTCGGCTGCATCGGTGAAAATCACCGGGCCGGACACCGTGGCGGCCTGCGAGATGGCACGGCGCAACGACACCAGCTTGCCCTGCATGCGGTGGCGCAACGGCCAGAACTCGCGCGCCAATTGCAGCGCCTCGGCTTTGGCCAGGTCGGCGTCGCCTTCGGTCGCCACGACCACCTGGCAACACAACTCGGGAACGTCGGTGAAGGGGTTGCCGATCATGATCCCGGCCGACATGGCGGTGCCATCGAGTTCCATGCGCCGCGCTTCGCGGATCAGTTCGCCGTAACAGCCGGACTTGGTGATCAGTTCGTCACCGCGCACCAGCGCCGGGATCACCACGCGGGCGATCGTCGGGCGCAGCTTCTTGGTGACCAGTCTGTGCAGGATCTGCGCGGCACGTCGTCCGGTGGAGGCAAAGTCCACATGCGGGTAGGTGTGGTAGATCGCCAGGCCGTTGATCTGGCGCAGCATGCGGTCGGTCAGGATGCCATGCAGATCGAGCGAGATCACGATCGGCACGTCCGGCCCGACGATGCGCCGCGTCTCGCTCAGCAGGTAACCCTCGGGGTCGAGTTCACCGTCGGCGGCCATGGCGCCGTGCATCGAGAAATACACCCCGTCTATGCCGGCGGCGGACTGCATGGCCACCGCCTGCAGCACCTCGGCCGAAAGCTTCTTCCAGCCGGCGGCCGAGAGCAGGCCGGCCGAGCCCGCCCGCGCGCCAATGGCCAGCACCGGCTCGAGGCCCTTTTCCCGGAACACGGCGAAGGCCCCGCCCAGCGCGGTGTTGAGGCCCTCCTGCGCCAGCATCTCGCTGCCACGCTCGATGTGGAAGTTGTCGTAACCCGACTGCAGCGGGTTGAAGGAAGATATTTCCTGCATGCATTCGGCAACCAGGACACGGTGTTTTTTGTGGGGCATGGGGACTCCTTGTGGACGGGATCAGGGGCTGAGGCTTCCATCGGCGACCCGCAGGCAGGCCACCTCGTGACCGGGAGCACGCAGCGCCAGGGCCGGATCCTCGGCCTGGCAGCGCGGCTGCACATGGGGGCACCGGCTGGCAAAGCGGCAACCGGTCCCGATGGTGTCGGGGTCGGGCATATCGCCTTGCAGGGCCACGCGCGTCTTGCGTTGCGACGGGTGATCGGCAGGCAGCGCCGCAAGCAGGCTTTGGGTGTAAGGGTGCAGCGGCTGCGCAAACAGCGTGTCGGCCGGCGCTGTCTCGACGATGCGCCCGAGGTACATCACGGCCACGCGGTCGCTGATGTTGCGCACCACGGCCAGGTTGTGCGAGATGAACAGGTAGGTGAGTTTCAGGTCGCGCTGCAGTTCACGCATCAGGTTGATCACCTGCGCCTGCACCGACACGTCGAGCGCCGACACAGCCTCGTCGGCGACGATGAACTCGGGCTCCAGGGCAAGGGCACGCGCGATGCCGATGCGCTGGCGCTGGCCCCCGGAAAACTCATGCGGATAACGTTGCAGTGCGCTGGTCGGCAGGCTCACCAGGTCGAGCAGCCTGAGCACGCGCTCAGCGCGGGTTCGGGCGTCGCCCACGCCGTGGATGACCAGCGGCTCGGTGATGATGTCGCCCACGCGCATGCGCGGGTTGAGCGAGCCATAAGGATCCTGGAACACGATCTGCATCGCACGGCGCTTGCCGCGCATCCCGGCTGCATCGAGCCGGGTGATGTCCTGGCCGTGGTGCAGGATCATGCCGCCGGTGGGCTCGATCAGGCGCAGCAGCAAGCGACCGGTGGTGGACTTGCCACAACCCGACTCCCCCACCAGCCCCAGGGTCTCCCCCGGAGCGATCTGAAGGTCGACGCCATCCACCGCGCGCAAGGGCGGCGCGGCCTTGGCGAGAAAGTGGCGCGGCCGTTCGAAGTGCTTGCGCAGTCCGCGTGCCTCGATCAGGGGCGCCACCGTGGCGGACGCGGCGCTGCCCGGCGCACCTTCGTGCTGCGCACTGGGGTGCGAGCCCGTCAGGGACGGTCCGGCGGCGCTCACGCACCCACCGCCGCTTCAAACGGCGCCACGCAGGCCGCCTGGTGGCCCGCGCCGACCGTGCGCAGCGGCGGCAGGCTGGTGCACGCCGCGCGCGCCAGCGCGCAGCGCGGCGCAAAGGCACACCCCGGCCCCATCTGTCCCACCGCCGGCACCGTACCTTCGATGGTGCTGAGCCACTGGGCGCCGGCAGACACCTTGGGACGGGACGCCAACAGGCCCCGCGTGTACGGATGCGCCGGTCGATCGAAAATGTCGAGCGCGGAGCCGAACTCCACCACCCGCCCGGCGTACATCACGGCCACGCGGTCGCACATCTCGGCGATCACACCCAGGTCATGGGTGATCAGCAGCACCGACATGCCGCTGTCTTGCTGCAGCTTGCGCAACAGGTTCAGGATCTGCGCCTGGATCGTCACATCCAGCGCGGTGGTGGGCTCGTCAGCCACGAGCAGCCTGGGCCGTCCGGCCAGCGCCATGGCGATCATCACGCGCTGGCGCATGCCACCCGAGAGTTCGTGCGGATAGGCATCGATCTGGCGCTGCGGGTCGGGCATTTCGACCCGCCGCAACAGCGTGATTCCCTCCGCGCGCGCGGCCTCACCATTCAGCGCCAGGTGCCAGCGCAGCACCTCGCCGATCTGCTGGCCCACCCGCATCACCGGGTTGAGCGAGGTCATCGGCTCCTGGAAGATCATGGCAATGTCCTTGCCCCGCAACGCGCGCATCCGGGCTCCCGACAGCGCGAGAAGATTCTGGCCCTGCAACAGCACCTGCCCGCTGCGCACCGTGATCGGGTCGGGCAACAGCCCCATGATGGACAGGGCCAGCATGCTCTTGCCCGAGCCGGATTCGCCCACCACACCCACGACCTCGCCGCCGTCCAGCGACAGGTCGACACCGCTCAGGATCTCGGGCCCGTGCGCGCCCAAGGTGGTGGTGAGTTGGCGCACCTGCAGCATCGGGGTGGCCGTGGCTGGCGCTTTCATCGCGTGTTCACCGCCATGCGCGGATCGAGCACGTCGCGCAGGCCGTCCCCCAGCAGGTTCAGGCCCAGCACGCTGCCAAGGATCGCAAGGCCCGGCGCCACCGTGATCCAGGGCGCGGCGATGATGAAGTCGCGCCCATTGGCGATGATGGCGCCGAAGGTCGGCGCAGGCGGCGGCGGCCCCACACCGATGAAGGACAGAACCGCTTCGTTCAGGATCGCCACCGCGAACACGTAGGTCAGGCGCACCACCAGCGGCGCCATCGCGTTGGCCAGCACATGGCGCACCAGGATGCGGGCGTGGCCGGCGCCCAACGCGCGCGCGGCCTCGACGTATTCCATCTCGCGCACCACCATCACCGAGGCGCGCACGATGCGCGCGGTGTGCGGCGTAGCCGCGATCGACAGCGCGATGATGACGTTGAACACCGACGCTCCCATCACCGCGCTGATGGCGATGGCCAGGATGATGGACGGAAACGCCATGAAGGCGTCCATGAGCCGCATGATGGGGCCGTCCGAGCGGCGGAAGTAACCGGCCGTGGCACCAATCGCAACCCCGGCCACGCCGGTCACGATGGCCACCATCAGGCCGATTTGCAGGGAGATGCGTGCGCCGTGCAACACGCGCGACAGGATGTCACGCCCGAAGTGGTCGGTGCCCATCCAGTGGACCAGGCTCGGCGCCACCATGCGCTCGCGAAAACTGCCCTTGAGCGGGTCGAACGGCGCGATGACATCGGCCAGCAGCGCGAGCAGTGCGATCAGCCCCACCAGGGCCAGGCCGATCGTGAACGAGCGGTTGGCAAACAAACGGCGGGCGAAGCTGCCGCGCGCACTCGGCGGTGCGGCGGGCGCGGTGGTCAAGGCGGGGGTTGCGGCCATCACCGGGTTCACTCCAGGCGCACGCGCGGGTCGATCACGGCGTACAACAGGTCGACGATGATGTTGACTGTCAGGTAGATCAGCGCCAGGAACAGCAGGCCGCCCTGGATCACCGGGAAGTCGCGCGACAGCACCGCGCCGATGATCAGCCGCCCCATGCCGGGGATCGAGAACACCTGCTCGATCACCACGGCACCCCCCAACAGGCCGCCGATCATGATGCCCATCACGGTGACGATGGGCACCATGGCGTTGACCAGGCCGTGGCGCAACACCACATAAGGCTCGGGCAGGCCCTTGGCGCGCGCGGTGCGCACAAAATCCTGACCCAGCACCTCGAGCATGCTCGAACGCGTCATGCGCGCCACGAAACCCATCTGCACACAGGCCAGCGTGAACATGGGCAAGGCGATGTGGCGTGCCCACTGCCAGGGGCTCTGCATGAAGGCGACGTAGTCACCGGCCGGAAAGATGGGCACCAGCACGGCCACCAGCCACACCAGCACCAGGCCGAGCCAGAACTCCGGAATCGACAGGCCCAGCAGCGCCAGGGTCATCAGGCCCTGGTCGGCGGCACGGCCATGGCGCATGGCCGCCAGCACCCCGGCTGCCACACCGATCAGGACGGCGAAGATGAAAGCCAGCATGGTCAGCGACAACGTGACCGGGAGCCGTTCGAAGATCGCACTCGTGACGCTGCGGTTGAGCAACAGCGAGCGGCCCAGGTCGCCCTGCAACAGACGCAGGTACCAGTCGCCCATGCGCAACAGAAACGGCCGGTCCAGCCCCAGTTCGCGGCGCACCCGGTCCAGCTGCTCGGCAGTGGCGCCGGCGTCCAGGAACATCGACGCCGGATCCCCCGGAACCAGCCACAACAGGCCGAAGGTGATGAGCGAGACCAGGAACAGGACGGGGATGGACGCGAACAGGCGGCGAACAACAAAACGACCCATTACGCTCCCCGGGTTGGCTCTACGGCCTTTTCATCCATCGGGGGGCCCTGCGCGGCGCGGCGCCGGTTATTCGAGCCACACGCCCCACATCCGTGGAATCCGGTAGGCCTTGAAGTTCTTGAGCTTGGACGTGGCCACCTGGAACTGGCCGTAGATGCCCAGGTTGATGGCGATGGCCTGGTCGGCCATCTGGTTCTCGAAGTCGGCGAAGATCTTTTTCTGGGTCTCGACGTTCATCTCGGTGTTGATCTTCTCGAACATCGCGTCGATGGCCGGGTCGGCCTTGCGTTGGCCCTGGCCCTTGACCCAGTGCGACATCGCCGAGACCGGGCCCTCGTAGGGTTCGATGCCAAAGCCGTGGGTCCAGAAGTTCCAGCCCTGGTCGCTCTTGAGGCCGATACCCGATGTGGTGGGCCAGTCCGCCACCTTGAGCTCCACATTCACGCCAATCTGCGACACCTGCTGCTGGAACACGGTGGCGGCGTCCACGTTGGGTCGGATGTTGTCGATGATGAAGACGAGTTTCTCGCCCTTGTAACCCGACTTGGCCAGCGTTGCCTTGGCGGCCGCGATGTCCTGCTTGATCGGTTTGCGGTTGTTGTGGTATGCCGAGCCGGCATAGACCCAGCTCTGGTCGACCTTGTAGATGTCCGGGTAAGCGACACCGAGGATTTCCTCGGCATCGATCGCCTGGGCGATCGCGCGGCGGAAGTTCAGGTCGGCGCCCGCACCCTGCGCCATGTTGAACTTGAGCACCTGCACCGCCCAGGGCAGCACCGGGATGACCTGGAAGTTGGGGTTGCCCCGCATGCGCTTGGCGGTCGGGCCGTCGGTGGTCTCGTTGAGCTGGACCTGCCCGGTCTCGAGCGCCGCATTGCGCGCACCGGCCTCGGGCATGAAGCGGAAGGTGACGCTGTCGATGTAAGCGATCTTGGCGCCGGCAAAACCGTCGCGCTCCTTGTAGGCCGGATTCGGCTTGTAGTCGTCGAACCGCGCGACCTTGACGTGGCTGTCGGGTTTGTACTCGACAAACTTGTAGGGACCGGTGCCGATCGGGTCGGCCTTGCCCATTTCTTTGGCGGCCTCCGATGCCGGCATGATGGCGATGG
>CAMAWD010000032.1 GCA_945861785.1 Rhodoferax sp. OV413 | reverse complement strand
ACCGCAGGCGACCGACCCCGACGTCCTCAATCTGGCACAGGCCCAGAAACACACCGGCGTCAGCGATACGACGCTGATGCGGCTGATCCGCGCCAAGCTGCTGGCGGTGCAGCAGGTCGCGCCCTACGCGCCGCTGGAGATCAAACGGGCAGATCTTGACAACGAGCCGGTGGCGGGCATCATAGGGCACCTCAAGAGCACCGGCAAGCTGGTGCTCGACAGGGATCCGTCGGCCGAACAGGCGCCCCTGTTCTAAACGAATCAATCACTTGCATAACGAGGGTATTGTGGCTGCACATTCAGGTTGGCGGCGGACCCAAAACGCTGGATCAGCGTGACGGCGCCGCTGTCGGCTTCGTCAGGCCTGAGCCCAGCCTGGCCGGGCCGGTGGCGCAGGCGGGTCGCAGTATGGTGTGGTGACCGGCGTCACTGTGCCAGCGCGCCCAAGGTGTGCCCGGAGCGACACGCCCCCGCCCACACCACAACCCGGTCAGCCGCCGTATTCCGCGCGTCGGGGTGTGAACACATCCAGGTTCAGCACTTCCTCGTCACCCACGACCTCGCCCCAGTGCAGGGTGTCGGGCGGCACCACCAGCAGGCCGCCGGCGGCCAACAGCACGGTCTCGCCGCCGATATGGAAGCGGATCTGGCCGGCCAGGATGTAGACGATCTGCTCGTTCGGGTGCTGGTGCGGTTTCGGTTCATGGCCGGGCGCCAGTCGATGCAGTGCCAGCGTGGCGCCGTCGCCCGCAAACGACTTGCGGTCCACGCCCGGGCGTACCGGCGTCCAGGGAATAGCGTTCCAGTCTACGTGGTGAATACTCATGGCTGTGTTCCTTGGTGCCTAAGTTGCGTTGCTGGGTTTTCCAAACAATCCTGTCGGCCGTATCGTGATGAAGACCAGCAGGATCGACAGTGCCGCGATGTTCTTGAAGCCCGATCCGAGCGTCACGATGGCGATGGCCTGCGCCACGCCGAGCAATATTCCGCCGACAAAGGCACCGCCAGGGTTTCCGAACCCGCCCACGATCGCGGCGATGAATCCGCTGATGGCAAACGACACCCCGATGTTGAAGGCGGTGAACTGCGTGGGAGTGATCAATACGCCGGCGATCGCCCCGAGTCCGGCGGAGAGCGCAAAGGCATAGGCCAGCATGCGCGACACCGGAATCCCCTGGAGGGCCGCTGCCTCCCGGTTGATGGAACAGGCACGCATGGCGCGGCCGACACGGGTCCGCGCGAAAAACAGCGCCAACAAGCCCACCAAGACCATGGACGTGAGCGCAATCACCATCAACTGGTAGCTGATCGCCACCTTGCCCAGCATCAGGGGTGGCAGGTCGATGAAGTTGGGCAGCGTCTTGGGCTGGTCACCGGCCACCAGAAGGGTCGCCCGCTCCAGCACGATCTGCACCGCGAGAGTTGCCAGGATCATGACGAAGGGCGTCGCATTGCGGTGCCACAGCGGTCGTACAACGAAGCGTTCGACCAGCACGCCAAGGCCGGCAACCAGGGCGATGGAGATGATCGCCGCCACGAACAGCGGCAGGCCGGCGCGGGTCAGCAGTGCATGGGTGAGCATTCCGCCCAGCATGACAAATGCGCCCTGCGCAAAGTTGACAATGCCGCTGGCGTTGTAGATGACGCAGTAGCCGATGCCGATCAGGCCGAAGACACACCCGATGCCGATGCCGGAGACGAGGGTTTGCGCCAGGAAAACCGGATCAAGCATAGTCGACCCCCCCCAGGTAGGCATCCAGCACACCCGAGTCCTGCTGTACCTCGGCCGGTGTTCCCTCGGCGATCTTCTTGCCGAAATCGATCACGATGACCTTGCTGGCGATCTTCATGACCAGACTCATGTCGTGTTCGATGATCAGCACCGTGATCTTGCGCTTGACGATCTCGCCGATCACCTTTGCCAGATGGTCGGTTTCTTCGCGGTTCAGCCCTGCGGCGGGCTCGTCCAGCAACAGCAACTTGGGCCGGGTGGCCAGCGCCCGGGCCACTTCGAGCAGGCGTTGCTGCCCGTAGGTCAGCTCCGTGGCCAGGACCTCGGCCCGGCCTCCAAGGCCGACAAAGGCCAGCAATTCGCGGGCATCGGCATCGACGGCCGCCGCCTGTGCGCGGGCACGCTGCCCACGCAGCAGCGCCGACCAGACGCCGCCGGTGCTTTGCAAGTGCGCGCCGACGCGCACGTTGCCCAAGGCGGTGAGTTCCGGAAACAACTGCACCAGTTGAAAGGTTCTTACCAGTCCGCGTGCAGCGACCACTGCCACCGGCAGCCCGGTAATAGGCTCGCCCTCGAACAGGACTGTACCTGCGGTGGGCGCAAGGAAGCCGGAGATCAGGTTGAACAGCGTCGTCTTCCCCGCCCCGTTGGGCCCGATGATGGCACTGATGGCACCAGCATCGATGGAAAAGCTGACATCGTTGACTGCCGTGAGGCCCCCGAACTTCTTGGTGACATTGTCAAGCTGGAGGATCTTCATTTGCCGCCTTTCGGGAGCAGGCGGGCCAACGAGGCCGCCCCTTTGGGTGCAAAAATCAGGATGACGATCAGGGCGGCACCATACGCAAGGTCCTGGTAGTCCTTGAAGGCACGAAAGGTCTCGGGCAGCAGGCTGATGATGAGTGCGCCAAACACCGGCCCCGCGATGGAGCCGATACCACCCACATAGAGCATCATGAAGCCGGCGATCACCATGTGCAGGCCGAACACCTCGGGGCTGACAAAACCGACAAAGTGGACCAGCAAGGACCCCGCGACCGCTGCGTACACCGCCGCGATCAGGAAGGCGGCGAGCTTGTAGTGCGACACGTCGATGCCCAAGGCCTTGGCTGCATCCTCGCTGCCTGCTATGGCCGTCAAAGCCATGCCGAAGCGCGATTCCTTCAACCGGTAGGCGGCCAGCAATGCAACGCACAGCACCACGACCAGGAACAGCAATTGATGGCGCGGGTCATCCAGCACCCACGCGCCGATACCCAGTGGGGGAATACCCGAGATGCCCATGTAACCCTGTGTGATCGATTGCCACTCGACGGCAATCTCATACACGATCATGCCCAGAGCCAGGGTCGCCATTGCCAGATAGTGGCCACGCAGGCGCAGCGCCGGATACCCGACCAGCAAAGCAACCAGTACGGCCCCGCCGACTCCCAGCGGCAATGCCGCGATGGGCTGCCAACCGTAGGTCGAGGTGAGGACTGCCGAGGTGTACCCGCTCAGGGCAGCAAATGCGTTTTGCCCAAAAGACACCTGGCCGGCATACCCCATGAAGAAATTGAGCCCGGTCACGAAGATGGCGTAGATGGCGGCGAAGCCCAGCACCGTGATCAGGTAGCCGCCGGCGACGAATGCGTAGCCGAACAGGGCCAGAGCAAGGCCGATCAGCGCGTAGCGAATCAGGCTGTGGGAGTCAGTGTGTCGCAAGATAGTACCTGGCAAGATCATGCGGAGAACGAATCTGGTCGGGGGTCACTTCACTGACCACCCGCCCTACCGCGAGAAGGTAGGCGCGTTTCGCCAATTGGAGTGCCAATGGCGCTTTCTGCTCCACCAACAACACGCTCAGGCCGGATTTGTTGAGCGCACCCAGCGTGACAAAAATTTCCTCTGCCAGCCGTGGCGCCAAACCCAGCGACGGCTCGTCCAGCAGGAGCAACTTGGGTGCCGCCATCAGGCCGCGGCCGATCGCCAGCATCTGTTGCTCGCCACCGGACAGGGAGCCGCCCAACTGCTTCTGACGGTCCTTCAGGCGGGGAAACAAATCGAACACCCGCTCCATGCGTGCCTTGATCTGGCCCTTGTCGGTCTCCAGGTAGGAGCCCAGGTCGAGGTTCTCGAATACGGTCATCGGGCCGAAGATGCCGCGACCTTCTGGCACGAGCACCACGCCGCGCATGGTGCAGCCGCGCGGGTCCGACGCCGGCAGCGGGGAGCCTGCGAAGCGGACGGTTCCTGCGCCTTGCACCAGCCCCACGATGCGCCGCAGCAAGGTCGACTTGCCAGCCCCATTCGGACCGAGCACTGCGACCAGTTCTCCCTCGTTCACATGCAGGTCGGTCGGGTGCAAGGCCTCGACCGGGCCGTAGCGCGCCGTCAACCCGCTTGCCTGAAGGGTCAGCTGCGGCTGCATGTTCACTTGACGATTTTTACCTGCGTACCGGACATCGTAGCCAGGAAGAGGGGGTTGTTGGTGATCCCCTGGTGGTTAGTGGGACTGAAGTCGTACAGACCCGACGTACCCTGGAAACCCGTGATGCCCTCGATCGCATCGCGGACCTTGGGGCCTTCAAACGCATTCGCCCGCAGGATGGCGGCCTGGATCAGGTAGACCGCATCCCAGCCGCGGCCGGCCCAGTTGGGGTCCCGGTCGCCGTACTTGGCCTTCCAGGGCGCCAGAAAGTCGGAAATGCTCCTTTTGAGCGGGCCGGATGGAAGCGCGTCGACAACCTGGGCCGGTGCGGCGACAAACAGGAACTTGTCGCCCAGTACTTCCGCCACCGGCTTGAAGACGGTCAGGTCTTCCAGGCTGGTGAGCATCAGCGTCTGCAGGCCCAGTTGCTTGATGTTCTTGGCCGCCGTCAGTGTGGTGCCACCCAGCCCGATCTTCAGGATGGCCCCGGCCCCGGCCGAGTTCATCTTGCCGATCTGCACGGACAGGTCCGGATCGTCCGTCTTGTACTGCTCGATCCCGACCACCTCGATACCGTACGAGGCGGCGGATTTCTCGGCGACGTTCTTTTGCAGGTTGGCATAGGGCGACGGGTCATGGAGCACGCCGATCTTGCGGATCTGCGTGTTGTCGCGGATGTATTCAAGGCGCCTCTCCACCTCGAAGCGTGCCGGCGGGAGCGTGCTGAACGCCCATTTGAGTTCATCCTCCTTGGTCGGCAGGATGGAGCACAGGACCATGGGAATCTGGGCCCGGGCGACGGCTGCAGCCGCGGCGAAGTTCCCGGCCGAGACACAGCCGGAAGCGAACACGTCCACCTTGTCGCTGGTCATCATCTTGCGGTAGACGATCACCGCCTCCTGCGGCTCCGATCGGTTGTCTTCGACGATCACCTCTATCTTTCGGCCCTTGATGCCCCCCTTGGCATTGATCGCGTCGGCGGCGAGCTTGACGCCATCGCTCCATGACCGGTCCACCGTGGCCGCATAACCGGTCAGGCCGGCAGAGATGCCGATCTTGTAGGTTTGTGCCAGTGCCGCTGTCGCCGACACCATCAGCACGGCGCCAGCCACCAGGCCGCCGAGTTTCGTTGCTAGTCGTGTGTGTTCCATCGTTGTCTCCTTAGTGTTACTGTGTCTGTCACGCTTTTCCGAAACCACCCCCACCGGGTGTCTCCAGAACAACTTTCGCATTTGCCTGCAATGAGATCTTTCGTGCCTCCTTGAATGGTTTGTCGTCTACCGTGAAACTGCCCGCTGCACCCGGCCCCGCGCCATCGAGCCCGTCGGGCCCTTGTTGCAGCCTGCTTGGCACCGCATTCAGCAGCCAGGGGTAGGGCGTGCGCATGTGAAACCGGATCGTCTGGCCATCTCCGCCGCGCTGGCGTCCGGCACCGCCGGAGCCGATGCGCAGTTCTTTCTGGTCAAAAACAATCGGGATCACGGCCTCGAGGATTTCGATTGGCACGGCGCCGACACCCGTCGGGTAGGCTGTGGCGGACGGACCAGGTTTGGTCTTGCGCGCCCCCATGCCGCCCGAGTAGTTGAACATCGAGGACGTGAACGCTGCCCCATCGGTGCGTCGACCCTGGATCTGGATCGTCCAGACGGCACCTGCGCCTTCGGCCAGGACGCGGTCCGGAATGACCTGGTGCAGGGCCTTCAGAATCGGCATGGGCACATACATGCCCACCACGTGCCTGGCGTTGACGGGAACCGGGTATTCACAGTTGACGATGGACCCCTTGGGTGCCTTCACGAGGATCGGTGCGAGGCTGCCGTGGTTGTTGGGCAGATCCGGGTTCAGGCAGCTGCGGATCGCAAAGGTGGAGTAGGCGTGTGTGTAGTTCATCACCACGTTGATGCCGGACGCACTGGCGCCGGAACTTCCCTCAAAGTCAATGGTGACCTCGCCTTTGTCCGCGTCAATGGTCACGGCAGCCTTCAGCGTGATGATTTCGCCGCCAGGCACGTCGAACTGGCTCACGCCGTGGTAGGTCCCCGGCTTGAGCTTGCGGATCTCGGCCCGCGTCGACTCTTCCGAGCGACGGATGATCTCGTCCGACAGCTGCTCGATGTCCGCCAGGCCGTAGCGCCGGCACATGGCCACCAAGCGCTCCCCGCCGGACTTGCCGCTGGAGACCTGGGCCGCCAGGTCGCCGAACACATGGTCTGGCGTGCGCACGTTGCTGCGGATGATGTGGTGCAGCGTCTGGTTGGGCTGCCCGCGCTCGAAGAGTTTCAGCGGCGGAATCCAGAGACCCTCCTCGTGGATATCCCGGGCGCCGGCGCCGATGCCGTAACCACCGATATCGGTATGGTGGATGGTCGAGCCCACGTAGGCGATCAGGCGGCCGTCCTTGAAGATGGGCGACAGCAGCGTGATGTCGAAGAAGTGCCCTGCCGACAACCAGGGGTCGTTGGTGATGACGACATCGCCCTCCTCGAGCGTGCCTGCGAACATCCGGTGCAGGTGTCCGCCGGCAGCTGCGAGCGAATTGATATGGCCGGGTGTTCCCGTGTTGGCCTGGGCCACCATGCGCCCGCGCGCGTCAAACAATGCACTTGCCAGGTCACCGGCTTCGCGCACGATCGGGCTGAACGCGATGCGCTGCAGACTTTTCGCCTGTTCGCTGACGATGCTGATCAGGTTGGACCACAGTATTTCGAGTTCGATTCCGTCCATGGTCATTCCTTCTGTGTCGCTACGATGCAGCCGAATTCATCTACCGTTGCCACCCATCCGGGCAAGACGATGATCGTGGTTTCACGCTCCTCGATGATCACCGGGCCATCGATGCGCTGGTGAACGGCCAGACACGTCCGGTCATAGACCGGCACCATTTGGTCGTCCTGCCACAGATGAACCCTGCGGGACGTTTTGGGTTGTCCTTGAATCAATGGTGGTGCGAGCGCCGCATGGAAGGGCACCAGGGGACCGCGGGCGGTCAGGCGCCAGCTGACGACCTCGGTCGGAACGTGCGAAGGCTTGAACCCGTACTGGGCTTGGTACACCGTATCGAACGCCGCCTGGATGGCGGCTGTGTCGTGCTTGGTGCGCGGGTCGGTCTCCAGCGCCACGTTGACTTCGTTTTGCTGTCCAAGGTACCGGATGTCGGCGCCAAAAATCAGCGTGATATCTTGCGGGTTGCAGCCGGCCGATATCAGGGCGTCGCGTCCCTCCCGGCCCATTTCGTCAAACAGGCGATCGGTCCGGGCCCAGTCGTTGGTTTCGAGCAAGCCCAGTGCGCTGCGCACGAGATCGAGCCGTACCGGAGTGACCAGCGTGCCGAAGGCGGACAACACACTGGCCTGCGGCGGGAAGATGACGGACTTGCTCTGCAGCAACGCACCCACCTCGCAGGCGTGCACCGGGCCGGCGCCGCCGAAGGCCAGCAGGGACAGGCCGCGGTAGTCGATGCCCCGGTCCGTGGCATGCGCCCGGGTTGCGCCGGCCATGGCTTCCGCCACGATCCGATAGATGCCGCGCGCGGCCGTGTTGGTCGTGGTCCCCAGGCGTTTCGCAAGGACGGTGATCGCCCGTTCGCTGGCGGTGCGATCGAGTTGCATGTCGCCACCCAGAAAGTTGTCGGCGTCGAGCAGGCCGAGCAGCAGGTCGGCATCGGTGACCGCTGCACCTTCACCTCCGCGGCCATAACATGCCGGGCCGGGCATCGCACCCGCGCTCTTGGGCCCCACCTTCAACAAGCCCAGGTCATCGACGTAAGCCAGGCTGCCACCTCCAGCCCCGATCTCGATCATGTCGATGGACGGGATCGTGACTGGCATGCCGCTGCCCTCTTTGAAGCGGTAACGCCGGTCCACCTCGAAGAGTCCCGTGATCAGCGGCTCGAAATTCTCGATCAGGCAGGCTTTGGCGGTCGTCCCGCCCATGTCGAACGACATCAGGCGGTCGAGGCCGAGTACCTTGGCATAGTGGCTGGCAGCCAGGGCACCGGCGGCCGGCCCGCTTTCGATCATGCGCACCGGGTTGCGACCAGCGACATCAGTGCCGATGATGCCACCCGACGACAACATGATCAGGGGCTCGTTCGCGTAGTTCTCCAGCTTGAGCCTTTCCGCCAGCGCACTCAGGTAAGGCTGCGAGATCGGCATCGTAAAAGCGTTGATCGCCGTCGTGGATGCGCGCGGATATTCGCGGATCTGGGGCGCGATTTCTGACGAGAGCGACACGAACAGTTCAGGCATTTCCTCGCGCAGCATGTCACCGACCAGGCATTCGTTGTCCGGATTCGCATAACTGTTCAGAAAACAGACCGCCACCGCCTTGACGTCCTGGCGACGCAATTCTGCGATCACCTCCAGCACGTTCTGCCGGGACGGCGCCTCAAGCACGGTTCCATCGGACAGGATGCGCTCGCGAATGCCGTAGGTGAGTTCGCGGGGCACCAGCGGGGGCTGGAATTCGATCTGGGGGTCGAACATGTCGTAGCGATGCTCGTTGCGTATCGACAGCACATCCCGGAAGCCGGTGGTGACAAACATGGCGGTCTTTTGTCCCTTGCGCTCGATCAGCGCATTGGTGACAACCGTGGTTGCGTGGACCACCACGCCGTCGATATCACCAGGTGTCAGGTGTGCCTTGGCAAGTACGGCGTTCACACCTGCAAAAAACCCCTCCAGCAGGTTGTCGGGTGTCGTCAATGTCTTGTCGATGACCAGTTCGCCGCCAGAGCCGCGCAGGACGATATCGGTGAACGTACCGCCGATGTCCACCGCCAGTGAATAGGTCAAATTTTTTCTCCTTGTGTGCGGGAACCAGTGCTTCCCAGCGCGCGTGAGATTTTTTGCGCGGCACTGGTGACCAGGTCGATCAGGTCCGCGCGTGGTGTGGCTTCGATGATGTGGGTCGAGCCGACGATGGCCACCGCCCCGGTGTAGGCGTCGCGATGGTCGAAGATGGGGGCGGCCAGGGCATTGACACCGGGCACGATCTCGTTCGCAGCGGTAGCCCAGCCTTGTTGACGGATCAGCGCCACCGTTTTTGTGAGCGCGCAGAGGCTGGTGACCGTGTCTGGCGTCCAGGAGCGCAGCGTCGCCTGCGTCAGGCCGTCCAACAGTTCGGCGGAGCCGAAGGCCAGCGCTATCTTGCCGTGCGCCGTGGCGTGCAGGTCCATGCGGGTGCCGGGCTTGATGCCGAAATCGACCACCGTGTGCCCTTGCAGGAGTTCCAGTGTGATCACTTCGTCGGTGCGCAAGGTGCTCAGCGAGACCGCCTGCCCCGTCGCCTGGCGGAGCATAAGCATGTCACTGCGGGCCAGCGCCACAATGTTGAACCTTTCGCGCAACGACTCGCCAAGCACCAACAGCTTGATGCCGGCTTCATACCGGCTCGTCTCCTTGTCCTGGCGGGCGAATCCATGCTTGACCAGCGCCTGTATGTGCCGGTAGATCGTGGGCTTGGTGGAGTGAAAGGCCCGTGCCATATCGCTGATGCCGACCGGCTTGTGGCTGGCAACCAGGTGCTCCAGGAGAAACAGCGACAGGTCCACGGTGCCAGTGGCGGCTTTGCTGCGGCCACTGGCTTTGGCGGTGGTGTCGGTGTCGGTGTCCTTGCTCGCCGGCTGCATGAAGGGTTTACGGGTTGTGTGATTCTTTGTGTTTCAATGAATGAAACACTATTTCATAATGGTAGCGTGGCGAAACGTCCTTCCGGCCTGGTACAAACCCTAGGTGAGGGGCGTCAGCAGGCCGTTCGACCGGTTGATAAACAAAACAGGTGTCTGCAAGTGCCACCGGACCGGCATCCTGCGCACTCCAGCGGTGACATCACCAGGTGCGTGGTCCCGTCTTTCTTCAGCGCATCGCGGTCGTCGGCCGCGCAGCGCACGGCTGCGTGCTGCTTTGTTTCCATTGGTGTCGGCGCACAGGGTCTGCTTGAACTCCGTCTGCCTGGGCAAACCGCCGATCTCGCGTCCCGTCGTCCGACAGAACTTCCGCAAGATGGCCGCGACGAAGTCCTGCAGCACCGCGCTGTCGCGCGCGCCGAAGATCTCGACCGTCTCAGGCAGGCCTGCGCAGCCACTACTGAGCTGACACCCACCAGCGAGCGGAACAGGTCGATGCTGTGACCGCCTGGGTCAGCAAGACGCCGCCACCACGGCACCCGCAGCATCGATGGTCGGTTTCCTACCCATCGGACTGGAAGCTCGATGACAAGGACGGTTTCGTGAAGATCAGCAAAGGCCAGGCGATCCTGGGGATTCACACCTTTGTGGATGTTGCCGGAAAATCCCTGGACGAGGTGGCCGATGCCGCCATCCAGCGGTGGGAGCAGAAAATCCAAAAAGTGTCGCTGGTGCTCACCGTGCTGATCCTGGCGCTGACGCTGCTGCCCTGCATGCAGCGGTGGTGACGGGCGTTCGATAATGCCGCCATGCAATACACGCAACACGCAGAGCCCTTGCATGAGTGACACCACCGGCTTGATCACCGGCGCCCTGCACAAACTCGGCTTGGGATCGGACCATGACGTTCGCGGCATTGCACAGCTGACCGGCGGCGTGTCGTCGGATATCTGGCGCATCGACTTGGCGGACCACAGCATCTGCGCCAAACGCGCCTTGTCCAGGCTCAAGGTGTCCGCCGTATGGGAGGCGCCGTTGTCGCGCAACAGTTATGAATACGCCTGGTACCAGACCGTGGCGCCGTTCTTGCCGGGCATGACGCCCAGGATGCTCGGCCGCGACGCAGAAGCCGGCATTTTCTTCATGGAGTTTCTGGAGCCCGCGCGTTACCCGGTATGGAAATCCCTGTTGCTCCAGGGCCGCGTCGACCTGGACCTGGCGCGCCAGGTGGGGCACCATCTCGGACGCATCCATGCCCACACCGCCAACAACGCGGCCATTGCAGAGCGGTTCAGGAGCGACGCAGAGTTCTTTTCTCTGCGGCTGGAGCCTTACCTGCTGGCCACCATCGAGCGGCATCCCGCGCTGGGCGACACGTTGCGCGACATCTGCCGCACCACGGCCACCACCCGGCTGGCACTGGTGCACGGTGACGTGAGCCCCAAGAACATCCTGTGCGGCCCGACGTCACCGGTGTTCCTGGATGCCGAATGCGCCTGGTACGGCGACCCTGCCTTCGATCTGGCTTTCTGCCTCAACCACATGCTGCTCAAGGCAGTGCACCGGCCGGCGCAGGCCGGTGCATTTCTCTGCGCCTTCGAGACGATCTACCAAGCCTATCTTGCGCAGGTCAATTGGGAACCGGCCGTGTCGCTGGAGGCGCGTGCGGCGCGTTTGCTGCCGGCCCTTTTCCTGGCGCGCGTGGATGGCAAGTCGCCGGTCGAATACTTGACCCGGGCGCCCGACAAGGAAACGGTTCGTCAGATCGCTCTGGGTTGCCTGCGCGCATCGCCGGACCGGTTGGGCGCGGTGATGCAGACAGCCAACAGAGTAATCAAACCATGAGTCGTATCCAGAAGGTAACAGGCAGGGCGGTATGGGACTCGCGCGGTTTTCCGACCGTCGAGGCCGAGGTGACGCTGGAGTCTGGTGTGGTGGGCCGCGCCATCGCCCCGGCGGGTGCTTCCACCGGCGCTGGCGAAGCACGCGAGTTGCGCGATGGCGGCACGCGCTTGCGTGGCCGGGGTGTGCGCCAGGCGGTGCAGCGCGTCAACGATGAAATTGGGCCGTTGCTCCAGGGCCAGGACATCTTCGACCAGGCGGCAATCGACGCAGCCATGATCGCCGCCGATGGAACACCAGACAAGTCCCGGCTGGGTGGCAACAGCCTGACAGCCGTCTCACTGGCGGCCTTGTGGGCCGCGAGCAACGAGCGGCGCCTGCCGCTTTGGCAGTACCTCGCCGGCGACCGGCTGGTGGGGTTGCCGCTACCGGAAATCCAGATCTTCGGCGGTGGCGCCCATGCGCGCGGCAGCGTCGACGTGCAGGACTTCATGGCCATCCCGAACGGGGCTGGCAGTTTTGCCGAATCGCTCGAATGGGTCGCCGAGGTGTATTACGCCGCTGGCAAGGCTTTGGCAAGCCAGGGGAAGAATCTGGGCGTGGCCGACGAAGGCGGTTACTGGCCGCAGTTCGGCTCCAACGAGGGCACCATCGAAGCACTGGTAGGCGCCATTGAGGCCACCGGCTTGCGCCCCGGTGCAGACGTTTCCATAGCCCTGGATCTGGCGTCCACACAGTACTTCGCCGACGACCGTTACCACTGGCGCAGCGAGTCGCGGTCTTTCACGCGCGAACAATTGCTGGATGTCTATGCACAGTGGGTCGAGTCTTACCCGATCATCTCGATGGAAGACGGCTTTGCGGAGGACGACATCGAGGGCATGCGCGCAATGACCGCAAGGCTGGGCCATCGGCTGCAGATCATCGGGGACGATTTTTTTGTCACCAACGCGCGCCGGATCGACGAACGGGCTGCGCTCGGTGCATGCAATGCCGTGCTGATCAAACCCAACCAGATCGGCACCGTGACCGAGACCCGCCAGGCCATTGAAGTTGCAACCCGCCACCAGCTGGGATGTATCGTCTCGGCGCGGTCGGGGGAAACGGAAGATGTCAGCATCGTGCATCTGGCCGTGGGCTGGGGCGTTGCGCAACTCAAGGTCGGCAGCTTCGCCCGCTCCGAGCGCATGGCCAAGTGGAACGAGGGGCTGCGCATCGAGCAGTCATTGGCACAGGCAAACACCTATCCGCCGCCGCGAATCTTCCCATGGCTGCAGCGCTAGAGACGAACAATGGCGCCATGAAGGTCCTGTTCCACTTCGACGTCAACCCCTCCTTGCAGGAGTGGCTGAAGCAACATGCGCCGCCACAATGGAACATCGTATGCTGTCCCGAAACCGACCAGCCGCTGTTTGACCAGCACTGGCCCGACGCGGATGTGCTCTGGCATGTGCTCAAACCCGTCACGGCCGCGATGCTGCAGCACAGTGCGCGGCTGCGTTTGATCCAGAAAATCGGCGTGGGCGTCAACACCATCGATCTGGACGCCGCCAGGGCGCGGGGTATTGCGGTGTGCAACATGCCGGGAGTCAATAGCCGGGCCGTGGCCGAGATGACGCTGGGCCTGATGCTTGCAGCCGCGCGGCGGCTCACGCGTATCAGTGCCGGTCTGCGCCAGGGCCAATGGCCGATCGAGCAGCCGCTGCAAGAGAAGCTGTTCGAGTTGCACGGCAAGACGGTGGGGTTGGTCGGCTCCGGCAACGTGCCCAGGATGCTAGCGCCCTGGCTGGCCGCGATGGGCATGCGCGTGGTGTATTGCGGCCGGTCCCAGGCCGACCAGTTCGACTATCCGCGCCTGTCGCTGGAAGACCTGCTGGCCCAGAGCGACATGGTGAGTCTGCATGTGCCGCTCACAGCGCAAACCCGGGGCATGTTCGGCAGGCAACGGTTTGTTCAAATGAAACGGGGGGCGGTGTTCATCAATACGGCGCGCGGCGAGTTGGTGGACGAAGATGCACTGGTCGAGGCGCTGGACCTCGGACGGGTGTCGGTGGCCTGCCTGGATGTCTTCACAAACGAGCCCGTCTGCGCCGACCACCCGCTTCTGAAGCGTGACGATGTCGTCGCCACGCCCCACATGGCCTGGCTGACGCAGGACATGTTTCATCGCGCGTTGCATCTTGCCGTTGAAAATTGCCGCAGCCTGATCGACGGGCAACCGCTGCGCCACCGAGTCGCTTGAGTGCCCAGTCACTCGCCTCCCGGGTGTTGATGGCCCAGCAAAAATGCGCCTCCCCATGGCGCCGGCGCCGTCTATGGGTTATCCCTTGCCTTCGGGCCGCTTGCATCGGCCCCGCAACCCATCGGACGCAGCCGACCCCGGCGGCCCGGGGCAGTGCGCGCAGTTCGCCTCGCACTCGGCAGGCACCACAGATTGGGCGGGCGTCTCGGGCTCCTGCGGCTCAACCAGCGCGCGCAGCTTGGCTTGAACTCCGTCTGCCTGGGCATGGCGCCCTGCACCGTCAGCACCTTCTGACCGGCGCGCGGACCGAGCGCGATGCCGTAGGTACACGCTGCGGCCTGCTGCGGCCTGAGCGTGCGGGCCTCGTCCGAATCGCCGTCGTTGTCGGCCATGTAGGTCGAACTCTGCTCTTCGTCCAGCAATGCTCTGCCAGAGCGCCTCACAGCAATGACTTCCAACTGCGCCCCTCCGACTGCAACAGGACGCTGGCCTCGGGCGAACCTTCGGATCCGGCCGCGTATTGCGTCAGTGGTGCGGCGGGGTCATTGGCCCAGTAATCGAGTATCGGCTGGACGATCTGCCATCCCGCGATCACATTGTCAGCGCGCTGGAACAGCGTAGCGTCTCCTATCATGCAGTCGTAAATCAGCGTCTCGTAGCCGGTGCTCGGTGCGTTCTGAAAATAGTCCTTGTAATGGAAATCCATGTGGACCTGGCCGATCGAAATGGTCGGCCCGGGAATTTTCGCACCGAACATCAGCGCGGCGCCCTCGTCGGGCTGCAGTTTGAGCACCAGCGCGTTGGGCGTCAGCGCCTCGGTGGCGGTATCGCGAAACAGCGACAGCGGCGGACGTTTGAACTGGATCACGATCTCGCTACTGCGCTTGGCCATCGCCTTGCCGGTTCGCAGGTAGAACGGAACCCCTGACCAGCGCCAGTTGTCGACGCCGAGTTTCATGGCGACATAGGTCTCGGTCGTGCTCGTCGCCGCAACGCCGTCTTCCTCGCGGTAGCCGCGCAGCAATTTTCCGTCACGCTGCCCGACCGTGTACTGGCCGCGAACACTGTCGCTCGCCGCGTTGACCCGGTGCACCGCGTTGAGTACCTTGGTTTTTTCGCTGCGAACAGCGTCGGCGGCGAAGGACGTCGGCGGCTCCATCGCAGTCAGGGCCAGCAGTTGGAACACATGGTTCGGGACCATGTCACGCATGGCGCCGGTGCCCTCGTAAAACCCGGCGCGGCTTTCCACGCCCACGGTTTCAGCCACGGTGATCTGGATATGGTCGATATGGTCGCGGTTCCAAAGCGGCTCGAAGATGGCATTGGCAAAACGCATCAGCATGATGTTCTGCACCGTCTCCTTGCCCAGGAAATGGTCCATCCGGTAGATCTGGCGCTCGTCCAGGCTGCGGCGCAATTGCGCGTTTAAGGCGCGCGCCGAATCGACACTATGGCCGAAGGGCTTTTCGACCACCACCCTGCGCCAGCCGGCCTGGGTCTCGGTGACGAGCCCGGCCTGGCCCAGATGGTCGACGATGCCGCCAAAGAAGCGCGCACCGACTGCCAGATAGAAAACAACATTGTCGCTGCTGACCTGCTCCTTGCGGACCTCGGCGAGTTTCTCGCGCAGCCGCCCATACGCCAACGCGTCGCCAAAATCGCCCTGCAAATAGCTGATGCGCTTGAGCAGTTCAGCCCAGTGGCTCTCGTCAAGCGCCTGCGAGTAATGCTTGTCCGAGGCAAAAGCACGCACCGCGTTGTCGAGGTGCTGGCGGAAGGCGGTGTCGGACATTTCCAGCCGGTCAACGCCTATCAGCGCGAAGTCCGCCGGCAGCAACTCGGTGCGCGCCAGGTTGTAGAGCGCCGGTATCAGCAGGCGCTTGGTCAGGTCGCCGGCGGCGCCAAAGATCACCATGGTGCACGATGGTGCCTGCTGGCCGTGCGGTATAGCCTCGTGCTCAATCTCGTGGGCGGTAGCCATGTTCAGCCTTTCGCGGGTTCTTGGTGGCCACCGAACTGTTTGCGCATCGCCGACAGCAGCTTTTCCGCAAAAGTATGGTCCTGGCGCGAGCGAAACCGGGTGTAGAGGGCGGCCGTCAGCACGTCGGCCGGAACCGCCTCCTCGATGGCCGCCTGGATCGTCCAGCGGCCCTCGCCTGAATCGTCCACATGGCCGGAAAATCCGCTCAGTTGCGGGTCTTCGGCCAGCGCGTTAGCGCTCAGGTCCAGCAGCCAGGAAGACACCACGCTGCCGCGACGCCACAGTTCGGTGATTTCGGCCAAGTCCAGGTTATAGCGCCGCTCGGCCGGAACGCTTTCTTGGGCCACGCCCTTGAGAATATCGAGCCCCTCAGCGTAGGCCTGCATCAGGCCGTACTCGATTCCGTTGTGGACCATCTTTACGAAATGGCCCGACCCGGCGGGACCGGTGTAGAGGTAGCCGTCTTCGGCGGTCGACTTGCGAACCCCGCGCGCAGGCGTTTTTTCGATGGATCCGATGCCAGGAGCGAGCGTCTTGAAAATCGGATCGAGCCGCTCCACCGACGCCTTGTCGCCTCCAATCATCAGGCAATAACCCCGCTCGAGTCCCCAGACGCCGCCGCTGGTTCCTACGTCAATATAGTGGATAGATTTGGGCTCCAGCGTCTGGGCGCGCCGCACGTCGTCCTTGAAGTTCGAGTTGCCGCCGTCGATGATGCAGTCGCCGGGCTCAAGCAGTTCACCCAGCGCAACTACCGCGGCCTCGGTGACAGGGCCCGACGGCAGCATCACCCATACCGCGCGCGGCCGGCTGAGCTTGCGAACCAGGTCGGCCATATCCTTCGCCGTGCTTGCCCCCTCGCCCCCGAGCTGCACCACCGCAGCTGCGTTGGTGTCGTACACCACACAAGGGTGTCCATGGCGCATCAGCCGCCTGACAATGTTGCCGCCCATGCGGCCCAAACCGATCATGCCTAGTTCCATAGCGTCTCCTTCAAGTTGTTGTAGTCAGGATCCATACATCGCCCCCGGCAGGGTGGTCATTGGCACCCGGTGCCCAATTGCTAACAACTTGCGACGACCGCGGAATTATGCTGCTTTGCTCAGGCGCTGCTGTTTAGCGCCAGCGCAGGGCGGACGGGTCAGAGGTAGAACAGGGCGCCTCGTGCGCTTCGTGGCGGTGGTTCGATAAATACATGCCTTGCGAATCTGCGCAGTACCGTCACAACGTCAAGTGCAAGGTCCATGCCTATCACGTCTTCATTCAAGCGTGCCATATCGCGCAGGGCTTGGCCCAGTACCTCTCGAGCATATTCCCTGCGCTCGTGTGGGCTTCATTTGGTTCCTGGCTGCGCACCATCAGACCCGAAATTCCACCCTCGGAGCTGGCCGTCACCACCGCGCTGCGTCCGTGCCTGCCGCAATTTCTCCTCAATGGGTGTTTTTGAATTCGATCAAGCAAAGAGCCAGTCCAACTTGGCAAAACATGGGATCGACTTCAACGATGCCCAGATGCTCTGGACAGACGCCGGGTTGCTTGAGATCCCGGCAAGAACAGATGATGCGGCGCGCTATCTGGTGATCGGGCTTGTCGACGGCAAGCACTGGTCGGCCGTCATAACCTATCGGGGTCCGAATATCAGACTGATTTCGGTTCGTCGGTCACGCTTTGAGGAGGTGGAGTTGTATGAAAGCCAAGACGTTCGAAGAGCAGTTTGACGCCGGCGTCGACATCACCGGGTCTTTGGACTTGTCCAAGGCAAAACGTGTGTTGCTGACGCCAAGACGCGTAAACGTCGACTTTCCAGCCTGGATGGTCGACTCACTGGATCGCGAAGCAAATAGGCTGGGTGTCACTCGCCAATCGGTCATCAAGGTTTGGCTTGCCGAGCGCCTGGAGGCATCGTCTGCCAATAACGGGGCCCATCACGCACGCACCGATTCGGCGGCGCGCCGCTTATGAATTGCGACGCGCATCACGCATCAACAGTCCGCACTCAAGGCTGACGAAGCCGACAACGACGGCGATTCGGACGAGGCCCGCACGCTCAGGCCGCAGCAGGCCGCAGCGTGTACCTACGGCATCGCGCTCGGTCCGCGCGCCGGTCAGAAGGTGCTGACGGTGCAGGGCGCCATGCCCAGGCAGACGGCGTTCAAGCAGACGCTGTGCACTGACATCAATGGAAACAGAGTAGCACGCAGCCGTGCGCTGCGCGGCCGATGACCAGCAGGCACTGGAGCAACTGTGTAGCACCATCATCCGGCCGGCGCTGGCCAACGATCGCGTGCAGTGCAACGCCGCCAGCCAGGTGGTGCGCAAGCGCAAGATTGCCTGGCGACCAGGGCACCTGGGGTCGGCTGCGTCCAAAAACAGATTCAAGCGCGTCGGGCGCTGTGTGCCGCCCTTGCTCTGCCGTATTCGGGGTTCCGTGGGGCAGGAAAAGGGCGTTTGAAAAGCATCTATCCCATCCGTGGCGTGGTCTGGGTCAAGCTCTGGGGCAACGTCAGCTTCAATCCACTCTCGGCGCTGACCCATGCAACGATCGAGGACCTCTGCCGCTTTGCGCCGACGCGCACGTTGCAGGCGCAGCAAGGGCGACTTCGCATCGGGTCGGCCAGACAAAACGCCCCACTACATCAGCCGATGTGATTAAAACGGGGGCAATTGCCATTGTTGAATGGTGATCATGCGCCCTGGTACGTGTTGGCCTTGGCCGATTTACCAGCAACTCGCAGCGCACCTTGCCAGTCGGGTTGCATCGTGATCGTGAGGCGACGCTTGTTCATGATGATCTCCTTGTGGTAACAGCTGCAATGAAGTCTTCAACAAGTTGTTCTACGCTGACAAAGTGATACGGCAATTCGACTCCGTCCAGATGGCAGTGGCCACCCTTGCCACGCTCATTGCCAAAGCCAACGATTCGCTCACCATTCAGGGCGTAGACCGCTCGGTATTTGTAGCCATGCTCGGTAGGCGGAACCGGGGTGGGACCCCTCCAGACCACCAGCTCAACGGCTCCGCCATCAGGCGCGATGTTCTTGAACTTCGTGATCAATTGCGCTTGCATGTTGGCAATTATGCCAACAATAGTGCTCACACTGTATCCGTTTCACGGTCAGTGTTACCCCATAGCTGATCGATGCGCGCGTCAGCCGGGGCGCTGCTGGCCGTAGCTGCGAAACTTCGCGATCACGCGGGCAATCTCCTCGTCATCGAGCACCGGTGGCGTGCCCAGCGCCAGGCTGAGCAGGTACTGTTGCGCCAATTCCTCCACCGTGACGGCCAGCGCCAGGGCGCGCGGCAGGGAACTCTCCGCCGCGATCACACCGTGGTGTGCCAGCAGGCAGGCCTTGCGGCCCTGCATGGCCTTGAGCGCGTTATCGGACAAGGCCTGCTCACCGAAGGTCGCGTACTCGGCACAGCGGATGTCCGACCCGCCGGCAGCCGCGATGCGGTAGTGGATCGCCGGTATGCCGCGCGCGTGGATGGACAGCGCAGTGGCGTGCACCGAGTGTGTGTGCACGACAGCGTTGAACTCGCGTCGGTGGAACAGGATATCCCGGTGGAAACGCCACTCGCTGGATGGCAGCGTTTGTCCTTCGAAGGACCCATCCCAGAACACCTGCACGACCTGCTCCGGACGCATCTGCTCGTACCCAATGCCAGTCGGCGAGATCAGGAAACCTTCGCCGTGGCGTACCCCCACGTTGCCCGAGGTGCCTTTGGCCACACCGAGCCGGCTCATGTCGCGGCAGGTCTGGACCACCGCCTCGCGCAGCGCCTGGACATCGGTGCTCATGGTGTACCTCCGTGCTGCGCACTGCGGTGTGAGCCCCTTGGGAGCGGCCCGGCGGCGCTCATGGCGCGGCGCTCTCGGCCCGTGCGAACTGCACCAGCAGCTGCATTACCCGCTCCATCGCCGCTTCGCGCGTCGCGCGCAATTCAGCGCGCGAGATGCCGCTGCGGCTATCGCCAAGGCCCGCGGCGTGATTGACGATCGGACACAAGGCCGCGTAGTCCAGCCCAAACTCCCGCGCCAGGGCGGCTTCCGGCATCATGGTCTGGCCCACCAGATCGCAACCGTCGCGCGCCAGCGCGCGAATCTCGGCAGCCGTTTCCAGCCGCGGGCCGTTGAAACATGCATAACAACCGCCGTCGTACACCGAAACCTTCGCCAGCGATGCGGCACCGAGAAGGCTTTGCCGCAGCGAGGCGGTGAACGGAATCGTGAAATCGACATGCACCACCGGCTCGTCCGACAGGCCATCCGACAACGTGTGTTCGCGGCCCCAGGTGTAGTCAATGATCTGATCCGGACAAACGATGGTGCCCGGACCGAACCGGTCGGCCAGGCCGCCGGACGTGCAGATCGCAACCACGCTGGTGACCCCCAGCTTGCGCAGCGCCCACAGGTTGGCACGGTAATTGATCTTGTGCGGGGGCAACATGTGCGGATTGCCATGCCGGGGCAGAAAGGCAAACTCCCGCCCGCCGATCACCCCGATGGTGATGGCCCCGGACGGACTGCCATACGGCGTCTCCACCACTTCAGAACGAATTCCCTCCAGCACGGGAAGGGCCATGGTCTGGGTTCCGCCAATGATTGCATGCATGCTAGGCTCCGCTCCTGAAAGTATCGGTGGGTCGGCCGGGATGACCCGGGACCGCATCTCTCAAAGCATACCCCCGGTTCTGATAAAAAAAAGGCCTTGTTATTTATTCTCGATTCACATGAACCAATGAAGAGAATCAACTTGTCCTATGAATGCCGCAGGCGCAGCATTCGCCCATGGGCTGTGCGCGTCGCGTGATGACCACCAGGCCGGCGTGATACCCTTTATCGAGCATCTCTTACCAATGACCAACCCGGAACCTTCCTTGCCAACCCTGTTGACCGAGAGCGTGATCCTGGATCCCGACCGGGTGCGCATACTCGACCGGCGTGTGTTCCCGTTCCAGAAGCGTTTTGTCGAATGCGACACCTGCGAGGAGGTCGCCCGGGCCATCGAGGACATGGTGACGCAGAGCAACGGGCCGTTCTTCGCCTCGAGCGCGGGCCTGGTGCTGGCGGCACGCGCCTTGAACCACGAACCGGATGCTGCAGAACGCCGCAGGAAGATGGCCCTGGCGGGCGCCCGGCTGATCGCGACGCGCGCCACGAACAACAACATTGCCACGGCGGTGGGTCGTATCCTGCACGAGTCCGCCATGCTGACCGAGAGCGGCCCGGACTTTTCCATCACGGTAGAGGCCCAGGTGCGGCGCCTGTGGGACGAGCGGCGCGCGATCTCTCGCCACATCGGTGCCCAGGCTGCCACCTTGCTCCACGATGGTGACCACGTGTTGACCCATTGCTGGGCCGACGCGGCATTCATCGAGACCCTGGCGGCAGCGGGGCGCAGTGGCAAGCGCCTCGAAGTCACCTGCACCGAAACCCGTCCGTACCTGCAAGGCGCCCGATTGACGGCCCACAGTGTGGCCGAAATGGGACTGCCGGTCACCGTGATCACCGATGGCATGGCCGCCTGGGCCATGGACCGGGGACGCGTGAACGTGTTCATCACCGCGGCCGACCGCGTGACGATGTCTGGCCATGTGGTGAACAAGATCGGCACGCTGCAGCTGGCCATCGCCGCGAACGCCTACAAGCTGCCGTACTACGTCACCGTGAGCCAGCCCGATCCCAAAGCGCCAACACCGCAGGACGTGCCGATCGAGGAACGCGACCCCCAGGAAAGCCTGTTTTGCATGGGCCAGCGCACCGCCACGCCGCTGGCCCGGGGCTGGTACCCGAGCTTTGACATCACACCGCCATCGCTGGTGTCGGCGATCGTGTGCCGCCAGGGCATCTTTCCCGCCACCACATTGCAGGCCAGCCTGGCCGCCGGCGCTTGAGCGCGCCGCCAGGCACATCCAGTTTGTCACGGACAGCTTCATCTAACCACCCACACCAGGAGACCCCATGAACCACCCCGAAACACCCACACCCTCACGCAGCCCTGCCCTGACACGCCGTGGCACGCTGCAGCGCCTCGGCGCAACCGCCCTGGCAACCGCCCTGCCCCTGCATTTTTCCGGCCCGTTGCATGCGCAGGCGCGGCCTGCGACCATCGTCACGTCCCTGTCCTGGATTCCCAACCACCAGTTCTCCGGCATGTGGGTGGCCATGGAGAAAGGGTATTTCACCGATGCAGGCCTGAAAGTGGAGTGGCGTCCGGGCGGCCCCAACACGCCCAATCCGGCGGAACGCGTGTCGAGCGGCGAAGTCGGCCTGGGCCAGATTTCGGGATTCCGCGGCCTGCTCGACGCCATCAACAAGGGCAATGACCTGGTCGTGATCGCGAGCCGTTTCCAGCGCGGTCCGGGTGGACTGATGTCGTTGGCGAAGGCACCGATCCGCGAGCCCAAGGACATCCTGGGCAAACGGCTGATCCTGCCCTCGCCGGTCGATGTGCGCACCATCGAGACGGTCCTGAGAATGAACAAGCTGCCGGCCGCGCCCAACTCCTTCACCTACGTGCCAGGCGGCTTCGATCCGGCCCCCTTGCTCGACGGGCAGGGCGACGCCATGCTGGTGTTCGAGACCAACCAGCCGCTCGCGCTGGAAGACAAGGGCATGGTCAAGAACAAGGATTTCTTCTTCCGCTCGTTCGACGAGCTGGGTTTCCCTTCCTACAGCAACGTGCTGTTCGGCACACGCAAGTGGGTCGCCGACAACCGCGACGCGCTGGTGCGTTACCTGCGCGCCGAAATCCGTGGCTGGACCGAGAACGAGGCCAATCCCGCCTATGGCGCCAAACTGGCCGTAGACAAGTACGGCGCCGAGTTCAACCTCGACCTCAAGCGCGAAACCCGGGCCAATATCCTGCAGGTGCCGTATCTGCACAGTGACGACACCAAGGCCAATGGCTTGTTCTGGGTGAACAACAACCGGATCAACGGACCGATCTACGATGCCTTGCGCGCAGGTGGAATGGACAAGCTCCCGGAGGTTGAAAAGTACGTGGATATGTCGCTGTTGCGCGACGCGTACAAACGATGAGCGTCACGCCGGGCGTCACTGCAACAACGCCGGCCAGGGGTCCCGTCTACGTCGAGGTTTCCGGTATCAGCAAGACCTTTGCGCTGAACCGCAGGCAAAACCTGCTCGCGCTGGACGACCTGCGTTTCGGCATCCAGAAAGGCGAGCTGGTCGCGGTCGTGGGTCCCAGCGGGTGTGGCAAGTCGACACTGCTGCGCATCATCGCGGGCCTGGAAACGCCCGACACCGGCGCGGTACGCATCGGAGGCGAAACGCCAGACGCCTTGACGCGCCAGCACCGACTGGGTGTGGCGTTTCAGGACCATGCGCTGCTGCCCTGGCTCAGCGTCGGCGAGAACATCGCGCTGCCCTACCGCCTGTCCGGCATGCCGGTGGACAAGGCCCGAATCGCATCACTCGCCGCGATGGTGGGTTTGTCGGATTTCCTCGACAGCGTGCCACGGCAACTCTCCGGCGGCATGCGCCAACGGGTCTCGATTGCCCGCGCCATCGTGCTCGACCCGGTACTGCTGCTGCTGGATGAACCGTTCGGCGCGCTCGACCTGGTGACCCGACGCGCGTTGAACCGGGAGATGCAGAGCCTTTGGGCCACGCTGGGCACCACCACCTTGCTCATCACGCACTCAGTGGAGGAAGCCGTTCAACTGGCGGACCGCGTCGTCATCATGGCGGCACGGCCAGGGCGCATCCATGCCGAATTTCCCGTCGACCTGCCACGACCGCGTGACCGCGCGGTGACCGACACAATGGCCTTTCTGCAACTGGTGCAGGCGGTCTCGGCGAGCCTCGATGACGCCTCGGCTGCGTCGGGCCGCAGCGTGGAGTCGGGCGCGTGAGCCGGGGCGAATTCGACTGGGGCCCGGTGTTCCGGATACTTGGGCTGGTCCTGGTACTCGCGGCGTGGGAGTGGATAGGGCGCAGCCGGCTCTGGGGCGACTCGTTTCCGGCCTTGTCGGCGATGCTGGACGCTTACGACACACCGGTCAGGCGCGAAATCCTCGGACGGGCCTTGCTGCGCACCGCGACGTCGGCCAGCCTCGGACTATGCATCGGTGCCTGCGCCAGCCTGTTGCTCGTGACCATAGGCCACTTGCTCAAACCGCTGCACCAGGGGATTGACTCCTTTGCCACCACGATCCACGCGATTCCCACCATTGCATTCGGGCCGGTGCTGATCCTGGTCGCCGGTCCCGAGACGACGCCGGTGGTCCTGAGCGCGCTGGCCGCGTATTTCCCCATCATGGTCGCGCTCGACTCGGCGCTCAAGTTCGCGCCGCGCGCACCTCACGACCTTGCAGCCGTGCTGGGCGCGTCGCCCACGCGGGCATTCGTGCGTATCCATTTCCCTGCCGCCGTGCCCGGATTCATCGATGGCCTGCGCATGGGCGCGCCAGGCGCAGTGATTGGCGCCGCTCTGGGTGAGTGGTTCGGTGCCCCGCGCGGCCTGGGCGTCCTCATCATCAGTTCGCTGCAGAACGTGCGGATTCCCCAGTTGTGGGCGGCGGCGTTGCTGTGTGTGGCGTGTTCGCTGATCGCCTACACGGCACTGTCCATGCTGCACCGATGGGCGCACCGGAGGTACACATGGTGACGCTGGGTCGCGTGCTGGCGTCCCTGCTTCGCAGTTGGTGGTGGCTGGTTTTGCTGTTGTTCGCCTGGGACCTGTACGTCAGGCTAAAAGGTTTCAATGTCATCGTGCTGCCGGACCCATGGACCGTCGCGCGTGCGCTGGCCAATGACTGGCCCACGCTCGGCGCCAAGCTCCTGCTGACCCTGCGGGCAGCGGTCGCCGGCTTGCTCGCCGGTGCGTTTCTCGGTACGGTCGTTGCCGTAGTCGCCTGGAGTTCGCGCTTTCTCTCCGGCATCGTGGCGCCACTCGCCCTGCTGGTGCGGTCCGTGCCCTTCATCGTCTTCATCCCGATACTCTCGCGCCTGATGGGCTACAACACCTCGATGGAAATCTTCGTCGTCACGGTGTTCTCGTTCTTCCCGAGCTTCGTGCTGGTTTCCTCCGGCCTGGCCGGCCTGCCGGCCGCGGCCTCGGATCTTTGCCTGGTATTCGGTGCCACGCGCTGGCGCAAGCTGGTGTTGATCGCGCTGCCGGCCGCGATGCCGCAACTGTTCGCCTCGGTCCGAATATCGGCATCGTTTGCCGTGCTGGCCGCCATGGTTGCCGAGTTCCTCACCGGCATCGACGGACTGGGAAGGCTCTTCCTGCTGGCGCGCGGCGACCTGGAGGCCGAACGCGCCCTGGCCGCCAGCGTGGTTGCCGCAGCCAGTTCGCTGGTGCTGTTCAATCTTGCGAAGATGGCCGAAAACGCCGTTAATCGGCGCATGGCCTGAGCCCTCGCCGGCTCAGTGCTCGCGCGCCACGTCCTTCAGGCAGGTCAGCAGGCTGGTCGCAGCCGGACTCAGGTCCCGGCCGCGTGGCAGGAACACGCAGAAGCGGCGCACCATCTTGGGATTCACGATGGGCCGCATCGCCAGGCCGAACGAAGCCGCCAGCTTGCCCACGTGACGCGGGGACGCAGTTACCCCCAAACCGCTGCTCACCAGGGCCAGCGCGGTGGTCAGGTAGGTCACCTCGTGGGTGGGCTTGAGCTTGAGCTCCTTCGACCAGTTGTGCAGGTCGAGATCGATCAGGGCGCGGTAAGCGCCGTGCTGCGAGATGAACGGTTGCTCCACCACGTCGCTCCAGGTGACACGACGGGCCGTCGCCAGTGGATGACGCTTCGGGCATACCAGCATGACCGGCAGTTTCATCAGCAGTACCGTCTCGACGTCCGGGCCCACCGCGCGTTCAGGGCCCACGCCCAGGTCGGCCTCGCCACTGGCCACCTTGGCTTCCACCTCCTCCATCAGGCACTCGACGATACGCGTCTCCACGCCGGGAAAACGGGCGCGGTGCGCCGCCAGCACGGACGGGACCAGCGTCACCGACATCAGCTGCGGCGCAGCGATTCGCGCCACGCCGCGCTTCAGATCGCGCAGGTCGGCGATGCTGTGGATCGCATGCTCCAGGTCTTCCAGGATCCGCTGAACCTGTGGCAGAAAAGCCAGGCCCACTTCGGAAACCCGCACGTTGCGCGTCGTCCGATCAAGCAGGCGCACACCCAGGTCGTCTTCAAGGTCCTTGATGAGAACACTCAAAGCCGACTGCGAGACATGCAATTGCTTGGCCGCGGCCGAGAAGCTTCCTACCCGGGCGATGGCGGCAAAGGCCCGCAGGTGGCGCAGCGATACGTTCACGGATCGAGGGTCCGCACCTGCCGCGCGTCAGGCACGACGCTTCCAGAAACCGGCGTGCACCGCATGTGCCTCATGCCCCAGCTCCGCGCACGGCCCCTCGACCTGCGTCGCGCGTCCGGCGCGGGCGAAAACCTCGCGGCAGGGTATGACCAATTGCCCCGCGGAGTGGCCGATGAGCGCGTATAGATCAGTCTCTGCCAAGGCATAAACGACCCGTCCAATGCCGGCCCAGAATGCAGCGCCTGCGCACATCGCGCATGGCTCGGTGCTCGCATACAGTGTGCACTGCGCGAGCTGCTCCGCAGACAGGTCATGGGTCGCCAGCCGAACCAGGTTGAGCTCCGCATGACCGGTGACATCCCGCTCGGTGGTGACGGTGTTTTCCGCGATCAACAAGCGCAGACCGTCCGCGTTCGCCAGCACCGCACCGAACGGATGGTTGCCGCGCTCGCGTGCCTTCCAGGCAAGTTCGATCGAGGTACGCAGATGCAGCAGGTCCGTCTGGTTCATGGGGTTCGACTCGCAAGATGGGGTTGCATGGGTGCAGGCAAGCGTACAGCATATCCTCGGGCGCTTCACAGGTGCGCCTTGTCCAACGGGGTAAGAGCTGCAAATGGGGGCAGGAGCCGGTGGCGTGGACGCATCAAACGCTGACAGCCCGCGCGCTACCCGGGCACCCATGAGCGAGTCAGTGTCAGGCCAGTGTGCAGAGGCTGCTCCGCGGGAGTTCGGTGACCCGCAATGGTCGCTCTGGATCACTCAAGCCGGCAACAATGCGCCAGGAAACGGCCGAACAGGGCGGAACAGGGCGTTTGAAAACCATATCCCCGGGCAAGGTGTGATTCGTGCGCGGGAAGTCAAGCCACGAGCCGCAGCCCCGTCGCGGCGTCAAACACATGTGCGCGTGCTGCATCCGGCACGAGCACGATGCGATCGTCCGGGCGGCATCCGATGCGGTCGCGAACCATCGCTGTTATCTCGCGGCCCTCAAACCGGCAATAGAGTTGCGTGTCGGCGCCGGTCGGCTCGACCAGTACGACATTGACTGGCAAGCCGCCGGCGTCGCCGTGCGCGCAATGTTCGGGGCGGATGCCGTACAACACTGGCTGCCCATCGGTGGCACGCACGCCGAACGGCAGCGGCAGCGCCACGTTGTCGGAGAACATCACTTGCGGCGCGCCGCCGTTCACCCGGACCGTCCCGGGAATCATGTTCATGGTCGGCGAGCCAATGAACCCGGCAACAAACGTATTCACGGGACGGTCGTACAGATCGAGCGGAGCGCCGATCTGCTCGATCACCCCGTCTTTCATCACCACGATCTTGTCCGCCATCGTCATCGCTTCGATCTGATCGTGCGTGACGTAGATGGAAGTCGTCCTGAGCCGCTGGTGGAGTGCCTTGATTTCGGTGCGCATCTGCACCCGCAGCTTGGCGTCCAGGTTCGAAAGCGGCTCGTCGAACAGGAAAACCTGCGGATCGCGGACGATTGCGCGGCCCATCGCCACGCGCTGGCGCTGGCCACCAGAAAGCTCCCGCGGGTAACGCTCAAGGTAGGGTTCTAGCCCAAGAATGTCGGCCGCATTCTTCACCCGCACCGCGATTTCGGCCTTCGGTTTTTTGGCGAGCATCAACGCGAACGCCATGTTTTCGCGCACCGTCTTGTGCGGGTACAGCGCGTAGTTCTGGAACACCATTGCGATATCGCGATCCCTTGGCGGCAACTGGTTGACGACCTGGCCCCCGATCAACACTTCGCCTTCGCGGGTCTCCTCCAAGCCCGCGATCATGCGCAACAGCGTCGACTTGCCGCAGCCCGACGGTCCGATCAGCACGCAGAACTCGCCGTCGGCGATGTCGATGGCAACACCTCGGAGCACATGCGTCGACCCGAAATGCTTGTGCACTGCCCGAATGTTTACGTCTGCCATGTTGCCCCAATACTGCCTGTTGACAAGAAACGAAAAACGGCCTAGCCCTTGACCGACCCTGCCGTCAAGCCCGAGGTGTAATGATTGACGAAGAACGAATAGACCAGCGCGACGGGAACCGAGCCGAGCAAGGCACCCGCCATCAGCGGGCCCCAGAAATAGAAATCCGAGCGCGTTAGTTGGACCAGCACGCCGACCGGTATGGTTCGCTCGCTGCTCGCAGTCACCAAGGTCAGGGCGTAGATGAATTCGTTCCACGATAGCGTGAACGAGAAGATGGCGGCCGACAGGATACCCGGTTTCGCCAGAGGAATCGCGATCCGGATAAAAGCGCCGAGCCGCGTCAGCCCGTCGATGCGCGCGCAATCCTCGAGCTCCGGCGGCGTGGTGCGGAAATAGCCGCTCATCAGCCACGTCACGAACGGCACCAGGAATGTCGGATAGACCACCACCAGCGCCCAGATGTTGTCGTCGAGATGCAGGCTCGCCATCACCTCGACCATCGGGATGAACAGCAGGGTCGTGGGCACCAGATAGGTGACGAAGATCGCGGTTCCGATCAGCTCCGAGCCCCGGAACCGCAGCCGCGCCAGCGCGTAGCCCGCCGGCACGCCCATCAGCAAGGCGATCGCGGTGGACAGGGTGGCCACCATCATCGTGTTGCCAACCCAGGTGATGAAATCCGTCTTGGTCAGGAGATAGACGAAATGATCGAGGGTGGGCCGCGCCACGTAAAGCGGCGACTTCGTGCCGTCGTAGAGCTCGGAATCCGATTTAAGCGCCGTGATCAGCATCCAGTAGAACGGCCCGACCAGGAAGACGAGCGCGAAGCCGAGCGGCACGTACAAGAACAGCCAGCGTTCCGCCTTGGGGTGGCGCCCATACGCTACGGCGGAAGGCATCGGCGCGCTCATGCCGGCCTCGTCATACGACGTTCATCCTGCGGATGCGGCGCAATTGCCAGAGGATCAGGACGAAGAGAATCGGCAACATGGTCAGCGAGATCGCGGCACCCTCGCCGATGTTCCCCGATGCGAGACCGGTCTGGTAGCTGAGCGTGGCCAGCACATGGGTCGCGTTCATCGGGCCGCCTTTGGTCAGCCCATAGACGATGCCGAAATCCGAGAAGGTCCAGATGATCGACAGCACCAGCGCAGTCAGCAGCACGGGCATGACGAGCGGCAGTGTGATGTGGCGAAAGCGCTGGAACTTGTTGGCGCCATCGATCGCCGACGCGTCATAGAGCTCCCTGGGAATGGACTGCAATCCCGCCAATACGGTGATCGCCATGAACGGCGTGCCGCGCCAGGCATTCACCAGCGTCACCGAGAACAACGCCAGATTCGGATCCGTGAGCCAGTTCGGTCCCTGCGCCATCAGGCCGGAATGCACGAGCACCCAATTGATGACGCTGAAATTGGGATTGAACATCCACAGCCACGCCATCGTGCCGAGCACGGTCGGCACGATCCAGGGCAGCAGCACGGCCGAGCGCACGAGGCGCTGGAACTTGAAGGCCTCGTTCAGGATCAGCGCCAGCCCGACGCCGAAGACCAGACGCATCGTCACTGACCCGGCGGTGAAGATGAACGTGTTGCGAAGGGTCTGGCGATAGATCTGGTTGTCGAACAGGTTGTAGAAATTTTCCAGGCCGATGAACTCACCCGGCTCGGCCAGGGTGCGGTCGGACAGCGCATAACCGACCGCCACCACGAAGGGATAGGCGACGAGGCCGAGCAGCAACAGGACGACCGGGCCGACGAGCAGGTAGCCGAGCACCCGCTCATCATCGGCCCACTTGGTCAGACGGCGACGCCAGACTGCCCGGACGAGCAGTACTGACGTCGCCCTGTGCAACGATGCGCTCACGCGGATACGTCCTCGCGCTACGCCCGGCGTTTCTTGGCGATCTGCTGGTATTCCTTGGCGGCCCATTGGACCGACTGCTTCGGCGTCAGCTCGCCGGTGCAGGCCTTGGCGAACATGTCGACCAGGATGTATTTGTTTACCGCCTCTGCAGCGATCGGCGTCGGCGGCCCGGCATAGCCGGCCAGCCGGTTCAGCTTGTTCAGCTCGCGGAAGATTTTGAGCTTCGGATCATCGGGCCACACGTCCTCCTTGTCGAAGCCGGCGAAAGTCGGAATGAAGTAGGACTGACCCGTCTTCGTCCAGTTCAGCAGGAATTTGCGGCTGTACCACTCGCGCAGGAAATGCAGTTGTCCTGCCTTGTTCGGGCTGGAGGCGAAGGGCAGCCAGACATTGATGTTGTAGTTGGCGAAGCGACCCGCAGGCCCGCGCGGCCAATTCCCATGGTCCATGTTCTCGATCATCAACTTGCGCGCCGGATCCGTCGCCGCGGCTTTGCGCGACGCGAGATAGATCGTGTTGACGTTCACCGTCGCCGAGACCTTGCCAGCCAGGAAGGCCTGGTTGTTGTCGGGATCGAGCCATGCCGTCGTGCCGGGGATGAAGTATTTGTAAATTTCCGCGTACCACTCGACCGCCTTCAGCGTGCCGGGCGAATCGATGGCGACCGTCTTGCCGTCCGTCTCGAACTCCTTGCCACCGAATCCCCAGAGCACCGGATAATTCGTCGACCGCCCGTCACCGTTCGCATGGCCTAGTGTCATGCCGATCGGCGTGCCCCTGGCATGCAGCAGCTTGGCCGCCTTAAGGAGATCGTCGAAGGTATCGGGGAAAGCGTTCAGGCCAGCGGCCGCGAATTGGTCGGTACGGTAATTCCAGGCGGTCGGCGCCTGCCCGATGCACAGGCTCTTCCAACGCCCGCCGACGACCGACGCCGCCTTGCCGCTGTCGAGCCATCCACCATAATTCTTGCCGATCTCGTCGGCGAGCGCCGTCACGTCGGTGAGCTTGGGCGCGTAGGCATAGGTGTCGAACTCGTAGCCGACCGCGAGATCCGCGCCGCGGCCGCTGCCGATGATCGCCGCCGTCTTGGTCGTGAGTTCGTCGCCCACGAAGCGCTCGATGCGCACCTCCATGCCGGTGTCGCGCGTGATGTCGGCGGCGAGTTGATCCAGCTGGGTGTTGCATTCAGGTACGTACCAATTGCTGGCCAGGACGGTCAGCTTGGTGCCCTTCAGCGCATTCTGCGCGATCGCTGGCGCTGCGCAGACTGCTGGTAGTGCCGCCGCCATGGCGAGCACGCCGCGGCGGGTGATTCCGGAAGATGAGATTCGTTTGGTCATGGTGGTCGTCTCCTCGTGTTTTGGGGCCTTCTTCTCAGTCGCAAATTATAATAACATAATAGCTGATCCAAAAGCAACTCTCTCTTTCAGCTTGGCCTGTCCATGCGTCTCGAGGGTGTTTTGCAGACAAGCACTTCCCGGCTCGTCGGGCCAATCGCAAATCCGCCTGCGCGGGTTGACGGTTGCGCTACTCGTCAGCGCCGCCTGCGTCTCAAAACTCGGGCATCCCCGGATGCGAACCGCCCGCATTCTTCGCCAGATTCCCTCCATCCAGGGGGATCAAGGCGCCGGTGATGAACGACGAGGCGTCCGAAGCCAGAAGGAGCGCCAGCCCTTTGATGTCCTCGTTGACTCCGAGGCGTCCCATCGGGATACCCCGCAGGAAGTTCTTTCTCTCTCGAGGATCGACTTCCATCCTCTTTTCCAGACGCTTGTTGCTGATCTGACCGCAGACAATGGCATTCACCCGTACCCCTCGGCCGCTCCATTCCGTGCTCAGCTCCCGGGTCATGTGCGCGACGGCGGCCATCGACGTGCTGTAAGGCAGGTTACTGCGGCCATTGGCCGTGATGCCCGTAATGGAGCAAATGTTGATGATGCTGCCCTTCCCCGCTGCCAGCATCCGTTTGCCTGCCTGCTGGCAGCTGAAGTTCTTTCGCCCGTCTCTGCAGTTCGTCGACGTCGACGTCGACGAGCATCAGGTCTGCGCCTGCATCCGCGTACACGGTTGCGATCGCACTTCCCAGACTGCCTGCCGCCCCGGTGACCAGCGCCACTCTTCCGCGCAGGTCAAACATCTCTTTTCTATCGCCATTTGGGACCCCTCTCTTAAGTGTCTATTACAAACTCGCCGCCAGTCCGACGGCGCCCTAACCAGCAGATGGACTTGATCTGACCTCATGCCGGTTTCGCATTTCGAGCCAAGCGAGACAACCTTGTCGTCAACGCCAGCGGCCGACCTGATGCGGCGCAGGGTAGCGCTCCAGGCAGGGTGCAAGAGTGGCTTCACCCTCCTCGGACTCGATGCCGATCTGCAGGGCCGCTACCAGGCGGATGACGTGGTTGTAGGGGCTGGGATCCTCGCGGATCGAATCGAGCGTTTCCATGTCGATATAAGGAGCACGTGCCATCGTCAGTCTCCTCGTTCTCTCGGTTAATTGAGCAGTTAGAAAACAAAGATCCCCATCATCAGATTGACGGGGATCACGCCGCACAGTCAGCGGTAGTACATGAAGACTGCTACTACATGGGTAACGTCTTTATTGAAGTGGAATGGCACGCATCACTGCAACATGTCGTTGGGCGCGTCAAATGTGATGCTGCAATGGTCGCCGCGCTTGCGCGAAACGGTGAGTTCGACCGGCTCGCCGGAAGCGTTGAAGTACAACATCTCGGTGGCCAGAATCGGGCCACCCAACTCATAGCCCAGCACCTTGGCGAGCGCCTCGTCGGCAATCGCCGCGCTTATCCTGATCCGGGCCCGCGACAGCGTGATGCCCAGGTGGCGCTGCACCGCGCGAAACACCACAACATCGTCGAAGTCTGCGCGTTTGAGCCGGCTGCCAACGGCTGGCGGAAAGTAGAACGCATCCTGTGTGATCGGTTTATCCATCTCGAGCAACAGAGCGCGCAAACAATAACAGGCAGTTGTGGCTGGCAACCCAAACACCTCGCAGGCCAGCGACGAGCGCTCCTTTCGGTAACTCTTGATTACCAGGCGCCGATCCAGGGTGGAGGCGGCAATCGACGAAAGGCTTTGAAAATTCAGCGCCGCGCTGGGCGACTGCGGCGTGGTCACCACGGCCGGTTTGGCATTGCGCTTCTTGATCAGTCCCTCGCCTTCCAGGTAGCGCAGCGACTGGCGCACGGTGATCAGGCTCACGCCAAACCGCGTAGCAATGTCGGCCTCGCGCGGCAGCGTGTGGCCGGTCGCGAGTGCACCACTCTCGATCGGGGCGCGCAGACGGTTCGTCAGTTGCCGGTACAGCGGACCATGCTCACGCAACAGGGGCGCCGGTTGCAGCGCGAGCAGGGCAAGCTCCTGCTGTTCCGCTTCATTCACGTCACTGTCCGCGGTGCCAGGGGTTGCTGGCTGCTGCTTGTTCTTCATTGGGGTCCTCATTGTTGGGGACAGGTGATCGTGCTGCCCCGCCGCAAGAGACCGCGCGTTTCAGCCCACGCTGCGCGCGACTGTGATGCCATGGACCACATTGGGGGGCAACTCGCCTCGCGGTCGGGCTGACCGAAGCGATATGCGGTGCAACAATCACCTGGGGCAGCGTGCGCAGCGGATGCTCCGCCGGCAAGGCCACAACCAGCGCGTCGGTATCGACCAGATCCCCGCGTGACAGGTTGACCAGCAGGGCGGGTCCGATCAGCTTGCGCGTGGCCGGTGTTGAGGGACAGTGCAGGGTCAGAATGTCCGCCGCTGCCGACACCGGGTCGTGCACCAGGACGCGGCACTTGAAGGCCAGCAGGCGGCGCACCACCTCGCGGCCGATTCGTCCGAAGCCCAGCACCCCCACGGTCTGTTCGCGCAATACCCGCATTTCCTGAACTGGCACCGCCACGCCCCAGCGTCCGGCCTGCACCGCACGGGTGTGGGTCACCACCTGGCGCGTCAAGCCAAGTATGAACGACAGGGTATGGTCTGCAACTTCCTCAATGCAATAGTCGGTGATGTTCGAAACCGGGATGGCATGCGCCCGTGCTGCATCCAGGTCCACGTTGTCGACACCAATGCCATAACGCACGATAGCGCGCTCTGTCCATTGCCGCGATCACGGCCGGTGTGGTACGCGCAAACTGCGAGATCACTGCATCGGCGCCGGCCACGGCGCTGATCAGTTCGTCCTGGGTTTTGCAATGGTGACCGACCAACTGGAAACCCGATTGCTGCACGCGTGCAGACTCGGGGCCCAAATCGGGAAACGTGTAGTCGGTGACAACGATGCGCGGCACACTGGTCATTGGGTTCGCCTGCTGCTGGCCCAGGCGTTCTTCCTAGCAGCCCTGGGAGGCAGCATGAAAGCATACTATTATGATAGTATGTCCGCAAGTACTGTACTGGACCGCTGACCCGTCTTTTCAGAACCAGTCGGCGCGCTTCGGGTTGAGGTGAATCGGCAGTGCTGTGGACGGCGGCGCCTTCACGGGTTGAAAGGACATCGAGATGAGCGGATTTGACTTCAAGGTCGTGCGCCTGACCGCGCCAATATTCCAACCCGGCGAATTCGAACTGCGGCGCCTTGCCGAGAACGGCTTCGCCGTCGTGCAGTGTGATGACGAGGATCCGGCGGCGATCGCGCGCGCCGTCACCGATGCCGATGTCGTCGCGACGATCGGCACGCCGATGCCCAGGCAGGTCATCGATGCGCTCGGCAAGGGACGCGCGCGGGCCATCGCGCGTTTCGGCACCGGCACCGACAAGATCGACGTGGCGCGTGCGACGGAGCTCGGCATCCTGGTTTGCAACACGCCGTATTTTTGCGTCGAGGAGATGGCCGACCACGTGATGGCCATGATTCTCTATTTCAACCGCGGGCTCGGCCCCGCGCATCGCGCGATGCAAGATGGCGACCTCGCGCGCGCGCGGCGCTTCATCGGCAAGACCAATCGCATGAGCGCCTCGACGCTCGGCCTGATCGGATTCGGACACAGCGCGGTTCATGCGGCGCGACGCGCACGCGGCTTTGGCATGCGCGTGCTGGCAACGCGCTCCAGGCCCGACGCGCCGCGCGACGAGGCGGATGCGCTGGGGGTCGAGATGACCGATCTCGACACGGTGCTGCGTGAGAGCGACTACGTCTCGCTGCACGTGCCGCTGACCCGGCACACCGAAAACATGATCGACGACGCAGCCCTGGCGAAGATGAAGCCCGGGGCGGTGCTCATCAACACCTCGCGCGGCAAGCTGGTCGACGAGGCCGCGTTGTACCGGGCGCTCATGCAGGAGCGCATCGCCGGGGCCGGCATCGACACTTGGGGCAGCATCGACATCTTCGTCGACCGCATCGACCCGCCGCTGACGCCGTTGGCGTCGCTGGAAAACGTGATCCTGTCGCCGCACACCGCGGCCGCTTCGGTGCAGGCGCACTTCGACATGATGGATGCCGGCGTGCAGAACCTGTTCGATTTGCGCGCCGGCCGGATGCCGGCGGCGGCGACGATCGTGAATCCGGACGTGCGTCCGCGCTTCCCCTTCGAACACTGAGCTCAAACACTGCCTGAACCGCGGATCGCCCGGGAATATCCAACAACACCATCCCACCCAGCCGGTGAAAATCATCGCCGGCTTTCCGCCCGGCGGCACCACCGAAGTGATCGGGCGGCTGGTGGTATCGAGCACGCACGGCACGACGGCGCAGATCGTCAGGCTGCTCAATGCCGACGTCAACAAGCTGATCGTCAAGCCCGCCTACGTGCAACGCTTCGCCGGCCGGCCTGGGCGCGGAGCTGCTTGCCGGCACGCCTGAGCAAACGGCCGCGTTCATACGCGCCGAGCCGGACTAATGGGGCCGGAGCATAGGCTTTTCAAACGCCCCTTTTCATTGTTATGGGCTCGAGCCCATAACAATGAGAAGGGACGGGTCGAACGTAAGATCCGCTTCATCCGCGACTCCTTCTTCGCCGCGCGAGAGTTCACGGATGTGGACGATCTCAACGCCCAGGCGCGGGTTTGATGCGAGGGCCAGGCGGGCGATCTGCGCTGGCCCGAGGACACCCGAATGAGTGTGCGCGAGGCCTTCGAGATCGAGCGCGCCAGCCTGATGGCGTTGCCCCCATCCGACTATCCCGTGCACGAGCGCCTGGAGGTGCAGGTAGCCAAGACGCCGTACGTGCGCTTTGACCTCAACGACTACTCCGTACCCCACAAACATGTGCGGCGCACTCTCACCGTGGTGGCCACCCCGCAGCGGGTGCGCGTCCTGGATGGCCAAACCGAGGTGGCCAGCCACGCGCGCAGCTACGACAGCGCCCAGCAAATCGAGGTGGCAGCCCACATTGAGGCGCTGGTGGCGCACAAACGCGCATCCCGTGCGCACCGCGCCACCGACGCCTTGGCGCACGCGGCCCCAGCGGCGAGCGAATTCCTCCAGCGCGCAGCCGTACGAGGCTACAACCTGGGATCGATCACGGCGGCGCTGTCCAGGCTGCTGGAGCGTTATGGGGCACAAGCGTTGCAGGCGGCCATCGTCGAGGCGCTGGCCCACGATGTGCCCCACCCCAACGCGGTGCGCCTGGCGCTTGAGCGTGCGCGCGAGGCCCGCCACGAGAATCCACCGGTTCTGGCCAAGCTGTCTGAGCGCGCGCGCAAGTTGGACGTGACGGTACGCCCTCACGCGCTGGACTCCTATGACGATCTGGCCCCGGGCAAGCCCGCCTGCGATGACACCCATGGCCCCAAGGATGAGGACACCCCATGAACCCGCCACCAGGAGTCTCACGCGAAGGCGGCGCCATCGATGCGGCGCAATTGCAGGGCCGTGTGCGCGCGCTCAACCTGATGGGCCTGCTGGCCAACTGGTCCTCGGTGCAAGGCGACCCGGCGCGGCTGGGCTGGGTCAACGAGCTGGCGGGCTGGGAGGAGCGCGAACGCTCCCGGCGCAGCCTGGAGCGCCGGCTACGCTCGGCCCATATCGGGCGCTTCAAGCCGCTGGCGGACTTCGACTGGGGCTGGCCCACGCAGTGCGACCGCGCCGCGGTGCAGGATCTGATGAGCCTGTCGTTCATGCTGGACGCCACCAACGTGGTGCTGGTGGGCCCCAACGGCGTGGGCAAATCGATGCTGGCATGCAACCTGGGGCACGAGGCGTTGATCCAGGGGCGCACAGTGCTGTTCACCAGCGCCGGTCAGCTACTGGGTGAGCTGGCCGCTCTGGACAGTGATTCGGCGCTGCGCCGGCGGCTGCGCCATTACGCGCGGCCCGATCTACTGCTGATTGACGAGGTCGGGTATTTGTCGTACTCCAACCGCCATGCAGACCTGCTGTTCGAGCTGATCAGCCGGCGCTACCAGAACAAGAGCACGGTGGTGACCACCAAGCCCTTTGGCCAGTGGCACGAGGTGTTCCCCAACGCATCGTGCGTCGTCTCGCTGATCGACCGCCTGGTACACCGCTGCGAGGTGGTGGCCATCGAGGGGGAATCGTACCGACTCAAGGAGGCCAAAGAGCGCGCCGCGCAAAAGGCCGCAGCACGCGCCAGCACAGGGCGCAAGGCCAGCAAGAAATGAAGCGTCGCGCGTCGGTGCTGCCCAGTATAAAACCGCTCTCTGAAAGCCATATGAGCGCGGTTTCCAAAGGCCACTAACACCCTTGGCGTGGCGTTGTTGAATAAATCGAAATTTGGCTAAAGCGCGTCCGTTTTCCGACTCTCTTTAGATTTTCACCGACACTGGCATTCCAAGGTTTGTCATCAGGTTCAGTGCAGACGCACTGAACCACGCTTCGGTCTTTTGTTGTGGCAATGCGCGCACCTTCATGCAGTTGCCAATGATGCGCTTGTAGCGCTGAATGGCCAGCTCGACCCGACTGCGCAAGCCGTAGTCGTTTTGCCTTTGCCAGGCGAGCCGACCGTGCGCTGCAATGGCTCGAATATGCTCGTCGCGCTGGGTGTCGCCTGCCTGTGAATTGACTGCCGTTTTGTGGGGCGGCACCACGACTTGTGCCTCAGGCTGTTTGGCCAATACGGCATTGGAGACGGTTTCGCCATCAAAGGCACCATCGCCCATGAAGACCTCAAACGGCGCTTCAATTTGGGCCAAGAGGTCTGGCACAACAGTGGGGTCTCCCACCTCTGGAGTCGTCAATTCGCAGGCCAGAATTTGGTGGTTTTCATCGACCGCGAGATGTAGCTTGCGCCACGTTCTGCGAGCGGGGACACCGTGTTTCTCCTGTTGCCACTCGTCTTTGCCGTAGACCTTCAGTCCGGTTGAGTCCACGATGACCAGGCTGCCCGGCTCCTGTGCTTTGCTCAGGACATGCCGGGGCAGTTCGATGCTGCGCTTGGAGATGCTGCTGAAGTTGGGAATGCTGATCTGCGCTTTCATGAGGCGCACGACCGAGTTCATTAAGCCTTCGGTCTGGCGCAGCGGCAGATGAAAGACTTGGCGGATCAAAACGGCCGTTTCAATGGCGTGATCGGAATACTCCTGTGGCCGGCCGCGCAGTCCGGTTTTGGCTGGATGCCATTCGTTGATCGCCGCCTCAGTAAACCAGATTGTGATTTCACCGCGCCGACGCAATGCGTCGTTGTATTCGGGCCAGTTGGTCACCTTGTATTTGGGCTTGGTGAACTTGTGGCGGCGGCTCTCGTTGTGTTTGTAGGGCACTGGCTGCTTTTGAAGGTGGGCTCGACACGAATCATGCCAGTTCGCTGGATGATTGACTGGATTTCCGATTTATTCAACAACGCCACGGCGATCAAGCCAGGGCGTGCTTTGGCAGCACTGTGTTCTTTGCCGGGCGAGACAACGACATCGAGCACAAGGCGCAGATTGCCCACCCAGTAAGTGTGCAGCGCGTGGCTGGGGCGCCCGGGTTTGTGCGGGTTGTAGCTAACCTCAGCGCCGCTTTGTTTGCCGTACAAGGGTTTGATGGTGGTGTCGATATCCAGAAACCACGGGATGCTCAGTGCCGCTTGCACGCTGCTCAGGAGTTGGGGCGCGAGCCAGGCTTGGCTTTGCTCGGCGCTCATGCGCGACAACGAGCGCCGCAGCGCGTCTTCGCTGATGATCTTGTTCATCCCCAAAATCTGCAGACTCACCGCATCTGCGCGCAGCCCAGTGATGTGGGCGTAGCGGTTGTGACCGGCCAATATCGCCAGCAGCCATGTGGCCAGCACATCGCGTTTGCTCGGTGCGTTGGGACTTGTGTAGCTCAAGGGACAACCATCGACCCAGGCGTCGTACACGCCGGTGGTGGCCAGGAACTCGACAAAAAATGTCAGCTGCGCGTTCGGCGTGGCGCTGGCACCGTGATCCCACTGCACGTGAATTCGACCCCCGGGGGTGTCCACCACCATGGCCTGCAGAGCCTGCGTTTGAACAGTAAGTTGACGCCTTTTGGCTTCACCCATTTGGTGACCTCTGTAAATCCGTTGAAACTCGCTTCCAGTCTAGTTTGCAGCCGGTTTATGCAATATCAACTGCCGGAAAGAGGATCAGTGAAACCAGGCGTGCAGTAGGGCAACCTTCTGCATGACCTCAACCATTCCAACCGCCCGGTGCGGCCCCGCATGCCGGGTGGTGTGGGAGGGGAGTGAGTCACAATGACTCACCCTCTATCCCGATTGCCGCTTGGACGTGGCTCCGGTCGCCCGTGCGGTTGGGTGTCCGAGTTGCAGCGAGACTACTTGTTTGCCGCGCACGAGCCGCCCAGCACGAGATCCGAGGGAATCACCACCGTCCGCGGCGCCTTCGCTTTCCCCGTCGCCTCCAGTCGTTCCAGCATCAACTGCACCGCTGCCTGGGCGCTTTGCTGGAAGTTGTAGCGCAGCACCGTGGCCGGGGGGTACATCAGCGCTAGCGTCTCGAGGGTGCCGATGCCCACCACCGATACATCGCGCGGAACGTCCATGCCACTCTCGCGCACCACATGCACCGCGCCCGACAACAGCTGCGTGCCGACGGCCACGATCGCCGTGGGCGGCTGGTCCAGCTGCAGCATGCTTTGCATCGGTTGTCGCGACGATTCCAGCGACGAGTCCGTCAGGTGGACGAGGCGCTCGTCGAACGGCAGCCCCACGGCCTTGAGCGCCGCCCGGTAGGCACGCAGCTTCTCGCGACCCGGCCGCAACTGCCGTCCCAAGGCGAAGAGGGCAACACGCTTGTGTCCGAGACCCAGCAGATAGTGCATCACCTGACGCATGCCCTCGAAGTGGTCGATCAGCACGGCGTCGAACCCGGACCCGAGCTCGCGGTCGATCACGACGGTGGGCAGCTTCGTCGTGCTGAAAGGCGAGGCCTGGTCTTCGTATTCGCTCGCCGGGGAGGCGATGATGCCTTCCAGCCGCCGGTTCTCGAAGAACGCCACCAACTCCTTGTCGCGGGCCGGCCGCCCCGAACTCCCCACCAGCAGGGAATAGCCCTCTTGCTGCAGCAGTCGTTCCACCTCGCTCAGGTGGATGGCGGCGAAAGGATTCGCGATGCTGGGCAACAGGTAGCCGATCGTCTTGCTATGGCCGGTGCGGAGATGCCGTGCTGTGTAGTCGGGCTCGTACCCCAGCCGCGCGACCACCCTCTGCACGCGTTCGCGGACGTCGGCGCTGGCGTAGCCACTGCCATTCAGAACCCGTGAGACGGTGGCGATCGAGACGCTCGCCGCTGCCGCAACTTCACGCACGGAGACCCGGCCGCTCATGGTTTTCCCTTATGGAAACGTTCCACAGTATTGCACTCGTTTTGCGGAATATCTATCATAACTACATATCTGAAAACGTTTTTATATTCCTGTGAAAAACACTCCCTTGATCACACCTCGTCGCCGCAACGTGCTGCGTGCGTTCCACGCGCAAGGCGCTGGTGTGGCTCTGCTGAGCTTCGGCCGTGCGGGCACCCCGAGGTGAGGACCATGGCCTTCAGGCATTCCGCATTCATTGCCGGCGCCTACGAGCACCCGACGCGCTACGCCCCCGACAAGTCGATCGCGCAATTGCACGCTGAGTGCGCGCGCGGGGCACTGGCGGACGCCGGCCTCGGATTCGATGACGTCGACGGCTATTTCTGTGCGGCCGATGCCCCCGGCGGCATGCCGGCCTTGATGGCCGACTATCTTCACCTGACGAAGCTGCGCCATGTCGACGGCACCGAATCCGGCGGCTGTTCTTACATTGCGCACGTGGGACACGCCACCACCGCAATTGCGCAGGGCAAGTGTTCGGTTGCGCTGATCACGCTGGCCGGCAAGCCGCGCAGCAGCGGTCAGGCCACCGGTACCGAACTGCGCCAGATCCCGCCCGAGCGCCCGGCTGCGCCCTTCGAGCAGCCCTACCGCTGGAGCGTGGCGGGGATGTACGGCCTGCTGGCCCGGCGGCACATGCACGAGTACGGCACCACCATGGAGCAACTCGCGTGGGTGAAGGTGGCGGCCTCCCACCATGCGCAGCACAATCCCCAGGCTTTACTGCGCAAGGTGTTCACGACCGAGGACGTGCTGACCTCCCCATTGGTGGCTGCCCCGTTGCGGCGCGGCGATTGTTGCGTGATCACCGACGGCGGCGGTGCCTTGGTGCTGGTGAGCCCCGAGATCGCGAAATCGCTCCCGCGCCCGCCAGTGGGTGTGCGCGGCTATGCGGAAACCATCCGCACCAACGAGGCCGGCCGGCTCGACCTGCTGCAGACGGGCGCGGCGGTCACCGGGCCGCGTGCTTTCGAAATGGCGGAGCTCGGCCCGGCGGACGTGAAGTACGCGTCCGTGTACGACAACTTCACCATCATGGTCGCCATGCAGCTCGAAGACCTCGGTTTCTGCGCCAAGGGGGAGGGCGGACGATTCGTGGCGGACGGCAACCTGATCTCCGGCAGTGGCCGGCTTCCCTGGAACACCGACGGCGGCAGCATGTGCAACAACCATCCGCAGAACCGCGGCGGCATCACGAAGGTGATCGAGGCCGTACGCCAGTTGCGCGGTGAGGCGCATCCCGCTGTGCAGGTGCGCAATTGCGATATCGCGCTGGCGAGCGGGCCCGGCTTGGTGATGGGCGCGGGCCATGCGCATGCGACCGTGCTGTTGGAGCGGCTGCCATGAGCCGCACGGCCGCCCGCAGGCTCATAGCCCCGCAGCGCGCAGCGCGGAGGGGAGTCCAATGACCCGCGACGAACTTCTGCGCGACCCGTATGTGGCCGCCTTCCCGGAACTCGTGCCGTTCTGGGAAGCTGCGGCGCGCTCGGTCCTGCTGCTGCCGCGTTGCACCGTGTGCGGCGCGACGCACTGGCACCCGCGCGCGCAGTGCCCGTTCTGCCGCTCCGATGCGCTGCGGTGGGAGCAGGCTTCAGGCCGCGGCACCCTGCACACGTTCACCGTCATTCGCAGACCGCACGGCGCGCCGGACTTGCTGGCCTATGTGCGGCTGGAGGAAGGTCCGTTGATGCTCACCAGCATCGTCGGGGAGGAGCAGCCGGAACGGCTTCGCATCGGCGATGCGGTGCAAGTCACTTTCCGGGCCGTGCCGGAAGGCCGCTGGGCGCCTGTGTTTCGCTGTCAGGCAATCAAGTGAGCATCCCAAGTCAGTCGAGCAGTTTCACACGGTACTACACCATAACCAACCGGAGATATCTATATGAGTAACTTTGCCAAGAGCGTCCGAGCACTTTGTACTGTCGCATTGGGCGGCGTGGCTGCCGCAAGCGTGACGCAGGTCAGCGCGGAAGATGGCGTGTCGAAGTCGGAGATCCACGTGGGGACTTCGCTCGCCGTGACCGGACCCATTGCGGTTTGCGCGGGTGTGGGCGACGGCGCCTCGGCTTACTTCAAGACGATCAACGATGCGGGCGGCGTCAACGGGCGAAAGATCAAATTCACCGTGCTCGACGACGCGTACTCCACCCAGCGTGCGATCGGAAACACGCGCCGCCTGATGGGGCAGGACAAGGTCTTCGCGATCTTCTCAGGTTGCGGCACGGCCACCGGCGCGGCGGTGCTGTCCATCGTGGAGAAGGATTCCATTCCCTACCTGTTTCCCAACGTCGGCCTCGACAGCCTGGTGAATCCGGTGAAGAAGAACGTCTTTTCCATCCTGCCGCTGTATGGGCAGCAACTCACCACGATGATCGACTACGTGGCCAAGAGCCGATCGCCCAAGACCGCGGCGATCTCGATGATCAACATCGCCGGCCACGAGGCATGGCTTGCCGCGGTCAAGAGCAAGCTTGCCGCGCTCGGAATCCAGATTGTCGACGAGCAGCTGATCGATGTCACGTCCCCTGAAAAGGCGACCTTCGTCACGCAGATGAAGGCGAAGAACCCCGACATGGTCGTGATGATCGATTCCTCCCCCGGCGCGGCCCGCTATGTGCTCGAGATGGCGCGCCAGAACTGGAAGCCGAAGGTCATCACCGGCATCAGCACGCTGACGGACGAATCCTTCCTGCGTGCCGCCGGCGCCGCGGCCGAAGGTGTGGTGGTTGCGCCGTCCGCGATGCTGCCGACGGCCGATCCGAAAGCAAAGGAGTGCGTCGACGCATTGAGCGCGTACGACAAGGCGCTGACGCCGTCGAGCTTCACCATGTTCGGCTGCCTCGGGGCCAAGGTGTTCGTCGATGCGCTGAAGCGGGCCGGGGCCGAGCCCACGCGTGCATCGCTGGTCGCCGAAATCGAAAAGACGAAGGGCTTCGAATCGGGATTCAGCGGCCCCATCACCTTCAGTCCGTCCGCGCATCAGGGCCTGACCTCGGTCTACCCGGTCGGCATTGAGGGCGGCAAGTTCAAGGTGCTCGGGGCACCGCTGCCGCTGCAGTAAACGCCATGACATTCAGCATCTTCATGGCCGCGCTGGTCAGCGGCTCAATCAACGGCGGGCTCTATGCGTTGCTCGGCATTGCGATAGTGCTGATCTTCAGCACGACGGGGGTCGCGAATTTCGCGCAGGGGGAGCTGGCGACGTTCGGCGCCTTTGCCATGTTCATGCTGGTGCTGCCGCTTGGCTTGTCGCTGCCCTCCGCGTGGCTTTTCACGGTCGCGCTCATGGGCGTGCTGGGGGCCGTCATCTATTTCGTGATCATCCGGCCCAGGGGGAACGCGGATCACTTGAATCTTGCGGTCCGAACCCTGGGCTTGTCCGGTCTGCTGCACGCCATCGACGTGCTGCGCTGGGGATCGAACGAGCCCTACAAATTTCCCAGCCTCTTCGGCGCGGGGAATTTCGCATTGGGTCCGATCTCAGTCAGCCGCGACCAGGTCGGCACCCTGACGGTCGCCATTGCGATGGCGGCCTGTTTTTTCCTGTTCTTCCGGTATACGCGTGCCGGCCTGGCCATGCGCGCAGTGGCGCTCAATCGCGAGGTGGCCGCCTTGCAGGGCGTGGATGTCCAGCGGACGAACGTTCTTGTGTGGGTCGTGGCAACCATCATCAGTGTCGTCGTCGGGCTTCTGGTCGCGCCCATCTCTTTCCTCGATACCGGAATGATGCAACCGTACCTTCTCAAGGCTTTCACCGCGGCGATCATTGGCGGCATGTACAGTTTTCCGGGCGTCGTGGCCGGCGGATTGATCCTCGGCATTGCCGAGACGCTCGCGGCGTCGGCGACTTCGATTCACGTCCGGGAGCCGCTGGCCTTTGCGGTTCTTCTGCTCGTGCTGCTGCTGCGCCCCGCGGGTCTGTTCACGACCAACAAGGCGCAGAGCCGGGTATGAGCGGCGTGACGTCCGTATCGGACGGCCGCAGCCGAAGCTGGGCGGCCGCCCGACTCATCGCGGTAGTCGCCATCGCTGCGGCGCCGATGTTCGTCTCCGGCTATGTGCGCTATATCGCCACGCTGTGGATGATCTACGGGATCGCGGCGGTCGGCCTGTACATCCCGATCGGCCAGGCAGGCATCTACTCTTTCGGGCACAGTGCCTTCATGCTGATCGGCGCTTATGCGATGGCGCTCGCCATCATGCTGGGCGGATTTCCGATTCCGCTGGCGATCCTCACGGCCTTGGTGCTGGCTGCCCTCGTCGGAGCCATGCTCGCCTTGCCTTCGCTGCGCTTGTCCGGCTTTGCGCTGGCCATCGTCACGATGGGTGCGTCGACCCTGCTGTTCCAGTTGGTCAAGGTATTCAAGGTCACGGGTGGCCCCCAGGGGCTGTTCCTGCCGGAGCAAGCCGTCGTCAAGGCGTTCGACGGCCGCATCTTCTACGGCATCGCCGTTGCCGCCCTCGTATTCGGATTGATCGTGGCGCGCTGCATCGAGCGCGGGCGGATCGGACGCGCATTGCGCACTTCGGCCGCCAATCCATTGATGGCCCAGAGTTTTGGCGTGAACCTGATGCGGGTTCGAACGCTCGCCTTCGTTGTGAGCGCGGTCTACGGGTCCGTGGCGGGAAGCCTGCTGGGATTGGCCACCGGCTATATCGCACCGGAAGCCTATTCACCGGAACTCTCCATTCAGATCTTCGCCGCGGTGATGATCGGCGGCTCCTCACGCTATTGGGGGCCCGTGCTCGGAGCACTGTTCATCGTGCTCATTCCGGAGCTGACACAGTCGGTCCAGAACCTGGGTGCCATCGTTTACGCGCTTCTGTTCCTCGTTGTCGCAACGGTGTTTCCGGGCGGCCTCTACCAGATCGTGTCCGACGTGCGCAAGCGATTCGCGGGAGCGCCCGCGTGACGGCACTCCTTGAAGTGAGCGGATTGGCCGTCAGGTTCGGCGGAGTTGATGCGCTGCAGGGCGTGGACTTGAGCGTCGCCAAGGGATCCGTGCACGGCCTGATCGGCCCGAACGGCGCCGGCAAGACTACGCTTCTCAACTGCATCGGTCGAGTCATCGAGCCGGTGCAAGGCAGCATCCGATTCGAAGGCCGCGACTTGCTGGGCCTCCCCGCGCACGCGCTCGCAGCACTGGGCATTGCACGCACTTTTCAGAACCTTGCGCTCGTGGACGACGCAACGGTGCTCGATAACGTCCTGACGGGTCGGCGCCGGCGCGAAGGATTCGGCATTCACGATTTTCTGCCGACGCCGGCTCGCCACCGGCTGGAACGCGAGGATCGCGACACGGCGCTTGCCGCGCTCGCACGTGCCGGCCTCGAGGGTCATGCAGAAGCGAACGTCAAAAGCCTCCCCTACGGTTTTCGCAAGTCGGTCGAGATCGCACGCGCCATGTGCGCGGCGCCTCAACTCCTCATGCTCGACGAACCCACTGCCGGATTGAACGCTTCGGAAATGGCGGCTCTCGCACGCACGGTCCACCGCATGCGCGAGTCGCTCGACCTGACGGTGCTGCTCATCACGCATCACATCGAGTTCCTCCTCGAAGTCGCCGACCGCGTCACGGTGCTCGATCTCGGCCGCGTCATTGCCGACGGCCACCCGCGACTTCTGCAGACGGACGCGCGGGTTCGTGCAGCGTATATCGGAACAGACGAATGACAGGCGCACCGATCGAACCGTTATTGAATGTGAAGGACCTGGTCGTGCGCTACGACGCGGCGCAGGCGTTGCACGGCATATCGCTTCACGTCGCCCCGCGCGAGATCGTGGCCGTCGTCGGCGCCAACGGCGCCGGCAAGACGACGCTGCTTCGCGCCATCTCCGGACTGGTGCGGGCGGCGGAAGGCCAGATCGAGTTTCGAAATGCCGATGTGACGAAGCTTCCGGTGCACCGCATCGTCGAGCTCGGCATTTCGCAGATTCCGGAAGGCCGGGGCATTCTTGCCGCGCTGTCCGTGAAGGACAACCTTCGGCTGGGCGGATACGTTCATGGCGAGCCCGACCCCGCGTTGCTCGCAAAGCTGCGGAGCTGGTTTCCCATCTTGTTCGACCGCTATCTGCAAGCGGCGGGGATGCTGTCCGGCGGAGAGCAGCAGATGCTCGCCATCGCACGGGTGGTGCTCGCAAAACCCCAACTGATCCTGATCGACGAACTGTCTCTCGGTCTGTCCCCGAAGGTCACCTCCGAATTGGTCCCCCGCTTGCGGGACCTGCGCAGCGACGGCGCCAGTGTACTGCTGGTCGACCAGAACATCCAGCAGGCCTTGCGCGTGGCCGATCGCATGTACGTTCTGGCGAATGGCCGCATCGCCTACACGGGGACGCCCGACGAACTGCGCGCGGCCCCCGACCTGATGGCGCGGTACCTGGGCATCGAAGTGGTAACGCCCGGCAGCAAGGAAGCCGAATGACCGGCATCAAGGAACTCGCAAGCGGACTGCAGTTTCCGGAAGGGCCGATCGCAATGCCGGACGGCAGCGTGCTGTTTGTGGAGCTTGCACGAGGGGCCTTGAGCTCGGTGTCCGCCACTGGCGCATACACCGTCGTGGCCGAGCTGGGCGGTGCGCCCAATGGGGCCGCCATCGGGCCGGACGGCCGCTGCTATGTCTGCAACAACGGCGGCATGACGTTCACCCGCCGGGACGGAACCATCGTGCCGGGTCTGGCGAGCGACGACTACACAAGCGGCTGGATCGATGCGGTGGATCTCAAGACGGGGTCCGTGCAGCGGCTGTATTCATCCTGCGGAGAGAATCCGCTCCGTGCACCGAACGACATCGTCTTCGACCGCCATGGCGGCTTCTGGTTCACGGATCTCGGCAAGAGTTTCAAGGGCAAAACCGCACGCGATCGCGGCGCCGTGTATTACTCAGCCGCCGACGGGTCGGCCATTCGCCGCGCCATCTTTCCGCTCGAAGGACCCAACGGCATCGGGCTGTCGCCGGATGGCTCGATCCTGTACGTCGCCGAATCGCATACCGGTCGAGTCTGGTCGTTCCTTGTTGGCGAACCGGGTCACGTGGTGCGGCATCCGCAGGCGAGTGTGCCCTGGGAAAAGGGGCACATGCTCTGGGGCCCCGACTACTACTGCATTCTCGATTCGATGGCGATCGATGGTGACGGCAACGTCTGCGTGGCCGACATTCCTCACGGTGGCATCACGGTCATTTCCCCCGAGGGCACGCGCATCGCCCAGTACCCGATGCCCGACATGTTCACGACGAACATCTGTTTCGGCGGACCGGAGCTGCGCACCGCGTTCGTCACGCTTTCTTCCACCGGCCGACTCGTCGCCATGCAGTGGCCGCGACCCGGATTGAGACTGCATTGGGCGGAGGCATCATGAATCTCAGGGACGAGTACGAATCGAAACGCGTCGACGACGCAGGTCTGTCCTTCGTGAAGGACGGTGCCCTCGTGTGCGTCAATGGCGCGACAGGATTCCCGAACCGGTTCATGCAGAGCCTGGCTGCCAACGGCCAGAAGCTTCACGGCGTCCGGCTCTTTCATCCGATGCGCCGCGAAGTCCTGGCGCTCACCCCGGATCCGACCGCGGCGGCGCTGGAAGATCACATCTTCCATGTTTCGGATTTCACCTATGACGCGCCGGTGCGCGATGCCATTCGTGCCGGCCGCGCCAGCTACAGACCCGCCCATGGCAGCGACAGCGGCAAGCGATTTCCCTATGACATCGATGTGTTCGTGACCAGTGCGGCGCCGATGGACGCGCATGGGTACTTCAATCTCGGCGCTTTCGGAGGGTGGGTGCCCGATTTCCTGCCCAAGACCAAGCGTCTCGTGCTGGAGATCAATCCCGCGCAGCCGCAGGTCTTCGGCGACAACACCGTGCACATCAGTCGCGTCGACGGCCTCTTCGAGGTCGACTACGAACTCGTGCAACTGCCCCAGGCCAATGCGACCCGCAGCGAAGTCGAAGAACGGATCGCCCGCCACGTGGTCGAGCTGGTCGAAGACGGCGCGACCTTGCAGGTGGGTGCCGGCAACCTGCCCGAGGCCGTGGTCCTGCAGCTGGCGAGCAGCGGCGTGAAGGACCTGGGCGTCCACACCGAAGCCTACTTCGACTGGGTGATCCGCCTGACGGAGACGGGCGTCATCACCAATGCCCGCAAGACGCTGGACTGCGGAAAGATGATGGCCGCGCTGGCGATCGGCTCGAGCCGGCTGCATCGATTCGTCGACCGGAATCCTGGGGTTGCGATGAGGCCGATTTCGTATGTGAACGACCCGCGGACGATCGCCCAGGGGCATCGGCCGGTGTCGATCAATGCCACGCTCCAGGTCGACCTTCAAGGTCAATGCGCGTCCGAAGGCTTTGGCCACTTGCATCACAGCGGGCTCGGCGGGCAATGGAATTTTCACTACGGCGCATCGCTCGCCGATGACGGCAAGGGCATCATCGCGGTGCCTTCGACGGCGAAGAATGGCACCGTTTCCAGAATCGTTCCCATGCTTCCCGCCGGCACCGCGGTCAGCATTCCCCGCAACGACATTCACTACGTGGTCACCGAGTACGGCGCTGTCGATCTGCGCGGCAAGTCGCTCGACGACCGCGCGCGGTTGCTGATCTCGATTGCGCATCCCGCTTTCCGCGAGTCCCTGGAACGCGCGGCTCGCGACGAGTTGCGCACGCTGTCGCACCGAAGCTCCTGAGAGGCAGACAAATGCTTTTGAATGGCAGGAACATCCCGTGGAAGACGCTGGGCGACGTCCTCACCGACAAGGCGGCGAAGCACGGCGACAAGGTCTTCGCCGTCATCGACGGCGTGTCCATCACCTATAACGAACTCGAGTATCGGTCGCGACGCGTAGCCACCGCGCTGATGGGGCTGGGTCTCGCGCCGGGGGAGCGTGTAGCGACGTTCATGCTCAATGCCGTGGAGCAGATCCTGACCTGGTTCGGCAGCGTGCGCGCGGGCTATGTGTGGGTCCCCTTGAACGCGGGCCTCGTCGGAGACGACCTCAAGTACACGCTCGCCAATTCGGGCGCACGGGTGCTGGTGGCCGATGAGGAATGCGCCGTCAAGTTCGCGGCTGTTCGCAACCAGGTGCAGGCGCTGAGCTTGTACGTGACGACCCGAGGCGGCGGCGCTGTCCCCGCGGATTCGCCGGCGGATGCGATTCCATTTTCGCGGCTGGAAGAAAGCGGCGACGGGCGCGCGCTCCCCGTCACCCGGCCGCAGGATCCCGGCGCGGTCCTGTACACGGGCGGGACGACCGGTTTGCCCAAGGGCGCGGTGCTGCCGCAGTTCTCGTTCATCCTCGCCGGCGTGAGGTACGGCGAATCCTTTTCCGTCAAGGCGGGCGAGGTGCACTACTCGACCATGCCTCTCTTTCATGCCGGCGCCTTGCAATGGGGATTCATGGGTCCCCTAGTCTGCGACATGACCACGGTGGTGGACAGGCGCTTCAGCGCCAGCCGCTATTTCGAGAGGGTGCGCGAAGTCAAGGCGAACGTGATCGATCCCCTGGGCGTGATGATGACCATGGTGTGCCTGCAGCCTGCGAGCGCGCTGGACCGCGAGCACCAGGTGCGCATCGCCGTCGGGGCTACGCACGGGCTGCCCCCGGACATTCCCGCGGAATTCACCCGGCGTTTCGGCATCCCGCTCGTCCTGGTCTACGGGCTGAGCGAAGGGGGCGGAGCATTGCTCACGACCAACCGCGATCAGAAAGATGAATCCAACGGCGAACCGCACGGCTGGATGGACATACGGATCGTCGATGAGAAGGGATTTCCGTTGCCCTCGGGCGAGACGGGCCGGATCATCCTGCGGCCGAACTTTCCGTTCATGTTCATGACGGGCTATTTCGAGGATCCGGTGCGTACCGCGCAGGTTTACAAGGACTATTGGCTGCACACCGGCGACCTCGGTTTGCTCGACAAGAACGGCAAGCTGTATTTCATCGGCCGCGAGGCGCACTGGTTGCGCCGACGGGGCGAGAACATCTCCGCCGTGGAAGTCGAAACGGTCGTTGCCGCCTGCCCAGGCGTGCGTGAAGCTGCCGTCGTGGCGGTTCCGTCCGAGCTTGGGGAGGACGAGGTCAAGGCTTTCGTCGTTCCCGAAACCGGTGCGCAGCTCGACCCATCGTCCATCGTCAAATGGTGCAAGGGAAAAATCGCCGCCTTCAAGATTCCGCGTTTCGTCGAGTTCATCGAGCAGCTCCCCCGCTCTGTCACGAAGATGGAAGTGGATCGTGCCTCCTTGAGAAAGCGTCCGAATGACGGCGCATTCGACCGTGAGCGCAAGACGCAGCAAGAATCCCGAAAGAATCAGACATGACTCCACAAGACCGCAGTCCCTGCATCGTCGGCATCGGCGAGAGCGAATTCACGAAGTGGGGCGGGATCATGGACCGGTCCCAGTTCCAGATCACCGCGGAAGCGGTTCGAACGGCCTTGGCTGATGCCGGCATTGCCGCGAAGGACGTCGACGGATTCAGTTCGTTCTCGAACGACACGAACGAGGCGAACCTGATGCAGGTGACGCTCGGCGCCGAGGCGCTTCGCTTCTCTGCGATGCAATGGGGCGGCGGCGGCGGCGGAAGCTGCGGTGCGGTGTCGCTGGCCTGTGCCGCGATCGAAAGCGGCCAGGCGGAAGTCGTCGTCGCCTATCGAGGCCTGTGCCAGGGCCAGACGCGACGCTATGGCCGTCTGAACCAGGCGCGCGTCCAGGGCAATTTCGTCCACCCTTTCGGCATGTTCGCGCCGCCCCAGATGCTCGCGATGCAGATGCAGCGCTTCATGCACGAGACGGGCATCACGCACGACGCCATGGCGGAGATCGCGCTGAACGCGCGCGCCAATGCGAACCGCAACCCGCGCGCGCTGATGTACGGCAAGCCGATGACGCGGGAACAGTATTTCGCTTCACGGTGGATCGCCGAGCCGTTCAGGCTGTTCGACTGCTGCCTCGAGACCGATGGTGCGTGTGCACTAGTGCTCACCACCAGCTCGCGGGCACGCGACCTTCCGTCGAAGCCGGTTCACGTGCTGGCAGCGGCCCAGGGCAGCGGGCCGGGCTGGGGCACGGGCCCGCTCGGCAGCCACAACATGCCTGCAGCCGACTATGCGACCACGAACAGCCGGCGCTTGGCCACCGAGCTTTTCGCCAAGGCGGGCGTGGCACCCAAGGACATCGACGTGGCGCAGATCTACGACCACTTTTCAGGGCTGGTCCTGATGGCGCTCGAAGACTACGGCTTCTGCGCGCCGGGCGAGAGCGGGGAGTTCGTCGCGAGCGGCGCGATCCGATGGCCCGATGGACGCATGCCCATCAACACGTCGGGCGGCCAGCTGTCGGAGGCCTATGTCCACGGCCTGAGCCTTGTGAACGAAGGCGTGCGGCAACTGCGCGGCACGTCGACTTCGCAAGTCAAGGATGCTCGGACCTGCCTAGTGACGGGCGGGCTCGGCGTGTCCCCGACCAGCGGCCTGATTCTGGGAGTCCACTGATGGCTTATTTTCCAGCCGACATGCCTGGCGTGGAGCCCGACTTCGACGACCGCGAGTTCTGGGCGTTCTGCGGGCAGCGTTCGCTTCGCTTTCAAGCGTGCGCGAAGTGCGGCACATTGCGTCATCCGCCGGGGCCGCTGTGCCCGAAATGCCTGTCGAGCGAGGTGGAGTGGAAAGAGGCGCACGGCGAGGCCGTCCTCTATTCGTTCACTGTCGTGCACCACGCAAGCCATGCAGTCGTCGCCGCCAACCTGCCTTACGTGGTCGGCCTGGTCGAGTTCCCGGCGATGTCGGGTGTCCGTTTGGTTTCCAACGTCACCGACATCGAGCCCGGCCGCGTTCGAATCGGCATGCCTCTCGAATTGTGGTGGGACGACATCGGTCAAGGCCAGTTCGTTCCGCGCTTCCGACCCAAGTAAACCCTTCGAGGATTCTTCATGACGCAAATCAAAGTCGAGAATGTTCCCGGCCTGCGCACCGTCGCGACCGGCCTTCGCTTTCCGGAAGGCCCCGTCGCCATGGCCGACGGCAGCGTTCTTGTCGTCGAGATCGAAGGCAAGGCGCTGGTCCGCGTGCTGCCCGACGGAACGAAGACGGTCGTGGCGGAGCTCAGAGGCGGCCCCAATGGTGCGGCGATCGGTCCCGACGGCCGCTGCTACATCACCAACAACGGTGGGTTCTCATTCCACAAGAAGAACGGCAAGACGCTGCCGGGCATCGCGCCGCCGGACTATGCCGGCGGCTGGATCGAGGCGGTCGATCTCTCGACCGGGCGCAGTGAAGTGCTGTACCGCAATTGCGGCGACATTCCGCTGCGCGGCCCCAACGACTTGGTGTTCGACCAGCATGGCGGCTTCTGGTTCAGCGATTGCGGAAAGGTCATGGCGCGCCAGCGCGATCGTGGTGCGGTTTTCTATGCACGCACTGACGGATCGTTCATCAAGCAGGTGATCTTCCCGCTCGACGGCCCCAACGGCGTCGGACTTTCTCCCGATGACAAGACCTTGTACGTCGCCGAATCGTGGTCCGGACGAGTGTGGTCCTACGAGATCGCCGGACCCGGAGAGATCCGGAGAGCCTTCGGTCCTGTGCCCTGGGAACGGGGCCACCTGCTGATCGGCCTCGGCGGCTATTCGGTGCTCGACTCGCTCGCGATGGACAGCGCAGGCAACGTGTGCGTCGCGGACATCCCCTACGGCGGAATTACCGTGATCTCGCCGCAGGGGAAGATCGTGGAGCAGTACGCGATGCCTGACATCTTCGTGACGAACATCTGCTTCGGCGGTCCCGATCTGCGAACCGCGTACATCACTCTCTCTTCGAGTGGCGAGCTCATCGCCATGGACTGGCCTCGGCCCGGGCTCCCCTTGCACTGGCTCAATCGGAAGGACTGACTGCCCGCGACCACGCGGCTGTTCACTCGCAGGAACAAGGCAATATGGAAGTCTCCAACGAAATGGTGCGCATCGAATCGCACGACAACGTGCTGGTCGCCACGCTTGGCCGCGGGGTCCAGAACACGATCGACGATGCATTTGCCGATGCGATCGAGCATGCGCTGGACGAGGCGCAGCGAAGAGGTGCCGCATTGCTGCATCTGCGGACAGCCACGCCGCATTTCTGCGGCGGCGCGGACCCGGCGCGCGTCGCGCGATGGCTCGAAGAAGGAGGTGACGAAGCGCTTCGATCCGACGGCGATCGGTGGGCGAGTCTGTTTCGGCGCATCGAACAACAAGAAACCATCGTGTTCGCGGAAGTCAAAGGCAATGCGCTCGGCGCGGGGCTGGGGCTTGCGCTGGCCTGCGACTTGCGCATCGTCTCGGCTGCCGCTCGCATCGGCGTCCCCGAGGTGAGAGTCGGGCTCCTTCCTGCCGGAATGACGGTGGATCGGCTGGTCGGGCTCGCCGGAATGGTGGCTGCGCAGCGTTTGCTGTTGGGCGGCGACATCATCGACGGGACCGAGGCCTTTCGCCTGGGGCTCGCCCATTGGATCGCACCGGAGAATGAGCTGGAGCGCCAGGCGGACGCGCTGGTCAAGCGTGTCGCGAAACAGTCCGTCCCCGCTTTGCGCGAGGCGAAGCGCCTTCTGGCGGCGAGCCGTCGTAACGGCCGTGAGGAAGCGGGCGCTGTCGAGGCGCAGGCGTTCCACCGCCTTATCAACGATGAAGAGCCGAGAGACAGGATTCGCAAACTGCTGGTGCGACTTGCGGCCGCCGCGGCTGCAAAGTAGTTTCCGTCGGGGGCGGCAGTAAGATGGTGCGTTGCGACTGCCAACAGTCGCAACGGTGCCCCTTTTTCCGGCACAGCAGCATGGACGTGGGCGTTGTTGAATAAATCGAAATTTGGGACGATGACTGGCGTTCGCTTCTCATCACCATCTCGATTGAATCGCCTCATCACAGGATGCTGGTCAAGCGTTCACCGTGAGCATTGAGAAGCTTGTGACGACGTCTCCTGTCTTTGGTCGCTTCCATCTGGCCCACAGGCAAGCAATTGCAAACGGCTCCTCCGACTTGAGCCTGATCTGTGTTCGAACTGCTTTGCCTGTTTCATGGCAAGGCTCGTAGAAGTTGTCGACGAGCACTAGGAGGATAGGCTTTTCAAACGCCCCTTTTCCTTCCCCACGGCACCCCGAATGCGGCAGAACAGGGGCGGCACACAGCGCCCGACGCGCTTGAATCTGTCTTTGGACGCAGGCTGAATCTGCTGGCGAGCTGTGGTGCGTTGATGGCCCTGCCAAAAAGCGCCTCCCTATGGCACCGTCTACGGGTTATCCCTTGCCTTCGGGGCCCTTCCATCGGTCCCGAAAACCCTCGGGCGCAGCCGACCCCAGCGGCCCTGGTCGCCGGGTCGCTTGAACTGTCACGGGTGGGCAGCCTCAGGCCGTTTGCAGCGCCTGGCCACGGGCTGGTGCCCGAGGCGGCGCCCGCGCCTGCAGACCCAAGTGCGTGAGGATCTTTTCGATGACCGGCGGCTCCAGGATCGCCGCGATGATCTTGAGCTCGCCACCGCAGTTCGGGCAGTGCGCCAGGTCGAGCTCGAACACCCGCTTGAGCAGCCGGGCCCAGCTCAGCCGCACCGCTCGGTGGTGCACACAGTTCGCCTCGCACTCGGCAGGCGCCACAGATTGGGCGGGCGTCTCGGGCTCCTGCGGCACAACCAGCGCGCGCAGCTTGGCGTTGGGTGCCAGCACGCCATGGAAGCGGATCAGATGCAGCCGTGGCCTTGGCACCAGCGCCGCCAACCGCTGCATGAACTCCAGCGGTGACATGACCAGGTGCGTGGTGCCGTCGCGCCAGGCAGTCTTGAGCTTGAGCACCACCTGGCCGGCGGCGTTGGTCTGAACGCGCTCGTTGGCCAGCGCCGGGCGGGTGATGGTTCGGCACAGTTGCTCCAGCGCATCGCGGTCGTCGGCCGCGCAGCGCACGGCGGCGTGCAGGCTGAATCACCTCCCGACGGGTGAGCAGCTTGCGTCAATCGGGTGATGATCCGGTGCAACACCGCCTGCAGCGCTTCGTCGGTTGGCGCCGCTACTTCGACGAACTGCGGTGCAGCTTCGTCGCTGCGCCGGTACACGCCGTCCAGCACCAGGCAATGCAGATGTATGTTGAGGTTGGCCGCCGACCCAAAACGCTGGATCAGCGTGACGGCGCCGCTGTCGGCTTCCTCGGCCTTGAGCCCAGCCTGGCCGAGCAGATGGCGCGTGATCACGCGGTGCACCACCTGCAGCACGGGAGTCACCAGCTTGGGCTGTGCGGCCAGCAGCAAGCGCAGGGGGATGGGCATTGACAGCACCCACTGGCGCACCGGCACATGGGGGATGACGTGGTCTACCAGATGCGCCGCGGTCTGCGACATGCGTCAGGCCCCGCACGAGGGGCAGAAGCCGCGCCGCTTGCAGCTGAACGCAACCAGCTTGTCGTGGCCGCAGTCGCCGCAGCCCGCCGAGAACTGAAGCGGCGCAACATACAGCGCCTTCAGTTGCGCTGGGCCGCTGTGCACGCGGCGTCAATCACCGTATCGGACAGAAAATAGCCGGCCCGCTTCAAGTCCAGCAAGGTTGCGCGCACATCGCCAAGCAACCCGCGTCGATGCGCTTCGACCAGCAGACCCCACGATCAAGCAGCATCAGGCGAACTCTTCGGCCAGTTCATCGCCGCTCAAATCGACGACTGGCACCCCGGATCGGCTGGCGGCCAAAAGGAATTCGACGCGCCCCATGTCACATAGCCGCCCCGCCTTGCCCGATGAAATACGGCCCAGTTCAAAGAGTTTCACCGCCAAGAGAAAGCGCGCTTCATCCGAAAAATTGGCGGGCAGTTCAGCAGCCGAAGGCAGCCCATCGACCGGGAGTTCTATGGTCAGTGTCGTCATCATTTCAATCTCCTCGATTAACCGCAATGGTGCGCCCCTAATCCATCATTGTCTTATAGCATCTGTCAGGATGCAAAAAAATTGCCGGTCAGAGTTCGATGGTGTCTTGACGCGACTTGTTGTTCGGCAGGCTCACATCGCGGGCGACGGCTCCTGCTGGACGACGCATCCCTCTTGCTTTTGTCAACCTTCCAACTTGGTCGAACGCAAGCGCAGCGCGTTCGCAATGACACTCACCGACGACAAGGCCATGGCCGCTGCCGCGACGGCCGGCGACAGGAGCATTCCGGTGATTGGGTACAACACGCCGGCTGCAATCGGAATGCCGGCGACGTTGTAGGCAAACGATAGAAACAGGTTCTGTCGGATATTGCGCATCGTGGCCTTGGACAGATTGCGCGCCGACACGATGCCCATCAGGTCGCCCTTGAGCAAGGTCACGCCCGAGCTCTCCATGGCGACATCCGTCCCGGTACCCATGGCAATGCCGACCTCGGCGGCTGCCAACGCAGGAGCGTCGTTGACACCGTCGCCAGCCATGGCGACCACGCGCCCATCCTTTTGCAGTTGCTGAATCACTGCTGCCTTGTCTGCGGGAAGAACCTCGAAGATACACGCCGTCCAGCACCAGGCAATGCAGATGTATGTTGAGATTGGCCGCCGACCGGTGCACCACCTGCAGCACCGGAGTCACCAGCTTGGGCTGTGCGGCCAGCACCAAGCGCAGGGGGATGGGCATTGACAGCACCCACTGGCGCACCGGCACATGGGGGATGACGTGGTCGACCAGATGCGCCGCGGTCTGGGCCATGCGCCGCGCGCCGCATGAGGGGCAAAACCCGCGACGCCCGGCAGCGTCTTCGGCCTGGGCGAAGAAAGTCGCTGCGTGTTGCTGCACCAGGCGGTACAGCGTGGTCTGCTCGGGTTGGTGGCGCGCGCAGTGGACCGGGGCGCCATCGCAATGCGCCCTCCCGGTCTGGTGAGCGTTGGTTTGCACGCGCTGGGCATGGAGAATCTGGGGTGGTGCAGCTTCTCAGGGCGCGCGGGCCTACGCATCCGCCTTTGGGGGGATCAGCTACTCCCGGCGCCACGGCGACGGGCCTGCAGCGGGCTACGTCAGCCGGGGCGATCTGGTGGTGCGGACAACCGCCACCAGCCGGTTTCTCACCGAACTCACCGCGGACCATCTTCGCATCGCGCACCCGCTGAAATTTGCTTGAGCACGGTCTTTTGCCTTAGGCAGCGCTGATGGCTAAAGTGCTAAGATGACTTCACTTGTACAAGTCAATGTTCATGCAAACTACCGTCGATACCTCTGTTTTATTGGCCGTATGCACCAATGAATCCAGCAAGTCTAGGCTCGTGGGTCTTACTGCTGGTGCAAGTTTGATCGCGCCAGCTTCGGTTCACTGGGAAATGGGCAATGCGCTGTCGGCCATGCTAAAGCGTGGCCGAATTGATTTGACGCAAGCACAAGCCTGCATGCAGGCCTACCGTGAAATTCCTGTCAAGCTGGTGGAGGTCGACTTGATTCATGCACTGGGTTTGGCGGCACAGTTTCGAATGTACGCGTATGACGCTTATTTGCTTGCTTGTGCAGCCCAATACCGTACGCCCTTGCTCAGCTTAGACGGGGCGC
>CAMAWD010000031.1 GCA_945861785.1 Rhodoferax sp. OV413 | reverse complement strand
ACCCAGAGGTTCGACAAGGTGCAGGCTGCAGCCGGTATTGGCGGCCAGCCGGATGATGTTGCCGGTGTTGGGGGGAATCTCCGGCTCGACGAGGACGATGTGGAACATGGTGCGGGGTGCGGTGTGCGATGGGCAGGGGCATTGTGCGGTGTCAGGCTGGTCTGTCCTGGGCGAGGTCTGCGCGCGCAAGCACCAGCGCTGTCACATGCGATGCGCCGGCTTGCCGCAGCACCCGCGCCGCCGCGTGCAGTGAAGCCCCGCTGGTCATGACGTCATCCACCAGCACCAGCCGTTTGCCGACAAGTGCCTGCACACGCAGCGGTTCGATGGCGAAGGCGTGTTGCACGTTCGCCAGCCGCTGGGCCCGGTGCAGGTCGGTTTGGGGTGGGGTGTGGCGAATCCGCAGCAGCAAAGCGGCGTCGGTCTTGTCCGGGGCCAGGTGGCGGGCCAGCTGCAAGGCCTGGTTGAATCCGCGCTCGCGCAGGCGTTTCGGAGACAGCGGCATCGGGATGACGATGTCCGCGGCGTCCAGCGCAGGCTCCACCCAGGGTGCGCTGCGCATCAGCAGCGCCAGGCTCGCGGCCCAGCCAGGGCGTTCCTGGAACTTGAATTCGACCACCAGCCGGGACCAGGGATACCCGTAGGCGACCGCCGCGACGCAGGCGTCCAGGGGGGGCGGCTCACGCACGCAGGCGCCGCACTGGGATGTGCCGCAAGCCAGCGGCATGGCGCAGGTGCTGCACCGGGCGAGCGGCTGGGCAAAACGCTCGACACAGTCGTCGCAGACCGGTTGCGCCGGCCAGGCAAGGCACACCGCGCATTGGCTTGACACGCGACGCGACAAGCCCTGGAGCAGCTTTCGGAACATGGAGTCAATATACTCGCCGGGCTGCCGAGCCTGATCCATGTCCGCTGAACTCCCACCCACCCTGGACCCAGTCGCTGCAAAACGCTGGCAACACAGCCCGCCCGCCGGGTCGCCGTGGCTGCACGAGGAAGTGGCCAGGCGCATGGAGGAGCGGCTGCAGTGGATCAAGCTGGCACCACAAAGCTGGTGCCACTGGGAACCGTTGCAAGGTGGAACCGCGGCGCACCGGGCTTTGTCGCAGCGTTACCCCGGCGCGGCGTGTTTTGTGGTCGAGCCTGACGCCCGACGCAGTGCGGCCGCTGCCCTGGCGCTGCACAAGCCCTGGTGGAACCCCGCGCGCTGGAATGCGCCGGCGCTGCACTTCGAGCCGCCCGGTGATGGCGCGGTGCAGATGCTCTGGTCCAACATGGCGCTGCACATGGCCGCCGATCCCCAGGCCTTGTTGCAAACCTGGCAGCGTGCGCTCGCGCCCGACGGATTCCTGATGTTTTCCTGCTTGGGCCCAGATACTTTGCGCGGCTTGCGCGAGGCCTGGCGCGCTGCAGGCTGGCCGCCACCTGCCCATGCCTTCACCGACATGCATGACTGGGGTGACATGCTGGTGAACAGCGGGTTTGCCGAGCCGGTGATGGACATGGAGCGCATCACACTCACGTTTGCGGGGCCGCAGCGCGCGTTGCAGGAGTTGCGCGGACTTGGGCGCAACCTGCATGTGGCGCGTTTCGGCGGGCTGCGCGGCCGCGATTGGCTTGCCGCCATGGGCCAATTGCTGGGGCAGGCCGTGCCGATGGCGTCGGACCAGATTGCGCTCGAGTTCGAGGTCATTTACGGCCACGCCTTCAAGGCGCGGCCGCGCCTGACAATCAAAAGCGAGACCAGCCTGTCGCTCGAAGAGATGCGCCATGCGCTGCAGCAGGGCCGTGCGACGCCAGGCGGACGTGCGTGAGGCAGCACCGCCTTGCGCCGACCTCGGCCAGCGAAGTTGGTGGGCTACAATTCCTGACAGGTAATCCAAGGGCATTTCCCCGGTTTTCTGGCTGTTCATGCCGCGATCTGTGCGGTGTGGGGGTGGCATAAGGCGTGACGAATCTGGTTTTTCGCTTCGCGACGGTGCAGGGTCAAAATATCCAGTGGTTCTTGCGGCGCAATTGCTCGGTGACGCCGTACCAGTTGGGTTGGCTGTATGCCTCGTTGTGTGCGGTGTCTCTGTCCATTGGCGCGGCATTCTGGTTTCAGGGTGCCACGCTGGTGTTGCCGTTCGCGTGGATCGAGCTGGTTGCCGTTGGTGCGGCGTTCGCGGTGTACGCGCGGCATGCTACCGATGGCGAGACGATCCGCCTGGCTGGCGGCCAGTTGGTGGTCGAGTTGGAGAGTGGAGGCAAACTGCAGCGGTCCGAGTTTCGGCGCGAATGGGTGCGGGTGGAGCCGGGGGCGGCCGACAACTCGCTGATCGAGCTGTCGGCCCATGGCAGGACGGTGCAGGTCGGCCGGTATGTCCGTCCTGAACTGCGCTCGCAGCTGGCGAGCGAGATCAGGATGGCATTGCGCTCAGCGTGAACCCGGGCTGCCGTGGCGCGCACGAATTTGGCAATTTGAGGCAACAAGAAGTGAACATGATGAAGTGCATATTGGGCAAATTGGCTTCCGCGATGCTGGCGGCCACGGCATGGGCCGGCACCGCGGCGTTCAGCGCGGCGCACGCGGTCAAGGACCTCCCCGGGGGTCCGGCGGTCAACCAGCTCAATCTGCATCCCGCAGTCACCAGGATCGCGGCGGACCAGGCATGGCTGCACTGGTTCATGCTGATTCTGTGCACCGTCATCTTTGTGGCGGTGTTTGCGGTGATGTTCTATTCGATCTGGAAACACCGCAAATCGGTTGGTCACAAGGCGGCTTCATTCCACGAGTCGGTGACCGTGGAGATCATCTGGACCATCATCCCCTTCATCATCGTCATCCTGATGGCACTGCCGGCCACCAAAGTGATCGTCGCCATGAAAGACACTACCAACGCCGACCTGACCATCAAGGCCACCGGCATGCAGTGGAAATGGGGTTACGACTACCTCAAGGGCGAGGGCGAGGGTATCGGTTTTGTCTCCACCATCGACGCCAAACACCGCGCAATGTCTGACGCCGGTGGCCCCAAGGCGGGGGAAGAAGTCAACGACTACCTGCTCAGGGTGGACAATCCGCTGGTGGTGCCGGTTGACAAAAAAGTGCGCATCATCACCACCGCCAACGATGTGATCCATGCTTTCATGGTGCCTGCATTTGGCATCAAGCAGGACGCGATTCCCGGTTTTGTGCGCGACACCTGGTTCCGGGCCGAGAAAACCGGCGACTTCTACGGGCAGTGCGCCGAACTGTGTGGCAAGGAGCACGCCTACATGCCGATCCACGTCAAGGTGCTGTCCACCGAAGACTACTCCAAATGGGTCGATGGTGAAAAGAAGAAGATGGCGGCCAAGGCCGACGACCCGACCAAGGTCTGGACCGCCGAAGAAATCACCAAGCGTGGCGAGAAGGTGTATGCGGCCAACTGCTCTGCCTGCCACCAGCCCAACGGCAAGGGTGCAGGCCCGATCAAGACCTTGGACGGCGCTGCCGTGGTGCTCGATGCCGACAAGACCAAGCAGATCGCCGTGCTGCTCAATGGCCAGAACAACGGTGCCATGCCTGCCTGGAAAACGCTCAGCGACACCGACCTGGCGGCCGTTATCACGTACACCAAGAACAACTGGTCCAACAAGACCGGTCAGCTGGTGCAGCCTGCTGAAGTGGCGCTTGCCCGCAAGTAGGCCTTGTGTGGCAGCCAAATTCGATTTGACAAAGTTCGAGCATTGAGAAGGAAATCAGCATGAGCGCAGTACTTGACCACCACGGCCACGGGCATGACGACCACCATGACCACGGTGCGCCGGCGGGGTGGCGGCGTTGGGTGTTCGCCACCAACCACAAGGACATCGGCACGTTGTACCTGTTGTTCAGCCTGACCATGCTGATGGTCGGTGGGGTTTTGGCGCTGTTGATTCGCGCCGAGTTGTTCCAGCCCGGTCTGCAGTTGGTCAACCCCGAGTTGTTCAACCAACTCACCACCATGCATGGCCTGATCATGGTGTTCGGCGCCATCATGCCGGGTTTCGTCGGGTTTGCGAACTGGATGATCCCCTTGCAGATCGGCGCTGCTGACATGGCCTTTGCGCGCATGAACAACTTCAGCTTCTGGCTGCTGATTCCTGCCGGCCTGTTGATCGTCGGCTCGTTTTTCATGCCCGGCGGCGCCCCGGCGGCCGGCTGGACGCTGTATGCGCCGCTGACCCTTCAGATGGGCCCCAGCATGGACGCCGGCATTTTTGCCCTGCACATCCTCGGTGCCAGTTCCATCATGGGTTCGATCAACATCATCGTGACCATCCTGAACATGCGTGCGCCCGGCATGACACTCATGAAGATGCCGATGTTCGCCTGGACATGGCTGATCACTGCCTACCTGCTGATTGCCGTGATGCCGGTGCTCGCCGGTGCGATCACCATGACCCTGACGGACCGCCACTTCGGCACCAGCTTCTTCAACCCGGCCGGCGGTGGCGACCCGGTGATGTACCAGCACATCTTCTGGTTCTTCGGCCACCCCGAGGTCTACATCATGATCCTGCCGGCGTTCGGCATCATCAGCCAGGTCGTGCCAGCGTTCTCTCGCAAGCGCCTGTTCGGTTATGCATCGATGGTCTACGCCACCTCGAGTATTGCCATCCTGAGCTTCGTCGTGTGGGCCCACCACATGTTCACGACAGGCATGCCAGTGACCGGCCAGCTGTTCTTCATGTACTCCACGATGCTGATCGCGGTACCCACCGCCGTGAAGATCTTCAACTGGATTGCCACCATGTGGCGCGGGTCGATGACGTTCGAGACTCCGATGCTGTTCTCGGTAGGCTTTATCTTCGTGTTCACGATGGGTGGTTTCACCGGGTTGATCCTGGCCCTGGCGCCGATCGACATACAGTTGCAGGACACCTATTACGTTGTGGCGCATTTCCACTACGTCCTGGTTGCCGGCTCTCTGTACGGGATGTTCGCCGGTTTCTATTACTGGTCCCCGAAGTGGACCGGTGTCATGTACGACGAGTCACGTGGCAAGATCCACTTCTGGTTGTCGCTGATCGCGTTCAATATCACCTTCTTCCCGATGCACTTTCTGGGCCTGGCCGGCATGCCACGTCGTTACGCCGACTACCCGATGCAGTTCGCCGACTTCAATGCCATCGCCAGCGTTGGGGCGTTTGCTTTCGGCCTGGCACAGGTGTACTTCATCTTCTGGATCGTCATCCCGGTCATGCGTGGCAAGGGCGAAAAAGCAAAGCAGAACCCGTGGGAAGGTGCGGAAGGGCTGGAGTGGGAAATCGCCTCACCGGCACCGTTTCACACCTTCGAAACGCCGCCCAAGCTCAACGCGGCTGCGACCCGTGTCATTGGCTGATCTGGCTGTAGCTGCCACGCCATGACACCCGAGCAAAAAAAATCCAATCTGCGGCTGGCGCTGATCCTGGCGTCGGTGGCCGTTGTGTTTTTCGCGGGTTTCATGTTCAAGATGGCTGTGTTGGGTGGCTGAGCCATGAACTTGCGTCTCGCAAACATGGCGATGGCGGGCAAGCTGTGCGTCATCGCATTGGTGATGCTGGCTTTTGGTTATGCGTTGGGGCCGATTTACAACGCCATCTGCGAAATGACGGGCATCAATATCCTGGCCTTGGGCGAACGCAACAACACCGGTGTCGACACCAGTCGCGTGGTCAATACCCAAGTGGACCGCAGCCGCACGATCACCGTGGAGTTCGATGCCAACTCCCGCGGCCCATGGGAGTTCAAGCCGGCGCAACGTTCCTTGCAGGTGCACCCGGGCGAGTTGACGACCGTGGTGTACGAGTTCCAGAATGTGCAGAACCGGCGGATGGCGGCGCAGGCCATTCCCAGTTATGCCCCGCAGCAGGCAGCGGCGCATTTCAACAAACTGGAGTGTTTCTGCTTCACCCAATACACGCTGGAGCCAGGCGAGAAAAAATCCTGGCCGGTGGTTTTTGTGATCGATCCGAAAATGTCGCGCGATGTGGCCACGATCACGCTGTCGTATACGTTTTTTGAAGTCGGCGGCAAGGTTCCTGAAGCGCCGATTGCCGCAGTCGACGCGGGCTCCGGGCCGAAGGCAGGTTCATGAGCGATCCTGCTGATCCTTCCGTGCTGGCACGCAAGGGCTCGTTCCTAAGTACGGTCAAGGCGGTGGGCTGGTCGTTTGTCGGCCTGCGCAAGGGCAGTGACCTGGAGCAGGATGGCGCGCGACTCAATCCGCTGCATGTCATCGCTGTGGGTTTTGCCGGCGTGATTGTTTTTGTGGCGGCGCTGATCGCGCTGGTCAATTGGGTCGTGGCGAAGTGATTGCCGCGGCATTCGGATATTTTGAAGTCCTGAATCGAGAGCTGGAGAAGAAATGAGTTCAACATCCCACAGTGGTACGCCGTACTACTTCGTACCCAATCCGTCGAGTTATCCGGCGCTGGCGGCGTTAGGCCTGTTTTTGATCGCCGTTGGCGCGGGCCAGTGGATCAACGGCGAAGATTGGGGCAAGTACCCCCTGATGGTCGGTTTTGCCTGGTTGTTCGTCATCCTGTTCAAGTGGTTTGGCGTTGCCATCTCCGAAAGCGAGGGTGGTTCCTACGGCTACAAGGTCGACCTGTCCTACCGCTGGAGCATGAGCTGGTTCATCTTCTCGGAAGTGATGTTCTTCGGCGCGTTCTTTACAGCCCTGTGGTGGATGCGTGTGCATTCGGTGCCCGCCCTGGGCAGCCTGGAAAACGCGGTGCTCTGGCCCGATTTCAAGGCGGCCTGGCCCAGCATGGTTGCGGGTGCCACGGCATCGCCTGCCGGCACCATCGAGCCGTTCCAGACCATGACCCCGTTCTGGCTGCCCACGATCAACACCGCACTGCTGTTGAGTTCGGGCGTCACGCTGACCATCGCGCACCATGCGCTGCAGGTGGGCAACCGCAGCCGCACCATTGGTTTCATGTGGCTGACGGTTCTGCTGGGGGTGGTTTTCCTGTTTGTGCAGGGTTATGAATATGCCCACGCGTACAGCGACCTGAACCTCAAGCTCAGTTCCGGTGCGTATGGCTCCACATTCTTCATGCTGACGGGTTTCCACGGTTTCCATGTGTTCATCGGCATGCTGATGCTGCTGATCATCACCTTGCGTCTGCAAAAGGGGCATTTCACGCCACAAAAGCACTTTGGGTTCGAAGGCGCTGCGTGGTACTGGCACTTTGTGGACGTGGTGTGGCTCGGCCTGTATATCCTGGTCTATTGGCTTTGAACGGATGACCGGCGCCAGCGTGGCGCGGTCCAGGGTGTCGCGCGCAGCGCGCGGATGCGCAGCTGCATTTGCGACCGGAGGTGGCGGTTGTGAAACCGCAGATTGCCGGCCCTACTTGCCCACAGGAATACCTGTGGGCTGGATGTAGCCGAGTTTCCAGGCGGCCAGCACACAGACAAACAGCAGGATCGAGAACCCGACACGGAACGCGAGTGCGCGCGCCATGTGCTTGGTCTTGGCCTTGCCGTCCCGCCCGTCCTGCACCATGAAATACAGGGCTGCACCGAGGCTGCCGACAATGGCCACAAAAGCGAACAGGACGAGATACACCATGCGGGGGATTATCCAGTGAGATCGGGGCCTTTGAGTGGCCGGTTCTGGCTTGTCACTCTCGCTGCGCTGGTGGCCGTCGCGGTCACCGTGGCATTGGGATTCTGGCAATTGTCGCGCGCCGCGGAGAAACTGGCGCTGCAGGACAAGATGGACAGTCGGCAGCAAGAGGCGGTGCTGGATGGTGCGAGCCTGACCGAGGCGTCGGTCGCAACCGACAAGCTGTACCGTCGTACCGCCGTGCGGGGCAGCTGGTTGCCCTCCCACACCGTGTTTCTGGACAACCGGCAGATGAATGGAAAGCCCGGGTTTTTCGCGGTGACGCCGCTGCAACTTGAAGGCTCGACCCAGGTTGTGCTCGTGCAACGGGGCTGGGTGCCGCGAAACTTTGTCGACCGGGCGCAGGTTCCTGACCTGCCGGTGGAAACGGGCGTGGTGGAGCTGCAAGGGCGAATTGCCCCGCCTCCCTCCAAGCTATATGACTTCGACACATCGCAGGCCGGCATCATCCGGCAGAATCTGGACCTGGCGCAGTTTTCCCGCGAGATCGGCCGTCCGCTGCTGCAGGTGTCGGTGCTGCAGTCCGGTCCGCCCGGCGACGGGCTCCTGCGCGATTGGCCACGTGTCAATGTGGGTGTCGAAAAGCACCATGGTTATGCGTTTCAATGGTTTGCCCTGGGTGGCCTGGTCACCCTACTTTATGGCTGGTTCCAAATTGTCCGACGTTTCTTCCCGCCCCGTTGAGGTGCCCGCGCCGATCGGCCGCGACGAGCCACTGGGTTTGACGGTCCATTCGCTGCCGAGTGCCGTGCTCCAAGGCGCGCAAGACCCGCGCAGGACCGCCATCGGTCGTTGGAAGATGATGCTGGTGTTCGCCGCATGCGCCGCGCCCGTGGTGGCCTCCTACCTGACCTATTACGTGGTCCGACCTGAGGCGCGCAGCGTTTTCGGGGAACTCGTGGATCCGCAACGCCCGTTGCCGGATCTCGTTGCGGTCACGATGGATGGTGTGCCTGTCAACCTGCGCAGCCTGCGTGGGCAATGGCTCCTGGTCAGTGTGGCGGGTGGTGCCTGCGAGGCTGCTTGCCAGCAACATCTCTACCTGCAGCGGCAAGTGCGCGAGAGCCTGGGCAAGAACAAGGACCGCGTCGACCGCGTCTGGTTGGTCAACGACACCACGCCAACGCCGGCCGCCCTGCGCCCGGCCCTCAAAGACGCAACGGTGCTGCGGGTCGAGGCGGCTCGACTGGCGCAGTGGCTGGCGCCATCCATTGGACATCGCCTCGAAGAGCATCTGTATCTGGTCGATCCGCTTGGCAACTGGATGATGCGGTTCCCGGCCGCGCTGGACATGGCCGGCGCTGTCCGCGCCAAGCGCGACCTGGAACGTGTGTTGCGCGCCAGTGCCTCCTGGGACGCGGCGGGCCGCCAGCCAACACCATGACGGCGCCCGCAGCTGTCGATCTGGTCCCGCTGGCGCAGGTGCTGCTGGTTGGTGCCGCGCTCTCCTCCATCGTTGTCGGCTGGGTGTGGCTGCGCGCGCGCGGCCAGTCGGGCCAGGCCTGGCAACACCGGCTGGCGGTACTGACCCTGGTTCTGACCTTCGACCTGGTCGTGTTCGGTGCATTCACACGGCTGACCGATTCCGGCCTGGGCTGCCCGGACTGGCCGGGTTGTTACGGACATGCAAGCCCTGTCGGCGCCGCCGACCATATCGGAGCGGCCCAGTCGGCGATGCCTTCCGGCCCTGTGACGCACGGCAAAGCCTGGGTCGAGATGCTGCACCGCTACCTCGCCACAGGTGTCGGCGGCTTGATTCTGGTCCTGGCGGTCGCCAGCTGGCGCGAGCAGCGGGGCACGGCCGGTTTGCGGGGCGGATCAGTGATGGGCTGGTGGCCCACTGCCACGTTGTTGTGGGTCTGCCTGCAGGGTGCATTCGGGGCATGGACGGTGACCATGAAGCTGCGGCCCGCAATCGTGACCTTGCACCTGCTCGGCGGCATGGTCCTGCTGGCCATGTTGTGCGTGCAGGTCGAGCGCAATACACGCCGCCTGACGGCGTGCACGCCGGTGCGGCTGGGGGTGTCCACGGGCCTGCTGCTGCAGGTCACCTGCGTGCTGCTGGCGGTGCAACTTGCCCTGGGCGGCTGGGTCAGCACCAACTACGCGGTCCTGGCCTGCCAGGATTTCCCGATGTGCCAGGGGCGCTGGTGGCCGGAAATGCGCTTCGACCAGGGGTTCCAGATCTGGCGTGACCTGGGCATGACGCAGAGCGGCGAGCCGGTCACCTTCGCGGCGCTGACAGCGATCCACATGGCCCATCGGCTGATGGCGTATGCCGTGCTGCTGGCGCTTGGCGCGCTGGCGCTGCGCTTGCATGCGGTTGCTCCGCTTCGGGCGCAGGCACGCTGGCTGGCCGGCCTGGCCGCACTGCAACTTGGCACTGGCCTGGCCAACGTCGTACTCGGCTGGCCGCTGGTGGCGGCCTTGCTCCATACCGCGGGTGCCGCCGGACTGGCGCTGGTGCTGACCTGGACTGTTGCCCGATGCACCGCGAGCGCGGCAGCCCGTAGCGCCAGTTCGCCTGTTGCAGGTTCACCGGGAGTGTCAGCATGACCGGCAAATCCGCTGTGCTCCCAGAGATGGCTCCGCTGACACTTGCCCGGCAGTACTACGCGCTGACCAAACCGCGCGTGGTGCAACTCATTGTGTTTTGCGCCCTGATCGGCATGGTGCTGGCGATCCCCGGCCGGCCGTCCCTGGCGGACGTCAAACTGATCTTGCTGGCCAGTGCCGGCATCTGGCTCGTGGCCGCCGCAGCCGCGGCATTCAACTGCATCGTCGAGCAGGGCATAGACGCCAAGATGAAACGCACAGCCTGGCGGCCGACTGCGCGCGGCCAGCTCGGCAACGGGCACACGCTGCTGTTCTCGGCACTGCTGTGCCTGGCCGGATCGGCAATCCTTTATTGGTGGGTCAACCCGCTGACGATGTGGCTGACCTTCGCCACCTTCGTCGGGTATGCGGTTGTCTACACCGTGGTGCTGAAGCCGCTGACACCCCAGAACATCGTCATCGGGGGTGCATCGGGCGCCATGCCACCGGTATTGGGCTGGGCCGCCATCACCGGGGATGTCGGCCCGGAGGCGATGATTCTGTTCCTGATCATCTTTCTGTGGACCCCGCCGCACTTCTGGGCTCTGGCCTTGTACCGTGTGGAGGAGTACCGCAAGTCCGGCCTGCCGATGCTGCCTGTCACGCATGGCAGCGAATTCACGCGGTTGCAGATCCTCCTGTACACCGGCGTGTTGTTTGCTGCGTGCCTGTTGCCATTCATCTACGGCATGAGCTCCTGGCTGTACCTGCTGGCTGCGGTGGTCCTCAGCGGCGGTTTCTGCCTGTATGGGTTCTGGCTTTGGCGCGACTACTCGGACGCCCTTGCGCGCAAGACCTTCCGTTATTCCCTGTGGCACCTGAGCCTGCTGTTTGTTGCCCTGTTGCTCGACCACTACCTGCTGTGAGCCGGCGGGCTGATCTTGACGAACCCACCATGAACAAACGACAAGCCTTGCAATCCATTTTTTGCGGCGCCTTGGTGACAACTCCTTTGCTGGTGTTGACAGGCTGCTCCGAAAAGGCGGTGTCGTTCGTGTCGATCGACATCACCGGCGCCGAGTACGCGCGCGATTTCAGCCTGCCGGACCACAACGGCCAGCTGCGCTCGATCAAGGACTTTGCCGGCAAGCTCGTCGTGGTGTTTTTTGGCTACACCCAGTGCCCGGATGTCTGTCCGACGTCGATGGCGGAACTGGCCGAAATCCGCACGATGCTGGGTGCTGACGGCGCGCGCTTGCAGGGTCTGTTCATCACTGTCGACCCAGACCGGGACACGCCCGACGTGCTCAAGGCCTACATGGCCAATTTCGATCCGACGTTTCTGGCCCTGCGGCCGAGTTCGCCGGAGCAATTGGCTGCTTTGACCAAGGACTTCAAGGCGTATTACAAGAAGGTCGATGGTCGCACCCCCACGAGTTACACCATGGACCACTCGGCGGGCAGTTATGTCTACGACACCAAAGGCCGTATCCGGCTGTTTACCCGTTACGGCAGTGGGGCGAAAGCCCTCGCGGGCGACATCCGGCAGTTGCTGCAGCAGGCCTGAAGTGGCGGGCCGCCCCGGTTGGGCGGTTGCCGGTCAGGCGTAACTGACCAACGCCTTTTTCATCTTCTTCATCGCAGCCACCTCGATCTGCCGGATGCGTTCGGCGCTGACGCCGTATTCTTCCGCCAGGTCGTGCAGCGTCATGCCGCCAGAACTGTCGTCGTTGACCTTGAGCCAGCGCTCCTCGACGATCCGACGGCTGCGTGGGTCGAGCGTGTCGAGGGCCAGCGCGATGCCGTCGGACGCGAGCACGTCACGTTGGCGGGATTCGATCATCGCGGTCGGTTCGTGCGAGGTGTCGGTCAGGTAGGCAATCGGGCCAAAGGCGTCTTCGCCGTCGTCGGAGGCGCTGGGGTCGAGCAGCACGTCGCCCCCAGAGAGGCGGGTTTCCATTTCGATCACCTCTTCGCGCTTCACTTTGAGCTCACGCGCCATGTCGTCGATCTGGCTCTCGTTCAGGGTGTCGCGGTGGGTGCCGGTATCCGCCGCAGCATCTTCGGACTTGAAGCGCTGTTTCATGGACCGCAGATTGAAGAACAGCTTGCGCTGGGCCTTCGTGGTCGCCACCTTGACCATGCGCCAGTTCTTCAGGATGTATTCGTGGATCTCGGCCTTGATCCAGTGCAGCGCGTAACTGACCAGGCGCACGCCGTGATCGGGGTCAAAACGCTTGACCGCCTTCATCAGGCCGACGTTGCCTTCCTGGATCAGGTCGCTGTGCGGCAGGCCGTAACCCAGGTATTGCCGCGACACCGACACAACGAGCCGCAAGTGAGAGAGCACCAACTTACCCGCCGCTTCAAGGTCGTTGTCATCCCGGAACTTGCGCGCGAAACTCTGCTCCTGCTCCAGCGTGAGCATGGGCAAGCGGTTGGCCGCCGAGATATAGGCGTCCAGATTGCCGAGTGCAGGCACCATGCCCCACGGATTGGCGACCGCAAGTGCAGAACCTGAACCTGCTGATTGAACCGTCATGCCCGAACTCCTTGAGTGAATGATTGAATATTAGCACTCTCTTGGAGAGAGTGCTAATCCATTGGTTCAATCGGGGCAATAGGGTTTACCAGTGCTTTACGAAGATCATCCCGCCACCGACACCTGCGCCAGTCCGGCATCCACAATCAGGTTCTGCCCGGTGATTCCGTCGCTGTCGTCGCTGGCCAGGAACAGCGTGGAGCGTGCCACGTGGGTCGAGTCGAGCCGGAATTTCAGGCACTGCAGGTCGATGAACTTCTGGTCTTCTTCCGGGCTGCGCCAGAGCTGGGTCTGCCGTTCGGTCACGATCGCGCCCGGCACGAGCGCGTTGACACGGATGCCGGCCTCGCCGAGCTCGCGCGCCAGGCTGCGGGTCATGCCGGAGATCGCGGCCTTGCTGGTGGTGTAACCAATCAGGTTGGGCCGCCCGCGCATCCAGCTGATGGAACCCATGTTGATGATGCTGCCCCCCAGCGACGCTGCTTTCAGCTGGCGGGCGACTGTTTGCGTGGCAAACACCTGGTGGCGCAGGTTGATGGCCAGGCAGTTGTCCCAGTAGTCGGGTGTGAGTTCGTCCAGTGCGTGGCGGTCGTCGCGCCCGGCATTGTTGACCAGTACGCGCACCGGGCCGAACTGGTGTGCCACCCGGTTCAGCATCGCCTGCAGCGCCGGGATGTCGCGCACGTCGCAGGCCTCGTACAACGGCGCGGCGTGGCCAGCCTGGGTCAGTTCGGCGATCAGGGCGTCGCCGCCCCCTGCCTTGGTGCCACAGAAAGCCACGTGGCTGCCTTGTTGCGCGAAGGCGCGGACCAGTTCCGCACCAATGCCCGAAGAGCCGCCAGAAATGAAAACCGTGCGCCCCCGCAGGGACGAGTAGGTGGTGTAGGTCATCACGGGGCTCCTGAATTACCAGCCAGCAGGCAACACGTCGGACATCGCCACCACGCCGTGGGTGTCGATACTGCGGTGCGCGGCGATCCCCGTGGCGACAGCGCGCAGGCCGTCTTCGAGGGTCACTTCGGGCGGCAGGCCCTGGCGGATGGCGTGGGCGAATTTGAAATGCTCTACATAGGAGGCGCCAAAGTGGTTGCCCATGTACTTGATGCTGGTGTCCCAGATGCGGCGTACCGACACACCCTTGCCGCTGCTGGCCGACTGGCCCCAGACCTTGCGGGTGCCCCAGTCTTCGCGCCGCCCGTAACGCAGCGTCAGCGAGGGCAGCAGGGACTCCAGTTTGCCCTCGTCGCCGACGATGACGATCTGCTCGTTGTCGACCGAGTTCTCGGCAAACATGCACAGGTCGAGCATCGCGCGCGCGCCACTGGGGTATTCCACCACCACGTAGGCGCTGTCGAGGATGTCCGGGGTGCGCCCGCCATAACTCTCATTCAGGTGGTTCACGCGCTGGCCACCCGAGGCGAACACCGACAGCGGTCTTTCACCCAGCACCAGGTCCATCAGGTTGAAGTAGTGGCAGCATTTTTCCACCAGCGTGCCGCCGGTGTTGGCCGAGAAGCGGTTCCAGTCGTCGACCTTGGGGTAGAACGGCTCGCGGTGCTCGCGGATCGCCACCTGGTGGATGCGCCCGACGGCACCTTCGCGGGCCATGCGCAGCATCTCCGCCACCGGTGGCATGTAGCGGTACTCCTGCGCCACCCAGACCATGGCGCGGCGCCCCTGGGCGCGCTGGACAAGCTCCAGGCAATCTTCGATGCGGGTGCACAAAGGCTTTTCGATCAGGATGTGCGCGTCAGACTGGAGCGCGTCGCGCAGCACCGTGATGTGGGTATGGTTGGGTGTGGAGATCACCAGCGCGTCGAAGGCTGCGCCGGCCAGAAGATCCCGGTAGTCCTCGAACACCTTCACCGGGCCAGGCAGCAGCGCCTGCGCCGCTGCGCGGCTCGCCGTGTTCGGGTCGGCGATGGCGGTGATCTCGGTGCCGTCGATGGCCTTGATGTTCTCGATGTGCTCGCAGCCCATGCTGCCGCAGCCGATCAATCCGTAACGAATCTTTTGCATGTCTTCAGCCCTTCAGTCCACCTTGTTCCTGGTGCGCGCTTCGCCGCGCAATTCGCAACTTGACGGCCCCACGAAGACCACGAATTCGCCGTGCGAAATCGCCAGGTCGATGCCGTGGATGGCGGCGGTCTTGCCGTCGCAGGACTTGCGGACCTGATGCCGCTGGACGCTCGCCATGGCCTAGTCCATGGTGGCACCAGAGGCGCGTATGACCGGCACCCAGCGACCCACCTCGGCGGCGACGAAGGTGTTGAATTCGTCCGGGCCGCGTTCCATCACTGCCGAGCCGGTCTGGGCGAACTTCTGGCGCACGTCGGGCTTGGCCAGGGTGTCGCGCAGGGCTTTGGCCAGCTTGTTGACCACGTCGCGGGGCATGCCGGCGGGGCCGACGATGCCTTGCCAACCCGAAGCTTCCAGGGCCGGGAAACCCGCCTCGCGCGCTGTGGCAACTGCAGGTAGCTGCGCAATGCGTTGCGCGTCCGTGACGTAGATGGCCTTGAGCTTGCCGCTCTGGATGTGGGGCATCAGCACTGCGGCCACGTCCACCATCAAATGGGTCTGCCCCCCGATCAGGTCCTGCACCGCGGGCGCTGAGCCCTTGTAAGGCACGTGGACCAGCTTGGTGCCGGCCGCCTGGTTCAGCAGTTCGCCGTTCAGGTGGGTGATGGAGCCACTGCCGCCTGAGGCGTAGTTGGCCTTGTCGGTGTTGGCGCGTGCCCAGGCGACAAACTCCTGCAGGGTGTTGGCCGGGTGGGTCGCGGGAATGGCTCCAATGAAACCGGAGCCGGATGTCTGTGCAATCCAGGTGAAATCCCGGGTGGCATCGAACGGGCGCTTGGCCACCATGTTGGGCGCCAGAACGAACGGCCCCAGGTTGGCCACCAGGATGGTGTAGCCGTCCGGTGCGGCCCGCATCAGCTCACCCGCTGCCAGCACCCCTCCAGCACCGGGTTTGTATTCGACGATGACCGGCTGGCCAAGTGCTTCCTGCAGGCCGGGCTGCAGGTTGCGCGCCACGATGTCGATGCCACCACCCGGCGGAAAGCCGACCACGAGTTTGATCGGTTTCGCCGGCCAGGCCTGGGCTGCCGCCGGGCCTGCCGGTAGCAGGCTGGCCAGGGTGATCGCTGCAGCGCCCAGGACCAAGGCGCGGCGCCGTGCCGCGATCGCGACTGGCTGGGCGCAGACGGCGGCGGGCAGAGGGGTGAAGGAGCGGTCTTGCATCTCAGTACCCCGAGGTGTCTACACGAATATCCTGCGCCCGGATCGCCGACAACACGGCCGCGCACTGGCGCATCATCAGGCCCATGTCGGACGCGCAACCGATGTAGTCGAAACCGGCCCCCCGGTAGGTGGCCACCGCCTCGGCCGTGCCCCCCACGGTGCCAACGGGTTTGCCCGCCGCATGGCAACGCTTGACACCGGCGGCCATCAGCGCCACCACCTCGGCGTGCATCGGGTTGCCGGTGTGGCCCATGGCCCCGCTCAGGTCGCCCGGGCCCATGAAAATCGAGTCCACGCCGGGCACGGCCAGAATCTCGTCAATGCGGGACATCGCCTCGGGTGTCTCCACCTGCACCAGCACGCTCACCCCCTGGTTGGCCACCTTGAAATAGTCCTTGACCGTGCCAAAACGCGAGCCGCGGCTCATCGCCGCCATTCCCCGCACACCCTGGGGCGGGTACTTGCATGCCGCCACTGCGCTGCGCGCCTCGTCGGCGTTCTGGACAAACGGGAACATGACCGTCTGCGCGCCGGCGTCGAGCACGCGTTTGACCATCACCGTGTCGTTCCAGGGCACCCGCGTAATCGGCAGCATCGGGGTGCCGGCGATCGCCTGCAACAGTTGCACCAGGGTGGAGAGGTCCAGCGGCGTGTGCTCCATGTCGACCACGGCCCAGTCGAAACCGGCGTGGCCCATGGCCTCGGCCGCCAGCGGCGAGGCCGACATCACGAAAGTGCCGACCGGGTAACCGGCGCTCAGGTCCTTGCGGGCGAGCAGGTCAGAAAACGGATTGTTCATGGTGCGGTGCCGATCAGTAAATGGCGGGTTCTGGGGTGGGTTCGGTGCCCTGCAGGAAGTCGAAGTCGCAGCCCTCGTGGGCCTGCGTCACATGCGCCTGGTACAGCTTGGTGTAGCCACGCCGGAACGGCTGCACCGGGGCGCTCCAGGCGGTGCGCCGGCGCGCAAGTTCTTCGTCGCTGACCTGCAGGTGCAGCCTGCGTTGCGCAACGTCGAGTTCGATCAGGTCGCCAGTGTGCACCAAAGCCAGCGGCCCGCCCACAGCGCTTTCGGGCGAAATGTGCAGCACACAGGTGCCGTAGTGGGTGCCGCTCATGCGCGCATCGCTCATGCGCAGCATGTCGCGCACGCCGGCCTGGAGCAGCTTTTTGGGGATCGGCAGGTTGCCCCATTCGGGCATGCCCGGGGCGCCCACCGGGCCGGCGTTGCGCAATACCAGCACGGTGTTTTCGTCGCAGTCAAGCAGGGGGTCGGCCATCGCTGTGAGCATCTCGGGCTGGCTGTCGAACACCAACGCCCGTCCGGTGTGGCGCATGAGCCTTTCCGACGCGGCGCTGGGTTTGATCACGGCGCCAAACGGCGCCAGGTTGCCGTGCAGCGCGGCCAGGGCGCCGGCATTGCTGACGGGCTTGTCCAGCGGCCGGATGACCTCCGGGTCGAGTACTTCAGCCAAGGCGATGTTGTCGCCGACAGTCTTGCCGTTGGCAGTCATCTCGCCGATCGACAACTCGGCGCGGATCACCTGCATCAAGGCGGGCAGGCCCCCGGCATAGTAGAAATCCTCCATCAGGCGGTCTCCGCTGGGAAACAGGTTGGCCAGCACCGGCACCCGGCGTGCCATGGCGTCGAGATCGTCGATGGTCAGTGTTATGCCGACGCGCCGCGCCATGGCAATGATGTGCACCGCAGCGTTGGTGGAGCCGCCCAGCGCCATCTGCACCGCCATCGCGTTGGTGAAACTGCCGCGCGTGAGCAGCCGAGAAGGTTTCAGGTCTTCCCAGACCATCTCGACGATGCGTTGCCCACAGTCCGTGGCCATGCGGGTGTGGGCGGAGTCCATGGCCGGGATCGCACTCGCGCCCGGTAGCGTCAGGCCCAGTGCTTCGACGATCGACGTCATGGTGGACGCCGTACCCATGGTGTTGCAGGTGCCCGGCGCGCGCGTCATGCGCGATTCGAGGCGCTGGAGCTCGTCGGCACCCAGATGGCCGGCCTGGTATTCGTCCCAGTACATGCGGGTGTGTGTGCCGGCGCCGACCGTGCGCGTGACGCCGCCCTTCACGACCCGGTCGTTGAGCATCGGCCCGGCCGGACAAAAAACGGTGGGAATGTCCATGCTCATCGCACCCATCACCGTGCCGGGCGTGGTCTTGTCGCAACCCGCCAGCAGCACCACGCCATCACAAGGCAGGCTGCGCAGCAGTTCCTCGACCTCCATGGCCAGGAAGTTGCGGTACAACATGGTGGTGGGTTTGACCATCACCTCGCCCAAGCTCATGGCGGGAAGTTCCACCGGGAAACCGCCGGCCAGCAGAATGCCGCGTTTCACGGCTTGCGCGCGCTCCCTCAGATGGGCATGGCAGGGCGACAGGTCGCTCCAGGTGTTGATGATCGCCACCATCGGCCTGTCCATCAGGTCTTCGCGCCGCACGCCTTGCTGCTGCATGCGCTGGCGGTGCGCAAAACCGCGCATGCCCTGGTCGGCGAACCAGCGGCGGGAGCGCAATTCGGCAAGGGTCTTCATGGGTGTTTTCACGGATGGCGCTGCATGCTTGTTAGCGCTAACATTAACATCCATCAACCGAGTTGTCATCGTGGCAAACCCTAACAAGTCATCTGCATCACCTGGGGCGCTTTCCGGTTTTGGCCCGGGGACTGCGGACGCCAAGGAGGACTCGCCGCGCGGGCGTGGCCATGGCCGCGCGACCCAGGCCACTGTCGCGCGGCACGCGGGCGTGACCACCATGACGGTGTCGCGTTACCTGCGCGAACCGCAGCGCGTGGCAGGCGTCACGGCGCAGCGCATTGACGCGGCCCTGGCACTGACCGGCTACACACCCAACAAACATGCCGGCATGCTGGCCAGCGGACGGTCCAGCGTGGTGGCGGCCATCATTCCGAACATCGCCAGCGCGACCTTCGCCGAGACCGTGCAGGGCCTGACCGACATACTGCAGCCGCGCGGCATGGAACTGCTGCTGGCCTCTACCAACTATTCCGTCGAACGCGAGGAAGAGCAGATGCGCGCCGTGCTGGGCTGGTCGCCGTCGGCGCTGGTGGTCACCGGTCGGCGGCACACCGACGCTGCGCTGGCCATGATGCGCCAGGCCCAGGCCGACGGTGTTCCGGTGCTGGAGATGTGGGACCACGACCCGGCGGACCGCAGCTTCGTGCAGGTGGGTTTCAGCCACCAGGCGGTGGGGACCATGATGGCTGCACACATGCTGCAGCAGGGCCATCGGGACTTCGGCTACGTTGACAGCGGCGTGCGGGAGGACTTCCGTGCGCACGAACGGGCACAGGCCTTCGTGGCCACCATCACGGCGGCCGGTGCACGGGTGCGTGTCTGTGAGGCGCCCCGGATCGAACCCATGGCCGCAGGGCGTGCCGCATTCACCGCCATGCAGAAGGCGGGCCTGCCAGGCGCGATAGCGTTCGCCAGCGACAACTTCGCGGCCGGCGCCTACCTCGGTGCGATCGAGGCGCAGATCGACGTGCCCCGTGAACTGGCCCTGCTGGGTTTCGGGGATTTCCCGATTTCGCGCCAGTTGCCCGGCGGCATCAGCACGGTGAGCGTGTCGCCCTATGCCATTGGCCAGGTGTGTGCCAGGCAGCTTTTGGCCACCTGGGCCGCGTTGTCCGAGGGCCGGACACCCTCACGCCGGCACCGGGTGGTGGCGCCGAAGATCGTGGCGCGGCGCTCGAGCCAGGGCCGGGGCAGCCCTTTCAACCCGCCGTGATTTTCGCCGCCTTGATGACGCGGCCCCACAGATCGATCTCGCTCTTGAGAAACGCAGCAAACTCGTCCGAGCCCTTGGCGTTGATGCGGAACCCCTGCTGGGTCGCGCGCTCCGCCAGGTCGGGCGCGGCCATGATCCTGACGATCTCGCGTGAATAACGCTCGATGATCGCGTCGGGTGTCTTGCCCTGCGCCATGACGGCCGTCCAGTTTTCCACCTGCAGCGCCGGCATGCCAGCCTCGATCGTGGTGGGTACGTCGGCAACCATCGCGTTGCGCGTCGGGCTGCACAGCGCGAGGGCCCTGAGTTTGCCCGCCTTCACATGCGCGACCGATTCGGGGAAGTTGGAGAAGATGATGTCGATCTGGCCGCCAAGCAGGTCCGCGATGGCCGGGGCGCCGCCGCGGTAGGGCACGTGTGTCATCGTCGACTGGGTGATGTCGTTGAACAGGGCCATGGTCAGGTGCGGTGGCGTGCCGTTGCCGCTGGAGCCGGCGTTGAGCGTGCGGGTCTTGGCGACGCGCATCAGGTCCTTGAAGTCGGTGATGGGGCTGTTCGCCGGCACCACCACCAGCATCGGAGAGCCGACCAGCAGGGCCACGGGGCGCAGGTCGCGCAACAGGTTGTAGGACGCATCCGGGAACAGCGTGACGTTGGCCGCATGCGCCAGCGTGATGGCCAGCAGGTTGCTGCCGTCCGGCGCCGACTTGGCCACCAGATCGGCGCCGATCTGCGCGTTGCCGCCCGCCTTGTTCTCGACCACCACCGGCACCTTGAGCACTTCGGCAAGTTTCTGGGCAACGGAGCGCGCCATCACATCGGTCAGTCCGCCCGGTGGAAACGGGACGATGTACTTGACCGTCATGCCGGCCCGAGGGAACTCCTGTGCGTGCGCAAGGCCCGGCAGTCCGAGAAGTGCGCTGGCGGCGGCGCTTGCGACAAGGTGGCGTCTTTGCATGGTGTGGTTCCGTTGGAGCGCTGGCACTCAGCCGGCGAGGGTTTCGAGTTGGGCCCGCAGGGCGTCGGGAATGGTGATGCCGGCGGATTGTGCCGCGCGTTCAAGCACCAGGCGCCGCGCACCGGAAATTCGCACGCCGTCGTCTTTCAGCATCTCGGTGACCAGTGTCTCGATGCGGTCAAAGTACCGATCGGAGCCTGCCAGCGCGCCGGGGTCCACCAGGATGAAGGCTTGCCCGATCCGCGGCTGGTTGCCCTCGTCGACGAAGAACGAGGATGCCTCGAAACCGAACTGCGCGCCGATCACCGCGGTGACCAGCAGTTCCACCATGAGTGCCAGCATGGCGCCCTTGGGGCTGCTGACGGCGCCGATCGCAAGCATCGAACCCATCATGCCGGCCTTGGGGTCGGTGGTGGGTTGGCCGGCCGCATCCAGGGCCCAGCCCTGGGGGATGGACTTGCCCTCTTTGGCGGCAACCATGAGCTTGCCGCGGGCGACCTCGCTGAGCGACAGGTCGATCATCAGCGGGTCGGTATTGCGGCGCGGAAATATCGCCGCCACCGGGTTGGTGCCAAAGATCGGATGCCTGCCACCGGCAGCCGGCATCGCCGCTGGCGAATTGGTGAAAGCCAGGCCGACCATGCCAGCTGCCGCCACGGGGCGCAGGTGGTCGACCAGCACACCGGCATGGTGGCTGTTGGTGACGCCGGCAAAACTCACGCCGAGCTCTCTTGCGGCCTGCACTGCCTGACTGATTGCGAGGTCACAGGCGGGAAACGCCAGGCCTTGTTTTGCGTCCACCAGCAGGGCTGCCCCCTTGCGGCGCACGACTTCTGCAACCACGCCACCCAGGGCGCGGCCGTTGCGAAGGTGCGTTGTGTATTGGGGCACGCGGCTCAGCCCGTGGGAGGCCAGGCCCTGGGACTCGGCCAGCACCAGCGCGCGGGCAGTGGATGAGGCCATGGCCCCGTTGGCGCCGGCCTTGCGCAGTGCCCGGTCGACCAGTTCGGTGGCTTGCGCCAGTGTGAGTTGGGCCATCAGCGCAAACCCTCCAGGACCTTGTCGGCGATGAGCGTCGAGACCCGGTCGTTCGACTCGCTGCTGACGCCCGATATGTGCGGTGTGAGCAGCAGGTTCGGGCAGTCGGCCAGTGATGGCGTGGCAACCAGGGGCTCCACGTCGAACACGTCCACCGCTGCTCCGCCAAGGTGCCCCGAACGCAGGGCCGCACCGACTGCCTGCAGGTCGAGAATCGGCCCGCGCGAAGTGTTGATCAGGATCGCGCCCGGTTTCATCGAGGCGATGCGTTGCGCATCGAACAGGCCCCGCGTGCCGTCCACCAGGGGAACATGCAAGGTGACCACATCGGACTGCAGGATCAGGTCTTGTAGCCCGGTGCATTTGACGCCGCTGCCCTGGAACGCCGGTGCGTCCTCGTTCATCATGGCGTCGAATGCGACCACGTTCATGCCGAGCCCGCGGGCCAGCCGCCCGGTGAGTTGGCCGATCGAACCGAACCCGATGATGCCGAGCGTCTTGCCGGCGGTTTCGCGGCCGCGATTGCCAAGCGCATTGCGCGGCCACTTGCCGGCCACGACATCGGATGTGGACATGAAGGCGCCACGCAGCAGCAACATGGTGCTGGTGATCACGTATTCGGCCACGCTGAGCGCGTTGGCCCCGGTTGCCGGTATCACCGCGATGTTGCGGGCTTCACAGCCCGTCACATCGATGTTGTCCAGGCCCACGCCCAGGCGGCCGATGACCCGGCATTTCCCGAGTGCGGCCAGCAACTCGCCGCGCACCTGGGTGCGGTTGCGCACGATGAGCGCATCGGCGCCGGCAGCCAGGGCCAGCAGGCGCGGCGAATCGTCCACCAGCAGCGGGTCATACAGGACGTCGTGGTGTGCCTGCAGGCGCGCCACCGCCGGCGCGTCCATGATCTCGGTGATGACGATGCGCGCCATGCCGGTCACGCGCTTTCGTACAGGCGCGTCAGCGAGAACTCGCGGTGTCCGAGTGCCTCGGCGGCTGTGAGGCGGCCGTTGGCTGTGCGCAGCATGTTCTCCAGCAGCTTGTCGCCAGCCTGGTCGAGCGTGATGTCGCGCTGCAGCAGTCCGGTGGTGTCGACGTCAATGTGTTCGCTCATGGTGCGCACGGTGCGCGGGTTGGCGCAGATCTTGATCACCGGCAGGATCGGGTTGCCGATCACGTTGCCCTGGCCGGTGGGGAAGAAATGCACGGCATAACCCGATGCGGCGCACAGCGTGACCATCTCGGCCGCAGCGCTGCTCGAATCCATGAACCACAGCCCCGGGTGGGTCGGCACCTCGGCCTTGTCGATCACGCCGTCGACGGTGCAGACCCGGCCGATCTTCTGGATGTTGCCCAGGGCCTTTTCTTCGATGGTGGTCAGGCCGCCGGCGATGTTGCCCTTGGTCGGCTGGCTGTCGGAGAGGTCGCTGGTCTTGTGGCGGTTGATCACGTCCTGGTAGCGGTTGAACATGAACATGAACTGCTCGCGCACGGCATCGCTGGCGCAGCGTGCTGCCACGATGTGTTCGCCGCCGGTGAGTTCGGTGGTCTCGCCGAAACACAAGGTGGAGCCCAGGGGGTGCAGTTTGTCGAATGCGTTGCCTACCGTGGGGTTGGCGCCGCAGCCGCTGGTGGTGTCGCTTTCGCCGCATTTGGTGCTGACCCACAACTCGGAGATGGCGCAGGTCTCGCGTTGCTTTTCGCTGGCCCATTGCACGTATTCGCGTGCTGCCTTGGATGCACGCATGATGGTGTCGTGGTCGCCGTGCAACTCGATGCCGAAACCTACCACCGGTTTGCCGGTTGCCTTGATGCCGTCCACGACCTTCTGCGTCCAGCCGTCTTCGATGCCGATCACCACCACCGCGGCCACGTTCGGGTTGCAGCCGGTGCCGATCACGGTGCGGAAATGCAAGTCCAGGTCGGCGCCGAATTGCAGCCGGCCATAAGAGTGGGGAATGGCCATCGCCCCCTTGATGTTGTGGGCCACCGCCTCGGCGGCGGAGTTGGACAGGTCGTCCAGCGGCAGGATGATGACGTGGTTGCGCACGCCGACCCGGCCGTTTTCGCGGCGATAACCCTGGAATGTGGTGTTTTTGTCGATGATGGACATGGTGTTCTTTCGGTATTCGTGGGGTGAGGGCTTACCAGCGCTTGGTCTTGATGTTGTGCACATGGGCGTGCTGGCCGGTCTGGACCGGCGCCACGACCTTGCCCATGTCGATGCCGTATTTCCAGACCGTGTCGCCAATGGTCATGTCTTTCAGGGCGACCTTGTGGCCGATCGGGATGTCCTGGCGCGCCTGCACCTCGATCATGCGGTCTTCGTCCATGATCCAGCCGGTCATCGCCATGCCGGCTGTCACTCCCTCGACGACTACGACGGCCACGTTGTCCTTGGCGTCGTGCAAAACAAAATGAATCATTGCGGCTCCAGTCCTGGTTGTTGTCAGAAAGAACCGAAGTTTAGTGACACGAACCTTGCTGTCAATCATGTCATATGAATGACTTGCATGTTTCGCCGGCGAATCGCTACACTGGTGCGCCGACATGCCAACCGACATCCTTGTTTTTGCACCTTTGCCCGGCAGCGGCGACGGCCCGCTCTACCGCCAGGTCAAGCGCGTTCTGCTCGGGCTGATCGAGTCGGGTGCGTGCCGGCCCGGTCAGCCCCTGCCCAGCGAAACCACCATCGCAGGGGGGTTGCAGGTCAGTATCGGCACCCTGCGCCGGGCGGTGGATGAACTGGTGCACGAACATGTGCTCGTGCGCCGCCAGGGCAAGGGCACATTCGTGGCGCAGCACACCAGCGAGCGCTTCATGTTCCAGTTCTTCCACGTCGAACCACGCCCCGACCAGCGTTTCGGCGAAGTGGTGCAGCAGGTGGAATACCCCGGGGTCGAGTGTGTCGTTTTCGAGCGCGACCGCGCCACCGAACCCGACGCGGCGGTCCTGCGCATCAAGCCGGGTGACCCCGTGATCCGCTTCGAGAACCGCCTGTCGCTGGGTGGGCGCGCCGTGGTCCACGACCGAATCGTGGTTCCGGGTGGAATGTTCAAGGGCCTCAGTGAAAAGCGCTTGCTGGAGCGACCAAGCACGATCTACAGCCTCTACCAGACCGAATTCGGCATCACCGTACTGCGCGCCCAGGAGCGTGCCCGTGCGGTCGCTGCAGACCGGACGACCGCGCGCATCCTGGGTTTGCCGCCCGGCCTGCCCGTGCTCGAGGTGCACCGCGTCGCGATGACCTTTGGCGAGCGGCCGGTGGAATACCGCATTTCAACCATCGACACGCAGTTGCATGACTATGTGAGCGTGCGCTCCCGCAACGGTTGATACCGGGCGCGGCCCCGGGCGCGGCCCCGGGGTGGCTCAGGCGGGTCCCAGCCTGAGTTGGCGCAGGCGACCCTCCAGGGCTGCGGCGTGCCATGCTCCGACCCAGCGGCTGCGGCCAGCCCAGCCGGCCCAGCCCACCAGGGCCACGCCATTGCCGCCGGCCAGCCACCGGATGCGACGTGGGCCAACCGGGATGGCTTGGGGCTCGGCCCCGTTGGCCATGCGCACGATGTTGTCGGCCAGGCGCGGGGCCAGGCGCCAATGCGCCAACCCATCCTCCAGCAATGCCGCTGCGGGCACCTCGGCGGCCAAGTCCGGCGCGAGCATGACCTCGCCGTGGCTGGTCGAGCGCTGAAAGCAGTCGACCTTCAATTGGCCGCCCGCATCCAGCGCCAGCCCGCTGGAGGTCAGCCAGCCTGGCGGGGCCTGGCCAGCGACTATCAATGGCACGTCGCAGGCCAGGCGCGCGCCGCAACCCAGCAGCACCTCGCCACGGCGCAGGCCAAGCGCCTGGTCGTTCAAGACCGTGATCGACTGCCGGCGGAACTCCAGGCGGATGCAGGCGGCCAAGGCCTCCCCATGGCCGGCGGCCAGTGGCTGGCCCCCGGTGACCAGGGTGATCGCACTGTGTGGAAGGCGATGGCGCAGGGCCAGCGCCAGCACCATCGCCTGCGGCCCCGGCCCGATCACGGCCAGGCTGCGCAACCGGTTTGCCGGGAGTTCCAGCACCTGCGGCCACAGGCCGGCAAGCAGGTGGGTCGGGTAGCTGAAAAGGCCGTGTTCCCGCGCCCCGGGAAGCAGCGCGTCCAGGCGACTGCGGTCTTGGTTTGGCCCGCAGTCTACGGACAACCAGTCGTACTCCAGGGCCTGACCGTCGTCCAGCGCGACGGTGCGGTTCGGCGCATCCAGGACTATTGCACGTCGGGTCAGATGTTGCACGCCAATGCGCTGCAGCAACGGATTCAACGCAACGCTGCAGCGTTCCAGATCGGCGCTGCCGGCAATGAAGGCTGGCAGCATCGACGGATCCAGATGCCGCGTTGCGCCAGCGACCAGGGTGACCTGGAGCTCCGGCTGCGGCTGCCTGGCCAGGCGCGCGAGCAGGTGAAGGTGGCTGATGCCCGCGCCCAGCAGAACCAGATGTTTTCGGCCGGCGGAACGCTGGCGCTGGGGGATGGTGTCAAGCATGTGCCCGATTGTTCCATGTGCTCAGGAGAAAGTTTTCCAGCCCCACCAGATCCGCGTGCCGGTGGTCAGCACGCACATGGCGGAAAACCCATAAGCCAGCCAGGCGAAGTGCTGCGGCCACAAACACATGGCCACAAAGAAGGCCAGGGTCTCGGTCGCTTCTGTCAGGCCACCCAGGAAATAGAAGGACTTGTCGGGGTAGGCGAGGTTGTTCAGGCCACGCTTGGCAGCGAGAACGGCAAACGCCAGGAAGCTGGCCATCGTTCCCACGAAGGCGGCCAGCAGGGCCGCGGCCGCCAGGGCATTGCGCGCCGGGTCGGCAATCGCGAAACCCAGGGGAATGGCGGCATAGAAGATGAAATCGAGTGCGATGTCCAGAAACCCGCCTGCATCCGTCACGCGGGTTTCACGCGCCATTGCCCCATCGAGCGCGTCGCACAGGCGCGACGCCAGGATGGCCACGATGGCTGGCGCATACCACTGCACGGCCACCAGCGCGGCTGCGAGCATTCCGATCGCAAAACCGGTCAGCGTCAGCTGATTGGCGCTGAGCCCGATGTGAACCAACTGGCGCGCCAGGCGCTGGATGGCAGGGCTGATGAGCCTGGTGGCGGCGCGGTCGAGCATGGGGCAGGTGTTGGTCGGCGGGCGTCAGCCCAGGCGCGTGACATGTGCCGGATCGGCGATGTCGTCGGCATCGTGTGTCACCATCAGTACCGGAACCCCGCGCCGTCTTAACAGTATGCCCACCTTGCGCTGTTCGGTCGGCAAGTCGTCGATACGCCGTCCCAGCAGCGAGACAGTGCCCCGGAACGACATGCCGGGCGCCAGCGTACCCACCACGGCAGACAGAATACTGGACTTGCCCGAGCCGCTGGGCCCCATCACGGTATGGATGACGCCAGGCGCAACCGACAGGTCCAGATCGCGCACAAGCGTGGTGGTGGCGATGCGCAGTTCGTCGATGTGCAGGTGCAGGCTCATGGTGGGCGCAGGCGATGGGTCGGGGGTGATAATACGTGGCTTGCAGTCCAGCGCCCTGTCGCGACGCGGCCCCCCAGTATTGAAAGCATCGCCATGAAGAAACTGTTCGTTGTCCTGCTGATGTCGGTTGCCGCCAGTATCGGCGCCCAGACCAGCCCGGCCAAGAAGGAGTTGGTTGCCAAGGTACTGCAACTGCAGCAACCGGCCATTGAAGGTGTCGCGCGCGCACTCGCCGAGCAACCGGCGGCGCTGCTGATGCAAAGTGCCGGCACGGTGATGCAGACACGCACCCCGCCCGACAAGCGCGAGGCCATCGCCAGGGAGATCCAGGCCGACGTGAAAAAGTACGTCGACGAGGCCGTGCCCCTCGTGCGCGACCGCGCCGTCAAGCTGGCCCCGGTTGCCATTGGCACCATGCTGGACGAGCGCTTCACCGAAGAAGAACTGGTGCAGTTGATTGCCATCATCGAGAGCCCGGTCAATCGCAAGTTCCAGCAAATGGGCGGTGAAATGCAAAAGAACCTGCAGGACAGGCTCGTGGCCGAGACCAAGGGCCTGATGGAGCCCAAAATAAAGGCCCTGCAACTGGCTGTTGCCGGTCGCCTGGGCATACCGGTCAGCGCACCTGCGGCGTCAAGCGGGGCCAGGGTGCCCGCCAGTCCAGCCAGCAAATAGTTGTCCGCCGCCCGGTCGGTTGGTTCAGAGGCCTGGGTCGATGCCTTCGTTGATCTCCGACCTGCTCGGTGTGCGCCTGCCGATCCTCCAGGCACCCATGGCCGGTGTGCAGGATGCCGGGCTGTAACCCGCCACAGGCTGGCCGCTGGGCCAGAGCGCGCTCAAAAGCGCCTTGGTCGTCCGGCCCAGGTCGCCAGCATGAAACCGATCACCGGCAATAACCATTGCAACCACGCGTAGGCCGAGGTCAGCGAGCGCTGCGCGCCCGAAGCCAGTGTCACTGCTTCGGTGGTGACGGTGTTGAAGCGGCCGGCGCCGATAAAAAGGGTGGGCAGGTACTGCGCCACGCTCACGGCAAACCCCACCGCCAGCGCCGACGCCAGCGCGGCACGCAGCAGCGGCCATTTCACGGACAGCAGGAAACGCGTGCGGCCGTGTCCGAGCGATGCCGCCACCTGCCACAGGCGCGGGTCGAAGCCGGTGTAGGCCGGGCTCAGTGCAATCAGCACGTAGGGCACACACGCCAGCGTGTGCGCCAGCCACAGGCCGGTCCAGGAGGCATCGACACCCAGCCACAACGCGGTGGCATGCATGCCCAGCACCCACAGGACAGAAGGCAGCACCAGGGGCAGGTAGATGAGTTTGCGCAGCCAGCGATCCCACGCAGGAGGTGAACACTCCAGCCAGGCGACTGACCACACCAGTGCCGTGCCACTGCTGGCCAGGCCCAGGCTCCAGGTGGTGCCGATGGTCCTGGCGCTGTGCCAGACCGATACCCAGGCATCCCAGGTCAGGCTGCGCGCAAGCACGGCGGGAAACGGCCACACCCCCGACACGCTGCCAGCGGCCAGCGCCAGCATCACAGCCACGTAGACAGCCACCAGCAGGCCCAGGACAACTGCCCCCGCGCGCTCGACCCAGGCACCGGCGCAGCCGCGTTGCCCATTGCTCCAGCGGCTGCGCCACAGCGGCGCCTGCGTGGCGGCCCAAAGCAGGCCGGTGGCGCCGGCCAGCGCGAGCGCCAGCAACCATGCGGCTGCCGCCCCCTGTGCATTGGTGGTGGGGTCGGCATCGAGCAGCCAGCCCCAGGCCAGCATGCCCAACGTGGGTGGAGAACCAGGGCCGATGACCAGCGCCAGCTCCACCACGGTCATCGAATAGGCCAGCACGGCCAGCATGGGCCAACGCAGGCAGGGTCGACGCCATACCGCTCCACACGCTCAGCCCGAGCGCGTGCTAGGTCTGGGAGTCGTCTGCCAATGCGCGCCAGGCAGCAGCGTTGCCGGAACTGGCCAGCGCCGCCCAAGAGGCAGGCAGCAATGGCGCCCCCAGCAGACTGATCAGCAGCGCCGAAAGGGCCAGCGCAAACAGGCGGGAGCGCCGCGCCATCCGGTGTTGGTCGGCGTGTGCCGGCGTCAGGTTTTGGCGTGCACGCTGTCGGGGGCCAGCACCGAACGCAGGAAGTCGCCGATGTCGCGAATTTCGGCCGGGTGCACACTGTGCGGCATCGGGTAGGTGTGCCACTGCACAGCGTAGCCCAGGCCCAGCAAGGCGTCGCGCGATGCCTCGGCGCGCGACAGCACGATCATGGGGTCGGAAAGGCCGTGGGCCATGAAGATCGGGATGTCCTGGTTGGCGCTGCTGCGTTCAGCCGCCAACGCGGGCGCCAGTGGCAGGTAGCCCGACAGCGCCATGATGCCGCCGAGCCTGCGCCCATGCCGCAACCCGGTGTGCAGCACCATGGCACAGCCCTGCGAAAAACCGGCCAGGACGATGCGTTCAGGGCGCACACCGCGGGACAATTCGCGCGTTATCAGCGCCTCTATCGCCAGTGCCGAGTGGCGGATGCCGGCGTCGTCCTCGGTGCGCTGGGTCGGCGTGCCGATGATGTCGTACCACGCGGGCATGACATGACCGCCGTTGAGTGTCACCGGTATGCTGGGCGCATGCGGGAACACGAAGCGGATCGGGGGGCAGCCGCTCAGGTCGAGCTCGGGCACAATCGCGGCAAAGTCGTCACCACTGGCACCCAGGCCATGCAGCCAGATGACCGATGCGGCAGGAATCGGGCCGCTGTTGGTTTCGATGCAGGGCAGGTACTGTGTCATGGTGGGGCTTTTTCGAAAAGGGCGGTGCGGGTGTGGGCTGTTGCCGCTGGACTATAACAATGGCTGCGGTGATTGCAGGCGGCTTTCAGGGTGCGGCGTACATGACATGAGTTCTGGTTTTCGATCCTGTGTGTGGTTTCTCCTGGTGGCGCTGGCGCCAATGCCTGCCTGCGCACAGTGGGTCAGCAACCGCGGCTACCAGTTGCTGCAGCGGGTGGACGATGTGTTGTTCGGCATGGACAACCTGTCGCTCGTCATCCTGGACCGGCGCCATGTAGCTGGCACCCTGCTGCGAATCAACGTCCATCAGCCCAGCCCGGTGCGCGGCAGCACGAATTTTGTCGTCGATTGCCAGAAACCCCTGCGTTTTGCTGTTGTACCGCCAAGCCTCAAGGGAAAACCTCAGCCCGAGCGTCTGGAATTCGTGCCGGCCCAGGTGCTCGATGGGACCTGGTTCGCGGCGGAGTTTGCGTGCGAGGTGACCCGCCAACCTGGTCGCGCGGCGCGGCTGGCGCGCCAGCTGTTTGAGCGTGGTGGACCGGACGACATGCAGACCGTGTATTGCGAGTTGCAACCGGACGGCGGCGAACAGGCGCGGGTTGGCGTGGAAGTGCGTTTCAGCGAATCCGCCGATGCGGTTGCCGTCAACCGCCAATGGCTGAGTTCGGGTTCGGTCACGGCCGAAGAGGTGCGCTTCGGCACCAACAGCACCTGGCACATCGACCGCCAGGCCCTGAACGTGCGGCGCACCGCGACGGGCGGCGAAATGCTGTTCTCGGGTGGCTGTGACCGTCGCCCACCAGCCGTGACACGTCAACCGTAACGCCGCAGCCACTCTTTCTCCAGCGGGTCGACCCAACTGCCATGGGGCTCGGGGAGCGTTGGCATGGTCTGCGCGACCTGTCCTGGGGCCGGCGTGGCCGAAAATAGCGCCTGCTCGGACGCCGACAGTTTGTCCAGGGCCAGCATTGTCGGGTCGCCCCATTGCGCGATATCGGCCTTGCGGGCCTGCGCCGCTGGCGACAACAGGAAGTTGGCCACTACCTGGGCGCCCTCTTTGGCGCGTGCGTTGGCGGGGATCGCCAAGAAATGCGTGTTGCCGATGGTGCCGCCGGCCAGTTGGAAGCTGTAGACGGTGTCGGCCAGGCGTTTGGCTGCGATCTCGTTGGCGGCTTCGTTCGGATTGAATGTCAGGGCCAGTACCAGTTCACCGTCCGACATAATCTGGCGCACCGCGGAGGAATTTTTGGGAAACTGCTTGCCCGCGTGCTGCCGATTCGATGGCGGGCCAGTTGGCGCTGCCCTGTGCCCACAGCGGCAGTGACAGTGACGTACCCAGAATTGCCAAGGCCTGGCGTCGGTTGGCGGACAGCGAATGGAAGGGGATGTGCATGGTGGTCGGGGCAGTGGGCGGCGATTTAGTTCAGTCAGAATGCCGTTTGGTCGGTCCGGCGGCGGATGTCTTGCATGGCTTCAGGCCAGCAATGCCTGGGCAAACTCCCGGGCATTGAAGGTTTCGAGCTCTTCGAGTTTTTCACCCACGCCTATGAAATACACCGGCACCGGCCTTTCGCGCGCAATTGCCGCCAGCACGCCCCCCTTGGCCGTGCCGTCAAGCTTGGTAATGATCAATCCTGTGAGGGACAGGACATCATCGAAGGCCTTGACCTGCGAGAGGGCGTTCTGGCCGGTGTTGCCATCGATCACCAGCAGCACTTCGTGTGGTGCGCTGGGGTCGGCCTTGGAGATCACGCGTTTGATTTTTTTGAGCTCTTCCATCAGGTGCAGCTGTGTCGGCAGCCGTCCGGCGGTGTCGACCAGGACCACATCCTTGCCGCGCGCCGTGCCGGCCACCACTGCGTCATAACTCACTGCTGCCGGGTCGCCGCCCTGTTGGCTGATGATCTCGACCGTGTTGCGGTCCGCCCAGATGGCCAGCTGCTCCTTGGCCGCGGCACGAAAAGTGTCTGCCGCAGCCAGCAGAACCGACGCGCCGCGGTAGGACAGGTGGCGGGTGAGCTTGCCGATGGAGGTTGTCTTGCCGGCCCCGTTCACTCCCACGACCATCATCACCGTGGGGCGATGCTGGCCGATCACCAGGGCCTTTTCCAGTGGCGCGAGCAACTCGGTCAGTGCATCGGCGAGAATGCCTTTGACCATGGCGGGGTCGGTCGTCCTGGTCTGCTTGACGCGGCGCTTGAGGTCATCGAGCAGATGCTGGGTGGCCTTGACACCCGCATCGGCCAGGACGAGGGCCGATTCGAGTTCTTCGTACAGGCCTTCATCGATTTTGGTGCCGGTGAAGACTGCAGCGATGTTGGAACTGGTCTTGCGCAGGCCGGCACGCAGTTTCGACACCCACGAGTTGCGGGCCGACACTGCCGTTGGTGCGTCATCTGTATCTGGCTCGGGCCGCGAGAAACGCATCGCACCGTCGCGCACTGCCGCTGGCGCCAGTGTCTCGGGCGCGATCGTGGTTGCATTCGGCGCGACCGTTTTTTCGGGGTCCGCGGGAGTGGGTGGATTTTTTTTGCGGAAGAAGCTGAACATTTGCGGCGATCTTGGGATCACACCATTTTATGAAACGTTTCTGGATTCTCCTGGGCTTTTGGGCCTGCTCTGCGACACAGGCCCAGACCGGGCCATCGGTATCGCAGTTCACGCTGCCCAATGGCCTGACGGTGATTGTCAAGCCAGACCGGCGCGCGCCGACGGCCGTTCACATGTTATGGGTGCGCGTGGGCGCGATGGACGAAGTAGACGGCACCTCGGGCGTCGCGCATGTGCTGGAGCACATGATGTTCAAGGGGTCCGATACCTTGCGCCCGGGCGAATTCTCCCGCCAGGTGGCTGCGCTGGGCGGGCGGGAAAACGCATTCACCGCGCGCGACTACACCGGTTACTACCAGCAGATCCCCGCCAGCCGGCTGGAAGACGTGATGAAGCTCGAGGCAGACCGCTTCGCCAACAACCGCTGGGATGACGGCGAGTTCGCCAAGGAGGTCGAGGTTGTCAAGGAAGAGCGGCGCCTGCGCACCGACGACAGCCCGCGCGCCCTGTTGTACGAGTCGTTGAACGCGGCGGTCTTCGTGGCATCGCCCTACAGACGGCCGATCGTGGGCTGGATGAACGATCTGGATGCCATGACCGCCAGCGACGTGCGGGATTTCTACCGCCGCTGGTATGTGCCGGCCAATGCTGCGCTGGTGGTGGCGGGTGATGTGGACGTGGCCCAGGTGCGTGGTTTGGCCGAGAAATATTATGGCGCTGTTGCGTCCCGCGACGCCCCGACCCGCAAACCGCGCCTCGAGCCGCCGCAAATTGGCATGCGCCGCATCGACATCAAGGCGTCTGCCGATCAGGCCTATGTGTCCCTCGCATTCAAGGTGCCGGGCCTGGCGCCAGGCGGCCTGAGCGCCACCACAGCCGGCACCCCAGATTCTGACGCCTTGGCCCTGACAGTGCTGGCGGCCGTGCTCGACGGCTACAGCGGCGCCCGGCTCGATCGCGCCTTGACCCAGGGCGACGCCCCCGTGGCCGACAGTGCCGGCGCGTACAACGGCCTGTGGGGCCGTGGCCCCCAGTTGTTCACGCTCGACGGTGTGCCAGCCAAGGGCAGGACGGCCGAGCAGGTCGAGCAGGCGCTGCGCGCACAGGTTCAGCGGGTGGCCCGCGATGGTGTCTCGGAGGCCGAACTCAACCGGGTCAAGACGCAATGGGTGGCGAGCGAAGTCTACAAGCTCGACTCCGTGTTCAACCAGGCGCGCAGTCTGGGAAGTTATTGGGCGCTGGGATTGCCGCTGGATGCCGGTGAGCGCCTGGTGTCGCAACTGCGTGCGGTGCAGGCAGCCCAGGTGCAGGCGGTTGCCGCGAAGTATTTCGGCGATGACCAACTCACCGTGGCCACGTTGCGCCCGCAGCCACCGGACCCGAACCGCCGTGCGCGCATCCCGCCGCCCGGCACGCGACATTGAAGGCCGCACGCATGCCATCCGTTTTTCGCATTCTGGTTCTGGCGGGCTTCGCCTGGTGCCTGCCGGCTGTGGCGGCAATTCCGATCCAGAACTGGACCATGCCCTCAGGGGTGCAGGTCTTCCTGGTTGAAAGCCAGTCGATCGCCATGGTCGACATGCAGATCGATTTCGACGCAGGAGCGCGCCGCGACCCGCAGTCCATGAGCGGCCTGGCCAGCGTGACAGCGGCCATGGCATCCAAAGGGGTGACGGCTGCGGGCGCCGATCCAGCGCTGGACGAAAACGCCTTGAGCGAAGCCTGGGCCGATCTGGGTGCGTCGTTTCGTGCCAGCGCCTCGACTGACCGCATGGGTTTCTACCTGCGCTCGTTGACCTTCCCGGACCTGTTGGGCAAGGTGGTTGCGCTGGCGGCCAGGCAGATCGGTCAACCCGCGTTCCCGCAAGCCATCTGGCTGCGCGAGCGCGAACGGATCGCGGCATCCATCAGGGAGTCCAATACCCGTCCCGCCACCGTGGCGGGACGCGCTTTTTCCAGCGCCGTGTACGGGTCGCACCCCTATGGCTTCGACGTCACCGGGCAATCGCTGTCGGCCATCGGTGTGGCCGACATGCAGGCGATGTACGCGAACCTGGTACAGCCCTGCCGCGCCAAGGTGTCGATCGTGGGCGCGGTGACGCGCGCGCAGGCCCAGGAACTGGTGGGAGTCCTGTTCTCGCGGCTCTCCCCTGCGCCAGGCCAGTGCGCGCCTTTGCCAGCCGTCGCCGACGTTCAGCCGCTGGAAAAGCCATCCGAGCAGCGGATCGCATTCGATTCCGCCCAGGCGCATGTGTTGCTTGGGCAGCCAGGATACAGACGCGACGACCCGGCCTTTTTTGCCCTGACGGTCGGCAACTACATTCTGGGCGGGGGCGGGTTCGTATCGCGCCTGACGGCCGAGGTGCGCGAAAAGCGCGGTCTGAGTTACAGCGTCTACAGCTACTTCTCGCCCGGCCTGCATGCCGGCGCGTTCACCGTGGGCCTTCAAACACGGCCCGACCAGGCTGCACAGGCGCTGGCCGTGTCGCGGGAGGTGCTCACGCGTTTTGTCGCCGATGGCCCCACCGAGGTCGAACTGGCCGCGGCCAAGGGCAACCTCGTGGGTGGTTTTGCACTGCTCATCGACAGCAACCAGAAGCTGTTGGGCAACGTGGCCAATATCGCCTGGAACCGGCTGCCGCTGGATTACCTCGACACCTGGCAGCAGCAGGTGGAGCGGGTGACGACGGCCGATGTTCGCGCAGCGTTCGCACGCGTTTTGCAGCCCGATCGGATGGTGACTGTCACTGTCGGTGGTGCGCCCTGAGCCCATGGCCTGCAGACGTGCTGGTGGACCGCGCCGGCTGACCTCGCAATCCTTGGCGGCCCGTGCGGGCCGTTAAGCTCTGGGCCTATGAAAAAACCAGTCAACCTCGCGCCGCCGGTGCGCGCCAGCCACGAGATCCGCATCATTGGCGGCCAATGGAAACGCACCAAATTGCCGGTCCGTGACATGCCCGGCCTGCGCCCGACCCCGGACCGCGTCCGCGAGACGCTCTTCAACTGGCTTGGACAGGACCTTGCCGGATGGCGGTGCGTGGATGCATTTGCCGGCACCGGCGTATTGGGGCTGGAGGCTGCCTCGCGCGGGGCAGTCGAGGTGACGCTCGTGGAGCACGACCGGGGGTTGGTCGAACAGATCACAAAGACCGCTGCGCGGCTGCAGGCGAGCGCGGTGCGCGTGCTGCGCGGCGACGCAGTGGCGGCCTTGCGCCAGTGCGCGCCGGGCAGTGTTGATCTGGTCTTCATTGACCCGCCGTTCGACTCTGAGTTGTTCGAACCTGCATTGCGTGCAGCGTTGCCCGCGCTGAGCCAGCGCGGCCTTGTCTACCTCGAAGCGCCGCTGGCCTGGACCGCCGAGAAACTCGCGCCGCTCGGCATCGCGCTGCATCGCCATCTCAAGGCCGGTGCAGTGCACGCGCATTTGTTGAGCCGGGCCCACACCGCGCATGCATAATGCGGCGCAAAGGCCGGCAGTCCTGCCCGTGCCCCGGAGACAACATGAGTCACAAAATCATCGCTGTGTACCCAGGTACCTTCGATCCCATGACGCTGGGCCATGAAGACGTGGTCCGGCGGGCAACGCAGTTGTTCGACAGGGTGATCGTGGCGGTAGCCGCCGGCCACCACAAGAAGGCGATGTTCAGCCTGCAGGAGCGGGTCGAGATGGCGCGCGAAGTTGTCAAACCCTATCCGCATGTGACGGTGGAGAGTTTCGACGGCCTGATGCGCGATTTTGTTGTCGCGCGTGGCGCGAAAGCCATGGTGCGGGGTTTGCGCGCTGTGACCGACTTCGACTACGAGTTCCAGCTCGCCGGCATGAACCGCACCCTGATGCCGGATGTGGAAACCGTGTTCCTGACCCCGAGCGACAAATACCAGTTCATCTCCAGCACTTTCGTGCGGGAAATCGCCGTACTCGGCGGTGAGGTTGATAAATTTGTCGAGCCTTCGGTCTTGCGCAGGCTGATGGACAAGGTGCATGCACTGAAGCTGGCGGCATAACGGCCGTTTCAGGTCGAGGCGACAGGCGGCAGGCTGCGCAGCCAGGCCATCAGGGTGGTGTTGACGATGTCGGGCCGCTCCATTGTCAGCATATGGCCGCATTCCGGCACGATTACCAGCTCCGCGTGGGGTACCAGGGCCGCGATTTCGCGGGAGCATTCCTGCGGCGTCAGTTGGTCCGAATCGCCACACACCACGAGCACCGGGCAGCGCACAGCGCCCAGGTGCAGGCGCGCGTCCGGCCGGGTAATGATGGCGCGGTTCTGGCGCACCAGTTGTCCGGCGCCGGCGGCCAGCACGAAATCGAGGTAGGTCTGGGTGAGGGTGGTGTCGCGCGCGCGGCTGGCGTGAAACGCCAGCGGCAGGTTGGCCCGCAGCACCTCCGATGCACGGCCCTGCTCAAAGAACACGATGGCGGCTTCGCGCAATTTCCGGATGTCGTCGGTCTCCGGCCGGGCGTTCGTGCCCAGCAGTGCCAGACCCCGGATACGCTGCGGCGCCTGGCGCACGGCTTCCATTGCAACGATGCCGCCCATGGACGCGCCGCACAGCACCAGTTCGCCGTCGTTCTCCGCCAGCAGTGCGTGGGCCATCGCCTCGATCGTGGTGCACCGGTTGTGCACATCGGTCACGTGCGGGTGGTGGTGCGCTGGCAATGCGGCGAGTTGGGCTTGCCACATGACGGCATCGGAGGCAAGGCCGGGAATCAGGATCAGGCGTGACATTGCGCGATTATCCGTGGCCCGGCGGCACTGGAGCGCCCGGCTCGCACGTGGCGCAACTTGCTCCTGGTCAAGACCGGTTGGCCGCAAGCGCGTATGCTGGCAGCATTGGCCTGTTGGGGTCACGCACTGGTGGAGACCGACGATGAAAATACTGCTTCCCGTGGATGGTTCGGAACTGTCGCTCAAGGGCGTCCGCTTGGCTGTGAGGCTGTTGCAGCAGGGGCTGTCGGGCAGCCTCGTGCTGGCGAACGTGCAGGAACCAGCCACCCTCTACGAGATGGTCGTGGCACCGGACGGTGAGGTTCTGAAACGGGTCAGCACAGCGGCGGGCATCGACGCCCTGGAAAAGGCGGAAATGCTGCTGGTTGAACAAGGCGTTGTGTACGAACGCGAGATCGCCACCGGCGACCCAGCCCACACCATCATCGACATCGGTGAGCGATTCGGCTGCGACATGATTGTCATGGGTGCGCGGGGTGTCAGCGCCATGCGCAGCGCGCTGCTCGGTTCGGTCTCCAACGAGGTGCTGCACGCCGCACAGGTGCCGGTGGTGATTGTCAAACCCGACGAGGACTGAGCGCTGCGCCTGGGTTCAGCCAGCAGTGGTGATGGACTGCGCGACCTGTTCCAGCCCCAGCGCCGCATAGACCGGCCGGGCCTGCCGGCGCAAACGGACCGATTGCGGCTGGTTGTTGAGTTGCGGTTGCAGGATCTGCTGCACCGCGCTCCAGTTGCCTGAGCGTGCCAGCGCGTCCAGGTGGACCTGCGCAAACAGATCGCGTTGCGCATGGCTGCCGCCGATCTGAAGCAAGCCGGGCAAAGCGGTGCCGAGTTCCTCGGCAGCCTGCGCATGGCGTCCTTGCGCATGGGCCAACAGTCCTCGGCTGGCGGGCAGGCAGACCCGCAGCCACACATCGTCGATCGACGCAATACCCATGCAATGTGCTTCGATGCTGCCCAGCATGGTGTGTGCCTCGGCCCGCCCGGCGCGCGCCAGGCCGTAGAGGTATTGCAGGTCCAGGAACGCAAGCACATGGTCGTGCACACGCGCCAGGAGGTGGTCAGCAACATCCTGCCACCGCTGGCCGACATCGGCGCCGGCCAGTTCCAGGCGTGCCAGCAGCGACACGGCCCCGATCTGGTCCTGCGAGTACTCCTTGACCACGCCCCAGACCTGTTCGTCATACAGGCGCAGGACTTCCTGGTTGTCACCGAGTTCCAGCGCGAACAGGGCCAGGTGCCACCAATTGTGGGTCACCATGAAGGAGTTCAGGCCAACCCAGCCGGGACTGGCTTCGCGCATGAAATCCAGCCCTTCGTACAAGCGCCCCTGGGTGAGCATCACATGGGCCAGCGCGTGTTGCGCCCAGGGTTCCTTGCTGCACATGGCCAGCGCCTTGCGCGCGGCAGCTTCCGCCTGCTGCAGCAAGTGGCATTGCTCCCACGCAAACGCAGCCATGCCGTGCAGGTAAGGCACATCCGACGCATGTGGCAGCGCTGCCAAGGCAAGGCGCAACATGCCGGGACCGTTTCCCTGGTTGAACAGGTGGTACTGCCCGAGTTTGATCGACACCAGGTCGCGCGGGCAGGCACGTGCCTGCTCCTCATGCAGCGCGATGGCCCGCGCCATGTCACCCTCGACCCAGGCCGCCACAGCGGCCACAAGACGTTGCTCACGCGGTGACGCGTGCGCGCTGTTCTTGAGGGCCATGGTGATGAAAGGCCGCGCCTGGACCGGCCCGTCGGGCGACTCTGCAAACATGTGCAGTGCCGCACATGCGGCCTGCACGGTGGCGCTGTGGTCGCTGTGTCCGATCTGCAGGATGTTGGCAACCCGCGCCTCGCAGGAAATGAACCCCTCGACAAAGTCGTTCACCGCGCCGAGGCTGGCCGGATCATCGAGACGGACCGGGTTGCCCAGGCTGTCGGTGAGCATGCCCGTGCCCTATGCGTTGGCGGGCGGTGGCTCGGGCCAGGCATGCTGCGGCCCACGCAACAACTCGAAGGCGCGTGACACCTGCATCACGCCCAGATCGTCAAACCGCTGGCCGGCGATCTGCAAGCCGATGGGCATGCCGGAACGCGAATAACCGCAGTTGATCGACGCAGCCGGCTGCTCCGACATGTTGTAGGGCACCGTGAAACCGATGTGCTCGAGCCCATGCAGCGGGTCGTTCGTGGGGGACGGGTCTTCGGCCGCTGCCGCATGGACCGGCGAGGTCGGCGAAAGTATGTAGTCGAAGCCGCGGCAGGCGTTGACGCTGGTCACTCGGGTCACATGGCTCTGGGTGGCGGCGACAAAAACCTGGATGGCGTTCATGCCCATCGCGCTGTCTGCCCAGTCGCGGATATAGGGCAGCACCCGGGCCTTGTCCTGCGGGTCGAGTGCCGCCAGGTCGACACAGGAGCGCATGCGCCAGAAATGGTCCAGGCCCTCGAGGATCGCCGGTGTCATGAATGGCTGCATCGGCTCGACGATGGCGCCGGCCTGCTCGAACAGCCGGGCTGCCTGTTGCACGGCGTCGGCGATCTCGGAGTCGACCGGAAGGCCGCAACCGGCGTCCATCAGCAAACCGATACGAAGTCCGCGCAGCTTTTGAATGCCCGCATCAAAGTCGTCCCAGGGGATGTCCTGGTAGGGCAGGCACATGCTGTCACGCGCATCTGGCAGGCACAACACGCGCATCATCCAGGCGGCGTCGTCCACCGTGCGGGTCATGGGCCCGGCCGCCCGGCCGGTATACGGGGGGTCGATCGGAACACGCCCGTTGCTGGGTTTGAGGCTGAAGATGCCGCACCAGCCGGCCGGCAGGCGCAAAGAGCCGCCGATGTCGGTGCCGATGTGCAAGGGGCCATAGGCGGCCGCGGCAGCCGCGCCGGCCCCGGCGCTGGAGCCGCCCGGCGTCTTGCGCAGGTCCCAGGGGTTGCGTGCGAGCTGGTGAAAACTCGACAAGCCGGACGACAACATGCCGTAGTCAGGCATGGTGGTCTTGGTGACCATGATCGCGCCGGCCTCTTGCAGCCGGGCTGCGGGTGGTGCATCGCGCTGCGCAAGCGGCAGTTTCGAGGCGGCGGTGCCCGAGGGCATCGGGTCACCGGCGGTGGCGATGTTTTCCTTGATGGTTACGGGTACGCCGTCGAGCAGGCCCAGGGGCGCGCCGCGTTGCCATCGCTGCTCCGATTCCCTGGCCTGCGCCAGAGCCCGGTCGGGCCGCAGCAGGTAGGTGGCGCACAAGTGCGGTTCCCAGCGGTCGATGTGTTCGAGCAGGGATGTCATGACCTCTACCGGTGAGAAGTCGTGGCTGCTGTACCCGGCGAGCAATTCGCCGGCTCCCAGTGCGTGCAGGGCGGTCATGGTGTCAGCGGCTCAGGGGCACTGTCTGTTGCAAGCGCCGAATTCCCCGGGCTGGCGCTGGCGCAACCGCATCAGAGGCTGGGATCGAAAGACTCTCAGACTCTCAGCCCCAGTGCATCGCAGACAGGTCGTTGACGAAAGTCGGCATGTCTTTCCACAGCCCCTTGACCTTCTTGTTGGCGACGGTTGGAAGCTGCGGCTGGAACAGGAACCCATTGACCGCGTCATTGGCGAGCATCTGCTGCGCCTGGCCCAGCAGCTTGGCGCGCTCGTCGGCGCGCGGCGTGTTGTTGATCTTGGTGTGCAACTCGTTGAACTTCGGGTTGTCGTAGCCCCAGTAGTAGTTGGGGTTGGTGTAGTTGCCCAGGTCGAATGGCTCCACATGCAAGACGATGGTGAGGTCGAAATCACCCTTGCCGAACGGCCCGCTGAGCCATTGGGCCCACTCGACGTTTTCGATCTTGGCAATGATGCCCACCTTTGCAAGTTGCGCAGCGATCACTTCCCCGCCCTGGCGGGCATAGGGTGGTGGTGGCAGCTTCAGTGACAGCTGCAGCGGGGTCTTCACGCCCGCCTCGGCCAGCAACGCCCGGGCCTTGTCGACGTTGAACGGGTTGACGCCCGTGGTGTCGATGAAGCCCGGCAGACCACGCACATAGTGGCTGCCGATCGGCGCGCCATACCCGTCGGCAGCACCTTCGACGACAACCTTGCGGTCGATCGCGGCAAGGATGGCGCGGCGCACGCGCACATCATCGAGCGGCTTCTTCTTGTTGTTGATCGTGAGGATGGTCTTGCCTTGGGAGTTGCCGATCAGGACCTGGAAATTGGCGTTCGCCTTGAACTGGGGCACGACACGTGTGCCGATACGGGGAAACACGTCCACGTCGCCGGCCAGCACGGCAGCGGCCTGGGCAGCCGGGTCGCTGATGAAGCGAAAAGTGACCTTCTTGAGCTTGATCGCTGCCGCGTTGCGGTAACCATCCCACTTCGACAACACGACGGAAGAACCCTTGTTCCAGGCATCCAGCTTGTAGGGCCCCGTGCCAACGGGCTTGGTCGCATTGGTGTCCGCGCTCTTGGGCTCGACGATCACGGCCGGGCCGGTGGCGAGCCCAAAAAGAAAATTGGGATCCAGTTGGCTGTTCAGGATGACGACGGTATGTTCGTCGATCGCCGCGACGCTGGTCAGGGCAGCGAACTTGCGCTTGTCCTTGTTGACGCTGGCCTCTGCGGCGGCGCGGTCAAAGGAGAACTTCACCGCTTTGGCGTTGAATGGTTCGCCATTGTGGAACTTGACGCCCCGGCGCAGCTTGAAGGTGTAGGACTTGAGGTCGGGCGAGATCTCCCAGCTCTCCGCCAGCAAGGGGGACACGCTGCCGTCCTCATTGATCTTGGCAAGCGTCTCGAACACGTTGTACAAGGTGACTTCGGAGATCGATTGCGCAGCGCCGCCGGTCGGGTCGAGCCCCGGCGCCGGCTCCAGCGCCATGCCCAGCACCAGGGTGTCCTTCCTGGACTGCGAGCGCGCGCCCATTGGCAAACTTGCAAGCGCGGCGCCGGCGACGGAGGAAGAAATCAGGGAGCGACGGTTGACCATGGTCAGTTTCCTTTCAAAGACGGCCAGACAAGCCGGGGTTGGGTGGTGGTTCAGAATACATCATGCAGCCAGTATCGGTTGTGTGCCACCGGACTAACCCGACTTCATGCGCTGTTCACGGACAACGCCGATGTGTTTTGCGCCTGCGGGAAGTGGCACGCCACCAGGTGCTCTGTCCCGATTGCCTGCAGGGCAGGCCGGCTGCCGTCACACACAGCCTGGGCGTGTTGACAGCGGTGTGCGTAGGGGCATGCCTGTGGCAGTTGCGGCCGGGCCGGTGGCGTTGTGATGCGTCGCCGTGCACTGAAGGCTGCGCCGGGCTCCATGCGTGGCACTGCGTCGAGCAGGGCCCGGGTATAGGGGTGCGCCGCCTCGCTGAACAGCTGCTGAGGCGTGCCTTGCTCCACGATGCGGCCCTGGAACATCACCGCGACCTCGGCGCACAGGTGGTCGACGACGGCAAGGTCGTGGCTGATCAGCAGGTAGGTGACTCCAAACTCGGCCTGCAGGTCTTGCATCAGGTTGAGTACCTGGGCCTGCACCGACACGTCCAGCGCGCTGACCGGCTCGTCGGCAACGATCAGGCGTGGGCGCGTGATCAAGGCGCGGGCGATGGCGATACGCTGGCGCTGCCCACCTGAGAACTCGTGCGGATACTTGTCCAGGTCGCTCTCGCGCAATCCGACCGACGCCAATACCGCCCGCGCCTGGCTGCGGCGTTGCGCAGGCGTGGCACTGCCTTGCACTTGCAGCGGCTCCGTCACGATGCGTTCAACGGTCTGGCGCGGGTCGAGCGAGCCGTACGGATCCTGAAACACCATCTGGAAGTCGCGCCGTGCTGTGCGCAATTCTGCGGGGTCGAGTGCGGCCATGTCGCGCCCGAGAATCTCGACGCGGCCTGTATCAGGCTTTTCGAGCGCCATCACCAGGCGGGCCAGCGTGGACTTCCCTGAACCGGACTCGCCGACGATGCCCAGACTGCGGCCGGTGCGCACCGTGAAGCTGACCCCTTGCACGGCGTGAACCCGCGGTGGCCTGCCAAGCACCGTTTCGCGCGGCAGCGTATAGGTGCGGTGGACCGCCTCGACCTGCAGCAGGCTTTCGGTCATGGTCTGTCTCCGTGCCTGCGCCCGGCATCGCTGTCGGCCCGCACCACATCGAGGCGCAGGCAACTCGCCAAATGGCCCTGGCCGATCACGCTGGCCTGCGGGCGGATGGTGGTGCACGCCTCCTGGGCCCAGGAACAGCGATCCGAGAAGGCGCAGCCGCGCGGCAGGTCGACCAGTTCGGGCACCGTGCCTTCGATGGTTGTCAGGCGGCTTCCTTTGGCGGAGCCAAGGCGCGGCCGGGCACCGAACAGACCACGGGTGTAGGGGTGCGCCATGTTGCCAAAGACCTGCGTCGCAGGGCCACTTTCGACGACGCTGCCGCCGTACATGACGACCATGCGTTGCGCGTTCTGCGCGATGACGCCGAGGTCGTGCGATATCAGCAGCAGGGCCATCGAGTGCTCGCTGACCAGATCATGGATCAGGTCGAGAATCTGCCCCTGTATCGTCACGTCCAGTGCCGTGGTGGGCTCGTCGGCAATCAGCAGGTCCGGCCCACAGGCCAGCGCCATGGCAATCGTGATGCGCTGGCGTTGTCCGCCCGAGAACTGGTGCGGGTAGGCGTCCACGCGGGAGGCCGCCTGGGTTATGCCCACGCGCTCCAGCAAGGCGATGGTCTGTGTCCTGGCCTGCGCACGCCCCATGCCGCGATGCAACCGCAAGGGTTCTGCCACCTGGTCGCCTATGGTGTGCACCGGATTGAGTGCCGTCATCGGCTCCTGAAAGATCATTCCGATGCGGTTGCCCCGCAGTTGACGCATTTTGGCGTCGCTCATGCCAACCAGTTCGGTGTTGTCCAGGCGGATGCTGCCGCGCACCTGTGCGTTCTCGGGCAGCAGACCCATCAGGGCCAGCGCGGTGATCGACTTTCCACAACCGGACTCACCGACCAGCCCGAGCGTCTCGCCACGCTGCAGGGTGAAGGCCACATCGCGAACGGCATCGGCCGGGCCGCGCTGGGTTTGCAGTCGTACGCCGAGGTTGCTGACTTCAAGCATGTGGGTTCATCGTTTGCGCGCCAGGCGCGGGTCGAGCAGATCACGCAGGCCATCACCCAACAGGTTCAACCCGAGTACTGCCAGGGCGATGGCCAGCCCCGGAAACACCGCCAGCAATGGTGCCTGGAACAGCAGGGATTGCGCCTCGGCCAGCATGCGGCCCCAGGAGGGCTGTGGTGGCTGGGTTCCAAGGCCCAGGTAGGACAACGCGGCTTCGGCAAGGATCGCTATGGCAAACCGGATCGTCACCTGGACCGTGAGCACCGACATGATATTGGGCAGTACATGGTCGAAGGTGATGCTCCAGGGCCCCTTGCCGCAGGCGCGGGCCGCAAGCACAAACTCGCGCGCCCACAAGGCGTTGGCCGATGCCCGCGTGATGCGGGCAAACGTCGGGATGTTGAAGACCCCGATGGCGATGATGGAGTTGACGATGCCTGCGCCAAACACTGCGGTCATCATGATGGCCGACAGGATGGCCGGAAACGCAAACGTGAAGTCCGACAGCCGCATGATCAGCTCTTCGACCCAGCCGCGGCGCGCCGCCGCCAGCAGCCCCAGCGAGGTGCCCACCAGCAACCCGATGCTGACAGCGATCACGCCCACCAGGATGGAATTGCGCGCGCCGACCAGCAGCAGCGACGCGATGTCGCGCCCGAATGGGTCTGTGCCCAGCCAATGCACGGCACCGGGCGCCTGCAATTTGGAGGGCATGTTGATCTCGTAGGGCGACCATGGCGTCCAGACCAGCGACAGGGTGGCGGCTGACAGCAGCAACAGCGTGAGAAGGGCCCCGATCACGAAGCTGCGGTGTCCGAGCGCGCGCCTGCCAAGCGAGGGTGTTGTGGCCACGGTCATATGTCGCTGGCTTTCACGCGGGGGTCGATCACGGCATACAGCACATCGACAACGAAATTGACAACCACCACCATGGTCGCCAGCAGCATCACACAGTTACGCACCACGATCAGGTCGCGGTTGGAGATCGACTGGAAGATCAGGCGCCCGAGCCCGGGCAGGTAGAACACGTTCTCCACGACGATGGTGCCGGCCAGCAGCTCCGCCGATTGCAGCCCCATCACCGTGATCACCGGAATCATGGCGTTGCGCAGCACATGCCCCCACAAGGTGGCACTTTGCGAAAGACCCTTGGCGCGTGCCGTTCGCACGTAGTCCTCGCGCATGACTTCGAGCACCGCCGAGCGGGTGATCCGGGCCAGGATTGCCGCCTGCACCACGGCCAGCGACAGGGCCGGCAGGAGCAGCGATTTCAGCGCCTGCCCGGGGTCTTCAGCCCAGCCTTCGAAACCGCCGGCAGAGAACCATTGCAATTTGACCGAAAACAGCAGGATCAACATGATCGCAAACCAGAAATTCGGGATGGCGATGCCGATTTGCGTCAATCCCATCAGCCCCACGTCGCCGATCCGGTTGTGCTGGGAGGCTGCATAAATGCCGACCACCAAAGCCAGCACGGTTGTCAGCAGCATGGCGATGATGGCCAGTGGCACCGTGACCGCCAGGCGTTCGACGATCAGGTCGAATACGGGTGAGCTGTAGGCGTAACTGTCGCCCAGGTTGCCGCTGAGCATGCCGATCACCCAATGCCAGTAGCGCTCCTGGGGCGGGCGGTCCAGGCCGAGTTTGCTTGCCAGGGCCTGAACGACCTCGGGCGAGGCCTCCGGGCCCATCATTATCTGAGCGGCGTTGCCGGGCAGGATCTCCAGCACCAGAAACACCACGATCGACGCGCCAATCAGGGTGGCGATCAGCGTGAGTACACGCTTGAGCAGGAAAAGCCCCATCGTGCGGTCAGTCGGAAAGAACCATTGACCCTTGGGGCGGGGCGGATATCAACCCGCCTGACAGGCTCGCACCGGGATAATCAGCCATGCACCGCAACTCTGGTGGGGCTGCAGGGATTACCGTTTGGACATGCCATGGCTTTGATCATTACCGATGAGTGCATCAATTGCGATGTTTGTGAGCCAGAGTGCCCGAACGACGCGATTTTCCTTGGGCCTGAAATATATGAAATCGATCCGCACAAGTGTACTGAATGCGTCGGACACTTCGACGAGCCGCAGTGTGTGCAGGTCTGTCCGGTCGCGTGTATTCCGGTGAACCCGGCGTTTGTCGAAGACAAGGAGTCCTTGTGGCGCAAGTTCCGGCTGCTTCAGGCCGGGCAGCTTGCTCGCGACAAGTCGCAAGTTTGACGGAACCTGTCCGCTCTGACCTGCCGCAGGATCTCGCCACGGCAACTGCAGCTGTTACGGTTTGGCGGCTGAGCCCGGGCTGGGCGTTTCGCTGCGGGGCGTTGCTGTGCCGCTCGACTTGCCGGCCTTTTTGTCGTCTGGTGCAACGGCAGCCGTGAAGTAGTCGGGGGCAGTTTTTCCACTCTTCTTTTTGGCGGCCGGGCTTGGAAGATCTTTTTCGTTGCCTTGGGTCGGGCGACGTCCGGTAGTGGCTGGTGCGTGCTTGTCGGGCGCTGCGCCCGGGCGCCGTTTTTCCAGCGCCACCCTGTCCTTTTCCATTTTCAGCGCCGAGGCTGATGCCTGTCTGGTTGCTGCGTCGGTCTGGGCCTTCTGGGCGGGTGTCCGCGGGTCGCTGGCATCGACCGGGGTACCTCCCGGGCACGGCGCCTGGCCGTACACATTGCCGCATCGGTAGACAGTCTGGGACCACGCAGCTGCGGGCCAGCATGCGCTGGCCAAAACAAGCGCCGCGCAGATCGGTACATGGTTCTTCATCGTGTGCCACCTCCTGAGAGGCAGTGTGGCACGCCAGTGCTCAGGCTGTGCCGGGCGACGGCGGGGCCTGTACCACTTTTGTATGAAGCAGCATGGTCGCGCGTGCGATGTCGCCAGCCAGCAGCAGCGGTACCGACAGCAGGGACCTGTCGATGCATTCTTCGATGGCCTGCAGGTGGGACGCCATGGGTTTTTGCAGTACCCAATGGATGACCTCCGACTTGACCCCGGGGTGGCCGATTCCCAGTCGCAGGCGCCAGTAGTCGGCGCTGCCGAGTTGTTCGTGGATGTCGCGCAGCCCGTTGTGCCCGGCGTGGCTGCCGCCACGCTTGAGCTTGAGTTGGCCGGGCACGATGTCGAGTTCGTCATGGGCGACCAGGATTTCCTCTGGCGCGATCTTGTAGAAGCGCGCGAGCGCCGCCACCGAACGGCCGGACAGGTTCATGAAGGTCTGCGGCTTGAGCAGCCATATGGCCTGCCCATTGACGCTTGTGCGCCCCGCCTGCCCATGGAAGGCCTTGTCGGACGCCAGCGTGACCTTCAGTTCGCGCGCCAGCGCGTCCAGCCACCAGAATCCGGCGTTGTGGCGGGTCCCCTTGTATTCCGGGCCGGGGTTTCCCAGGCCGACAAACAGCTTGATCATGGATAAATTATGGTGGCTGGAAATAAAAACGGCCCACCGAAGTGGGCCGTAACAAGGCAAAGTGCCCTTGCCGGGTTACTTCTTGGAGGCGGGTGCCTTGGCGGCAGGCGCTTTGCCAGCAGGCGTTTTGGCAGCCGCCGGTGCCTTGGCCGCCGGTGCCGCCTTGCCAGCTGCTCCACCCTTGCCACCCGCAGGAGCGGCTGCAGCCGCATCGGCCGCAGCGGCTTCGGAGACTTCAGCGGCAGGTGCAACCACCGACACGAGGACCGGGTTTTCCTTGCCGCGAGTCACGGCGCTTACACCCTTGGGCAGGACCACGTCCTTGAGGTGCAGCGATGCGCCCTTCTTGAGGCCACCCAGGTCCACGGCGATGAATTCGGGCAGGTCCGCCGGCAGGCAGGAGATGCCCAGTTCGGTGATCACATGGTTGACCAGGCAGTGCTCGAGCTTTACGGCTTGCGACTCTTCTTCACCGCTGTAGTGCAACGGCACCTTCATGTGCAGCTTGGTGTTGGCTTCCACGCGCTGGAAATCGGCGTGCAGGATCAACTGGCGGAAGGGGTGCATCTGCACGTCCCGCAGCAAGACCTTGCTGGTGGTGGCGTTGATTTCCATGTCCAGGATGGTGGAATGGAAAGCTTCCTTCTTGAGTGCATGCCACAAGGCATTGTGGTCAAGCTCGATTTGTTGTGGTTGGCCAGTGCCACCATAGACGATGCCGGGCGTGCGCCCGGTGATGCGAAGACGGCGGCTCGCACCCGTCCCCTGCATTGCGCGCTCAAATGCGACGAATTTCATGATTCACTCCTAGAAGAGTCCACCGCGACCAGTGTGACTCCGGTTAAAAAAGCCGGCATCGGGCGGAACTGCCCCATGCGGCCAACTTTGCCCCGATCAGGCCAACGTCTTGAACAGGTTCAAAACAGGTTTTCCTGGTCCGAGAACAAACTCATGACCGAGTCGCCCTTGGCAATGCGCTGGATCGTTTCGGCGATCAGCGGTGCCACGGTCAACTGGCGAATTTTCTTGCATTCCTGTGCCGAGACGCTCAGCGGGATGGTGTTGGTTACCACCACCTCGTCAAGCGCGCTGCCCTTGGCGATGCGCTCGATGGCGGGCCCCGAAAAGATCGGGTGCGTGCAGTAGGCGTACACCTTCTTGGCGCCGCGTTCCTTGAGCACTTCGGCGGCTTTCACCAGGGTGCCGGCGGTGTCGATCATGTCGTCCATGACGACGCAGTTGCGGCCTTCGATTTCGCCGATCACGTGCATCACTTCGCTCACGTTCGCGCGCGGGCGCCGCTTGTCGATGATGGCGAGATCGCAATTGAGTTGCTTGGCAAGTGCGCGGGCGCGCACCACGCCGCCGACATCGGGCGACACGACGATAAGGTCTTCGTATTTTTTCTGGCGCAGGTCACCGAGAAGGACCGGCGAGGCATAGATGTTGTCGACCGGGATGTCGAAAAAGCCCTGGATCTGGTCGGCGTGGAGGTCCATGGTCAGGACCCGCGCCACACCAACCGTCTGCAGCATGTTGGCAACCACTTTGGCCGTGATCGGAACGCGGGTGGAGCGTGGGCGCCGGTCCTGCCGGGCGTATCCGAAATATGGAATGACCGCGCTGATACGTTCTGCCGATGCCCGTTTGAGGGCGTCGACCATGATCAGCAGTTCCATCAGGTTTTCGTTGGTCGGGGCGCAGGTGCTCTGGACCACGAAAACATCCCGCGCGCGCACGTTTTGGTTGATTTCCACGGTGACTTCACCGTCAGAGAAGCGCCCGACGGTGGCAGAGCCAAGTGAAATACCGAGGTGATGGGCGATTTCGGCTGCCATGCGGGGGTTCGCATTGCCGGTAAAAACCATGAAATCAGGTGGTTGTGCAGCCTGCATGTGGATCCCAGCGATTCAGAACGATTGGACCGGGCCGTTGAAAATCCGGAACTGACAACATATTTGGCAGGGGAGGAAGGATTCGAACCTTCGCATGCTGGAATCAAAATCCAGTGCCTTAACCAACTTGGCGACTCCCCTACACAGGTTGGCAGCTTACACTGCCCACCGGCAAATTTTCGCTGGTTGCCCACCCAACCAAGGGGTGCGCATCCATTCCGCTACATTGGCGAACCTGAAACCCGATTGGCGCGCTGTCCATGTCGACATCCCGGTCCACCCAAGCAAACACCGCGCTGCCAGAACCCGTCATGCGGCCTGGCAAACCCAAGCTTGCCAGCCACCGAATTCCCTCAACAACCTCTGGGCAAAGACGCTCGGCGACTGCCTGCAAATCATTGCACCCAAAGCCCTTGGGGTCTGCAGCAAAGCCACGCAGTGTAGCAGTTTTGGTATCGCGTTTGAGCGCAGAATCGGAGAAGATGCGCTGCGTTGGCAAGCCCTGGGGTGGTTTGGCGACCAGGTAACGTGCCGGCGCCAGGTCAATCGGCATGACCTTTTCCCCGACCCCCTCGATCCACGCATTGCGCCCGCAAAGGAAGAACGGCACGTCGGCGCCAAGAGTCAGGCCAATAACCGACAGCTTTTCGAGCGGGAGCCGAAGGTCCCACAGGCGATTCAATGCGAGCAGGCAGCTTGCTGCGTCCGACGATCCGCCGCCCATGCCCGCCTGTGCCGGGATCTGTTTGTCGATGCCGATGTGCGCGCCAAAGGATGTGCCGCTGGCAAGTTGCAGTGCCCTCGCGGCGCGCAGCACCAGATCTTGTGCCGGTAACGGCTGCCCAAGATCTTCCCGGCTGATGGCGCCGTCCGCTCGCCGCTCGAAATGCAAGGTGTCGCACCAGTCGATAAGAGCGAAGACAGATTGCAAAAGATGGTAGCCGTCCGGCCTGCGGCCCGTGATATGCAGGAACAGGTTGAGTTTGGCCGGGGCGGGAACGTCGAACAGGGCGATCATCGCGCAGTTTGCTCTGGGCCTGGGTTCTAGTCGAGGACCAGCCGTATCTCGACCATGGGCGCCGGGCTGAAGCGCCGCGCCACCAGCCGCCCGGCCGCACGCTCTTGCAGGTCAACCGTCCAGCCGTAGGTGCTTGCAGGTGTGCCGGCGAGCCAGGAAATGATGCCGGCAATCGGCAGTTCTGCGCCTAGCGTATGCCGGGTCAGTGCATCCAGCGAGCCGAAGCGCTGTTCCTTGCCGATGGCATGCAAACGCGCCTCCTGGGGCGCCCAGGTCAAATTCGCCATGGTGCTGCCGAATGGTGTATACAGCGACAGGCGGCCCGACACGGCGTTGCCCTGCAAGTCAAACCCGGCGGAAAAGGTTTGCACCGGGTCGCTTTCGACGCGAACCGACAGGCGCCCCGCCCACGTATCGCCTGCAAGACCTGAATCCCGTGACGCTGTCGCACAGGCCCCAAGTGCCAATACCAAGGCAAGCAACCAGACAATGCCGACGATGCGCTTTATCACAATCGCACACGCAAACGCTTGAGCGTTTCGAGAAGCGTCTCGTTCTCGGCGTTCAGAAGCAGTCCTTCTTTCCAGACCGCGATCGCCTGGGTTTTCTCGCCAACCGTCCAGAGCACTTCGCCCAGGTGGGCTGCAATTTCGGCGTCGGGTTTGTCTTTGTAGGCCTGGCGCAATATGCGCAGCGCCTCGGGCATATTGCCGCTGCGAAACTCCACCCAGGCGAGGCTGTCGGAGATGAACGGGTCGCCTGGCGCGAATTCGAGAGCCTTCAGTATCAACTGGCGTGCTTCTGGCAAACGCACGTTGCGGTCTGCAAACGAGTAACCCAGGGCGTTGTACGCGTGGTGGTAATCTGGTTTGGCGGCAATGGCCTTGCGCAGCAGGCGCTCCATTTCGTCGAGGCGGCCCAGTTTTTCGGCCATCATGGCCTGGTCGTAGACAAAGTCCAGGTCAGCGGGTGTGGCCACCAGAGCGTCCCGAAGCAGGTCGTACGCCGCCTGGTATTGCTTGTTGTCGCGCAGCAGCTGGACCTCGGCACTGACCTTCAAGCGGGTTTCAGCGGCGTTGCTCTCGGGCAATGTCCGCAGCAGGGCGCGCGCCTCGGCGAGCTGGCCCTGCCGGGCGAGCAGAGCCGCACGGCGGCTTTGGACGCCGACCATGTCCTGCGCGCTGTCGATCCGATCGAGCCATGCCTGGGCTTTGGGCAGGTTCTTCGCCTTCTCCGCGATTTCCGCCAGCGCCAGCAGGGCTTGCGTCAGGCTGCGCGCGGATTCTTCTCCTGCCTGTGTGCCGGCCCGGGCCGCGGTCTCCAACTGCACGAACTGGCCCAGCGACTGCTCGGCGTTGCCAATTTGCTTGTCCTGCAATTCCAGCATGCCCTTTACAAACCATGCCTGGGCATAGTCCGGCTTTTCGCCGGTGATCAGGTTCAGTTGTACTGAGGCTTCCGCGTAGCGTTGCGCGTTCAGCAGCACGCGTGCGTAGTCCATGCGGATTCCGACACCGGCCTTGCCACTCAGGTATTTCTTGACAATCTCTTCGGCCTGGGGGAATTTGGGGTCTATCGCCGTGAGGGCGAGAACAGCGGGACCGTCTGAGGTGGCGTCTAAACTCTGGCTGCGTTGCGCGGCCTCCAGGGCGCCGGCCGGATCTGCGGCATCGAGCCGCATTCTCCCTATCGCTGTCCAAGCGGCGGCCCCTGATTCCGTGCTTGCAAGGTAATCCGCCAGCGCCTGTTCCACCATGGCGAGGGCGAGTTTCTTGTCTGCCGAGCGGACGAACAGGCGTGGCAGGTTGTTGATTGTGGCCAGACGCTCTGCTTTGTCGGTTGTGGTCAGTGCCCGCTTCAGTGGCTCTTGGGTCTCTTGCAGGCGGTTCAACCCGATCAGGATCTGGAGTAAATAGCGATTTGCATCCCGCGAGGCCGGAATGGCCTGTCGCCAGGCCCGTGCCGCCTGCAGGGCAGACTCGCCGGATCGGCCTTGCAGGGCGATCTCGGTGGCGCGCTTGTACAGCCTCGGGTCTCCGGTCTTGCGGGCCGCGTCGAGAATCAACTGGTAGCCGACGCCGGGTTCGCCACCCAAGGCGTTGATCTCACCCAACAGAAGTCTATAAAAGAGTTCGCCGTCCAGTGCGGAATTAGGTTCCGGTGGCGGCTTGGCTGTGAGGTCTTGCCCATGCAGCGGAAATGTTGTCAGCAAGGTGAGCGACACGATGAACGTGGCGAGACGTGGAATTCGAATCATCAAACCATAATAATCCAAGCCATGCCTAACCGTTATCCGACTTGCCAAGACCATGCCCGAACTACCGGAAGTTGAAGTTACCCGCCTGAGTTTCGCGGACCGCATCCAGGGCGCGCGCATCGACGCAGCCCGTTTGGGCAAACCGCTTCGATGGCCGTTGGGGTGTCTGCCCTCCGAGTTGGTGGGCCAGCATGTGCTGGGCGTGCGCCGCCGTGGCAAGTACTTGCTGCTGGACCTGGACCGGGGCTTGCTGATGGTTCACCTGGGAATGTCAGGCAGCCTGGCTTTTGCCGCGGTGCTGCCCGCGCCAGGCGCACACGATCACTTTGACCTCGTCACGTCCCTGGGTACTTTGCGGCTGCACGACCCGCGCAGGTTCGGGGCGGTTGTTTTTGCGCTCGGTGAGCAATCCGAGACCGCGCGCAAGCTCCTTGGCCGACTCGGAATGGAACCCTTGTCGCCGGATTTTGATCTGTCCGCTTTCCAACGTGGTTTGAAGGCGCGCCGAACCGCCATCAAGCAGGTGCTGCTTGCCGGAGAGGTGGTGGTTGGCGTGGGAAACATCTATGCCTGCGAGGCCTTGTTCATGGCCGGCATCCGGCCGACTGTGCGTGCCAATAAGCTGAGTCGGCCGCGTGCTGCCAAATTGCACGCGGCCGTGCGGGAGGTGTTGGCACGGGCTGTCGAGCGCGGTGGCAGCACCTTGCGCGACTTTTCAAATGCGGACGGCGACGCCGGGCATTTCCAGTTGGAAGCCATGGTGTATGGCCGCGCGGCCCAGCCGTGCCGGGTGTGCGGCGGGCTTGTCAAATCGATCCGGCAGGGCCAGCGGTCGACATTTTTCTGCCACACATGCCAGAGATTTTGATTACGAAATCGCACTCCAATGCTATATTGAACTTCTGCGGGGTAATCTTGAGCACTTCATTCAACGAGCAATTCGATCAGCATGGTGCTTGGCGGCGTGAGTTTGGCTTGCGCCTGAAGTTGCTCGCCGAGTGGATGAAAGACCACGAACTGCTTGATGCCGGTGTCGAAGAACGCCTGCGGCGCCTCGAAATTCAGGTGCGGGCAGACAAGGTAATGGTGGCTTTTGTCGGCGAGTTTTCACGTGGCAAGTCCGAACTCATCAACGCGATTTTCTTTGCCGGTTACGGGCGCCGCATCATGCCGGCCAGCGCAGGTCGTACTACCATGTGCCCTACCGAGATGGGGTATGACGCGGACGTGCCGCCTTGCCTGCGCTTGCTTCCGATCGAGACGCGATTGCAGCCCCAGGCTCTCATGGAGTGGCGCATGGCGCCCGAAAAATGGACACGGGTCGATCTGGACGTCAACGACCCGCAGCAGTTGGCGGCTGCGCTGGAAATGGTGGCCCAGACCCGTCAAGTCACCAAGGACGACGCCCGTGCGCTCGGCCTGTGGCACAACGAGACCCCCGACGACAACCCCTTGGTGGATGCGCAGGGCCTGGTCGAAGTACCCCGGTGGCGCCATGCACTGATCAATATTGCCCACCCATTGCTCAAGCAGGGACTGGTCATCCTGGATACACCGGGTTTGAATGCCATCGGAGCTGAACCTGAACTCACGGTCAGCCTGCTGCCACAGGCGCAGGCAGTGGTGTTCATCTTGGGTGCGGACACCGGCGTCACCAAGTCCGACTTGTCGATCTGGCGCGAGCACCTGCTCGTTGATCCGCAAGAGGCGGATGTTCGTCTGGTGGTCCTGAACAAGATCGACACCCTGTGGGACGCCTTGAGTACGTCGGCGCAGGTGCAGGCCCAGATGGAGCGCCAATGCGCCTCAACCGCCGAGATTCTCGGCGTGCCGATTGCCAATGTAATTCCCGTTTCGGCTCAAAAGGGGCTGGTGGCCAAGGTCACGAACGATGCCGCTTTGCTGCAAGCCAGCCGCCTGCCCGCGCTGGAGCGTGCTTTGGGTGAAGGCATCATGGGCCAGCGCCAGAAAATTCTGGGGTCGGTGGTCGCCTCCGGTATTTCCAGCCTGCGGCTGGAAAGTGGCCGCGTGATCAACATCCGCCGGCGGGACCTGGCCGAACAAATCAGCGAGCTCAAGGGTTTGCAGGGCAAGAACGCGTCGGTGATCAAGCACATGCGCGCGCGGATCACCCAGGAGCAGTCCGAATTTGACCTGAGTGGCGCCAAGATCCACGCTGTTCGGTCGGTGCATTTGAAATTGTTGCGCGAGGTGTTCGACAGCCTGAGCGGCGCAGCGCTGAAGAACGAAATGGCGCAGCTGAATGCGGCCTTGCAACAAAAAGGTTTCAAGCTCGGAATCAAGAAGTCCTACAGCGAGACTTTCGAACGCTTGCGCGCGGTCTTCGGGCGCGTGCAGGGGCTGTGCACCGAGATCCACTCCATGCTGGGTGCCACATTTCGCCAACTCAACGGCGAACATGGTTTTTCCCTGCAGGCACCGACCCAACCGGACTTGAACACCTACCTGCAGGATCTCGATCAGGTGGAGCGCGGCCACGTGCAATACCTTGGCGTCACCAATGCGTTCCGTTTGGCGCAGGCTGACTTTTCGGACCGACTGGTTCGGGCCTTGGCTACCCGGTTGCGCACCATCCACGAAGCCGCCATGGGCGATGTGGAGCTCTGGAGCAAGACTGCAGCGGCCCAACTCGATGCCCAGTTGCGCGAGCGGCGTCGCAACTTCGGTCGCCGGATCGAAGCAATCGACCGGATCCAGCAGGCCACCGGCGGCTTGAACGACCGCATCAGCGAGATCGAAGCGCAGGAGACGACGCTCGACCAACTCCAGTCCAAGCTGGATGAATTGACAAACTACCTGATCCGCGTGCGCGGATCGCGCCGCGCCGACGAAGTTGCCACGGTGGCTGCGGTTTCCTGAATACCTTGGTCCTCCCACAGCAGGATTTCTCCCGCCGCGTGGTCGAATGGCAGTCGCACAGCGGCCGCAATGACCTGCCCTGGCAAAACACACGTGATCCCTACCGTGTCTGGTTGTCGGAGGTCATGCTCCAGCAAACCCAGGTTGCCACGGCACTGGCATATTTCACGCGGTTCCTGGCACGGCTGCCGACGGTGTCTGCGCTGGCCGCGGCGTCGCTGGACGAAGTCCTGGGCTTGTGGAGCGGTTTGGGTTACTACAGCCGCGCCCGCAACCTGCACCAGTGTGCAAAGGACGTGGTTGTGTTGCATGGTGGCGTATTCCCGTCCAATGCAATGGCGCTCCAGACGCTTCCGGGCATCGGACGCTCCACCGCTGCCGCAATTGCCTCCCTGTGTTTCGGTGAGCGGGTGGCAATACTCGATGCGAACGTCAAGCGCGTCCTGACCCGGGTGCTCGGCTTCGGGGACGACCTGTCCGCGCAGGCCAGTGAGCGAAAACTCTGGGCTGCGGCAACCGAGCTGCTGCCCCATGGCGACTCGGATGTGAACATGCAGCGGTATACCCAAGGCATGATGGACCTCGGCGCAACAGTTTGCCTGCCGCGCGTCCCCCTGTGTGGGGCTTGCCCCATCGCCCAGTCTTGTGAGGCGCGCCGCCAAGGCAATCCGGAGCGATTTCCGTTCAAGTCCCGCAAACTCAAGCGCAGTTCCCAATCCGTCTGGTTGTTGTGGATGCAGGGTCGCGGTGGGGCGGTCTGGCTGCAGCGCAGGCCGACTCCCGGTGTCTGGGCAGGGTTGTACTGCCTTCCATGGTTCGATAGCCGCGAGCTGATGATGGATGCGGTGCCGGATTCACACAGGGCGATGGTCGAAGACCTTGTGCCTTTCAAACATGTCCTGACGCACAAGGACATGCATTTGCATCCGGTCCGGGTGCTTGTACCAAGGGCGTCGATGCGAACGCAGGTGGGCCAGTGGTTTGCCGCAGATGGGTGGCCGGCGCTCGGCTTGCCGGCACCGGTGCGAAAGTTGCTGGAGTTTCAGGCCTGAAGCCAGCTGAACGAGCTTGACGGGAAATGTTCTGGAGTGGCGTCGAGCTCCCGGTGGCGGCACAAGGTCGTCCAGCGATCGGCAAACAAGCGCGTGAGCTCTTCGACCAGGTACACCGAGCGGTGCTGCCCGCCCGTGCAACCAATGGCAACCGTGACATAACTCCGGTTGTCGTTGGCAAGCGAATCCAGCCAGGTGTCCAGGAATTGCGCGATGTGCAGCATCAGCTTTTGCACCTCGGGATGTTGCGCAAAGAAAGCGATCACCGGTTGGTCCCGGCCTGTGAGGGCTTTCAGATCCGGTTCGTAGTGCGGATTGGGCAACATGCGCGCATCAAACACATAATCCGCATCGCTCGGGATGCCGCGTTTGAACGCGAAAGATTCGAACACCAGTGTCAGATGCCCTCCGGGCAAGGTGACGAGCGACCGGACATAACGTTGCAACTGCGACGGCCGTATCAGGCTGGTGTCGATCGCCTGTGCATGTTCGCGCAGGTCGGCCAAAAGTTCACGCTCCATCTCGATCGCTTCCACCAGCGCCGGCCGTTGCACGGCCGCGCCGTCGGTGGGGTCAAGCTGCGACAGCGGATGCTTGCGCCGTGATTCGGAGTAACGCCGCACCAATGTGTCGGTGGTCGAGTCCAGAAAAATCGACTTGATCACCACGCCGAGGTTTCGCAACGCACGCAGCCGCTCCGGCACCTGTGGCAGCGAGGCCGCGCTGCGCACATCCATGGCAATCGCGACCCGGGTGGCCTGGCGCTCCTGCACCAGCTTGACGAACTGCAGCAGCAACTCGGGGGGCAGGTTGTCCACGCAGTAGTAACCGGCGTCCTCGAGGGCATTCAGGGCCACCGACTTTCCGGAGCCCGACATCCCGGTGATCAGTATCAGTTCCAGTTCCATGGTGTGGTCGCTCGCCTTTCAGTCCTGGAGTTGCAGCAGTTCAGTGGCGTGTGCCAGCGTCGATGCCGTTATGCGCTCGCCGCCGAGCATGCGCGCAATTTCCGCGACACGTGTTTCACCGTGCACGGTATCGACTGTGCTCAGCGTGGCGTTGCGCCGCAGTTCTTTGGACACCACGAGGTGGTGGTCTGCGCACACAGCGACCTGTGCAAGGTGCGTGACGGCCAGCACCTGCCGGTCGCCACCGAGCTGGCGCATCAGGCGCCCGACCGACTGGGCGACAGACCCGCCAACACCCGCATCCACCTCGTCGAAAATCAGGGTCTGGGCTGTGCCAAGCTCACTGGTGGTCACCGCGATGGCAAGCGCAATGCGCGACAGTTCGCCGCCCGATGCCACCTTGCCAATCGGGCGCGGCGTGCTGCCCGGGTGCCCGGCAACCAAAAAGGCGATGTCTTCAAGACCATCCTGCATCGGTTTCTGGCGGGTGGCCAGGGACACTTCGAAGCGGCCACCGTCCATGCCCAGGCCCTGCATCGCCGTTGTGATGGCCCGGGCCAGCAACGGCGCCGCCTGCGCACGCAATTTCGAAACCGACTTGGCTTCCAGCATGTACGTGGCCGCAGCCGATTTTGCGGCAGCCTCCAGCGCCACCAGGTCCGATGCCGCTTCAAGCCTGACGAGATCACTCTTCCAGGTGGCCAACAGTTCTGCCAACTCGGGCGCGCTGCGTTTGAACCGCCGTGCAAGCGAAATCCACAGTGCCATGCGTTCGTCGAGTTGGGCGAGGCGTTGGGGATCGAGTTCGGTCTTGCGCAGGTAGGTGCGCAAGCTGTGGGCCGTATCCTCGACTTCAGCCAGGCTTGACGCCAGTACATCGGCGAGTGGCTTGAATGCTGGTTCAAGGTGCTCCTGTTGGCGCAGCATTTGAATCGCCGCGTTCAGGGTCTGGGTCGCACTGCCGTCACGGTCTTGCAGCGCCTCGATGGCGCCCTGCGATGCATCCAGCAAGGCCTGCGCGTTGGACAAGCGACCATGGTCGGTGTTGAGCAAACCCCATTCGCCGTGTTGCGGTGCCAACTTGTCAAGCTCGCCAATTTGCCAGGTCAGCCGATCGCGCTCACCCTGGAGTGTCGCTTGCGCCGCACGCGCGTCCTCCAGCGTCTTGTCCGCCATGCGCCACTGCTGCCAGCGCTGGGTGAGCTGGCTGCTGTCCACCTTGGCGTAGGCGTCGAGCAAACCCCGAACCGCGTCGGGGCGTGTCAGGCTTTGCCAGGCATGTTGCCCGTGGATGTCGATCAGCTGCTCGCCGATTTGCCGCATCTGTGCCGCAGTGCCCGGGCTGCCGTTGATCCAGCCGCGGCTCTTGCCTTGCTGGTCGATTGTTCGGCGCAGCAGCAAGATGTCGCTGCGCTCATACCCTGCGTTGTCGAGCCAGGCGTCCAGAACCCCCGGGTGGTCGAATTCGGCGCTGACCTCGGCGCGTTGGGCGCCTTCACGGATGGTGGTGGCATCGGCGCGCGCGCCGGTGACCAGTTGGACGGCATCGATCAGGATCGACTTGCCCGCGCCGGTTTCCCCGGTCAAGACGGTGAAGCCTGTGCCGAGGTCGAGGTCGAGTTCGTCGACGATGACGAAATCACGCAGGACGATGCGTCGCAGTGCCACTGTCAGGCCACCCCTTCGTTCCAGTGAAGTTTTTGGCGCAGGGTGTCGAAATAACTCCACCCCTTGGGGTGCAGAAATCGCGCCCGGTACTGCGAGCGGGACACCACGATACGGTCGCCGTGCAACAGCGTTGCGAGCGACTGCATGTCAAAGTTGGCACTGGCGTCACGGCCGGCCACGATCTCGATGGCAATTTCGGTGGCGTCAGCCAGCACGATCGGCCGGTTGGACAGGGTGTGCGGCGCAATCGGCACCAGCACCCAGCCCGGAATCGAAGGGTGCAAGAGCGGCCCGCCCGCAGACAACGCATAGGCAGTCGAGCCCGTGGGACTGGCGATGATCAGCCCGTCCGCGCGTTGGTTGGCCACAAAATGCCCGTCCACCTCGACCCTCAGCTCCACCATGCCGGAAGTTGCCCCCCGGTTGACCACCACGTCGTTCATGGCCAGTGCATCGAAAACGCAATGGCCATCACGCAACACCTTTGCCTGCATCAGGCTGCGGTGGTCTTCCTCGTAGGCGCCGGCGAGCATGGGCTGGAGCGTGGTCTGAAAGCCGTCGAACGGGATGTCCGTGATGAAGCCGAGCCGGCCCTGGTTGATGCCGATCAGGGGCACCCCGTAACGTGCCAATTGCCTGCCGATGCCAAGCATGGTGCCGTCTCCGCCAACCACCAAGGCAAGATCGCACTGCTCGCCGATGGCCTCGACCTTGAGCGCCGCGTAGCCGGTAATACCCATGTTGGATGCAGTCTGGCTCTCAAAGGCGACCTCGCAACCCTGCGCGTGCAGAAAATGCGCAACCTCTTCCAGCGCCTGCCGTGACGATGCGCCCTGCGCGCCAGAGGCGATGGCCTGGTACTTTCCGATCAGCGCGACATGGCGGAATTTTGAACGCATCGGCAAATTACATCACTAAAATGGTGCGATGCTCGATGACCGTGCCAAGTTGTTAATGAAAGCCCTGGTCGAACGCTACATCGCCGACGGCCAGCCGGTGGGGTCGCGCACCTTGTCGCGCGCCTCTGGCCTGGAACTCTCGCCGGCGACCATCCGCAACGTGATGTCGGACCTTGAAGAGTTGGGCCTGATCGTCAGCCCGCACACCTCGGCCGGCCGCATCCCGACGGCACGCGGCTACCGACTGTTCGTCGACACCATGCTGACGGTTCACAAGGGGCAGTTCGCCACGCAGCGCCTGGCGCCGGACCAGCCGCAGAAGGTGATCTCGAATGCAGCCCACCTGTTGTCCAGCCTGTCCCAATTCGTGGGTGTGGTGCTGGCCCCCAGGCGCAGCTCGGTCTTTCGGCACATCGAGTTTCTGCGTTTGTCGGAGCGCCGGCTGCTGGTGATCATCGTGTCGCCAGACGGTGACGTGCAGAACCGCGTGATATTCACCGAACTGGACTACTCCCAGCCTCAGTTGATCGAAGCAGCCAATTACCTCAACAGCCACTACGTTGGCATGGCCATAGAGCAGGTGCGCGAACACCTTCAAAACGAGGTCGAGAGTCTGCGCTCGGAAATTGCCACGCTGATGCAGGCAGCGGTGTCGATCAATTCCGAAGCCATCGACGAGGCCCAGGACGACGTCGTGATTTCCGGCGAACGCAACCTGCTGGCCCTGTCGGACTTTTCCAGCGACATGGGCCAACTGCGGCGGGCGTTCGAGTTGTTCGAGCAAAAAGCCCAGTTGATGCGCCTGCTCGATGTGGCGGGGCAGGCCGAAGGCGTGCGGATTTTCATCGGCGGGGAGAGCCAGGTAGTGCCGTTCGAGGACCTGTCCATCGTCAGCGCACCGTATGAGGTGGATGGGCAGATCGTCGGGACGCTGGGTGTGATTGGGCCGACACGCATGGCGTACGACAGGATGATTCAGATTGTGGACATTACGTCGAAACTGGTGAGCAATGCGCTCAGCCATCACAAGTAGTTGTTGGCAGGCCCGTACAATCCGCGTTCGGTCGGGCCGTTAGCTCAGTTGGTTAGAGCAGAGGACTCATAATCCTTTAACCCAAACTGTTAAATACTAAAAAACCTAATTAAATCAACAGGTTGCGTGATTTAATAACCTCAATATTTGCTTGCACACCGCTTGCACACTTTGTAAATTGAAAGTCGCAAAAAACCAAGCAGCTACAATCGTTTTTAGTGGGGCGTTAGCTCAGTTGGTTAGAGCAGAGGACTCATGAAAATTGTGCACCGAAGTAGGAAACTCTTCGTGTGAATGGCGTCAAATTCGGTGAAAGCTAAGTGCAGCAGTGCATACGCCAATGCCGAGCCAAGCTCAGTGAGAAATCACTTTGAAGGTGTAGAGACTAGACGGCGCCCACCTAAGTGCAGCGATGCATACGGTGAAGGCATAGTCCAGGAAGTAGCGAAAGCTACACAAACCAGAATCCTTTGGTCGTAGGTTCAAGTCCTACACGCCCTACCACTTGTTGAAAGCGACTGTTCAAAAGACAGTCGCTTTTTCTTCGTCTGGCGCTTGCACATTTAATTGGTTGACACATGTGGGATGCGGCACTACATTGCTTTCATGCCCCCACAGACAACGACGACACATGTCATTCTTCCCAGAAAACTAATCGTCTATCGCCGTGATCGCAGTGGTGCTTGGCAGTGCCGTTTCAAGTGCGATGACAAGTGGCAGCGCGCCACAACTAAAGAGACTGATTTAGAGAAAGCAAAAGCAGCAGCACACAAATTGCTCGTTGCTGCTGAGATTCGTAAAGAGCAAAACCTGCCCGTCGTCACACGCCGTTTCCGCGATGTCGCAAATCTTGCGATAGAGCGCATGGAGCAGGAGCTTGCGAGTGGGAAGGGCAAAGTCTCGTTCAAAGACTACATACGAGTCATCAACGAGTACCTGATACCTATTCTTGGCAGACGCTACATCAC
>CAMAWD010000030.1 GCA_945861785.1 Rhodoferax sp. OV413 | reverse complement strand
ATGACTCAAACCGGGAAGCAACCCGTTGTCGTTTGACAACATCAAGTCCCCGCGACACCCACACACTAGGACACTTGGCACACTTCAGCGACTTCTAAGCTTGTCAGCCTAAGACATTGATGTTATGGTTCTTTTCAACGTTATAGTGTCGCGGCGTTTGTCCCCTCAATTGCAACTGATTGTGGGCTGCCCGAACATCGGAGGCTACTAAATTGATATCCATGTCACATCGCTGGCGCAAGACTGCTGTCGTATCGCTGGTTGCAGCCATTTTCGGGCTGTCCGGATCGAGCGCAAGTGCACTTGCGCTCGGCCGAATTTCGGTTCAGTCAGCCTTGGGTGAGCCGCTTCGGGCCGAAATCGACGTTCCGGATATCAACGCCGAAGAAGCCGCCAGTCTGAAGGCTGCGGTAGCTCTGCCAGAGGCCTTTCGCGCTGCCGGCCTGGACTACAACCCCACACTGGCAGGCGCCCAGGCCTCGCTCCAACGCCGGGCAGACGGGCGGGCCTTCATCCGGTTGAGCAGTGACAAGATCGTCACGGAACCGTTTGTCGACCTGATTCTGGAAGTCAGTTGGGCCAGCGGCCGCGTCGTGAGGGACTACACGATGCTGCTGGACCCACCCAGCCTGCGACCGCCGAGTGCAGCAGCGTCGGTAGTGGCAAGCCCGGCCCCGGTGGTCCAGGCTCCGGCAGTCGCAGCTGCGCCAGCCCTTTCGCGGCCAGCTGCCGTGGCCACACCACGCAAACCAAACGCTGTGGCACCGGCCGGCACTCCGGCCCCGAAGCCCCGCAGCGTGGGGGCAAACCGTGTCACTGTCAAAGCCGGAGATACCGCCAGCGGCATCGCCGCAGCAACCAAATCGGTTCAAGTTTCACTGGATCAAATGCTTGTTGCCTTGCTTCGCAGCAACGCCAATACGTTCGTGGGCGGCAACCTGAACCGCCTGAGGAGTGGTTCAGTCCTGACAATTCCGACCGAAGAGCAGGCTCTCGCCATCCCGGCGCGGGAAGCTAGGCAAACGATGATCGCGCAAAGTCGGGACTTCAACGATTTTCGGGGCAAACTTGCGTCCAATGCGCCCAGTGTTCCTGTGGCTGCCCCTGACCGCAAGGCGGGCGGCGGCTTGCAAGCCCAGGTGGACGACAAGAAATCGGCCGCCACCACCACAGACAAGCTGAAGCTGTCCAAGGGTGCCTTGCAGGCGAAGGCAGCCGAGGAGAAAGTAGCCCAGGAAAAAATTGCGCAAGACGCCGCCAAGCGCACTGCCGAGCTGGCCAAGAACATCAAGGATCTGAATTCGATTGCTGCAGGCTCTGCGGCTGCGTCGGCGCCAACACCAGCCACACCAGCACCAGCTGCGATTGCCATTCCGGCGCCGGTGGCAGTGCCAGCCCCAGTGCCAAGCGCACCGGCACCAGCGGCTGCGGTGGCTTTGCAAGCCGCCAGTGCGCCACCGACTGCGGTTGCGGCCAGTGCACCAGCCAAGCCGGCCGTTGCTCCGACCGCGAAGCCGGTCGAGGAGCCAGGCCTGCTTGACAAGCTCTTGGAGAACCCGCTGTACGGCGCAGGTGCTGGCGCATTGGTCGCCCTGATGGCCGGCCTGGGCGTTTACCGCTCGCGCCAGCGCAAGAAGACCGCCGAAGTCGACAGTGCTTTCCTGGAAAGCCGGCTGCAACCAGACTCCTTTTTCGGGGCCAGTGGTGGTCAACGCGTAGATACCAACGATGGTGGGGCGACAGGCTCCTCCATGGTGTACTCGCCCAGTCAGCTTGATGCAGCCGACGATGTCGACCCGGTTGCTGAAGCAGACGTCTATCTGGCCTACGGGCGAGATCTTCAGGCCGAGGAAATCCTGAAGGAAGCACTGCGCACCCATGCCGGTCGCATAGCTGTCCATCAGAAGTTGCTCGACATCTACGCCAAGCGCCGCGACACCTTGGCGTTCGAGAACATGGCCAATGAGGCTTACAAGTTGGCGGGTGGACAAAGCCCGGAATGGGCCAAGATTTGCGAGCAAGGGCAGTTGATCGACCCCAGCAATCCGCTGTACAGGCCTGGCGGTGCGCCCACTCCCGAAAGCCAAGTGCCGACTGCTGTTCCGCGCGACTTCCCAAGTCTGGCATCCGCCAGTGCCGCCACGCAGAAGATCAGTGTCCCTGCCAGTTTGGCCGTTGCACCGGCGGCCGTGGATCTGGACTTGGACCTGGACTTCTCTCTGGACGACGCCGCACCCAGCGCAATCACCGAAGCCAAGCCCACCCAGATTGAGCCGACTATCGCAATTAGCGCAGTGCCCTCTGCACCGGCACCACTGGATGTGGAGTTCGGCATGACAACCGAGTCTTTGCCTGCGCGGTTGGGCGATGCGACGGCGCCCTTGCCGGTCGAACTGGATTTGCCCGGCTTGGACAACGCAAATGACACGGTGGCCTTGTCTGCCAACGAAACGGAGAGCTTCCGCCAGCAGGCGGAAGTGAGTTTCGGATCAACCAACCCGGTTCCACTGCAAACCACCACGTCAGCGATGGCACCGTTCAATACGGTGGATGCGCCGCTGCCAGATTTGAATTTCGGTGCCACCACACCGGACACCCTTACCGCCAGTCAGGCACCATTGAACCAGCCCGAAGCCGCAGACTCGGGCATGCTGGAGTTCGACTTGGGCACCCTGTCGCTGGAGCTTGACCCCGTCAACGAGACTGCGCCAACGCAAGCGGCGGCTGAACCAGAAGATCCTCTGGCAACCAAACTGGCCCTGGCCGAAGAGTTCGTCTCGATCGGTGATGACGATGGCGCGCGCGCACTGATCGAGGAAGTCATCGCAGAAGCATCCGGGGAGCTGAAAGCCAAGGCACAACGCGCGCTCAGCAGCCTGGGTTGACGCCTTGCCCGTTTGTCACGGGGTTCAGGCGTGAGGCTCGCACTTGGCGTGAGCTACCACGGTGGTGCTTACCAGGGATGGCAGAGCCAGAGCTCCGGGAAAACGGTACAGGACCACCTGGAATCGGCCTTGGGCAGCTTGGCTGCGGAAAGAGTCAGCACGGTGTGTGCCGGGCGCACCGACGCCGGCGTCCATGCCTTGATGCAAGTTGTCCATTTCGACACCAGCGCGAGCCGGCGGCTCATGTCCTGGGTCCGTGGCACGAACGCTCTGCTGCCCCGTGACATCGCCGTGCAATGGGCGGCCGAGGTACCAGAAGAGTTCCACTGCAGAGCGGCTGCGCGTTCAAGGCGCTACACCTATGTGCTGCTCGAATCTGCCGTGCGCCCATCGATCGACAGTGGCCGCGTGGGATGGGTGTTGCACGCGCTGAACCACCAGGCAATGCAGGAGTCGTGCTCCCACCTGATCGGTGAACACGACTTCACATCCTTTCGTGCAGCGGCCTGCCAGGCACTGTCGGCCACCAAGAAACTCATCCGCATTGACATCTCGCGCCGCGGCGCCTATTGGCGGTTCGAGTTCGAGGCCAGCGCATTCTTGCACCATATGGTGCGCAACATCATGGGTTGCCTGGTGGCGGTTGGCCAGGGAAAGCATTCCCCCCAGTGGATGGGCGAGGTCCTTGAAGCGCGTTCGCGTACTGTCGCAGCCCCCACCTTTCCACCCGAAGGCCTGTACTTTCTCGGACCGCGGTATGAGGCGCATTGGGGGTTGCCGGACCGCACCGACGCTTATGATGGCCTGCCATGAAAACAGCCGACAAATCACCGCTCCCACGCACACGAATCAAAATTTGCGGCATGACGCGCGAGTGCGATGTCGATGCGGCCGTGGCCGCAGGTGCCGACGCGGTCGGGTTCGTTCTGTATGAAAAAAGTCCGCGGCATGTATCGATTGCCCGCGCGGCGGAACTCGCGCGCCGCCTTCCACCCTTCGTGACCCCGGTGCTGCTGTTCGTCAATGAAGCGCCTTCTGCCGTCAATGCCGCGTGCGCCCTTCTCCCGCAGGCCATCGTGCAGTTCCATGGCGACGAATCAGCCCAGGCTTGCCGGGATGCGACCCTGGGTGGTGCGAGGGCGTATCTGCGGGCAGCCAGAATTCCGGTCGGCGATGCGGGGGCACAATTTGATCTCGTAAAATACGCCCTAACCTATTCTGGTTCCCAGGCCATACTGCTCGACGCGCATGTCGACGGTTACGGCGGTGGGGGCCGCACATTCAATTGGTCACTGCTTCCTCCAAACGTCAACTGTCACCTCGTCTTAAGTGGTGGGCTCACGCCTGCAAACGTGATCGATGGCATCTTGCAAGTCCGGCCGCGTTGTAGGACGCTGGCTGTCGATGTCAGTTCCGGCGTCGAGGTGTCCAAGGGCATCAAAGACGCCACCAAGATTCACCAGTTCGTGGCCGCCGTGCGGGCGGCCGACGCGCAGTTTGCAAGAGACCACCATGACCCCATACCAGCAGCCTGATCCGTCAGGCCACTTCGGAAACTACGGCGGAAGCTTCATCAGCGAGACACTGACCCACGCTGTCCTGGAACTTCAGCAGGCGTATGCCAAGTACCAGAACGACCCCGCCTTCATCGCCGAGTTCCAGTACGAACTCGCCCATTTCGTCGGCCGCCCCTCACCGATCTACCATGCCGACCGGATGAGCCGCGAACAAGGCGGCGCACAGATCTTCCTGAAGCGCGAAGACCTCAACCACACCGGAGCCCACAAGGTCAACAACACCATCGGGCAGGCCATGCTTGCACGGCGCATGGGCAAACCGCGCGTCATTGCCGAAACCGGTGCCGGCCAGCATGGTGTCGCCACCGCCACGATCTGTGCACGCTACGGGCTCGAATGCGTGGTCTACATGGGCAGCGAGGATGTCAAGCGGCAAAGCCCCAACGTCTACCGAATGAAATTGCTCGGTGCGACGGTTGTTCCGGTGGAGAGCGGGAGCAGAACACTCAAGGACGCACTGAACGAGGCCATGCGGGACTGGGTGGCCAACGTGGACAACACCTTCTACATCATCGGCACGGTGGCCGGCCCCCATCCCTATCCCATGATGGTGCGTGACTTCCAAAGCATCATCGGCAAGGAGTGTATCGTCCAGATGCCCGAGATGCTGGCCGCCCAGGGCTGCCATGGCGCCCAGCCCGATGTGGTCATGGCGTGTGTGGGCGGTGGCAGCAATGCGATGGGCATCTTTCACCCCTACATTGGCCATGCCGGCACACGCCTGATCGGCGTTGAGGCGGCCGGCGAAGGGCTCGAAAGCGGCAAGCACTCGGCCTCTCTGCAACGTGGTAGCCCAGGGGTCTTGCACGGAAACCGCACGTACATCCTGCAAAACGATGACGGACAGGTCACCGAGACCCACAGCATCAGCGCCGGCCTGGACTACCCGGGCGTGGGGCCGGAGCATGCTTTCCTCAAGGATATCGGGCGGGCCGAATACGTCGGCATTACCGACGCGCAGGCGCTGGAGGCCTTCCACTACCTGTGCCGCGCGGAAGGCATCATTCCGGCGCTCGAATCCAGCCATGCGGTTGCCTACGCGATGCAGATGGCCCGCACCATGCGTCCCGACCAGTCGATCCTGGTGAACCTGTCCGGGCGGGGCGACAAGGACATCGGGACAGTGGCAGACCTCAGCAATGCCGATTTCTATTGCCGACCGAGTTGCCAGGGACAGGCAGTCAAGGGTGGTGCCGTGGTCACGGTCCACGGCGCAGGAGCCCGGCCATGAGCCGCATCGCAGCCACAATGGCCGCGCTCAACGCGAGCGGCCGAACGGCACTTATCCCCTACGTCACAGCGGGCTTCCCGTTTGTCGATATCACGCCCGAGCTGATGCATGGAATGGTCGCCGCCGGGGCCGACATCCTGGAACTCGGGGTGCCGTTTTCCGATCCGAGCGCCGACGGCGCCGTGATCCAGAAGGCCGGCGACAAGGCGCTCGCCGCTGGCGTCGGTCTGCTCCAGGTTTTGGAGATGGTGCGCGTTTTCCGACAGAAGAACGTTGCCACGCCAGTGGTCCTGATGGGATACGCAAACCCGATCGAGCGGTTCGACCAGCGCCACAAGCCGGCTGCGCCGGGTAGCGCCTTTGTCCAGGCAGCGTCCAGTGCCGGGGTTGACGGGTTGCTGGTTGTGGACTATCCCCCGGAGGAATGCAGGGGCATTGCCGCGGAGCTTCGCAAGCACGGCATGGACCTCATCTTTCTCCTGGCCCCGACCAGCACAGAACAACGCATGCAACAGGTGGCGGATGTTGCCTCGGGCTATGTCTACTATGTCTCGCTCAAAGGCGTGACAGGCGCTGGCACACTCGACATCGCGGCAGTCGAATCCATGCTGCCGCGCATCCGCAAGCATGTCCACATACCGGTAGGGGTCGGTTTCGGCATCCGTGACGCCGCCTCAGCCTGTGCAATCGCAAAAGTTGCCGATGCCGTGGTGATCGGGAGCAAAATCATCCAGTTGATCGAGGCGCAGCCACGGGACCAGGTTGTCCCGGTGGCGACCGAGTTTCTCGCCGGCATCCGGACCGCGCTCGACGCGCAAGCCGCGCAACACAAGACAACCTGACCAGGAGTACCCCATGAGTTGGCTCGAAAAGCTCTTGCCCCCAAAGATCCAGCATACCGATCCGGCCGACCGGCGCACCATCCCGGAGGGACTTTGGATCAAGTGCCCCAGTTGCGAAACCGTCCTGTACAAGAGTGATCTGGAGCAGAACCAGAACGTCTGCCCGACCTGCAGCCACCACCATCGCATCAGCGCCCGCGCGCGACTCGATGTATTCCTCGACAACGAGGGACGGTTCGAGGTCGGCCAGGAGGTGCTTCCAGTTGACGCGCTCAAGTTCAAGGACAGCCGCAAATATCCCGAGCGGCTCAAGGAGGCGATGGACAATACCGGCGAAACCGACGCGCTGGTGGTGATGGGGGGTGCGGTCCACAACATCAGCGTTGTAGTCGCCTGCTTCGAATTCGACTTCATGGGCGGCAGCATGGGGTCGGTCGTAGGCGAACGTTTTGTGCGCGGTGTCGAGACCGCGATCGAGCAGAAAGTTCCGTTCATCTGCTTCACTGCGACCGGCGGTGCCCGCATGCAGGAAGGCCTTTTGAGCCTGATGCAGATGGCAAAAACAAACGCATCGCTCACTCGCCTTGCGAAGAAAGGGTTGCCGTTCATCAGCATCCTGACCGACCCGACCACGGGGGGCGTGAGCGCCAGTTTTGCCTTCATGGGTGACATCGTGATCGCCGAACCCAAGGCGCTTATCTGTTTTGCCGGCCCCCGCGTGATTGAGTCCACCCTTCGCGTGACCTTGCCAGCAGGCTTTCAGCGCGCAGAATTTCTCCAGGACAAGGGCGCCGTCGACATGGTCAGTGACCGCCGCGAATTGCGCAGGGTGGTGGCGAACTCACTCGCCATGCTGTTGCGCCAACCGGCCGACGCAGTGGTCTGAACGCCTGATCAGCCAAGCAGGTTCGCCGGCAGGTGGTCAAGCACGATCCCGAAGATCTGCAACAACAACAACAACACCAGGGGCGACAGGTCAATGCCTCCTGGCAGGGGCAACACGCGCCTGATAGGTGCCAGCAACGGCTCCACCAGTCGGGACACCAGGCCCGCCAGTGGTGAATGGCCTTGCTGCACCCAGGACAACACTGCATACACAATAACCAGGCCGCTGGCGCAAGACAACGCCAATCGGGCCAAGCCAAGCAACGCCATCGGGAGCAACCACACGGGGCTGCCCGGCGCACCACCCAGCAACCATAGCAGCCCGAACTGAAACAGCTCGAGCAAGTAGGCACCCACCAAGCTGGCACTGTCCCAGCGGCCAACGGGTCGTGCGATGCGCCGCAGGGGCAGGACCAGCCAATCGGTCAAAGCGAAAATGAACGGCCCCACCGGGTTGCCCGAGCGGGCGGAAAAAGCGATCCGCTGGTGCTGCAGGTACAAGCGCAGCAGGCATGCGCCAGCCACGAGTCCGATGATGACCTGCAGGAGCAGGGTGATGATTTGGTTAAGCATGGCAATGAATAGAAAGCGGCACTGGCGATAATAGTAGGTTGCGGGTCGCTGCCGGCCCCGACACCCCCGAACTTTGAGCCATTCATGTCTGACCAACCAGCACCAGCACCAAGTACCGACGAAAACCAATTGATCGCCGAGCGGCGGGACAAACTCAAGGTACTTCGCGAGCGACAGGCCGGCGGACACGGCGTTGCGTTCCCCAACGACTTCAAACCCACACACCACGCGCAATCTCTCCTGTCCCTGCACGCCAACCACACCACGGAGGAGTTGGCGGCCCAAGGGCACCAGGTATGTGTGGCCGGCCGCATGATGCTCAAACGCGTCATGGGCAAGGCAAGCTTCACAACGCTGCAAGACAGCACTGGACGGATCCAGATCTACGTAAAGGGCGAAGACATCGGCTCGGAAACCTATGCGCAGTTCAAACACTGGGACCTGGGGGACATCTTTGGTGTTCACGGCCATATGTTCAGGACCCGCACCGGCGAAATCTCCATACATGCGACCCAACTTCGACTGCTGACCAAGAGCCTGCGCCCCATGCCGGACAAATTCCACGGTATGCACGACCAGGAGTTGAAATACCGTCAGCGCTACGTAGACCTGATGACCGACGAGTCGGCCCGCAAGCGTTTTGTGGCGCGCAGTCGCGCGGTCAGCAGCATGCGGGAGTTCATGGTGATGCACGGGTTCCTAGAGGTCGAGACGCCGATGCTGCACCCGATCCCTGGTGGCGCAAATGCCAAGCCCTTCACCACCCACCACAATGCGCTGGACCAACAGATGTTCCTGCGGATCGCCCCCGAGCTCTACCTCAAGCGGTTGATTGTGGGCGGCTTCGACCGTGTGTTCGAAATCAACCGCAACTTCCGCAACGAAGGGATCTCGGTGCGCCACAACCCCGAGTTCACGATGATGGAGTTTTATGCGGCCTACTGGAATTACCAGGACGTGATGCAGTTCACCCAGGAACTCGTGCGCGATGCGGCACGCAAGGCGACAGGTGGCCTGCAACTCACCTACGATGGCAAGCCCGTGGATCTGGAGCCGGAGTTCGAACGCCTCACCATCGTGCAGGCGATCGCGAAATACACCGACGCCGGCGAGAACATCCACGACAGCCAATGGCTGGTCACCACGTTGCGAAGTCTGGGAAAGACCGAGGAGCGCAACAAACTTTCCCGACGCACACTCGCCGGCTTGCAGGTCATGTACTTCGAGGAAATGGTCGAAGACCAGCTCTGGCAGCCAACTTTTATCTGCGAGCATCCGGTTGAAATTTCCCCGCTTGCACGGGCCAGCGACACCAAGCCCGAAGTCACCGAACGCTTCGAGCTCTACATCACCGGCCGCGAATTCGGGAACGGATTCAGCGAATTGAACGACGCCGAGGACCAGGCTGCACGCTTCCATGCGCAGGTTGCTGCCAAGGACAACGGCGACGACGAGGCCATGTTCTTTGACCATGACTTCCTTCGGGCACTGGAGTACGGCATGCCTCCAACGGGCGGTTGCGGGGTCGGCATCGACCGGCTGATGATGCTGCTTACAGACAGCCCCAGCATCCGCGACGTCATCCTGTTCCCTGCACTGCGGCGCGAACATCCGCCAAGCCAGTAGCCTGGCCTGGAACTCACGGAATCAGGTCCAGGGCCTGCATGTAATGCGGATGGACCATCAAGTCGTCCCAGGCGAGCGCCGCAGCGCGCGGCAGTAACTCAAGCCGCCTCCCGCCGCTGCCCGGATCCGGAAGCCACGCACCACGAGCGCGCGCAGTCTCCAAGCCCTCGATCAATGCGTCGATGTGCGCACCATCACCCAAGCTCTGATTGCACAGAAGCACCATGTCGCACCCAGCCCGAAGCGCTTCCACGGCCGCTTCGGTGTAGTCCACCACCCGGCCATCGATGACGCGGGCTCCGGCCATGCTGAGGTCATCACTGAAAATTGCTCCGCGAAATCCCAATCTCGCGCGCAGGATGTCCTGAAGCCATTTGGCCGAAAAGCCAGCCGGCCGGCTGTCCACGGCGGGGTAGACCACATGCGCCGGCATCACACTTGCCAGCGCCGTTCCGAGCCACGCATAGGGTGCTGCATCCTGTCCGAGGATCGCACGCAAGCCACGCCGGTCGCGTGGAATATCGGTATGCGAGTCGGCCTTGACAAACCCATGCCCCGGAAAATGCTTGCCACAATTGGCCATCCCACCTTGCAGCAAACCATGTATGAGGCTTTTTGCCAGCAACGTCACCATCGCCGGATCGTGGCCAAATGCACGATCGCCGATGACGTCGCTGACGCCATGGTCGAGGTCCAGCACCGGGGCAAAGGTCAGGTCCACGCCGCAGGCCCGCAACTCGGCGCCGAGTACATAACCGCAGGCCGTGGCCGCAGCCAACGCCTGCATTGCACTGGCCTGGGCGTCGCCGGCGACGGCGTTCAGCCACAACCCTCCCAAGACAGCCATGGCCGGCAAGTGCGTGAATCCGTCGGTGCGAAATCTTTGCACGCGGCCCCCCTCGTGGTCCACCATGATCAGCAGATCTCCGCGAAGCGACTTTATTTCGGCGCACAGATCAGAAAGTTGCGCGCGCTCACGCCAGTTGCGGCTGAACAGTATCAACCCGCCAACCAAGGGATGGCGCAGTCGCGCCCTGTCACGGGAGCTCAAGGCCAGACCGGCTACATCAATGACCAGCGGGGCATGCGGAGTGTCGAAATCGTCGTGAAGGGGCATTGGAGATCAGGTTGAAAGATTCAGGCGATAGCCAACAATGCGGTGTCGGCGCGTCAATCAGACGTTTCTACGACACAAAAACTGGCGGCATAGTCTGTTTCATCGGTCACGCTCACATGGGCACGCAGTCCTTGGGCTTCAAACCACTGCTTCAGGCCACCATGCAGGACGATGCGAGGCTTCCCGGCCTGTGGGCGACCCGCCGGGATGGTACCGATCTCGCACAGCCGCCAGGTCATCGGCATGCGCATGCCCAGGCCAATGGCTTTGCTGAACGCCTCCTTGGCGCTGAAGCGCGTCGCCAGGTAACGCACACCCCGTTCTGGCCACCGTGCGCCACGGGCCTGCCAGACGGCAAGTTCTTGCTCGCTGAGGATCTTCAGGGCGAAGCGTTCGCCATGGCGCTCCAGGCTTGCGCGAATTCGCCGGATGTCACAGATGTCGGTTCCGATGCCGTAAATCATGCAGGCCAGCCATTAACGCGGCCGGGAAACCGTGGCGTCATCGATGCAGCGAAGGTAGTCTGCCACGGTTGCCGCATAACCCAATTCAAGCGCGTCCGAGATCAGGGCATGGCCGATGGACACTTCGCTGACCTCTGGCACCGCAGCCAGGAACCAGGCAAGGTTTTCGCGGTTCAGGTCATGGCCGGCGTTGACCCCCAGGCCCACATCCAGGGCTGCCCTCGCGGCACGGGCATACCGGTCCGTCTGGTAGGCCTGCTGAGGGCCACCCCAGGCCTGGGCATAGGGTTCGGTGTAGAGCTCAACCCGGTCGGCGCCTGCGTCCCTGGCGCGTGCCATGGCGCCAGGATCGGGGTCCATGAACAGGCTCACCCGGACGCCCAACTGTCGCGCCTCCGCAATCAGTGGCTTCAGACGCGCTGCATCCTGCACGAGGTTCCAGCCATGGTCACTGGTGAACTGGCCTTCGCCGTCTGGAACCAGCGTGCACTGCTGCGGGCGCAAGGTGCGAACGAAACCCATCAGGTTCTGGAACGGATTACCTTCAATGTTGAACTCGCGACCCGGCCAGTTTGCAAGCGTGCCAGACAAGGCCGCCACGTCCTCGACACGGACATGGCGTTGGTCCGGACGCGGGTGCACCGTGATTCCATGGGCACCGGCGTGAAGGCAGATTTGGGCGGCGCGAACCAGTGACGGAATGCCCAGATGGCGGGTGTTGCGCACCAGCGCAACTTTGTTCAGGTTCACTGAAAGGGCGGTCTTCTTCATATGGATTGCAGGTCGAGCATCATTTGCCGCGTTCGCAGAGTAGCAACCCCGCAATGGTAATTCAGCAATGCCCGCAACTGCGGCTTGAGATCGTTGACCATCGGGGCACATGCGCGCACAGTATCACCCAGGCCCGACTGTTCTGCCAGGGCAGCTTGCAGGCCAGCCCATTGCTGGCCCGACAGGCTGTTGCGGTCGCCCTCCCCCGCCAGACGCAAGCCCCCTTCCGAAACCAAGGTGTACCGCTCTTGAGGCCCCAACGGAGCCAGGGTCATCGTCTGTGCGTCGAGCATCGGCAAGTGGCCGGTTTCTCGCAGCAGCAACAATTCGAACGCGCGAAGCACTGCCTGAAGGGCTTGCGCGTGGCCTGACGCGACAATTTCGACCACCTGGGCGTAGATGTCGAACAGGCCGGCGTGGGGATCATCACGTGCCAGCAGGCTCAGCACCAACTCGTTCAGGTAGTAGCCCGAGAGCAAAGCTTCGCCGCCGGGCATCACGTGCCCCCCCATCCATTCTGCGCTGCGCAAGGTGCGAATCTCGGCATCGCCTCCAAATGCCACATGCAGCGGTTGCATCGGCAACAGGATCGGACGCAGGCTGGAACTGGGGCGTTTCGCGCCCTTGGCCACCAAGGCAATGCGGCCATGGTTGCGTGTGAAGACCTCCAGGATCAGACTCGACTCGCTCCAGTCATGGCGGTGCAGCACATAGGCCGGCTCGTCGGAAATACGTTTGGTGGCCACCGCGTTCAGCCGGTTTCAGTCGTAACCAAAGCTGCGTACCCGAGCCTCGTCATCCGCCCAGCCCGAACGAACCTTGACCCACAACTCGATGAAAACCTTGGCGTCCATCAGGTTTTCGAGTTCGACACGGGTCTCGGTCCCGATGCGCTTGATGCGTTCACCCTTGTCACCGATCACCATGGCCTTGTGGCTGTCGCGTTCGACAATGATGGTCGCGGCAATCCGCAAGAGGCGCTTCTGACCCTTGCGGGCCGGTGGCTCCTCCTCGAACTTGTCGATCACCACTGTGGAGGTATAGGGCAACTCGTCTCCTGTCAGCCGGAACAGCTTTTCACGCACCAACTCACTGGCCAGAAACTTCTCGCTGCGGTCCGTCAATTCATCCTGTGCATGGAACCAGGGCTGCTCGGGCAAGTACTTTTCACAAATCCTGAACAGCCGCGCAACATCCTTGGCGTTCTTGCCCGACATCGGCACGAACTCCGCAAACGCATGGCGCTGTTGCATCTCCTGCAGCCACGGGGCGATGTCGGCGCGTTGGCCAACCTGATCGAGCTTGTTGGCGATCAACAACGCCGGGACATCCTTGCTCAACAGGTCCAGCACCTTGCCGTCGGCCTGGTTGAAGACCCCCGCCTCCACCACGAACAGCACCAGGTCGACATCCTTCACAACGCCCAATACCGATTTGTTGAGAGAACGGTTCAGGGCGTTGCCATGGCGGGTCTGGAATCCAGGTGTGTCCACGAACACGTACTGGGTGGAGTCGACAGTACGCACGCCGGTAATGCGATGGCGCGTCGTCTGGGCCTTGCGCGAGGTGATGCTGATCTTCTGCCCGACCAGGGCATTGAGCAAAGTAGACTTGCCGACATTCGGCTTGCCGACGATCGCAATCAGGCCACAACGGGTCGGACCATCGGTTTTCGGTACCGTCGGGGCTTCGGCATCGGGTGCCACTGCAACAGTTTGGGGAGTTTGAGATTTCATGGTCAGGTACCTTTGCGCAGTGTCTGCAGCATCGCCGCCGCGGCCGCCTGCTCACCCGCGCGCCTGGATCCGCCGATGCCGCGCTCGGAGAGGTTCATTTCCGCGATCTCACACTCCACGTCGAATGATTGCTGATGGGCCGCACCCAGCGTGCCCACGACACGGTAGACCGGCAGACGCATCTTGCGCCCCTGGAGCCACTCCTGCAACTCGGTCTTGGGATCCTTTCCGATTGCCGCCATCGTGGGATTGACCTCGACTGCACGAAACAAGCGCCTCACCAGCGCTTGGGATGCGCCGTAGCCTCCATCGAGGTACACGGCTCCGATCACTGCCTCCAGCGCATCGGCAAGGATGGATGGGCGCTTTCTGCCTCCCGAGCGCATTTCGCCTTCACCCAGCCGGATCAGATCGGGCAGACCCAGCTGCACTGAAAGCTGGTGCAGGGTGTCTTGCTTGACAAGGTTCGCTCGCACGCGAGACAAGTCACCTTCTGGCAACTGGCTCAGTTGCTCGTAGAGCAGATCGGCGACCGAAAGGTTCAGTACCGCGTCGCCAAGAAACTCGAGGCGCTCGTTGTGGTCTGCGGAAAAACTCCGGTGCGTCAGCGCGCGGCTCAGGTGTTCAGAATTTGCGAAATGATGTTGCAACCGCTGCTGCAAAGCCAACAATCCGTCGTCCACGCTATTTGGAACGCCCGGCGTATTTGAGAGTCAGAAAGGCGGGCCCCGCCAAATGGATCTCGCGCTGGTACGCAAAGATCACGACGATCTTGTCGTTTTCCTTGGTCACCTCAAGATCACTGCCCTTGATCGACGATACGTTGTCGACAGTAGCCGCCTTGTCGAAAATGGTTCTCACCTCCGGCACCGTGCTGCCGGCACTGGCTTTGTTGACCGCCTTGATGACCGCCTGGTACTCCACAAAGGTCGGAAATACCTGGGCAGCGACTACACCGGTGACTGCCAGCGCGCCACCCACGAAGAGCAAACCCAAGAAGGAAATGCCCCGCTGCCTGGATTTCATTGTTGTTGCCATCACGTTCCCCTTGCCAATACAAACAAGATCAATTGAAGGAACCAATCCGCTTGAGGTTGCCAAAATTCATCCATACGAAAACCGCTCTGCCCACGATGTTCTTGTCGGGCACAAACCCCCAGTAGCGGGAGTCGAGCGAGTTGTCACGGTTATCGCCCATCATGAAATAGTGGCCTGGCGGAACTTTGCACACCACCCCTTCGACACTGTAACGGCAATTGTCACGGTAAGGAAAGTCCTCGGCGCCAGGCACAAAAGCCGGGCGGTCCGCGTCATTGAGCAGACCGTGCGGCTTGTCCGAGAGCTTTTCCTCGAGCTGATTCATGTAGCGCATCGAATCCTCGTCGAAAAACTCTGGCACCACGTTGGTCTCAATGGCCTTGCCGTTGATGGTCAGGCGCTTGTTCAGGTAGGCAACTTCATCCCCGGGCGTTCCGACAACGCGCTTGATGTAGTCCAAGCTCGGCTTGGGCGGATAACGAAACACCATGACGTCACCACGCTGGGGTGGCGTTCCGTCGGTGAGCTTGGTGTTGATCACCGGGAGCCTGATGCCATAGTGGAACTTGTTCACCAGGATCAGGTCGCCAACCAGCAGGGTTGGGATCATCGAGCCAGAGGGAATCTTGAAAGGCTCGAACAAGAATGATCGCAAAAGGAACACGGCCGCAATCACCGGAAACAGTCCTGCGGTCCAGTCGAGCCACCAAGGCTGCATCAGCAATTGCTGGCGCGCCTGCGCGGTGGTGTCTTCATCTTGGCGCAGGCCCATCTTGTCAAGCTCAGCCCGTCGCCGCGCGACGCCTGCTTCGAGCTCTGCCGCAGCCTGTTCACGTTTCGGCAGGAAGAAAAAGCGTTCGCCGAGCCAGTACACGCCGGTGACCGCGGTCGCCATGAAGAGAAGCAACGCGAAGTTGCCCTCGAGCCGCCCCAAGTACCAGGTGCCAGCATAACCCGCGAAGGCCGCCAATATGAGGGAGGTCAGAACCTGCATCAATCGTCCACCTGCAAAATCGCCAGGAAAGCCTCTTGCGGCACCTCCACAGACCCGATCTGTTTCATTCTTTTCTTGCCCGCTTTTTGTTTTTCGAGGAGCTTCTTCTTGCGCGAAATGTCGCCGCCATAACACTTGGCAAGCACGTTCTTGCGCAATGCTTTGATTGTCTCACGCGCAATGATGGTGGCTCCGATGGCAGCCTGGATCGCAACGTCGTACATCTGCCGCGAAATGATCTCGCGCATCTTTGCCACCACGGCCCGTCCCCGGTACTGCGCTTGCGAGCGGTGCACGATGATGGACAAGGCGTCGACCTTCTCACCGTTGAGCAGGATGTCCACCTTGACGACGTCCGCCGGGCGATACTCCTTGAACTCGTAGTCCATCGACGCATAACCGCGGCTGACCGATTTCAGTTTGTCGAAAAAGTCGAGGACGATCTCACCCAGGGGCATGTCGTACGTCAGCATCACCTGGCGACCGTGGTAGGCCATGTTCAATTGCATGCCGCGTTTCTGGTTGGCCAACGTCATGACGCCGCCTACATATTCCTGTGGCATGTACAGGCGCACCGTAACGATCGGCTCACGGATTTCCTCGGTGCGACTCTGATCGGGCAACTTGGAAGGGTTCTCGACCATGAGCACCTCGCCATCCGCCTTGACCACCTGGTAGACCACACTGGGGGCTGTGGTGATGAGGTCCTGGTCGAACTCGCGCTCAAGCCGCTCCTGGACGATCTCCATGTGCAACAGGCCGAGAAACCCGCAGCGAAATCCGAATCCCAGCGCCTGTGACACTTCGGGCTCGTAATGCAAAGAGGAGTCGTTGAGCTTGAGCTTCTCAAGGCTGTCGCGCAGGCCTTCATACTGGTTGGCTTCGGTTGGATACAAGCCCGCGAAGACCTGAGGCTGGATCTCCTTGAACCCTGGCAGGGCTTCGGTAGCCGTGAAGGCTGTGCCACCAGAACCCGCGCGAATCAAGGTGACCGTGTCACCGACCTTGGCCGCCTGCAATTCGCGTATGCCCGCAATGATGTACCCCACCTCGCCCGCCTCCAGGGATTCCCGAGGTTCGTTGGCGGGCGTAAACACGCCCAGGCTGTCTGCGTTGTAAGTTGCCGCTGTGGCCATCAGCTTGATGCGCTCCCCCTTGGCAAGGCGGCCGTCCACCACACGCACCAGCATAACGACGCCAACATAGTTGTCGAACCAGCTGTCAACGATCATGGCCCGCAATGGACCGGCTGGATTTCCCTTGGGTGCGGGGATACGTGCGACGATCGCCTCGAGGATTTCGTCGATGCCTTGCCCGGTCTTGGCGGAACAGGCAATCGCATCGGTCGCATCGATGCCGATCACGTCTTCGACTTCCTTCCTGGCGTTGTCCGGGTCGGCGTTGGGCAGGTCCATCTTGTTGAGAACTGGCAGCACCTCGACACCCAGCTCAAGCGCCGTGTAGCAATTCGCCACAGTCTGTGCTTCGACCCCCTGACTCGCATCGACAACGAGCAAGGCGCCCTCGCATGCGGAGAGCGATCTGCTGACCTCATAGGAGAAGTCGACATGGCCCGGTGTGTCAATCAAATTGAGGTTGTAGACACGGCCATCAAGCGCCTTGTAATGCAGTGCGGCGGTTTGCGCCTTGATGGTTATCCCACGCTCTTTCTCGATGTCCATCGAGTCGAGAACCTGGGCTTCCATGTCACGCGCCTCAAGCCCACCGCAACGTTGAATGAGTCGGTCCGCCAGCGTCGATTTACCGTGGTCGATGTGCGCAATGATTGAAAAGTTTCTGATGTGATCCATCAACGAGGACGCTTAAGTGTTTGAATTAAAAGGTACGCAGAAAGAAAAAAGGGCGCGTCGTGATCGGACGCGCCCTGAACCAACAATCATTGGCAACTGCGATAGTTGGAACTTCATTGTAGGCAAAAAGACCAAAATACACAGGGCCGGATGGCGATTTACAGGGCGTTGCAACGCAACAACAAGAATATTATCCACAAGTTATCAACAGAATGGGGGGATTGCCTATGGACAACATGTGGGTGAGCTGTGGATCGGCTGCTGTGCCAACCAACGAATCTCACATCGTGGACTATTGGTGCACCAATATGCCCGGAAGAACGCTTGGACCGGTCATATTCTAACCAAACGACAGACTACCCCTTCGCCATGTTAGTAGTCGCCAACACTGTTTTAAATTTCCGTGCCAGGAAAAAATATTTTTACTGGGGCGCCAGCATCGCTGAAAACCCACAGAAAAGCCCCACGGTGGAGCCGGGATATACCGCTCCACAGGGGGGCGGCAGCCTTCATTGCCGCGCCAACCGGATTACGGCGTATTGCGCCCATTCACCTCGACGGAACAATACGTTCACAGGTTTGGTACGGTCTATTCGGGCAACTGCCGCATCGAACTCCTTGACTCCCGCGACCTCGACATTGGCGATGGCGACTATGACGTCGCCTTCTCGCAATCCGGCTCGCGCAGCCGCCTCAGTTGCGGCATCAACCTTCACGCCGCCTTTAAGTTTGAGTTCCTTTTTCTGGGCATCCCCCACTTCACTCACTGTCAGCCCCAGCATCAGTGCAGCAGAGGACGCTTTGGGCTTTTCCTCGCGATCCGCTGGTTTTTGGACCACCTTCTCGGGCTCCAATTCCGCAACGGTCACGCTGAGCTCTTTGGTGCCACCGCGGCGAAACACGGTCATGGTGCTCTTGGAGCCGGGCTTGATACTGCCAACCAGTCGCGGAAGGTCACTGTGTTTCTCGATGGCCTTGCCATCGAACTTCACGATGATGTCACCGGCCTCGACACCCGCCTTGTCTGCTGGCGAACCCGACTCAACCCCACGCACCAGAGCGCCTGAAGGTTTGCCGATACCGGTCGATTCGGCGACATCCTTGGTTACCTGGTCGATCTGAACACCAATACGCCCCCTCGAGACGCGTCCGGAAGTCCGCAGTTGCTCACTGACACGTATGGCCTCATCCATGGGAATTGCGAACGAAATTCCCATGAACCCACCAGAACGCGAGTAGATCTGGCTGTTGATGCCCACGACTTCGCCGCGCATATTGATCAGCGGCCCGCCAGAATTGCCCGGATTGATCGCCACGTCGGTCTGGATAAACGGCAGGTAGTCCCCTGTGTCGCGCTGCTTGGCGCTGACGATTCCTGCCGTGACAGTGTTCTTGAGGCCAAACGGCGAACCAATCGCCATGACCCACTCGCCGACCTTGAGGCGATTGACATCCCCCACCTTGACCGCTGGCAGCCCCGTCGCCTCTATCTTCACGACCGCGACGTCGGTGCGCTTGTCCGCGCCAATGATCCTCGCCTTGAACTCGCGGTCATCGGTCAGGGTAACGAGCACTTCGTCTGCTCCGTCGACCACATGGGCATTGGTCATGATGAACCCGTCGGCAGTCAGGATGAAGCCGGAACCAACCCCCCGAGGTTGCTCCTCCTCCTGTGGTTGGGGTCGGTTTTGGCGCGGGGCTTGGCGCGGCAGGTTGGGAATGGGCACCCCGAACCGGCGAAAGAACTCAAGCATTTCCTCGTCCTGGCCACCACCCTGCCGGGTTCGCGCGGACACCTTCTCCAGTGTACGGATGTTGACGACGGACGGACCGACCTGCTCGACCAGGTCGGTGAAGTCGGGCAATGCACGGACTTGCGCCGCCGCCTGGCCCAGAGGCACCAGAGCAAACGACACGCCCAAGGCGATCATCCCGAGCCAGCGGCGCATGCCATTAACTTCGACTTGAATCATCTACGAACTCTCCTGATAAAAACGTTTGGTCGGCGGCCAGTGCGGGACCTGCAGGCCAGCACAAGAAACTGCACTGAAAACCAAATCGACCGCCGCAGATTAAATTGGGCACTATTTGACGCGATCAAGGCCTTGAGCAAAAGCATGCAAGGTCTGGATAGGCGCCTCACCAACAACGGTCACCCACCACTCACCGCCTTTGTCGGTCAACTTTCGGGTCAGGGTGTGGGTGGCCCCATCGGAAGAAGAGCCTTCCTGGGTATGCCTGCGACGATCGAACACCTCCACGAACAGGGAAACCGAAGCGAGACCATCCGAAAACACCCATTGCATCGTCTTGTCCGAGCTTGCCGATTCACCGGAAGTGCTTGGACGCCGATGGCAACTCATCGATTTGAAACCCGGGACCGCATTCTTCAACGCCCACCCCTCCGCGATCGGCGTGGTCTTCACCACCTCGGGGCGCTCAATGCGGTACCCTTCTGTGTTGTTCATCATGTGAGCGAGTTTCGCCATGCTCACCGGGGCATTGAGTTGCAGTTCGGAAAACGCGACCTGCTCCACCACCTTGCCATCCACGTCCAGTGTCTGTAGCTTGACCACCAGGCCGCTCTTCTTCTCGTTCCAGACCCGGTAACCAAAACGCAGGCCGTCCTTGGGCTGAAGCACAACCACTTCAGCGTCATAACCCGCTACGCGTTCCACACCTGTCTGTTTCGCCGAATAGTATTGCGCGATCGACGAGTCGGGGGACGCCAACATCTGTGGAAAAAGCCCCAAAGCCTCACGCCTCTCCGCGACGGCGGTACGGGTTTCCGGCATGAAGGTGACGACCTCGTCGTTGCGGCGAAAAGTGGAGCGAGGAACGCCGTTCAGTGACTCAACCCGTTCCATTTGCTGTGTGCCATCGCAGATGTGCCAGATGCGGGCACTGAACATGTTGGAACCGGCGGAAACCACGAAAGTCCCGATGTAGGCACGTTTGCGTGAAGCCACGTGCATCCTGGTCAGCCACTCGGATATACCGAGCTCCGCATGCCTGGCATCGACGGCGACAACCGGCGCGGGCGGTGGCGGTGGCGACTGGGCAAGCAACAAAGGCCCCGCCGACAGATACCCGCAGACGACCAGTAAAAGCCGCAGAGCTGCATGGCTACCAGGGAACCGGATGTCCGTCATGGGGTGCGCTATTTGCCCGAATTGTCAAATGTGGCGTTGCGCAGGAATCCAGCAGGCATCTGCAACGCGGAAGTACCACCGAACTGCTTGTGCGCGGCCAGCAATTCATCGAGTCGGGCATCTCGCAACATCACCGGCGCCGCGACCAGGGCCGGTGCCGGGGCGCCGCCCCCCACAGGTGCAGTTGCCACAGTCGCGGCTTGCCCTCCAGCAGGGTCTTGCGCCAGAACTGCCCCGCCAGCATTCAGGCTGGCGATGTGCCATCCAAACGTAGCCACGGCAGCCAGCGACGCCAGACCGGCCAGCAGTTTCCACCGGATGGCGGGGTCGTTGGCGCCCTCGCGCGCCGAGTTTTCGACCACGGATGCAAGCGTTGAACCTGCCGGCTGGGGCAACGGTCGACCGGCTTCCTGCGCCGCAAGGCGGCTGCGCAGGAGGGCTACGAACGCCTGGCTCTCCAGTGCCGTACCATGTGCGGAGCCACGCAAAGCGTCACCCACAAGATGGTAGGCGTGCCAGGTTGCAAGCCCGTGCGCCGAACTGGTCAATGAATCGACAGTCGACGAGAACTCGCCAACCGTCAACTCGCCATCCACCAACGCCGACATCAGTTCTCGATTTACGGCAGTCTCTCTAGTCATGGTGCAGTACCTCGTTTGGCATTACCAACGCTTCCCCGTCTGGTTTTCCAGCATGGGGCGAATTCGAGCCGATATAGCCTCCCGCGCCCTGAAAATCCTTGACCGGACGGTCCCGATAGGACAATTCATGATCAGTGCAATTTCCTCATAAGTCAGGCCCTCGATCTCCCGCAACGTGATGGCCTGCCGCAAGTCATCCGGCAAGGCTTCCATCGCGGCGTTCACAACGTTGCCGATTTCTTTCGCCGCCAGGACAGACTCGGGCGTTTCATCCATCGTTGGTTCATTTTTGCCCTTGGAAGTTTCATCATCATCGTCAGAACTTCGAAATCCGCCATCCAGCACCGCAGGCTCGTGCTTGAGGTCCATCAAGGACTTCTTGGCCGTATTTACGGCGATCCGGTACAACCAAGTGTAGAACTGGGCGTCGCCGCGAAACTGGTGCAATGCGCGATAGGCGCGGATAAAGGTTTCCTGCGCGATGTCTTCCACCAAATCCACATCCCGAACCATGCGCCCGATCAGTCGCTGGATGCGCGACTGGTACTTGATGACAAGCAGCTCGAAGGCCCGCTGGTCGCCAGCAATTGTCCTCTCAACCAGCATCAGGTCGCTGTTGTTCTGCGCACTCGCAACCGGCGGAAACTGGGTTGGACCGGCCATGGTCAACGGATGGAGGGATCCAACTCCCGCGGACCTGCCCGACCGGACCCGTCGAACCCAGCCCCCCCCCGGCGACTGAACAGTGCCCTGCGCAGAGCCAGCCATTGGGCGCCCTGCACCGCCGGCCTCACCCACAGCCAAATGACGCGGCCAGACTCTCCGGTAAATTTGAGCAGCATCATGCGCTGCAAATCCATGCACACCGCCACATCACCGTTCACGCCGGTCTGGCCAGCTGGCGCCCAGGCCCAGTACTTGCCGTTCCAGAGCAGCGTCCCGGACAAAGAAGTTGTCCAGTCGCGCAGCGCGACGAAACCGCTGGCGGCCAAGGCAATGACAACCCATGCGCCTGCTTCCATCACCGAAGTCTGCCGGCCGACGAACAACCAAACGCCACACACCGTCAGGCCGGCCAGCCAAAGCCCCAACAGCGCGAGCGCGTGCAGCCGCATCCGAGAGACCTGCCATTGAACAGTGGGGGCATGGTGCATCTGCTTGCTGTGCCACGGCCACTCAGGAAACGTCCACGTCTTGCATGCGCTGGCTAGTAGCGCCGAAACACCAGGGTTCCATTGGTTCCGCCAAAACCAAAGTTGTTCTTGACCGCAACATCGATCTTCATATCGCGCGCAGTGTTGGCGCAATAGTCCAGGTCGCACTCTGGGTCCTGGTTGAAAATATTGGTTGTCGGCGGGCTTTTTTGATGATGGACAGCCAGCACAGTGAATACCGACTCGATACCGCCGGCCCCTCCCAACAGGTGCCCGGTCATCGACTTGGTGGAGTTGACGACGATCTTTCTGGCATGGTCACCGAGAGCCGCCTTGATGGCGTTGGTTTCGTTCAGATCGCCCAAAGGCGTAGACGTACCATGCGCGTTCAGGTAGTTCACGTCCTGGGGATTGACGCCGGCATTGCGCAATGCGTTGAGCATCGCGCGGCGAGCGCCATCCATGTTTGGCGCCGTCATGTGGCCGGCATCGGCACTCATCCCGAACCCCGCCAACTCGGCATAAATTCGCGCACCACGGGCCTTCGCATGCTCCAACTCTTCAAGAACGAGAACCCCCGCACCCTCGCCGAGCACAAACCCGTCGCGGTCACGGTCCCAGGGACGGGAAGCCGTTGCCGGATCGTCATTGCGGGTAGACAGGGCACGCATGGCCGCAAAACCGCCAATGCCCAAGGGAGACACGGTGGCTTCCGACCCCCCGGCGACAATCACATCCGCATCGCCGTACTCGATCATGCGACCCGCCTCACCGATGCAGTGCAGGCCCGTCGTGCATGCGGTCACGATGGCGATGTTCGGGCCCTTGAAGCCGAAACGCATCGACACATGCCCCGCAATCATGTTGATGATGGACGCGGGGACAAAGAATGGCGAGATTCGCCGCGGGCCACGCGCAGTCAACTCATCGCGGGTAGCCTCGATCATGGGCAGACCGCCGATACCCGATCCGATCACGCACCCGATTCGCGTTGCAAGTTCTTCTCCGAGTGCATCACCCGTCGGTAGACCAGCGTCCGCCACGGCCTGCGCAGCGGCCGCGATACCAAAGTGGATGAAGGAGTCCATCGTCCGGGCTTCCTTGGCCCGAATATACGACTCCAGATCAAAACCCTTCACTTCACCGGCAAACCGGCAGGCAAAGTTCGTTGCGTCGAACTTCGTGATCAGGTCAATGCCGGACTTGCCCGCGAGGAGACTGGCCCAGGCTTCGCCCACAGTATTTCCGACAGGGCTGACACAACCCAAACCGGTGACAACGACACGACGACGGGACATGGACTCTGTTCCAGGTAATCATTGATCAACTGCGCGGCCTGGCTGCGGCGCGCAGACGCGAAACAAACATCTGGGGCCGGCGAAGCGGCCCGCATGATCAGGCTTTCGGGTGTGTGTTGGCGTAGTCGATCGCGTTTTGCACAGTCGTGATCTTCTCCGCGTCTTCATCCGGAATTTCGATGCCGAACTCATCCTCGAGGGCCATCACCAATTCGACGGTGTCCAGGGAATCTGCTCCGAGGTCAGCAACAAACGCCTTTGCGTTCGTGACCTGGGACTCTTCAACGCCCAGTTGTTCTGCAATGATTTTCTTGACACGCGCTTCAATATCGCTCATGGGTTCCCTCGAAGGGTTGTGGATGAATTGGTGATTTTAGCCGCCTCCAGGGGCAACCCCGGTTAGGACGGTGCAACAAACAGCGGGCGGGGGCCCAAGGTTTCTGACGTTCGGTCTGCGCCCTACATGTACATGCCGCCATTCACATGCATTTCCTGACCCGTCACGTATGCCGCCCGCGGCGACGCCAGATACGCCACTGCATGTGCAATCTCGGAAGCACTGCCCAAACGACCCACAGGTATCTGGGCCAGCAGAGTCTTCTGTTGCTCGACGGGAAGCGACGCTGTCATGTCGGTCTCGATAAAGCCGGGCGCGACACAGTTCACAGTGATATTGCGCGAGCCAAGTTCCCGGGCGAGTGCACGCGTCATGCCGGCGACGCCGGCCTTGGCAGCAGCGTAATTGCTCTGCCCCGGATTGCCGGAAGCACCGACCACCGACGTGATGTTCACGATCCGGCCGTAGCGTTGTTTCATCATGGTGCGCATCACCGCGCGGCTCATGCGAAACACAGCCTTGAGGTTGGTGTCGATCACGGCATCCCAATCGTCGTCCTTTAAACGCATTGCCAGCATGTCACGTGTGATTCCCGCGTTGTTCACCAGAACATGGAGCCCCCCATGCGTTCGCACCAGCCGTTCGATCAGGGCTTCCGCTGAGGCGGCGTCCGTCACGTCCAGCACTTCACCGGAACATCCAGGGAATTGCGCCAGGTCGGCGCCGATCGAGGCGGCACCGGCAGGTGTGGTGGCCGTGCCCGCCACAGCGTATCCCTGAGTCGCAAGTTCGAATGCGATTGCACGGCCTATTCCGCGTGACGCCCCTGTGACGAGGGCCACTTGCGCTGCGCTGTTGACGGCATTCATGTTGCACTCCCCTGCAGCGCGGCAACGACGTTGTCCAGGCTCGCCGGGTCGAGCAGAAACGTACCGGTCATCGTCGGGTCGATGCGAGACACCATACCTGCCAATACTTTCCCGGGCCCACACTCAACGACATCCGACAATCCGCGTGCTTTGAGGGCCTGCACACACTCGACCCAACGCACGGGCCCGAAGGCCTGGCGGTAGAGCGCGTCACGAATGCGCTGAGGGTCGGTTTCGACGGAAGCATCGACGTTGTTCACGAGGTCTAGCGACGGCGCCTGCAACGCGACCATGGCGAGTGCCTCGCGCAGTTTCTCTGCGGCCGATCGCATCAGCGAAGAATGAAACGGCGCCGATACCGGCAAGGTCAACGCCCTCCTTGCACCATTGGCCTTGAGCGCTTCGCAAGCGCGCTCAACTGCCGCTTTGGTGCCGGCGATGACGGTCTGCATTGGCTCGTTGAAATTCGCAGCTTGCACCAGCTCACCGCTGGCCGTTCCAAAGGATGCAGTCACGTCGGCACAAATCGCCACAACCTTGACAGCATCCATGCCCAGGACCGCGGCCATCGCACCCACACCCACAGGAACAGCTTCCTGCATGGCGAGTGCACGTAACCGAACGAGCGGAGCGGCCTGCGCCAGGCTCAACACACCCGCCGCGACGAGCGCCGAATACTCGCCCAAAGAATGACCCGCAACTGCCACCGGCAGCAAACCCGTCCGGGCGATCCACACCCGGTATGCGGCAACGCCCGCAACCAGCATCACAGGCTGGGTATTGGTGGTCAGGGCCAACGCGTCCTTGGGACCCTGGCGGATCAGCGCGCCGACATCTTCGTGCAGCGCATCTGATGCTTCGGCCAGAGTCGCCGCAACGACAGGGTCTTCACCCCAGGCGTCGAGCATGCCGACCGACTGAGACCCCTGCCCCGGAAATACGACTGCAAACGGTTTCATGGTGTGTCAGAGACTCAAAAGTACCGAACCCCAGGTGAACCCGCCACCGACACCTTCCAGCATCAGCAACTGCCCGGGGAGTATCTTGCCGCCACGGACGCCTGCGTCGAGCGCCAGGGGAATGGAGGCCGCAGATGTATTGCCATGCTGGTCGACAGTGACCATGACACGGTCCATTGGCAGCTTGAGCCGCTTGGCCGTGCTTTGCATGATACGGATATTGGCCTGATGCGGGATCAGCCAGTCCAGGTCGGCCGCGGCCCTGCCGGCTTTGGACAGCACGGCGCGGGCCGAATCCTCGAGTACCCCAACCGCGAGTTTGAAGACTGCCTGCCCGTCCATCTTCAGCAGCGGGTCGCCGGTGACCTTGCCACCCGACACACTTCCGGGAACACAGAGGATGCCGACATGTTTTCCATCCGCGTGCAGATCGGTCGCCAGGATGCCAGGGGAATCCGACGCCTCCAGAACGACGGCCCCTGCCCCATCACCGAACAGAACACAGGTTGTGCGGTCTGTGAAGTCGAGAATGCGCGAGAAAACCTCAGAACCAATCACAAGTGCGCGGGTAGCCGAGCCGGTCTGGATCATCGCGTCCGCGATGGTCAGCGCATAGACAAATCCACTACAAACCGCCTGCACATCGAACGCCGCCCCGCCCGCAGCACCCAACTTGTGCTGAAGGATGCAGGCAGTGGACGGGAAAACCATGTCCGGTGTCGACGTGGCAACAATGATCAGGTCGATGTCGCCAGGTGCCACTTTGGCGGCCGCAAGTGCGCTTCTGGCCGCCTCCAACGCCAGATCGCTGGAGCAAACGTCGGGCGCAGCAAAATGACGTGCGCGGATCCCGGTGCGTTCGACGATCCAGTCGTCGCTGGTCTCGACACCCTTGGCAGCCAATTCCTGCACCAGGTCTGAATTGCTGAGTCTGCGAGGCGGCAGATAACTGCCCGTGCCTGTGATTCTGGAATATCTTCTCATGCGTTTTGTTGATTGTCACAAGTCGTCTGAACAGCGCCCACACCGCCCGACAGCAGCGGCCTCGCATGGGCAATGCGGTCCTGGACGCGCTCAAGCAGTTGATGCCGTGCAGCATCGTACGCACGCGCCAAAGCGTGCTCGAAACCAATTGGGTCCGCAGCTCCGTGGCTCTTGAAAACCAGTCCTCGCAGCCCCAGAAGTGCGGCACCGTTGTACCGCCGGTGGTCCATACGGCGCTTGAAAGCCACCAGGACTGGATACGCGATGAGAGCGGCGATCCGCGTCCACAAGGAGCGCGAGAACTCCGCGCGAAGAAAGTCACCGATCATGGTTGCAACGCCCTCGGTCGTCTTCAATGCCACGTTGCCGACAAAACCGTCACACACGACGATGTCAACGGTTCCCTTGAAGATGTCGTTGCCCTCCACGTTGCCGAAGAAACGCAGGTCACCGGCGGCGTCGGCTGCGCGCAGCAGTTCTCCGGCCTTCTTGATCACGTCGTTGCCCTTGATCACTTCCTCGCCGATATTGAGCAGGCCGACCGACGGGTTGCCCTCGTCCTTGAGCGCCGAGACCAAGGCCGAGCCCATGAAAGCAAACTGGAGAAGGTGTTCGGCCGAACAGTCGACGTTGGCGCCCAGATCGAGCACTGTCGTAGCGCCGCCCTTGGCATTCGGCAATTGGGTTGCTATCGCCGGCCGGTCGATGCCATCGATGGTTTTGAGAAGATAACGCGAAATGGCCATCAGGGCGCCGGTATTGCCCGCGGACACCGCCGCCTGCGCCGCTCCGTCCTTCACGAGTCGCACGGCAACGCGCATCGAAGAGTCCTTCTTTCTGCGCAGCGCAACCTCGACCGGGTCATCCATGCCGACCACTTCGCTGGCGCCCACCACCGTGGCACGTGGATCAGAAAAGCCGGCGAGTTTTTCCGGAAGGCCTACAAGAATGAGCTTGGCATCGGGGTGGTGCGACAAAAAACTGCGGCACGCGACCAAGGTCACGGACGGACCATGGTCTCCGCCCATGCAATCGACGGCAATGGTTGTCATAAACGGTCAGAGCAAAAGCCGAAAAGGACGATTGGGCGTTGACCCAACAAAGCAAAAGCCCGACGCTACCATGCAGATAGCGCCGGGCTCTCGTTCATGTTTGCCAATCAGGCTTCGGTTTTCGTTTTGATCACCTTGCGGCCACGATAGAACCCGGTCGGGCTGATGTGGTGGCGCAAGTGGGTCTCGCCGGTGGTCGGCTCCACGGCAATACCGGGCACCACCAATGCATTGTGGGACCTGTGCATTCCTCGCTTGGAGGGCGATTTCTTGTTTTGTTGGACGGCCATGATCCGCTCCTTGGTGCTTTGGCGTGGCCAGAATTGGACACGACGGGTTGATGGATACGCAGGCTCAAAGCCCTGTGCGAAGCCTTCGAGTATAGCCCAACTCGCAGCCCTAACCAGCCTTGCCTGACTTCAAGCGTGCCAACGCAGCAAACGGATTGGGACGTTCGGGTTCGGCGGTGAATTCGGGATCTGTGGCCGACATCTTGGGCTGGGTCGGACACGCTTCGTGCCTGGCAATATAAGGCAACTCAAGCAGGAGTTCGTCCTCGATCAGCGCATGCAGGTCGAAATCAGGCTCGAGAACCAGCAGATCCTCCTCGCTGGTTTCGTCCTGGGCCAGCGCGCTGGCCTCGTCGTCGACAAACCGGAACCAACGTTCCACGTGCAAGTGGACCTGCATCGGGGAAAGGCAGCGCTGGCACTCCTGCGGAATACGGGCATCGGCGTCCAGATGCAACCATGGCTGTGGTTGACCAGGCGGGACGTGCCGGATTTCACCCTGAACGGACCACTGGACCATGGCATTTGGCGCGGTGCCATCACTGGCGTCCATGATCCTGGGAAAACGAACCAGCCGCTCCGATCCGGCGAGGTTGCCCGCGCTCTGCGCGAAGGCACGAGCATCAAGTCTTGGCGCTGCAATCTCATTGACCATAACCAGAGTGTAAGAGAATCACCGCATGACAAGTGTGCAGCACCGCCCTGTGATCCTCGCCTCCACATCCACCTACCGCCGCGAGTTGCTGGCGCGGCTGCGTATTCCGTTCGATGTGGTCGCACCGCAGGTCGACGAAACCCCCTTGGCGACCGAGACGCCCCGGGATCTTGCATGCCGCCTCGCCTTGGCCAAGGGGCAGGCAGTGGCGCTGCAATACCCCGGCGCCGTCGTCATCGGTTCCGACCAGGTCGCCGATCTTGACGGCACGCCCCTTGGCAAGCCCCTGGTGCACGAGGTGGCAGTGGCCCAACTGCGCCGCATGAGCGGACGCAATGTCGTGTTCCAGACTGCCGTGGCGGTAGTTTGTCTGGCCAGCGGGTTCTCCCGGACGGAACTGGCGCGGGTGGAAGTGTTATTCCGCACGCTGACAGAACACGACATAGAAGCCTACCTGTCGGCTGAAAAACCGTACGACTGTGCTGGCAGTGCCAAGAGCGAGGGACTGGGGATCGCACTGCTGGACTCCATCGTCAGCGACGACCCGACCGCGCTTGTCGGGTTGCCCCTCATCCGCACCGCGCGGTTGCTGCGCGAAGCCGGCGTTTTCATGTGGTGACCCCCGATACCCCATCGACACCACAAGCGGCAGGCCCAGGCCGCCTGTACCTCGTTCCGGCGCCGCTGGACTTCGGTTGCAGGGAGCAGTCGCCCCTTCAAGAGCAAATGCCAGTGTCCACGCTGCGTGCCGCGTCCATGTTAGGGCACTGGATCTGCGAAAACGCGAAGTCCCTGCGAGCCTACCTGGGGCGCGTGCACATGGTGGCCCCGTTGGTCGCCCCGGTGCAGTCGCTTCAGATTGTCGAACTGCCGCGCGAGGTACACAAGAAGGGTGACCACCATGGGGGTTTCGATGCCACGGCGTTGCTCGCCCCTGCACGCTCAGGCCACGACATGGGACTGGCCAGCGAAGCTGGCATGCCCGCCATCGCCGATCCTGGATCATCGGTCGTTCGCGCGGCACACAGCCTTGGCATCGAGGTGGTTCCCCTGGTCGGTCCGGTCTCGCTGATGCTGGCCCTGGCGGCAAGTGGCCTCAACGGCCAGAACTTCGCCTTTGTCGGCTACCTCCCATCGGATGCCCATGGTCGCGCCCGGTCTGCCCGCGAGTTGGAGGCTCTGGCCAGAAAGACCGGGCAAACGCAATTGTTCATTGAAACGCCGTACCGAAACGCCGCCATGTTGCAGACCCTGCTGCAAACATTGTCAGCCGGTACTCGGCTGGCGATCAGCAGCGGGCTGACCACCACCGACGCCCGGACCCGCAGCGCGACCGTATCGCAATGGCGCAGCAAGGACGTCGGGCGCGGCCCCGACAACACAACCCCGGCCGTATTTGCGATCGGCCCCTGAACGCCTGCAGCCTGCGTCAGCGAAGCGTCGACGAGGCGCGCAGGGCCTTGATCGCGCCGTCACCAATCGACGCGCCGAACCGCTTGACAAGCCGCTCAGCCACATTTTCGCGCCGGGTGTAATCCACGATTTCTTCCGCTTTGACGACTTCCCGGGCCACGAAGTCAAGGCTGCCCAATTTGTCGGCCAACCCCATGTCGATGGCTTGCTGGCCGGTCCAGAACAGTCCACTGAAGGTTTCCGGGGTCTCTTTCAAGCGCTTGCCCCGACCCGCCTTGACTGCAGCGATGAACTGGGAGTGAATTTGGTCCAGCATCGCTTGGGTAAAGGTCCTCTGGCGTTCGGTTTGCGGACTGAACGGGTCCAGGAATCCCTTGTTTTCTCCCGCCGTCATCAGCCGGCGTTCCACTCCCAGCTTGTCCATCAGGCCGGTGAATCCGAAACCGTCCATCAAGACCCCTATGCTTCCGACAACACTTGCCTTGTTGACAAAAATCTGGTCCGCAGACACCGCGATGTAGTACGCGGCTGACGCGCATGTCTCTTCGACCACGGCGTACACGGGCTTATTGTGCTTGGCCTTCAGGCGTAACAACTCGTCGTTGATGATGCCCGCCTGAACCGGGCTGCCTCCGGGTGAATTGATAAGCAGCACAACAGCCAGCGCACCCTCGTCTTCGAACGCCGCTCGCACGGAGGTCAAAATTACATCCGCGCTTGCCTCGCCGCCTGACGAGATCTCGCCGCTGATTTCCACCAGCGCGGTGTGGGGTGTCGACACGTCCGTCGACGGTCCGCCCCGGTGCAGCCCGATCCAGACCAGCACCACGAAGAACGTCAACCAGGCGAGCCGCACGAACGTGCGCCAGCGTCGGGCCGTGCGCTGCTCCTCGAGTGCTGCAAATGCCAGTTTTTCCAGCGCAGCGCGCTCCCAACCAGGGGAGCCGGCTGGCGCCACCGGGATCGGTGGTGCGGCTGGCGCGTTATCGTTGAGCGAAGGGTCGGTCATGTCAGAACTCTATGGGTTTCAAGTTGTGGGCAGTATGCCAGTGCACGGTGTGGTCCCGTTCGTCCAGCGCGATCTTCACCAGCCCGCCGCGGCAGGGTCCGCCGCTGCATTGCCCGGTGTCGGGCTGGTAGGTCGCGCCGTGTGTGGCGCAAATAAGCCAATGCCCGGTCGAATCGAAAAACCGGTCTGGTTGGTAGTCCATTTCCATCGGCACATGGCTGCACCGGTTCAGGTAGGCATGCGCCGTTCCGTTGTAACGGACCGCAAATGCGCGGCAGGTCTGCCCCTGATAGAGGACATCAAAACCAACCGCGGTACCACCGTCCCGCAACGCATCGGACCCACACAACTCAATCAACGCAAACATCGTGCTGGTTACGCATTTGCCGCCAGCCAGGCGTGTAATTCCGGGACGTTGTGGGCGACGAAGCGGGGCCCCAACGCGTCAAATTCTCCTGGCGCGTGGGCTCCATAACTGACGCCGACGCTGGCACACCCTGCGTTGGCGGCCATCTGCAGATCGTGTGTGGTGTCGCCAATCATCAGGACCCGTGCAGGCTCGACACCCATTTCGTGCATCAACTCGTGCAGCATGCGCGGATGCGGCTTGCCCAGCGTCTCGTCCGCCGTGCGTGATGCGTCAAACAGGCCTTGCAGTTCGACCGCTTGCAGTGCCGCGTTCAGGCCCTTGCGGCTTTTCCCGGTCGCAACAGCCAACCAGTGCTGACGCAACTTCAGTTCGGCCAACATGGGCAACACGCCCTCGAAGAAGCTGATTGCATCCTGCTGCGCCATGTAATGGTGGCGGTAGCGGGCGCCCAGCTGCGGGTATTTGTCCTGGGGTACATCCGGCGCTGCATAGGCCAAGGCCTGCATCAATCCCAGTCCGATCACATGCGAGGCCGCCTCGTCAGTCGGCACCGTGCCCCCGACATCACGTACTGCCTCCTGAATGCACCGTGTGATGATGGCGGTCGAGTCGAACAAGGTCCCATCCCAGTCGAAAGCGATCAGGTCGAATACCCGTGGACGGGCGCGCCTGGCCGAATGGCCGGCAGTGGAATCAGCCTGCAGGTGGATGGACATGGTCAAGAAAATGCCTCAGTTCCGGGGGCAGTTCCGCGGTCAGTTGGAGCCGCTCGCCGCTGTCGGGGTGGTTGAACTGTAACCGCCAAGCATGCAGAAACATGCGCCGAAGCGGAACAACCCCACCAACGCGTTGGAGGGATTTGTTCAACTCGAAATCACCGTACTTCTCGTCCCCGGCAATCGGCAACCCCTCGGACGCCAGGTGCACGCGTATTTGATGGGTGCGGCCAGTCTTGATTGTCACTTCGAGCAGCGAGTAGGCAACTTCCGATCGCGCAACCTTGACCAAGGTCAGCGCGGTCATGGCATCCGGATGGTCCTTGGCAACCACCTGTACACGCCGCTCGCCATCCGGCAGCAAATATTTGCGCAATGGCTTGTCGAGGACTTTGTTTCGGGCCGGCCAACGGCCCGAAACAAGGGCAAGGTAACACTTGCCAGTCTCCCGCTCCCGGAACTGGTCCTGTAGTTTCTTGAGCGCGCTGCGCTTCTTGGCCACGAGAAGGATTCCACTGGTCTCGCGGTCCAGGCGATGGACGAGTTCCAGGAATCGGGCCTGGGGACGCGCCATGCGCAATTGTTCGATCACCCCGAAACTGACCCCCGAGCCACCGTGCACAGCCACGCCCGCCGGCTTGTCGAGGGCCAGCAGCCAGTCGTCCTCGAAAAGGATCGGAAACTCCCTCGCTGGTGCATCTCGATTGGGTAAACCTGCCGCGCTTGCAACCTCCGCCATCGCCTGCGCCTTGGCGTCTGCCCTGACGGACGTCCGTACCGGTGGCAGCCGCACCAGATCGCCAGCCTGGATCCGTCGGTCTGCGGCCGCCCTGCCCTTGTTGATACGCACTTCACCGCTGCGGATGATGCGGTAGACGTGGGTCTTGGGCACCCCCTTGAGGTGGCGTATCAGGAAGTTGTCCAGGCGCTGGCCCGCGTCCTCGACGTCCACGACCAGCGTTTTGGATTGGGCGGCCTCGTCCGGCGGATTGGCCCCTATAATGTCTTTCACTAGCGACTTGCTGCAAGTGGTTGATTTGTCTGGAGTTTAGTCCACACTCAACCCGCAGCGTCACTGGCAGGTCGATGCCTCCGGGAAGCCACAAGACAGTCCGCAAGCCAATTGCTTGTGGAGGTTGGCAGGCTGAACGGGTACGCCGGCGAATTGAATCATTGATATGGAATACCCAAGCCTGCCAGACACCCACTTGCAGGCGGATTTGAGCGACATGTTTGTGTTGACCAGCCTGATCCTTGCCATCCTTCCGAGCCTTTTCGCGCGGATTGTGGGCTTGGTGCCGCCGGCAGCGCCTGTGCGGCAGGCCAAAGACGCCCCCGCACGTACAGCGCAAGCACAACAATACCCCCTCGCCCCCATCCACACGCCACCGCCGCGGCCCATTGTGTGAGCCACCGGCGACCGGCAATTCCCATCGGTTCAAAGCGTCCGCCAAGGCATCGTTTGCTCGTCATGAGCATGTAACGGGTCGAAAGACCCGGGGACCAGCGTACCGGCTCTTGAGTCGTGCGTATTGGCCCCCGCCGAGGAACAGGAACGCTACCCATGAAACGGATGCTTATCAATGCCACCCAGTCCGAAGAACGCCGGCTGGCCATTGTGGACGGGCAAAAACTGCTCGACTACGAAATCGAAATCGAAGGGCGCGAACAGCGCAAGGGCAATATCTACAAAGCGGTCGTGACCCGCGTCGAGCCCTCGCTTGAAGCCTGTTTTGTCGACTACGGCGAAGACCGGCACGGCTTTCTGCCGTTCAAAGAGATCTCACGCACCTACTTTGCCCCGGGCGTACAGGCCAACCAGGCCCGCATCCAGGACGCGATCCGCGAAGGCCAGGAACTTCTCGTTCAGGTCGAAAAGGAAGAACGCGGCAACAAGGGCGCCGCCCTCACAACCTTCGTGTCGCTGGCCGGGCGCTACGTGGTGCTGATGCCGAACAACCCGCGCGGCGGTGGTGTGTCGCGCCGCATCGAAGGTGACGACCGCGCCGAACTCAAGGAAGCACTGGACCAGCTCGAATACCCCAACGGCATGAGCATCATTGCCCGCACCGCCGGGATCGGTCGTTCGGCACCCGAGCTCCAATGGGACCTGAACTACCTGCTCAAGCTGTGGAACGCCATAGACGGAGCGTCCAAGGGCGGCAAGGGCGCCTACCTGATCTACCAGGAGTCGTCACTGGTCATCCGCGCGATCCGCGACTACTTCAGTCACGACATCGGCGACATCCTGATCGACACAGACGACGTGTACGACCAGGCGCAGCAATTCATGGCACATGTGATGCCGGAACACGCGGCCCGCGTCAAGCGTTACCGCGATGACGCGCCGCTATTCTCACGCTTCCAGATCGAACACCAGATTGAATCGGCCTACGCCCGCACAGTGCAGTTGCCCAGCGGGGGCGCCATCGTGATCGACCACACCGAGGCCCTGGTCTCGGTGGACGTCAACTCCGCACGTGCCATCCGTGGCGGTGACATCGAGGAAACCGCGACCCGTACCAATCTGGAGGCTGCGGACGAAGTGGCACGCCAGATGCGTCTGCGCGACCTCGGTGGCCTGATCGTCATCGACTTTATCGACATGGAAGAAAGCCGCAACCGGCGTGACGTCGAAAACCGCCTGCGCGACGCGCTGCGGCAGGACCGTGCCCGCGTGCAGTTCGGCTCGATCAGCAAGTTCGGCCTGATGGAGATGAGCCGCCAGCGCCTGCGCCCGGCGCTCAGCGAGGGTGCCTCCATCCCCTGCCCGCGTTGCGGCGGCTCCGGCCACATCCGCGACACGGAAAGCTCGGCGCTGCAGATCCTGCGCATCATCCAGGAAGAGTCCCTGAAGGACAACACGGCCTCCGTCCTGTGCCAGGTGCCAGTGGATGTGGCCTCGTTCCTGCTCAATGAAAAGCGCACCGAGATCGCCAAGATCGAACTCAAGCAGCGTATCAACGTGCTGATGGTGCCCAACAAGACGCTTGAAACACCCAACTACAAGCTCGAACGCCTCAAGCACGACGACCCTCGGCTGGACAACATCGAGGCCAGCTACAAGATGGCCGACGAAATGGAAGATGCCACTTCCGTCACGCGCCGCTCGCAGGAGCCCACCAACCGACAGACCCCGGTGATCAAGGGCGTGCTGCCCGATGCCCCGGCGCCAGCGGCCGCGCCCAGGCCCGAGGCGGTGGCACACCAGGCCAAACCAGTTCAAGCGGCCGCGCCAGTTGCCGCCGTGGCGCCGGTTGCGCCAACACCCGCTCCGGTGGCACCACCGGCCGAGAAAGGCTTTTTCGGCTGGATCAAGAACCTGTTTGGCGCACCAGTGCCAACACCAGTGCAGGTGCCGGCGCCAGCCAAGGTGGCAGAAGTCGCGCCACGCAAGGATGATGGCCGTCAGGCACGGGATGGCCGTCAGGCCGAAGGGCGCGACGCACCACGTGGCGACGGCCGTGGCGACGGCCGAGGTGAAGGCCGAGGACGCGGCGGACGCGGCGGACGTGGTGGCCGGGGAGATCGCGGCGACCGTGCTGGCCAGGGTCCTCGCGAACGCGCCGATGCCAATGCGCTGCCTGTTGGCGGCGACGCCAATGTGGCTGCCGGACCATCCCAGATGCCCTCTGGCGATGCACCCCGCAATGACCAGCAACGGGCGGAACGCCCGCCACGCAACGGTGAGCGCGGTGGACGCGGCCGTGGTAATGCAGAACGCACCGAAGGCAGTGAACGCCCGCCGCGCCCGGACCGCAACCAGGACCGATCCGAGACCGGCGACGAGGGTCGTGGGGATCGCAGCGCCGAACCCCGAGAGCCGCGTGAGCCGCGTGAGCCACGCGAACCACGCGAGGGGCGCGCAGAACGTCGACCCGACCGCCGGCCGCGCAATGACCAGGGTGAGGCAGCCGTGCCAGCAGCAGCCGAAGGTGTTCAGGCCGATACAGCGTCAGCCGGCGAACCTGCCAATGCCACTGCAATGCAAGACGCCGCGCCCGAACGGGTCGAAGGTGCAGAAGGGCGTGATGCCCGTCCGCGCGAACGCCAGGGACGCGAACGCCGCCCGCGCAATGACCGCCCACGCCGTGATGGCGACACGGAAAGGCCACCGGTAGCCGATTCCAGCCTACAGCAGCCACTGGAAGGTTTCGCCGCAACAGCGGCGACAGTGCCGGAGCCGATTATGGCTGCACCGACCGCCGAACTGCAGGCACCTGTAGCAGCAAAGCGTCTTCCTGCCAGCGAGCCGCAGGCGGCCAGCACCGCAACCGGACTTCCCAAGGTCCAACACTACGCCCTTCCAGTCCAGGATCTTGCGCAGATTGCTGACGGTTGCGGTTTGCAGTGGGTCAATTCGGATGCCGAGAAGATCCGCCTTGCGCAAGATGCCATTGCGGCCCAGCCCAAGGCCATCCATGTGCCACGGGAACGACCAGCACCGGTCGTGATTGATGAAGGCCCACTCGTACTTGTAGAGACACGGCGCGACCTGCGCGCCATGACATTGCCGTTCGAGCAGGCAGCAGGCTGAGAGTTGGGCGGCGCGGGCCCGATCAGGTCTGCGCGGCGTTACGCCATGCCTGGGTGGCGGCCAACTGGTCGCCACTTTGCTCGGCCAGTTCGGCCAGCAGCCGCCAAGTGTCACGCCGCAGGCTGGGATCCTGAAGGCGCGACAGTGCTTGTGTCAGTAGTTGGTTGGCTTTGCCCCACAGCTGCAAACGCATACAGGTGACGCCGGCCAGGTACTGCAGCACCGGGTCCCCCGGGTTCTGCAACTGTGCCGACTCAATCCGCGCCAGCCACCCGGCATCGGGAGCACCTGCGACGCTTGCAAACCCGCGTTCCAGGGTACGCACCAAATGAACCCGCTGTAGCGCAGTCAACGTGGTCTGGCGCGCCACCATGTGTTCCCAGGCTGGCAGCAACCACTGGCGCGAAAGCGCCGGATCCCCCCCCAATTCAAGCAGTCGCTCGGCAGCCTCGGTGGCCACGTCGGCCATGGCTTGCTCCCCGATGTCGAGTTGCTCCCAGGCCTTCTGCAATTGGGCTGGATCATGCGCGCCATGGACCAGTTCGATCGCCAGCCCGCGCAAGACACCCTCGGCGGCCACCTGCGACAAAGCGCGGTGCTTGGCCAGCAAACGTGCCGTTTCGAGCGCCGCAACGGTGCGCTTTGCCATGCGTGCCGCCTTCAGGCGCATGCGCAGAGCGAGCGTACGGCGGCCCGGCCCCTGGCCGAGATCGTCGAGCAATTGCAGCGCCAAGTTGGCATCGCGGTCGTCCAGCGCCCATCGCGCGGCGCACAGTTGAACACCCTCACGTGTCTCCGGCGCTGCTCCGGCGGAGGCATGGTCGATCGCGGCGCGCAAGTGCTGCTCCCGCCCAGGGCGATCCTGCAGCGAATGGGCTGCCTCGGCGGCCAACAGGTGCGACACGGCCTGAATGCGCGGCCCATATCCCAGCTTGTCACCGGCGGATTCGATCGACCGGACCTGAACCAGCACCGATTCAGCCGCCCTCTTGGCGCGCACGAATCGCCCCGCCACCAAATTGGAAAATGCATCCAGCAGCGCCAGCTGCATGCCGCGCTCGCGTTGACGCAGCCGCCAAAGCCGCGCCTCGCGGGGTATGGCAAACAGCGCCGACAGCGCCCGCCAGGCCATGTGCAGCACCAGAAAAAACAACAGCAGAAGCACCAGGACAAGATTGAGCGACAGGTCGACCCGGTACGGCGGCCAGAACACGGTGATCGACCCCGGGTTGTTGCCGGCAAACAGCGCGGCGGCCACGGCAACCGCGAACAGGGCCAGCAACCACAATGCGATGCGCATGTCAGCGCCCTGCGGCGGCCGTTGTGAGGGCGGCCAGCGTCTCGTCCACACGCGGCAACTCCATGGTCTTCAATTGCCCCTGCACCTGCTGCAGCAGGTTGGCAGCAGCCTGCGTCTTGCGTGATGCTGGATCAAAATACTTGTTCAGCGAAGCGGATGACGCGGAGATGTCCGCCCGCGCAGATTCCAGTTGACGCGCCAACAGCCCCAGGCGGGCGTTGAGCAGCTTGAGCTTGAAGTTCTCTCGCACAAAGAAAGATTGCTCGGGTGACAACAGTGCGGCGTCTGGCTGCTCGATGCGGCTCACCCGCAGCAGGTTGCGGGCCTCCTCGCCTACCAAGCGCAGCCCGCGCTGCCACCAACTGGGCCAGGACTCGGTATCCGCGCGCTTGAGAGAGCCACCGGCACTGACTTCAGCCACCGCATTTACCAGCGGCAGATCGTCGGCCATGCGAAGGAGTTCGTCGATGCGCACGAGCAGCGCCGGCGTGTCCGAAACCGTCGCATTGCCGATACGGCTGATGTCCTTGGCAAGCGCCCGCTGAAGCTGGGCCAACCGCGGCTGTGCGGCGCGCGCCACGCGTTGTTCCGCACTCTTGAGCGCAGCCACCAGTGGCTCCACACTCCCGGTCAATTGCGCCTGCTGCTGGGCCAGGCGGATCGCCGACTCGATATCGACAACAAGGTTTTCGTCACGCGAGCGCGACAGGCTCTGGATCAGCTCTTCAACCTGATTGCGCTGCAATGCGACTTCGCTCAATCTGGCCTCGGAGACAGCCAGCCGCGCTGCCGTGTCGCGCGCCAGCTCCTGGGCCTGCCGCGCAACGCTGCGCGCATCGCTCGCCTGCAAGCCCGACTCGGCCGTCTGGCGGGCGACCTGCTCGCGGGTTGCCGAAAGTCGCTGCCACAACCAAACATTGACAACCAGCGCAACCAAGGCCGTCGCCAGAGCCACCCAGGTCAGCGTGGACCCGCGCGGAGCAACCGGCACGGGTCCGGTCGCACCCATGCTGGAGGCGGGCGCACTCGGGTTGGTCGGGGCTGGGTTCATCCCGCCGATTCTATCGACGCAACCACATCCCCCATGCGCGGCCGTGACTCCCATACAACACCGAAACCGGCCTCGCGTGCAGCCTGCGCGATACGCGCGTGGGTCGCGATGGCACGTGCCCCGGCCCAGACCTGGCCCGGCAGGCACACAGACAGATGGGCGATCGCCTGTGAACTGGTGAACAGCCACAACGAACCATCCCGCGCGGCCGCCTGGGCATGGCGCCGTTCGGGGTCACTCCAGCTTGGTGGACACCGCTGGTACACCACCACGAAATCCACACCCACGCCGGATTGCTCTAATTGGGTGGCCAGCCAGTCGCGCCCGGCCCCGTGGGCCATCGCCGGGCCTGCCGCGTCGGCACCCCGCACGATCAGGACGCGCTGACCACGCTGCGCCTGCGCCTGGACCACCGCCCACAGCGCCTCGGAATCGAATTGGCCCTTGTCGACATCGGGCGCATCGATGCGGGCCGGATCGACACCCTGGCGTACCAGTGAGGAGATGGTCCCTGGACCGGTGGCCCAGAACCTCGGGGAATCGACACGGCCAGCAATCGGAGGCGCTTCCTGCGCCGGACATCTTGAGAAGAAGTGCTGGACCGCGGCACCGCTGACGAACATGACCGCCCGGTATTGGGTCAGCCTGCGCCAGTACCCATGCACGGTCGCAGCGTCGTTGGCGGAGCAAAGTACGATCAGGGGCATGGCGGTGGCGTCGAGGCCATGCGCCACCATCGCACGCACCCACTGGCTGCATTCAGGCTCGGGCCGGGTGACGATCACGCGCATGCTGCGGGCCCGATCCCGGTGCGGGGTTTTATCCTGGGGAGCGCACAGCGCCGCCCCGGCACAACTGTTGCGCCACCCCCTGGCCGAGCGCCTCTGCCTGCAGCAGCGAATCCACGGTTGCGGCGGCCGAAGCGCGCACCAGCGGTGACCGCGCCACGGCGGCTGGAGCATCGTCCACAACGCCCCATGCGGCCACCAGGTGCAACTCGCCACCGCGCCATACGGCATGGGCCGCCAGTGGCATCGAACAACTGCCCCCCATCTCCCGGCTGACTGTGCGCTCCGCGGTCACGGCCTGCCATGTCGCGATATGGGCCAGCGGGGCCAATGCCAGCACCATGTCCTGCCGACCCGCTCGCACCTCGATGCCCAATGCACCCTGTCCGGCGGCCGGCAGCATCTCGTCAGGCTCGAAAGCGGCACGGATACGGTACGCCATGCCCAGGCGCCTGAGACCGGCTGCGGCCAGCACGATCGCGTCGTAGGCGCCGTCATCCAGTTTGCGCAGGCGGGTATTGACATTGCCACGCAAAGGCTCGATGCGGATGTCGGTGCGCCCCATGCGTGCGAACGCGTCGCGCAGCAACACCACGCGCCGCAAGCTGGATGTGCCAACCACCGCACCCGGGGGCAGATCCCGCAGGCTGGCGAACCGGCTCGATACGAGCGCATCGCGCGGGTCCTCCCGCTGCATGACACACGCCAGCGCGAAACCTTCGGGCAAGTCCATCGGCATGTCCTTGAGCGAATGCACCGCCATGTCGGCTCGCCCGTCCTCCAGGGCGAGTTCGAGTTCCTTCACGAACAGGCCCTTGCCACCGACCTTGCTCAGTGAACGGTCAAGTATCTGGTCGCCCTTGGTGGTCATGCCCAGCAGGCTGACGCGGTGGCCCAGTTGCTCCAGCAGGGCCTGGACATGCTGCGCCTGCCACATCGCCAGGGGGCTTTCCCGGGTGGCTATCACGAGAGGACGGGGCACTGGCAAGTTCACGGCGGCAACCTGTTGGTAATCAAGTAGGGCGACAGTCGATGCTAGCATGGCCTCGAATGCCCGACAGGCTCCAAGACTCCCCCGAACCATGACCACCAGCCCCAGCACAGAGACCGCTCGACGTACCCGCGAAAACGAGCGTCCCCTGGTGGAAGACATCCGCCTTCTCGGCCGCATCCTGGGTGACGTTATCCGTGACCAGGACGGCGATGCTGCGTTCGACCTGGTCGAGCAGGTCCGCAAATTGTCGGTCGCATTTCGCCGCCATGCCGACCACGATGCCGACCACGCGCTGAAGAATCTGCTGAGCGGGCTCAGTGGCGACCAGACGGTCAGCGTCATCCGTGCCTTCACCTATTTCAGTCACCTCGCCAACTTGGCAGAAGACCGTCACCACATTCGCCGCCGGGCCGTCCATGAACGCGCCGGGGACACCCATGAAGGCAGCATCGACGTCGCGCTGTCGCGCCTGCGCTGGGCCGGCATCGCGCCGGAGGCGGTGGTCGCCACGCTCGCAGACAGCTTTGTATCCCCGGTGCTGACCGCGCACCCGACCGAAGTGCAGCGCAAGAGCATTCTGGATGCAGAGCGGGGTATCGCGCAGTTGCTGGTTGCGCGCGATGACATCCGAATGCGCGCACTGGCCAGCGCTACGCGCAAGGACGCGCTCACGCCGCGCGAATTGGCCACCAACGAGGCCCAGATCCGCGCCCGCGTCGTGCAGTTGTGGCAGACCCGGCTGTTGCGCTTCACCAAGCTGACCGTGGCCGACGAGGTCGAGAACGCGCTGAGTTACTACGAGGCGACTTTCCTGCGCGAGATCCCCAAGGTCTACGCCAACCTGGAACGCGAACTCGACAGCGGCCACATCGCCAGTTTCCTGCGCATGGGACACTGGATCGGTGGCGACCGGGATGGCAATCCGAACGTCAGTGCGCAGACCCTCGCCTATGCCCTCAAGCGCCAGGCGGATGTGGCTCTGCGGCACTACCTGACCGAGGTTCACTACCTGGGCGGAGAGTTGTCGGTGTCGGCCATGCTGGTGAACTGCTCGCCGGAAATGCGTGCCTTGGCCGAGCGCTCACCCGACACCGACGAACACCGGCAGGATGAACCCTATCGGCGCGCGCTCACCGGTGTCTATGCCCGGCTGGCGGCCACCCTGAAGGACCTGACCGGCGGCGAGGCCGCGCGCCATGCGGTGGCACCACAGAACCCATACCGTACGGCCGAGGAATTCTGCGCCGACCTGCGCACCGTTGAAACCTCCCTGCTTTCCCACCACGGGTCAGCGCTGGCCGCGCAACGGCTTCACCCTTTGGTCCGCGCGGTGGACGTGTTCGGTTTTCACCTGGCCACGGTGGACCTGCGCCAGAGCTCGGACAAACACGAGGAAGTCGTCGCCGAGCTGCTGGCCACCGCACGGATCGAAGGCGCCTATGGCCAGCTCGATGAAACCGCTCGCAGGGCGCTCCTGTTGCGGCTGCTTTGCGACGCACGTCCGCTGCGGGTGCTTGACCACACCTATTCGGGCCTTGCGCAATCCGAACTCGGCATCTTCGAGACGGCGCGCACGATGATCGGCCGTTACGGCAAGCAGTCGATCCGCCACTACATCATCAGCCACACCGAGACGGTGAGCGACCTGCTCGAAGTGCTTTTGCTGCAAAAAGAGGTCGGGCTGCTGCACGGCACCCTGGACGAAGAAGCCCAGGCCCAACTCATCGTCGTCCCGTTGTTCGAGACCATCGACGACCTGCGCAATGCGCCAGACATCATGCGCGAGTTCTACGCATTGCCGGGAATCAGGGCACTGGTGCAGCGCGGCGGTGCCGAGCAGGACGTCATGCTGGGTTATTCCGACAGCAACAAGGACGGGGGCATTTTCACCAGCAACTGGGAGCTCTACCGCGCCGAGATCGCATTGGTGGACCTGTTCGATGACATGGCCAGCATTGGGCCTGGCGCGGTTCGCATCAAGCTGCGCATGTTCCACGGTCGCGGGGGCACCGTCGGACGTGGCGGCGGTCCCAGCTACCAGGCCATCCTGGCACAACCGCCGGGCACGGTGCGCGGCCAGATCCGCCTGACCGAGCAAGGCGAGGTGATCGGTTCGAAGTATGCCAATCCGGAGATCGGCCGCCGCAACCTGGAGACGCTGGTCGCAGCCACACTGGAGGCTACTCTGCTGCAGCCCACCAAGCCCGCCAGCCCGGACTTCCTGCGGGCCGCTGGCACCTTGTCAGAGGCCAGCATGGCCAGCTACCGGGCGTTGGTCTACGAAACGCCCGGCTTCACCGAATATTTCTTCGGGTCGACACCGATACGCGAGATCACCGAACTGAACATCGGCTCGCACCCGGCATCGCCAAAGGCTTCGCTGCGGATCGAAGATCTGCGCGCAATCCCTTGGGGCTTCAGCTGGGGGCAGTGCCGGCTCACACTGCCGGGCTGGTACGGATTCGGCGCCGCCGTGCATGATTTCCTTGCGGCAACCGATGCCAAGGCCCGCAAGGAACGGCTGGCCCTGCTGCAAAAGATGTACCGCCAATGGCCTTTCTTTCGCACGCTGTTGTCCAACATGGACATGGTGATGGCCAAGAGCGACCTCGCTCTGGGCGCGCGGTATGCCGAGCTCGTGAGCAACACCCGCTTGCGCAAGAAGATCCTGACGGCGATCGACTCCGAATGGCACCGCACCGCGGACGCGCTGGCCCAGATCACCGGCCACAAGCAGCGCCTCGCGAACAACGCCGCGCTGCAACGCTCGATCCGCCACCGCTTCCCGTACATAGACCCACTGCACCACCTGCAGGTGGAACTGCTACGGCGCTACCGCGCTGGCAACACCGACGAACGCATCCGCCGCGGCATCCACATCTCGATCAATGGCATCGCGGCGGGCCTGCGCAACACCGGTTGAGCCCGGGCCGGATTGACCTGCCAGAGGGCTCAGTCGCGGCCCTGGACATGCCCGGCCAGACGGTCCAGCCAGATCTGCGTGTACGCTTCGAAGTCGAAATCGACCAGCGAGTGGTGGTGCGACACTGCGCCCCACAACGCCTCGCGCACCATGGAAGCGGCCTGCATCGCATGCAAGGCGCACAGCTGCGCCGCATCGGGTGCTGTGCCGTAGTAAATCGCCAGGAGTTCATGTGCAAGCTGGCTGGGAAACCCGTTGTTGGCTGACAGGTTGGCAAGGTCGAACAGCGGCGTGTTGAACCCGGCGTAGTCCCAGTCGATCAGCCACAGGCGCGCGCCATCGTCCAGGAAGTTGCCGGCCAGCAGGTCGTTGTGCCCGGATGCGTACGTCGACTTCGGTGTTCATGCTGGCTTGCTGAGCAGTTCACGCACCGCGGCGAGTTGGCGGCGAGACACCGCCAGCAGTTCGTCCACGCCCTGCATCCGCACGGCCCAGCCTTCGCCCTCTTCGTCATCGAAATGCTTTTCCAGCGCCCGCACCAAATGGCGCGTGACAAGGGCATTGCGGTGGATGCGCAAAAACTGGTGACCGAACTTGTCTTCCATTTCACTCAATGAACCATCCAGGATCAGGCTGCGGCTGGCCGTGCGCACGGTGAGGTACTTCAGTTCGGCCTTGAGGTAGACGACCTCGTGCAGCGGCACACGCTCGGTCCGTCCCCGGTCCTGAATGGTCAGAAACTCCTGGCCCGCAGCCAGGTCCGACTGCTGCATCTGCTGGCGCACCAACCGCTCCACCTTCTGCAATGCCAGCACCAGCCGGGACAAGCGCACCGGCTTGGTCAGGTAGTCCACGGCCTCGATCTCGAAGGCCTGCACCGCGTGTTCGGCATGCGCGGTCACGAAGACGATCGCGGGCGGACGGGGCAACGCGCGCACATTTTTCGCCAGGGTCATGCCGTCGGCGCCGGGCATGTGGATGTCGAGAAGCGCCAAATCGAACTGCTGGTGGGTCAGCATGGCCACGGCCTGGGCTGCGTTGGATGCCTCGCCATCCACCTGCACCTGCGGCGACACACACTCGCCCAGCAGCGTGCGCAGGCGCGCCCGCGCAAGCGGCTCGTCGTCCACGATCAGCGCCTTCAGCACCAGTTGCTCAACATCAACATTTACCACGCAACCTCCATGCTGTGCATTGCGGAATTCACCCAGGGGAACGGCCCGGCGCGACGCTCATGCAGGCACCTCGATGCGCACCTGGTACACACCATCCACAAGGCCACTTCGAAACTGCCCCTGCACATCGTGCAGCAGACGCAAACGATCGCGAACATTGTTCAATGCCACACCATGCCCTGGTGAGCCGGCACCGGCTGGCACGGTATTGGTGACCTTGATCAGCACCACGGACCCGCGGCACTGGGTCGAGACACGTAGCGTCGCGCCAACCTCGCTCGGCTCAACGCCATGGCGCACCGCGTTCTCGAGCAGTGGCTGCAGCAGCAGTGGCGGCAGCCTGGCCTGGCCTGCGGCTGGGTCGAGCGCCCACTCGACGTGCAGGCGATCACCGAAACGCACCCCTTCGATGGCCAGGTAGCGCCTCGCAAGGGCAATTTCGTCTTCCAGAGTAACCGAGTCGCCCTGATCGATCAGTGCGTGGCGAAACAGGTCACTCAGGTCTTCGAGCAGTGTTTCGGCCCGTCCGGGCTCGGCCCGCACCAGCGCAATGGCACTGTTGAGCGTATTGAACAGGAAGTGCGGCCGGATCCGGGACTGCAGCTCGGTCAGGCGCGCGGCTGTGGCTGCAGGGGCGCGGGCCTTGGCCCGAAGTACCAACCCAGCCACCAGGGCCGCGGCCATGGCGGCACCGGCACAGGCACTTGCCACCCAGGGCGCGCTCTCGACCAGTCCGGTGACCGCCAGCATGGCGCAGCCATAGGCCCCGGCCAGCGCACCCAGCGCCATGCCACAAGCGTATTGCACCGGTTCCGGCAAACGCCCCAACCAACGCTTGAGGGTGCATGCCACGATCAGCCAGGCCAGGGTGGCCGGCAGAGTGGCGGCCGTCAGCACGGCCAGGCGCAACAACCAGTCCAGCGGTGCATAAGCCCCGAACATGGCCCCCACGGCACCCACCAACTCGACAAACAGCACTGCCCGCAACACCACGCCAAGCTGGCAGGCATCGAATACCAGCACCGGCCCGGCACCCGACGGCGCGCCCTGCCCGTCTTGTTCCTGGAAGGTCGATAAAATTTCGGTATCTTTCATCACTGTGTCGGGTTTGCCCCGATTATTGGTGATCCCGTATCCCCTGCGTCCGGCCACCGGACGCCAACCTGCCCCTGCCCGATGTCCCAGAACCAACTCGACAAAAAATCCGAAGCCTGGTCGGCACTGTTTTCCGAACCCATGAGCGACCTGGTCAAACGTTACACCTCGAGCGTGTTCTTTGACAAGCGCCTGTGGCAGGTCGACATCCGCGGCTCGCTGGCGCACGCCGAGATGTTGTGCCACCAGGGCATCATCAGCACCGACGACCACGCTGCCATCGGCCGCGGAATGGACACCATCACCCAGGAGATCAGCTCCGGCGCATTCGAGTGGAAGCTCGATCTGGAGGATGTCCACCTCAACGTAGAAGCCCGTCTGACACAGCTGGTGGGCGATGCCGGCAAGCGGCTGCACACTGGCCGCTCGCGCAACGACCAGGTGGCAACCGACGTGCGCCTTTGGCTGCGCGACGAGATCGACCTGATCGGCGCGCTGCTCACCGACCTGCAACGGGCGCTGCTCGCGCTGGCCGACAAAAACACCGACGTCATCCTGCCCGGCTTCACCCACCTGCAGGTGGCGCAACCAGTGAGTTTCGGCCACCACATGCTTGCCTATGTCGAGATGTTCGCGCGCGACGCCGAGCGCATGCATGACGTACGCCGGCGCGTGAACCGGCTGCCCCTGGGCGCCGCTGCCCTGGCCGGCACCAGCTACCCGCTGGACCGCGAACGTGTGGCCGCCACACTGGGCATGGAGGGCGTTTGCCAGAACAGCCTGGACGCGGTCAGCGACCGGGACTTCGCGATAGAGTTCGCCGCCGCGGCCAGCCTGGCCATGGTCCATATCAGCCGACTCAGCGAGGAACTGGTCCTGTGGATGAGCCAGAGTTTTGGCTTCATCGACATCGCCGACCGTTTTTGCACCGGCAGTTCCATCATGCCCCAGAAGAAAAACCCCGATGTGCCCGAACTCGCCCGTGGCAAGACCGGCCGCGTCGTGGGCCACCTGATGGGCCTGCTGACCCTGATGAAGGGCCAGCCCCTGGCCTACAACAAGGACAACCAGGAAGACAAGGAACCCCTGTTCGACACTGTCGACACGCTCAAGGACACGCTGCGCATCTTCGCCGACATGGTGGGCGGAATCACCGTCAAGCCGCAGGCGATGGAACGTGCGGCGCTCAAAGGTTACGCCACCGCGACCGACCTGGCGGACTACCTCACCAAGAAGGGGCTGCCGTTCCGTGACGCGCACGAAACCGTCGCCCACGTGGTCAAGGCGGCGATTGCGCAGGGCTTGGACCTGTCCGAGTTCCCGCTTGCAGCCTTGCAGGAATTCAACCCGGCGATCGGCCCCGATGTGTTTGAGGTGCTGAGCCTGCGCGGCAGCCTGAACGCCCGCAACATCCTGGGCGGCACCGCCCCGGCCCAAGTCCGTGCCCAGATCGCACGGCATCTGACAAGGATTGGCGCATGAGCCCCGCCGGGCCGCCCCAAGGGGCTCGCACCGCAGCCCGCAGGGTGAAGGTACACTGATGACACGCACTCGCATCCTGCTGGCAGGTTTCCTGGCCGTGTGCCTCGCCCTCGCCGCCTGCTCCAAAGGCGACGACGTGCGCGATGCGCCCAAACGCAGCCCCTCGGTGGAGATCGTCGGGGCCGAAGCCAAAGGCTTCACGGTCGGAGCCATGATGAACGCCAACACAGTCTATGTGTTCTTCGACACCCAGTGCCTGCACTGCGCCCATTTGTGGGAAGCCTCCATTGCGCTCCAGAAGAAGGCCAAGTTCATCTGGATCCCCGTCGGCCTGCTGAATGCCGCGAGTTCCAGCCAGGGCGCGGCGCTCCTGTCTGTTGCGGGCCGGGCATTTCGCTGTCGACTGGGTGCGCAACGGCGAGATGGCCGATACCGCACTGCGCAGCCAGCAGCAGGACGATGTGGGTCGCAATGCGGTCGAGGTGTACGTCCACGGGTTGCGCGAAACCCCGGTACATCGGTGATCCGGACCGTGCACGGGCCTGGCCACACGTTGCGCCTGGGCTGATCGGAGACTGGCGGTCGGCCACGGCGGAAATTTTTTCAATCCGCGCGGCCCCGGTTTCAAACCGGGTGTCCCGCGCTGCGGCTACCATTGGTCTCCCAACAAGGAGACACCTTTGGCCGTTATCACCAACATCGAAGACCTGCGCGTGCTGGCAGAAAAGCGCGTGCCGCGCATGTTCTACGACTACGCCGATTCCGGCTCCTGGACCGAAAGCACCTACCGCGCCAACTCGGAGGATTTCCAGAGCATCAAACTGCGCCAGCGGGTGGCGGTCAACATGGAAAACCGCAGCACCGCCACCACCATGGTCGGTTGCCCGGCCAAAATGCCCGTGTCGATCGCACCGGTGGGCCTCACCGGCATGCAACATGCCGATGGCGAGATCCACGCCGCACGCGCCGCCGAGAAGTTCGGCATTCCGTTCACGCTGTCCACCATGAGCATCTGCTCGATCGAGGACATCGCCGAGAACACCAGCGCACCGTTCTGGTTTCAGCTCTACATGATGCGCGACCGCGACGCCATGGCACGCATGATCGAACGCACCCGCGCCGCCAAGTGCAGTGCCCTGGTGCTCACGCTCGACCTGCAGGTAATCGGCCAACGCCACAAGGACCTGAAAAACGGACTGACCGCCCCGCCCCGCCCCACCCTGCGCAACATCCTCAACCTGGCCACCAAACCGCGCTGGTGCCTGGGCATGTTGGGCACGCGGCGCCACACCTTCCGCAACCTGGTGGGCCACGTCAAGGGGGTCAGCGACATGAGTTCGCTGGCGGCCTGGACCAACGAGCAGTTCGACCCGCGTCTTTCCTGGGCCGATGTCGCCTGGGTCAAGGAGCGCTGGGGCGGCAAGCTGATCCTCAAAGGCATCATGGACGCCGAGGACGCCCGCCTCGCCGTGGCCGCCGGTGCCGACGCCATCGTGGTCAGCAACCATGGCGGGCGCCAGCTCGATGGCGCACCATCGAGCATCGCGGCCCTGCCGGCGATCGTGGCGGCAGTTGGCAGCCAGACCGAGGTCTGGATGGACGGCGGCATCCGCTCCGGGCAGGATGTGCTCAAGGCCTGGGCGCTGGGTGCGCGGGGCACCATGATCGGCCGTGCAATGGTCTATGGCCTGGGCGCCATGGGCGAAGCCGGCGTCACAAAGGCGCTGCAGATCATCCACAAGGAGCTTGACGTGACCATGGCCTTCTGTGGCCACACGAACATTGCCAACGTCGATAGCGGTATCCTTCTGCCTGGCACCTACTGACCCACCGCCAGTAACGCCTGGCGGCCACCTTCCATGCAACTTCCTGCTGCGGCCGCCTGGGCCTGGATCCCGATCGTCATCTGGGCCGCCTTTGCGCAGACCATCCGCAACGCCGCCCAGCGCACGCTGGTGGCCGACCTCGGCACGCTCGCCGCGACCCTGGTACGTTTTCTGTACGGCTTGCCCTTCGCCGCCTTGTGGCTGCTGGTCGCCCACCGCGTCACTGACACACCATTGGCCTGGCCACCTTTCAGCCCGGTCTACGGTGCCTGGCTGGTGCTGGGTGCCGGCGCCCAGCTTGTGGCCACCGCCTGCCTTCTGATGGCCATGAAACAGCGCAACTTCATCATCGGCGTGACGTTTTCCAAAACCGAAGTCCTTCAGGTCGGCATCTTTTCAACCTTGTTTCTGCAGGAGTTCCCCTCCCTAATGTCGGGCATCGCCATGGTGGTTGCGACCGGGGGCGTGGTGCTGCTTTCCATGCCCCGCAAGCTGCTTGCGGGCGCTGTTGCGTGGGGCGGCAACGCGGCCTGGTTCGGCCTCGCGTCGGGCGCCTGTTTTGCGCTCTCCAGCGTGGGTTACCGCGGAGCCGCCTTGACCTTGCCCGACACATCCCCATGGCTGATCGGCGCCTGGGCAGTGCTGTTGGCGCAAACCCTGCAGACCGTGTTGCTCGGCGGATGGTTGTCAGTGCGCCAGCCTGGCACCATGGCCGCCATCGCCAAGGCCTGGCGGCTGTCGCTGCTGGCCGGCATGATGGGTGCGCTGGCGTCGATCGGCTGGCTCACCGCGATGGCCTTGCGTCCGGCCGTTGATGTCCGAACGCTGGGCCTGGTGGAAGTGCTGTTCAGCTACCTGGTGTCGCGCCAGTTCTTCAAGGAACGCATGAGCCGCAAGGAGCTTGCAGGCCTCGTACTGGTGACAGCCGGTGTACTGGCGGTGTGTGCGCAGTTGTGAGTCTGCGCTGGTGCTGGTTCACCTTGACCGCGCAGAATGCACAGTGGCACGTATTCAGAGCGTTCGCTGCATGGACTTGATCTCACCGTGCTGCGGACCAAGTTCGAGCAGCGCGCGGATCTCCGGCCCAGCCAGATCGGCGACCCGGACCTGAGCCAACATCACCCGGCGCCGCGCCAGGCTCGCGGCGGGCCAACAGGCCTCGCGCTCGTAATACTCCGGAACCGCCGGGACGCCAGACCCGAGCACCACCCATGGCTGTCTGACCAGGCTCATGCGGTCGGACTCGATCATGGCGTTCAACGCGAACGAGCCCGGCGGCCAAAAGAAAAACCACACCGGTGGCCCGGTTGAAAAGTGTTGCCCGGCGGGGCTTTTGCAGCCAATGGCGAGCACGTGCGGCGGTACCAGCGTAGACGGAGCGCCAGAACAACTCAAAGAAAATGAAGGTGGCCACAAGGACCAGAAACTGGCCGGCCTGCGGTGCCGAGGGTTCGACGAACTGCGGGAACAACGCGCCAAAGAACAAAAGAGCCTTCGGGTTGCTTGCGCCGACCAGCATGCCACGAGCGAACAGTGCCCGGGCGCCAACTTCCGGAGCACACGCATCGGGAACTGCCAGGGTTGAGGCCGTTGAAAGCAGCGAAACAATTCCGAGGTAGGCCAGATAACCGGCACCGAGCCACTTCAACGCCGAGAAGAGGACGTCCGATGCCGCCAGGCCTGAGCCCAGACCCAGCATAAGCCGCACAGCACACGGCGAATGGCGAATGGCGGCTGAATGCGCTGGCCTTGCTCTGGCAAGCTGCCGAGCGAACGCAAACCTGGACGGCGATCTGTGTTCGGCCTCAACGCCGCCGCTCAGCCGGCGCCGCAGGCGGTCGGATGCAGCGGCTTGTTAGAGCCGGCCGAGCCAGTAGCCTGGACGACGACGATGTGGCGCAACCACGAGAACTTCGATGTCCGTGCCGGCCTTGCGATAGAGGACGTTGTACGGAAAACCCGGCACTCGATCGCGACGAATGCCGGGAGCAAGCTCAATGCGATTCCGCTCAGGATTTTCACAAACTTTGACCATTGCAGATTCAAAAGCGGCAAGGTAGCGCGCGCCGAGTCCTGGTCGCTGCTCCTCGTAGTAGGCAACGTGCTCAAGGTGTTCAGCCCGTGCTGCCTCATTGAAGAAGTAGCTCACTTGAGCAAAGCTTGCGCCTGACGCCGCACTTCTTCAGCTGTGACACGCTTCGTCAGTCCTCGGTCCATTTCATCGGCGCGCCGCACAGCTTCATGCAACCATAGTTGCTCAATTTCAGCCTCAGAGAGTGCGTCGAGACTGGAAAGAAGCTGTTCTGCCAATTCGGCCCGCTCCTGAACAGGAAGCGACAAGGCTTCGCGACGGATGGTTTCGGCTTTCATGGATGAAATAGTAGCACTGACAGCCACGTGCGGGCTTTAACGCCGCCGCTCAGTCGACGCCGAAGGCGGTCAGATGCCGCGGCTTGTCAACCCTCAGATCTCGCAACAAGCGGAAATACCTCCGGATGCTCTTCGGCGGCCGGAAGCCGCCTCCTGCAGTTGTGGGTCCGTGTCGAGCGAAATGTTAGAGCGCATCGTCTTCGTCCGGCTCTCTCAGACCAAAGATCACTTCTGCTACGCGGCGCACCTCTTCGAAGTCCTTGGCATCAAGCGCGAATGTAACCTCAACGTGGTTGTCCCTGGCCCTCACGATGTCGAACGAGAGCAGCGAAGGACTGAACTCGATCAACTTTAGGGAGAAGTGACCCCTGTAGCTCTCATTCTCCGACTCAATGTAGCACCGCCTTCCAGAAATCTCAAATTCGCGCTGTAGCAAGAGGTAGGGCCCAACTGCTTCAAAGGGATCATCGTCCTCGTCCTCTTCGGGGCCGAGGTAGAGCTGATAGTAGTCACCGCTCACCGAGGCGGAGACTGCCACGGCGTGAAATCGCATGATGGCTTTCGTGCGCTCTAACGCCGGAGTCAAGCCGCAACGCGCTTGCGCGTTGTCGTTCTTGGACGACCTGTTAAACCTTGCGTCTCTTTCGCAAAAGCCAACATGCTTGCGAGGGCCTTGTTGACCGCTTCCGACGTAGGAAATGCTTTCTGAATTTCTGCCTGCAAAACAACCACGTTGCTACCTTGCAGAAAACGCTTGTGGTATTTGCCGCGAGTGCCCACCCCAAGTTGCTCCCGCTTGAGCTCCGGGATGTCCAGATCAGCCCTTTTCGTAGATGCCATTTTCATATCGTGTTGCCTTTCTGGCGCTGATGCTCCGAATACTATTGCGGCGCTCTGTATGCACTACTACCAAAAGCCGCGCCTTGATTGGATGCCGTAGGTCCGGCTTCGATCCTCAACCTCGGTGTGATCTGGCTCAGCAAAGGTCAGTGCCATTGCATCGCCAAAAACGCTGACGGCCTCATCGAACGATACGCCGTGTTTCAGCAAGTTGCTTGCCGCCTTTTGATCGTCCCATTCAAATTTGAACATGCGAAACCACAAAGAGATTTAACGTTCGAGCTAAGCGGGCGACAACGGCAGGACGCCAGGCCCGGGCTGGCGAAACTGTACCGCGTACCGCCAGACCGGGCCTGGCGGCCTGCCGTTGGCGCTCCGCTTGAGCGAGAGGTTAGGCCTCACTCGGCGGCCGTATGAGCATGGTCTGACCGTCTTCAAGGAACCCGGTGATGGCACCGCTTGGACTCCTGAGCTCCGCGACCATGCGAGGCATTGACCCACGGAGTGCATCCATCAACTTCTCGTGCAATGCTCCAAAGGATAGCGCATCGTACTCTTTGCCTGTCAGGGTTAACAGCGGATCAGGATACTCCTGAGCAGAATGATCGGTGCCTTTGGGTTGCAGTTTCCGAATGAAGACAACTGCCCGGAGGCCTCCTGCCATGGACTCTTCGCGTGCGGGTAAGAACGCCAAGTGGTCCTCAGGGCCTTCCTCACCAACATAGTCAGGCACGCCTTGGGCGACAACGCTCTCCCACTCGCAGTCAGTGTGTGACTGGCCGGATACTGGGAACTGAAGTTCCCACAGGGTTGCGTAGATGCTCACGGAATCTTCGGGCCGAGGAAACGGTGGAATTGTGAGGCCTAACGCCGCCGCTCAGCCGGCGCCGCAGGCGGTCGGATGCAGCGGCATGTTAAGCGTGCACGTCGACAAGTTCGCCAGTGGAATGAGGTTCAGGGATCGGTAGCCCATCTTCTTTCATTCCAGCAAGATGAAACTCGATGGCTTCGTGAATAAGCTCAGCTACTTCGGCTCGCGTTTCACCAACCGCAACACACCCCGGCAGGTCTGGCACGTAAGCACCAAAACTGGATGTGCCTTTTTCAATTACGACCAGATACTGCATCTACAACCTCACTTCTTTAGACCTGCTTGCTTCAGGATGCTGTTGAGGGTTCCCGGCGGCACTTCAACACTGTCTTTGCCAGCCACGGTCACCGTCCCCGACTTCGATGCGTGATGGTACTGGCGATGACTCGCTTTTTGACGCACGAGGCGCCAGCCATCCGCCAGAAGCAACGCGAGCAGTTCCTTGACCTTGGTGGGCATAGCTCAAGCATCGCACAAACGCAGCCGGCACGCTTAACGCCGGCGATGACCGGCGCACAACAATCGCCGCGAAGCGGCCACCCGGTGTTGTGCGTCCGTGTCGATCAACCTGTTATCCCTCATAGGTGCATGCTTCGCAGCACTCTGGGGTGCTTTGCGGCAACCTTCAGCAGCATTCGCGCTGCTCCGGTTGGTTCGCGTCGGCCTTGCTCCCAATCCTGTAGCGTTCTAGATGAAACCCCCAACAAGTTCGCGAACTCCCCTTGGGACATGCCGATACTTGCCCTGGCTTCGGCAGCCGCAGTGAGCTTGACTTTTGTCACCCGCGCAGCCTGGCCTCGGCGCATCTGCTTCACGGACTCCAGCAAGTCCTTCTGGAACTCTTCGACTTCAGATGGCATCTTCAACTCCCTGTTTCAACTGGGCCAAGAACGACGTGGGAAGGGTGTCGAACTTGGCTTGGGTGTAGACGATCAACAACCATACAACTTCATCCATCGCCACAAAATAAACGATACGGGCGCCGCCGCGCTTGCCGATTCCAGGCCGCGACCAGCGCACCTTTCGACAGCCCCCGCTGCCTCGAATCACCGCACCGGCCTCGGGATTTGCCGCGATGAACGTGATGAACTCCTGGCGCTCCACATCGGACCAGATCTCCGATGCATAACGAAAGAAGATCGGCGTCTCGGCAACGGTGCGCATACCGGATGGTACGGCATTGCCGTAGTTTCAGCAAACGCGTCAATTTTGCGCTGCGGATGACGGATAACGTCGAAGCTGATCGGACCGCAACATTTGCGGCGAAGCCGCCTCCTGCAGTTGTGGGTCCGTTGAGCGAGGGGTTGGCCGCACGCAACGGAGGATAAGTACCAACGGCCTTTTAAACCTCACCAAAGCAATCCGACGATCGCCAGGCGTCTATTAACAGAATTAGGCGTACGTACCTGACACCTGCAAGTAGCACTTCTCGTCACTACCGGCAGAGGCATCAGGAGTTTGCCACCAGCGCGCAAGCGAAAGTCGCACCAACGTACCCGCAGTTATCCTTGCTGCGGGAGATTGAAAGCCCACATAGGGAATGACGGCATCCTCTTGCGCATTCGGATTAAGATAGCGAAACTTAGCCTTTGTCTGACAATCATTCCGCTCAAGTTCAAAATCTGCCTCCCTAAAGCAAACGCTCCCAGCAGGTAAGCCGCTTGGCCCAGTGATGTACACGGAGCCTCCAGAATGATCTTGCTGGAGTAGGCCACCGAATGTCGTTGATGTCGGTCCTACCACCACTGGACAATTTGCGCGGATAAACTGGGAGAGATGCTGTTGCTGACCGCATAACGTGGCCGTTTGAACCAGGACGTCTTCCACATGCGGGGCCCTGCAGTCTGACTTGAAATGGAACTCAACATTCCAAAGTTGGCCTACTTGAAAGGCGGTGGAATCTAGTTGATCCGCTCCACGGCGCTAGGTTCTTGGTGACCCGGTGCGAACCATTCCGGGTTATGTCGTCATCCACGTGCACCGCTCGCGGCGCAGATCTCCCCAGGTAAGAACGCGAACTCTCCGTGCACAAACGCCCCATTTACCTTAAGAGTCGAACCGATGGGCTTTGCCGTCATGTGCCAGCTTGCCTCGACCCTCCAGGCCTTCTATGTGGTTTCTGTTCGTCGCCTCGCACGTTTGCATTCAGGCTTCCTCCAGACCAACCCTCGCGGGCCAGCCCTTGCCGTCGGCTAGTGGTTGATATTGCTCTCATGAGTCCAATTCGGTTCTCCCACAGGGGACTTTCACCCCATCAGTTCGCGCCCATGCTGGGCGCACACAACCGGTTCAGATCGCGGCAAGCGCGATCTAACCTTTTTCGTTAGGCCGCAGTTTTCTCGAACGCGGCAACTGAAACCGGCCGTGACTTGGCCACGGACTTGCGAAGCGCCTTGATTCGCTCCACCTCGTGCATGGTTTGGGCGGTGAAGTAGGACTCGCCACAAGCTGGGCACGACCACATGGGAATGCTCTCAATGACCAGGAGGTCTTCGCCCTTGCCATAGCTTCTTGTCACGTACTTCAGCTGTACTCGATCACTGCCGCAGTGCATGCAGCCACCCTTAGATGACATAGACGGTGATGATGAAGAGCTTGCCTGAGTGGCCAACTTTGACGACGACCTCAGCGGCTGTTCCATCAAGGGTGCCGCCTTGGATGACGTACTTCGTTTCGCGGGTGCCGCGATCACGCTGGCGCTCGATGATTTGGCCCGAGAGGACGACGTTTTCGAGATCAAGGATGGTGAGGTTGTCATCTTCAAGTTCGTCCGCGGCATGGGTGGAGACGGCATAGCTGAGCGTTCGGATCAACTGGCGAAGGTGGGTGATGGACACCTGGGTCATGCGTGAGTGTACGAGGGTGGCAGGAGAAGGGTTGTTTTCTGCGGCCTAACTTTGAAATTCACCGACGCAAAGCGTTCGGTGGAATGACCAGTTAACGGGCACGCTCATGTGGCCACCGCTGTGGATTGCGCGCATTGTGAATGACGGCCAAAACGTGAACCGAGTCATTTTTGACCGTGTAAAAAACACCATACGGAAACCGGGGCAAAAGCGTGCGGCGTATGCCCGGAATAATTTCTGCGTACAGAAGCGGGACTTGCTCAAGACGTTTGAGTTGGAGTTCAAAAGCCAACTCAAATTCAAGGCCTAGCCCTTTGCTCTGTTCCTCATACCAATTGAATGCTTCGCCAATTTCGCGCACAGCCAGACCGGCAAACTTTAAGCGGTACGCCACGAGCCGCTTTTTAGATGTGCTTTTACCTGATCCCAGGAATAACCTGCCTCCGGGTTTCGCTCAAAATCGGCCAACCGCGCTTCGAGTTCGGTTTTTAGCTCGGGCGAAACCTCGATGGCGTGAGGGACGGCAGCAATACTTTCCCAAATCACTTCAACAAGATGAATGCGCTCCTGCACGGGCAGTTTCAAAATGTCGGCAACAGAAATTTGGCTCATGGGACGTAGACTACCACGGACGCTATTTGCGCGTTAATCGGGATAGGAAGAAGCCTCACGGCCCCTCCCTCCCACACCACCGGACATACGGGTCACGTATCCGGCGGTTCCTTGCATGACGGTTTCACTCATGCTGCCTTGGCCGGTGCCAACTCGGGCAGCCCCATTTGACGAAACATTCTTGCAGGCAGTGCCAGATTCAGCCCGGCGTTTTGCTCAATCGCCATGGGCCATGCGCGCTCTTGCTTGTGTTCCAAGCCTCGCGCAGGCTGACCCCGCGTTTCCTGAGTTCGCGGTAGCCCGCGCTGCCCCATTGTTTCCATGCATAACATCGTAACCGCCGTCGCACCCATTTGTTGTGAACGGTTGGCAGGAACCGCTGTTTTCTGGCTTTGAGAGCGCGGTTTTGATTCCCGGGTGTTCTGGCTTGGGGTGACCTCTGTCCCTGTCCGCCCGATCGGGCGGACAGGGACAGGCGCGTCGTTGGATGTGCCACGCTGTGGGTCGGCGGATTTCGGTAGTGCTGCTGGCACCGTGGGGCACGGCGAATTTGGTTGCCGTCTTGCGTGGGTCGACTGGGGTTTGCCGGCTGCGCTGTAATGGGCCTACACCGAAGTAGGCGGGCGCAGCGGCGGTCCCAACTGACAAGTACGTTCCGACCGCTGCGCCCTTCACCGTGTCATAGACCGGGCGCAGCTTGATTGTTGCACCGGTGGGCGATCCCGTCCAGCACACCTTCGGCATTGCCCAGGGGTGCCCATGGCCGACCAAACCGCCCGACTCTTCCTGTGCGCGTGTTGCCGCATACAGGTGCTGGTGTGCAGCCAGTGCGACCGAGGTCAGCGGTATTGCGCCGATGGGTGCGCGGCCGCGACCCGCCGGGCGTTGCAGCGCGACTCCGCCCGACGTTACCAATGTGGTCGCGCGGGGCGCTTCAAGCACGCATTGCGTACCCAGCGCTGGCGTGCGCGCCAGGCAGCGCTGGCAAAGATAGTGACGCATCAGGGTTCTCAAGACGGGCCCTCGGATGATGTACTGCCAGCCACGCAAACATCCGCCTTGGCCATCCCACCATGCACCACCACGACGTCGATCGCGCCCACCGCGGCCACCCACCCCCATCCCTGGCGCTGCCACTGGCGTTGCAAGCCGTGCCCAGCCCTGGTGCGCCAGGGACCCATCCGTCACAGCCACGCTCGAGTGCCCCACCATGGCCATAGCCCCTGAACTTCGCGCGCAGATCCTGCGCCTGTACCAAGCCGAACAATGGCGCGTTGGCACCATCGCGCGCCAACTGCAGGTACACCGCGATACAGTGCGCAGCGTGCTCGAACACGCCTGCGTCATGCGTCCCCAACAACCAGGCCGGCCCAGCTTTCCTCAAAGTCGTGCGCAATTGCTCCCGGCGCGCTCGGTCGATTGTCCGCCCACCAAGCGCCCGCACGTCGGAGTTGCGCGGCTGCCCGCGCGGAAATCTTGACGCGAAGCGTCATCTTCTACCTGGGAAGATCGCGAAGGAGTTCTTCGACCGTTACGAACTCACCGCGCTCAATTTCAGAGATCGCGGCCAGCAGCTCGTCCTCATCTTCGGAACTGAGCTCAAAGGGCTCGTCTGCGCCACGAGCCAGCACGGCGACCATCGAACCTTCAGTCAGTGACATGCCCTCAATCTCGACTTGCCGTTCACAACGGTGCCGGTAGTTACTTGCATAGGTCAATGGCACTCGCACTGGCGTCGCCTTACCACCACCTGTTCAGGTGAGGGATAACGTTGTAGCTGAACGGTTGACAACGGCAGCACCCAAGCATGCGAATAGAGAAATTGCCGCCCGCCGTTGGCAATCCGTTCCAGCGCCCCGTTATGCGACAACATTCTGCATCTTGTTCGCGAAATCGCGACCCGACGTCGGTGGAGGCAGCGGCTTGCCGTCCTTGTGGTAAAGCGCGATTGCTTCCTCCACAATTTCGCAGAGTTCCTCGAACACGGCCCTCTCATCGGCGCCATGGCATCCGCCGTAAATGAGACCCGGAGCGCTGCCCACGTAGCACTGATCTTCGTCAGACCATTCCAAAATCTTCGCATATCTCGCGGTCTCATTCACGATTTCGACTCCTCAACAGCGCGCTTGACGGCGCGAACCTGATACTGCTTCGCGTCATCGCCCGGCGCGCCAGATATTGTGACGGGTCTGGCCACTTTGGAATGAACAAAGTTTCTGTGACTGCCTTTGCCACCGCGATTCATAAAGCCCGCGCGTTCGAGCTCCGCAATCAGTTCACGTACTTTCTGAGGCACGGGCTACGTTCCATTTTGTCGCATAACGTTCGAGCTAAGCGGGCGACGACGGCAGGACGCCAGGCCCGGGGCGGTGAAAATGTACACCGTACCACCGACCCGGGCCTGGTGGCCTGCCGTTGGCGCTCCGCTTGAGCGAGGGGCTTCACTTGCTACAGATCGCGCTTGATCGCGAATCGCTTACCAATTAGTTCGATGGAGTTTCTTGCCTCTAGCATTCCATTGCGAACTGACGCTCCAGCCCACCCGAGTGCACCAAGTGTGCATTCAAGCAACTCATTCGGAATTCCGGATTTCTTGAGTGAGCCGATCTTTACCGTGAACGGTTGTGAAGTGGTCGGTGATTCAGGATATTCCCAGAACTCGGCGTTTCCGACGACGTTCGGATGTGTAGCCTCGCAGAGGTATGCGTACGTAGGTTTCAGATAGTTAGATACGTCTTTCTTTGCGAGCTTGTCGATCACGTTTAGTATGTTGACCTGTTTCAGTTCATCGACTTCTGTCTCCAATCTGGTGCCCCATCAGACTTTCACCAGTTGGGTTTGCAAGCCGTTTGCGGTAAATCGTGTCGAGTCGGGAGATAGGTGGGTTGGAATCGCTGCGATGGTGCCTCTGAACGAGGTTGTGTGGTACAGCGACCAAGCCGCCAGCTCGAGCGCGGATCTGGCCAGTATGGCCGTCGCAAGAAATTCGTCTGTGTTTAACGCGCGGATTGCTGGTTTTAGGATCGCCGCTGTGCGCTTATACGAAAGTATGGAGAAGGCCTGAATGTTCTCTGCAATGTCGCGCCAGTAAATGTCATTCCAAATCGCATGATCCTCAATCGCTGTGAGTCGATCTATCAGGGCGGCAGTCGGCGTAAACTTCCAGTGGTAGGTTTCTGGAATTTGACCTTCCAGCTCAAAGAAGTAGTTGAGCATCTTTGAGCTATCTCGTGCAAACGGGTTCTTCGCTAGTGCAGCCAACGCGAGCACTTTAGAGCTGATTTTGGCGAAGCTATGGACAGTGCTTTTGGTCATGGAAGCGCGAGTGCCAGAGGTAAGTTTTGTGAAGCCTAACGTCGAAGCTAACCGGCCCGGAACAGCAGGACGGTGTTTGGGCTAGCATGAAATGCAAGCCCAAATGCCGGCATGCTGTGTAGGGTCCGGTTGAGCGACCTGTTGGCTTCATTGCGCCTCGCTCCAGCTACTCAAGACCAATGCGTTTTAGAAATGACTCGACGGCTGGAGCCCACAATTCGCGACCAACAAAAATCAACTCGTGACCATCGGAGTTCGGTACAGGTGGCGTAGCGATGAACTCTGCCGCACTCCCGCTCGCGACATAGGCGGCGTGCCACTGTCTCGGAGTGTCGGGGCCCCAATACTTGTCGTTCTGGGCGTAGAGCCACAAGCTCGGGATGCGGGCGGTCTTCCCATATGCGGCGAAAGCTTCACGCACTCTCTCGGGGGCGCAACTCTTGCCGGGCGCCTGATCAGGGTTGCCTGCGATGCCGCCCGCGAAGTTGATGTAGGCCACCACGCCAAGCGGGCTCGTCGCGGCGAGGGCGGCGCTGGTCAAACCTCCGACTGAGTTTCCCGCCAGGAGTATTTTCGATCCGTTAGCCCAGGGTTGCTCCCTTGCCCAATTGACGGCAGCCAAGATGGCGGCGGCAGCGGTCGACGCCACGCGCTCCGGATTGGGGACGCCCGAACAGTTTCCGCTGCCGTCCCAGCTATGCCCGGGAACTTCGCGATCGGTGCCGCCAGTCTTGCCGTACCCAGGTCGCGCGGGCGCGACTACTGCAAAGCCTCTCGCAAGCCAAAAGCTCAAGAACTGGCGAGGTACAACCTCAGCGAGTGCACTTCGTTCCTGCTGTGTCCCAGACCTACCATGAGCATAGACCAAGACCGGGAATGGCCCCGGACCGGCAGGTCTGAACACCTCCGTAGACAAATCGAGCGTTGAGCCGAAGACACCGGCCCCCTTCATCGGTACTTTCGCCAGTTGAACAGCGGGTGTGGCGGACTCTACGGTCTGTGCGCGGCAAAGCGTCAAGGACTCGAAGAGCACTGCCACAAACGCGACTGCCGCACCGAGAGAGCGCTGAGAAAGGAAGCGGCGCGATGGCATAGGTGTCTCCTGATGAAGCCTAACTTTGATGTAGCCAGCAATTCACCGGATACACGTTTCGACCGACGGATACCATGGCAAAGCGCAGGCTAAAAAATCTTTTGACATCATTGACTTGCTTCCATATACTGTGTTTATGAACAGGTATAACGATACCAGCAAAGTCGCCGGCCCGCCTTTGGTGTCCACGCGCTTGCTCGACCAGGTGCGAGAGCGCATTCGGTATCTTCACTATAGCCTCAAAACCGAAAAAGCTTACCTGTACTGGGCGCGTTTCTATGTGCTTTGGTCTGCGCGCCAGGGCGGTATGCGGCACCCGAAAGAGCTGGGCTCCGCAGAGGTGCAGGCCTTCTTGACGATGCTTGCCAACGAGCGGCAGGTGTCACCCGCCACACATCGCCAGGCACTCAACGCCTTGTTGTTCCTGTACCGCCAAGTCCTGTCGCTCGATCTGCCGTGGATGCAGCAGATCGGCCGCCCGCCCGAGCGCAAGCGCATTCCTGTGGTGCTGACCGTGGCCGAGGTGCTGTTGGTGTTTGCACACCTGCGCGGCGTCGAGTCCATCCTGGCCCGGCTGTTGTACGGCACGGGTCTGCGCCTGGCGGAAGGCCTGTCCATCCGCGTGAAAGACCTGGATTTCGACCGGCATGTCCTCATCGTCCGCAGTGGCAAGGGCGACAAGGACCGCGTGGTCATGCTGCCTCGGTCATTGGTCCCGGCACTGCGCCAGCAGCTGGCCGACGCCCGGGCGCTGTGGAGCACAGACCGGGCCGCTGGGCGCCCTGGCGTATTCCTGCCACACGCACTCGACCAGAAGTACCCGCGGGCCGGCCAAAGCTGGGCCTTGCACTGGGTCTTTCCGGCTGAAAAGCTGTCTGTCGACCCGCGCACCGGCTCCGAGCGGCGGCACCACATCTACGAGAAGCGGCTGAGCCGGCAACTCAAACAGGCCTGTGCGTCCGCCGGCGTCGCCAAGCATGTAACCGTG
>CAMAWD010000029.1 GCA_945861785.1 Rhodoferax sp. OV413 | reverse complement strand
GACGGCGCATTCGGCTCCGCGGCTGTCCCCCGCCCTGCGGGCTCCTCCTTTATGCCGCTGCGCCGAACGCACCGCCGACCTGATCCTGCAAAGTCGTTGGAACGCCGCGCACCAAAAACCCCCGCCAGAGGGGAAGGGGTCAGGTCTTGTTTTGCGATATCGCAATGCAAGACCTGACCCCTGCCGCGACGCGCGCCAACGCACGTCGGACCGAGGAAAACGAACGTCCGCAATGGGCCGAGGCCCGGCATGTCCCCGGTTGGCCCGCGCCCTGCACATGCCGCCCTGCCATTCTCCCGAGAGCGATTGACATGGACAAGGAAGCGCGACTCGACGGCACCACTGCCGCGGAGCATCCCGAGGCCCTGCGCCTGTGGCTGCGCATGCTGACCTGCACGCAACTGGTCGAAAAGAAGGTGCGTGCCGGGCTGCGCGACCAGTTTGACACCACCTTGCCGCGGTTCGATCTCATGGCGCAGCTTGAGCGTTCTCGCGACGGTCTGAAGATGAACGAGTTGTCGCGCCGCATGATGGTCACCGGCGGCAACGTCACCGGCATCACCGACCAGCTGGTGGGTGAAGATCTGGTCGAGCGGGTGCCGGTTCCGGGTGACCGGCGCGCCTTCCGGGTGCGGCTGACGCCCAAGGGGCGCAAGGTGTTTGCCGACATGGCCCACGCGCATGAAGCCTGGGTGGTCGATGCGTTTTCCGGGCTGCCGGCGCGAGAAGTCGCCACACTGCACCGTCTGCTGGGCAAGGTGAAGCAGCATACACAACCAACCGTCACCGAGGAATCAACATGAAACACACAATAGGCACGTCCAATCCGATGCATGCCCGGTTCGAAGCCTTCGCCGACTACCAGGCGCAGCATTTCTCGTGGCACTGCGAAGGCGCGGTGGGCACCGTCACGCTGAACCGACCAGAACGCAAGAACCCGCTGACCTTCGAGTCCTACGCCGAGCTGGGCCAGCTGTTCGAGGCGCTCGGGCGCAGCACCGACGTCAAGGCCGTGGTGGTCACCGGTGCCGGGGGGAATTTCTGCTCCGGTGGCGACGTGCACGAGATCATCGGCCCGCTCACCAAGATGAGCATGCCCGAACTGCTGGCGTTCACCCGCATGACAGGCAACTTGGTGAAGACCATGCGCAACTGCCCGCAACCTGTGATTGGTGCGATCGACGGCATCTGCGCCGGGGCCGGCGCGATGATGGCGCTCGCCTGCGACATGCGTTTTGGCACACCTGCCACCAAGACCGCGTTCCTGTTCACGCGGGTCGGCCTGGCCGGTGCCGACATGGGCGCGTGCGCGCTGTTGCCGCGCGTGATCGGGCAGGGACGCGCCAGCGAACTCTTGTTCACCGGCCGCGCCATGAATGCCCAGGAGGGCCTTGCCTGGGGCTTCTTCAACGCCCTGCACGACAGTGCCGAGCTGCTGCCCAAGGCGCAGGCGCTGGCCGCAGAGCTGGCGGCCGGCCCCACCTTTGCGCATGGCATGACCAAGACCATGCTGCAGCAGGAGTGGGCCATGACCATCGAGCAGGCGGTCGAGGCAGAAGCGCAGGCCCAGGCCATCTGCATGCAGACCAAGGATTTCCACCGCGCCTACAACGCCTTCGCTGCGAAGCAGAAGCCGGTCTTTGGCGGGGATTGAACGATGCAAGCCCCCACCGGCCATCTGGCACTGCCATTTTTCGACGCGGGCCATCGCGACCTGGCTGCGCGCCTGTCCGGTTGGGCGCCGCAGCAGGACGTGGACGAGTCCGACGACCGGCGCGCCTGCCGCCACTGGGTGCGCCTGCTGGGCGATCACGGCTGGCTGCGTTACTGCGTGCCGGCAGCGTTCGGCGGCGCCCTGGAAAAGCTCGACTCGCGGGCCCTGGTCATTTTGCGTGAAACGCTGGCCTTCCACTCTCCGCTGGCCGACTTTGCGTTTGCGATGCAGGGCCTGGGCAGCGGGGCGATCACGCTGGCCGGCACCCCGGCCCAACAGGCTGCCTACCTGGGTGCGGTGGCGCGGGGCGACAAGATCGCGGCCTTTGCGCTCAGCGAGCCCGACGCCGGTTCGGACGTGGCCGCCATGTCCACCACGGCTCGGTTCGAGGCCGATGGCACGGTGGTGCTGGACGGCACCAAGACCTGGATCAGCAACGGCGGCATCGCCGACTACTACTGTGTGTTCGCCAAGACGGACACTGCAGCCGGAACCCGTGGCATCACCGCCTTCATCGTCGACGCCGACAGCCCGGGCCTGGACAGCTCGGAGCAGATTGCGGTGATGGCGCCGCATCCGCTGGCCACCCTGCAGTTTCGCGCCTGCCGGATTCCCGCCGGGGCGCAGCTCGGTGCGCTGCACGGCGGTTTCAAGCTGGCCATGCAGACCCTGGACATCTTCCGTGCCTCTGTGGCTGGCGCTGCCCTCGGCATGGCGCGCCGGGCCCTGCGGGAGGCGATCGCCTACGCGCAACGGCGCCCGATGTTCGGTCAGCGCCTGGCGGACTTCCAGCTGACGCAGGCGCGCCTGGGCGAGATGGCCGCACTGGTGGATGCCGCTGCGCTGCTGACCTACCGGGCCGCCTGGCTGCGCGATTGTGTCGGTACCGGCACGCCGGCCCAGGCCCAGGCCTATTCGGCGCAGGCCGCCATGGCCAAGATGACCGCCACCGAGAACGCGCAGCGCGTGATCGACATGGCACTGCAGATGCATGGCGGCCTGGGCGTGAAGGTGGGTACCAAGGTCGAGAGCCTGTACCGTGACATCCGCTCGCTGCGCATCTACGAAGGTGCGACCGAGGTGCAACAACTCATCATCGGCAAATCCGTCCTGAAAGGCTAGGCTATGGCACCCACCGCCCAAACCGACCGTTTTGTCCACGACCGCCTGCCGGTTGACGCAGACATGCCCGCCCTGCGTTTCGACCTGCTGCCCGAGCTGCAGTTGCCGGAACAGCTGAACCTGGTGCACGAACTGCTCGACCGTGCCGGCGACAAGGGGTTTGCCGAGCGCCCGATGCTGCGCTCTCCAGGGCTCACGCTCACCTACGCGCAGGCGGCCGCGCGTGTGTGTGCGATCCACCAGGTGCTGGTGCAGGATCTGGCGCTGGAGCCAGGCAACCGCGTGTTGTTGCGCGGTGGCAACTCGATCGGGATGGCGCTGGTCTGGCTGGCGGTGGCACGGGCCGGCATGGTGGCGGTCGCCACCATGCCGCTGCTGCGCGCCAAGGAACTGGGTGACATCATCGACAAGGCGCAACCCGTGCTGGCGCTGTGCGACGCGAAGCTGATGGACGAGCTGCAGCTGGCACAGGCCCAGGCGCCGGTGCTGCGTCGCATCGTCGTCTTCAACTCGGGCGATGTTGAGGCCACCACCTCGATGGAAGCCATGGCCTTGCGCAAGAGCGGGCGTTTCGATGCCTGTCCCACGGCCGGCACCGACATCGCGATGCTGGCGTTCACGTCCGGCACCACCGGCAAACCCAAGGCGGCGGTGCACACGCACCGCGACCTGCTCGCCGCCTGCGAGACCTGGCCGCGCCATGTGCTGCGGGCCCGGGCCGACGACATCGTCATGGGTTCTCCGCCACTGGCATTCACCTTCGGCCTTGGCGGCATGCTGGTGTTTCCGATGTGGGCCGGCGCGTCGGTCTTCTTCCCGGACATCCCCTACACGCCACAGGCGATGGCGCAGCTGATGTACGTGTCGGGTGCCACCATCTGTTACACCGCGCCAACCTTCTACCGCCAGATGGCGCCCTTCATCAAGGCCCTGCACGCCGAGCGCGGAGCGCCGCCTCCCCTGCGCATCTGCGTGAGCGCTGGCGAGGCGCTGCCCGACGCCACGCGCCAGCTCTGGAAGGAGGCGAGCGGCATCGAGATGCTCGATGGCATCGGGGCCACCGAGATGTTCCACATCTTCGTGTCCGCCGCGCCGCAGGATGTCCGCCGGGGCGCCATCGGCAAGGTGGTTCCGGGTTATGTGGCCAAAGTGGTCGATGACAATGGTGTGGAGGTTCCGCTGGGCACTGTGGGCAAGCTGGCGGTGCAGGGCCCGACCGGTTGCAAGTACATGGACGACCCGCGCCAGGCGGCCTATGTCCAAAATGGCTGGAACCATCCCGGCGATGCTTTCCTGCAGGACGCCGACGGTTATTTCTTCTACCAGGCGCGTACCGACGACATGATCATCACCGCCGGTTACAACGTCGGCGCGCCCGAGGTCGAAGACGCGCTGCTGCGCCATCCGGCGATTGCCGAATGCGGCGTCATCGGCAAACCGGACGCCGAGCGCGGCATGGTCGTCAAGGCCTTTTGTGTGCTCAAGAGCGGTCAGGCTGGTGATGCGGCCCTGGTGCGGGCATTGCAGGACCATGTGAAGGCATCCATCGCGCCATACAAATACCCGCGCGAGATCGAGTTCGTGCAGTCGCTGCCACGCACCGAAACCGGCAAACTTCAACGCTTCAGGCTCAAACAACCATGAGATTTCTCCAACCGCCCGGATGGGTTCCCGCCAGGGGTTATGCCAATGGGGTCGCCGCGCGCGGCACGCAGGTGTTTGTCGGCGGGCAGATCGGCTGGAATGGCCAGCAGCAGTTCGAGAGCGATGACTTCATCGCCCAGACGGCGCAGGCCCTGCGCAACATCGTGGCAGTGCTGAACGAGGCCGGTGCCGGCCCCGAGCACATGGTCCGCATGACCTGGTACATCCTGGACCGGGTCGAATACAACGCCCGGCTCAAGGAACTCGGCCAGGTGTACCGGGAAATCATCGGGCGCAACTTTCCAGCCATGACCTGCGTGCAGGTTGCGGCGCTCGTGGAAGCCCGCGCCAAGGTCGAGATCGAGGTGACTGCGGTGTTGCCGGACTGACACCGCAGCGCATCAGGCAAGCTCCGTGCTGCGCTCAAGCCACCGGCATCAGCGCCTGGCAGTTCCAGCACTGCTCGAAGCCGCCCTCTACCAGTTCGCCGCAGGCGCAGGTCCAGCGTCGCTGGGGCACATGTTGCAGGTCGTGCAGCAGTTCGCGTGCCCGGGCTTCCTGCTCAGGGTGCGTGAACCAGACTTCCGGCAGGCACTGGTCCGGGGGCAGTTCCCCGGCCACCCCGCCAAGGTACTGCCGCTGCACGCTGGTGGCGACGCCCAGGTTCTGGAGCGCCTCGGCCCACAACGTGGCGATGGCGAAGTTGGGTGCTTGGGTCAGACGGGGCATCTCGTCGCAGCATACGGCAGTTTGAGCCTTGACCGCACAAAGGCAAGCCGGCGCGCGCGTTCTTTCCAGCACAATGCGGCCATGCACCGCAACCGTTCGCTTGCCGCTCGCCCGAATCAGACGCAGCCTGGCCTGAAGGCGCGCCTGCTCGCACTGGTCCTGCTGGCACTGGCATTGGGTGGTTGCGCCGACACACGGTATTACTGGCAGTCGGTCAGCGGCCATGTGGCGTTGATGCAAGCCGCCCGGCCGGTGTCGGACTGGCTGGCCGATCCGCAGGCGCCGCCCTTGCTCAAGGAGCGGCTCGCGCTGACACAGCGCATCCGGGACTTCGCGGTGAGCGAACTGGCGCTGCCCGACAACGCCAGTTACCGCCGTTATGCCGATCTTCAACGCAGCGCGGTGGTGTGGAACGTGGTGGCTGCGCCCGAGTTCTCCCTCACCCTCAAGACCTGGTGTTTCCCGGTCGCGGGGTGTGTCGGTTACCGGGGCTATTTTCGCGAAGCCGATGCGCGCGAGCTGGCGCAGCAGCTGCAGGCCCAGGGCCTGGAGGTGTCGGTCTACGGGGTGCCCGCGTATTCGACGCTCGGGTGGATGAACTGGGCCGGTGGTGATCCGCTCCTGAATACCTTCGTGAGCCTTCCCGAGGGGGAACTGGCCCGCCTGATGTTTCACGAGTTGTCCCATCAGGTGCTGTATGTGGCGGATGACACCATGTTCAACGAATCCTTTGCCACTGCCGTGGAGCAGCTTGGCGGCGCGCGTTGGCTGGCCCTGCGCGCCTCTGACCGGGCGCGCACTGACTATGCCGATTTCGACGCCCGGCGCAGGCAGTTGCGTGCCCTCGCGCTGGCAACCCGCGAGCGCCTTCAGGTGATCTACCGCGGGCCGGCTGAAAGCACTGCGGACCGTGAGCAGCTGGCGCGCGACAAGCAGGCCGCCATGGCGGACTTCCGTGCGCGGTATACGGCCCTCAAGGCTGCATGGGGCGGCTACGCTGGCTACGACCCATGGGTGGCCAGGGCCAACAATGCCAGCTTCGGTGCGCAGGCCGCCTACGACGAACTTGTGCCGGGGTTCGAGGCGCTGTTCGAGCGCCAGGGCCGTGACTGGCGGGCGTTTTATGATGCGGTACGGCACCTTGCAGACCGGCCTGCGCCCGAACGCAGACGCATTCTTACAACCACAACGCAATAGACGGGGATTTACGGTGGCTGATCTACACATACTGCGCGAGCACGCGCTGGGCTTGGCAAAGGCGCGCAGAATCGCGTTCGAGTGGGCCGAGCAGGTTGAGAAGGACTTCGGCATGGAGTGCAGCTACGAAGAGGGGCGCACCGCGGACCTGGTCCATTTCAAGCGGTCTGGCGTGCAGGGCGAACTGCATGTCACCAAGGACAAGTTTGAACTTGGTGCGCGGCTGGGTTTTTTGCTTGGCGCATTCAAGGGGCGCATCGAGTCCGAAATCGTCGCCATGCTCGATGCCCTGCTGCCCCACGCGCACGCGCACGCGCACGCGCCTGCGCACACGCATGCCCACGCCCATCCAGACAAAAAGGCCAAGGCCAAACCGGCGACCAAGAAGGCCGGGGGAGCGAAGAAATGATGCCCGCGACCGGCCCACTGAAGGGATTGCGGGTGATCGAGCTCGGCCAGCTGATTGCGGGCCCGTTCGCCGCCAAGACGCTGGGCGACTTCGGCGCGGATGTGATCAAGATCGAGCCACCGGCCAGCGGCGGCGCAGCAGGGGGCGACCCCCTGCGCAAATGGCGCCTGCTCAAGGACGGAACCTCGGTCTGGTGGCAGGTGCAGTCGCGCAACAAGCAGTCGGTGGCGCTCGACCTGCGCCAGCCAGAGGCGCAGGAAATCGTTCGCAAGCTGGCGGTGCAGGCCGATGTGCTGATCGAAAATTTCCGTCCCGGCGCGATGGAGGGCTGGGGGTTGGGGCCCGAGGTGCTCCAGGCGGCCAACCCGGGCCTGATCATGCTGCGCATCAGCGGTTACGGGCAAAGCGGCCCGTACCGCGACCGTCCCGGCTTCGGTGTTGTGGCTGAAGCCATGGGTGGGCTGCGCCACCTCACCGGCGAGCCCGGACGGGTGCCGGTACGCACCGGGGTGAGCATCGGGGACACGCTGGCATCCCTGCATGGTGTCATCGGGGTCTTGATGGCGCTGCACCACCGCCATCAGACGCGCACACCGGATGCGCCCCGGGGGCTGGGCCAGGTGGTGGACGTGGCCCTGTACGAGGCCGTGTTCAACTGCATGGAAAGCCTGTTGCCCGAGTACAGCGCCTTTGGTGCTGTCCGCGGCCCGTCCGGCAGCGCCTTGCCGGGAATTGCGCCCACCAATGCCTATTGCTGCGCCGATGGCGCCTACGCCATCATCGCCGGTAACGGGGACAGCATCTTCAAGCGCCTGATGCACGCCATCGGCCGTGACGACCTTGGGCAAGACCCGGCCCTGGCCGACAACGCCGGGCGGGTGTTGCGGGTGCAGGAGATCGATGCTGCCATCGGCGCCTGGGCGCAGACATTGCCTGTAATGCAGGTGATGGCGGCGCTGGAGCAGGCCAGCGTGCCCTCGGGCCGGATCTACACCGTGGCCGACATCGCGGCCGACCCGCATTTCGCGGCGCGCGGCATGCTGGCCTCGGTGGACCTGTCGGATGGCACCAGCATGACCGTGCCCGGTTTCGTGCCCAAGTTGTCGCGCACTCCCGGCAACCACCGCCGCAATGCGCCGGCGCTGGGGCAAGACACCGAGGCGGTGCTGCGCGAGGTGGGAGTCACCCCGGAGCAGATCGACGCGCTGCGCGCGCGTGGCGTGATCAGCTGAGCGATTCGATCAGGTCGATGTACTGCTGCATGGCGTCGTCCTGCGAGGTGCCCTTGAGGCCGTTCCATGCGTCCCACTTGGCGCGTCCCACCATGTCGCCGAAACCGGGCTTCTTGTCGGTGTTGTCGCCGCCACTGCCCTGCTTGTAGAGCGCGTAGATCTTGAGCAGGGTGGCGTTGTCGGGGCGCTCGCTCAGGTTCTTCGAATTCGCGGCGGCGGCTTCGAACTTCATTTTCAGGTCGGCCATGGGTGCTCCATCGGGGGTGGTTCAAGCCGGGTCGGTGGCGCGGCCCGGTGCGGGTATATGCGCAGTATCTTAAGCCCCCTTTTGACGCCACAATAACGGGCATCGATTTCAACCGGACGCCGCGAGGCCCCGCTTTCATTGCCCGCGTGGCAGGAGACACGACCATGGTGACCCGGATCAACGCCCGCAAGGTCGCGCGGCAGGTGGGCGACAACGTCAAGGATGCAGTCAGCGGCACGCTGGGCCTCAGTGGGGAGCGCATGGGCAAGGTGGACACCGCCTGGCTGCGCATGGATTCCCCCAGCAACCTGATGATGATCGTCGGTGTCTGGGTGTTGAAGCCCGCCATCCGCTACGCCGACCTGTGCCAGCGGATCGAGGAACGGCTGCTGAAATACCCGCGTTTCATGCAGCGCGTGGTGCAGGACGCAGCGGGTGCGACCTGGGTGCGCGACGCGGATTTCGATATCGAGCGCCATGTGGTCACCGACACCCTGAAGCGCAAGCCGAAAGGGCGCGAGCAGGAGGCCTTGCAGGACCGCCTGGCCGAACTCGCCGTGACCCCGCTCGACAAGGACCGCCCCCTGTGGCAGTTTCACCTGATCGAGAACTACCAGGGCGGCTCGGCCATGATGGTGCGTATCCACCATTGCATCGCCGACGGCATCGCCCTGATCGGCGTGACGCAGTCGCTGGTCGACGGTGGCACGGCGCCGCCGGAGCGCAAGCGCGGCAAGCCGCACCGTGAGGGGCTCGAAGCAGCCGAAGACTGGATCACCGACACCCTCATCAAGCCTTTCACCGACGTGGCCGTCAAGGCGCTCGACAGCGCCGGCAGCGGCGCCGTGAGTGCGCTGGACATGCTGATGGAACCCCAAAAAAGCATGGACAAAGGCCTGGCCGGTTCGGCCGACATGGCCCGCATGGCCTACCAGGTCGTGCGCGATGCGGCGGCCCTGGCGCTGATGCCGGACGACTCCCACACCCGGCTCAAGGGCACCCCGGGCAATACCAAACGCGTCGCCTGGTGCGGGCCGATCCCGCTGGACGAGGTCAAGGCGGTCGGCAAGGCACTGAACTGCTCGATCAACGACGTGCTCCTGAGCTGCGTCGCCGGCGCCATCGCCAACTACCTGCGTGGCCATGGTGACTCCGTCACGGGCAAGGAAATCCGCGCCATGGTGCCGGTCAACCTGCGCCCGGCCGAGCAAACCTACAAGCTTGGCAACCGCTTCGGCCTGGCGCCAGTGGTGCTGCCCATCGGCCTGGACAACCCGGTCGAACGGGTCTACGAGGTGCGCCGGCGCATGGGCCAGCTCAAGGGCAGCATGCAGCCGCTGATGGCGTTTGGTTTGCTGGCTGTCGCGGGCCTGCTGATCAAACCGGCGCAAGACGCCATGCTCAACCTGTTCTCCAAGAAGACCACCGCGGTGATGACCAACGTGCCGGGACCGCGCGAGAAGGTCAAGTTCCTCGGCGCCACGGTGGAGCAGAACCTGTTCTGGGTGCCCCAGAGCGGCACCGTGGGTCTGGGTGTGTCGATCCTCAGTTATGCCGGCGGGGTGCAGTTTGGTGTGATCACCGACGGCACCTTGTGCCCTGACCCGCAGAAGATCATCGACGGTTTCGAGCCGGAGTTCGCCAAGTTGTCGCTGGTGACGCTGATGCTGCCCTGGGGGGAGTGAGCGGGCGCAGGGTCATTCTGCCAACTCTGCCTTCGCCATTTCCACTTCGAGCCGTTCGGCGGCATCCAGCGGCTTGAAGGCGGCCGCCTGCTGGTACAGCCGCGTGGCTTCCGTCATGCGGTGGTCGCCTTCGAGCATCAACAGTGCGTTCGCGTATTCGACCATCGCCAGCGCGGACTCCAGGTTGATCCGCATTGCCTCCTGGAACAGCGTCAGCCCGATGTCCTTGCGGGCGCCGTAGGTCATGCCGCCGATGAGTGTGCCCACCTTGTCGATGACTTCTGCGTGGAAGGCCCCCAGCGCGATGTGGGCGTCTGCATGGCGCGGCTGCAATTTGATGGTGTGTTCCAGGGCCGACTTGACCTTGGCTCCCAGGCCTTGTGCCAGGGCCTTGGCCACGCTGATACCCTGGCAGTACCGCCCAAGGGCGTAGGCCTGCCAATAGTAGGCGTTGGGGTTGCCAGGGTCCTGTGCGGTATGCGCCTCGGCGCGCTCAGCGACTTCGCGGTACATGTCCAGCCGGCTCTTTTCCGTTTGCTCCAGGTAGGTGGCGTAGACGCAGGCGGCCTTGTTGGCCAGTGTGACGCCGCGCAGGCCGATCTTGAGCCCGGCGTCCATCGCATTCTGGAACTCGCCGTTGTGGAACAGCGCCCATGCGTCGAGCAGCCGCCGGTCGCCCGGCAGGGGTTCTGCGTCGCCGCAATGCAGACGGGACCAGTGCTTCTTGACGCTCGCTGCATCAAACTGGTAGTCGCCAGCATACGGAAACAAGGTCCATTTGCCCATCTCGGTCTCCTCGGTGTGCTTGGTCTGCGCCAATTGGTACTCGGAACCTGCCATGCAGGTGCCACTTTACTTGACCGGGCCGCCGTATGCGCCCACCAAAGTCACCAGGTGCATGCGTTGCCCCGGCTCCAGGTACGGCACCAGGAGATTGAGCACATGGTGCGCACCCCGCAACAGCGCGGCCTGAGCGCTCTCCGGCTCGAGGGCCTTGCGCGGGTCGCGCACGTATTCGAAGCTCAGCCAGTAGGTCAACACCACCACCATGCTGGTCGCTGTGGGTTCCGCATCGCGTGAATCCATGCGCATTGCGCCGGAGCGGATCATGCTGTCGAGCATGGCCCGGATGGAACGGGTCTTGTTCTTGAGCATGGTCTGCACATGGGTTTCCAGGCGCCGGTTCTTGGACAGCAGGTCGTTCAGGTCGCGGTACAAAAAGCGGTATTGCCAGATGAGTTCGAACAGCGAATGCATGAAGAACCAGGCGTCCTCGACGTCGCGCACATCATCGCTGGCGTTGAGCAATTCGCCCAGGGAGCGCTCGAAGCGGTCGTACAGGGAGTTGATCAGCTCGTCTTTGGCCGGATAGTGGTAATACAGGTTGCCCGGGCTGATGTTGAGTTCGGCAGAGATCAATGTGGTCGACACATTGGGCTCGCCAAACCGGTTGAACAACTCGAGCGTGACCTCCAGGATGCGCTCGGCGGTGCGCCGGGGAGCCTTCTTGACCATGGCTGTCAGCGGGCGTGCGCCACGTGCCTTGCGGGGTGGCCGAGGTCGTCCATCACCTCTTCGAGCGACGCGATGGCGCGTCCGATTGCCGTGGGCGCCCGTGGCGGGGCGCACAGGTGGGCCTTGGGGTTGTCCAGTGCGCTCAAGACGCTGATTTCATAGATGGCCCCGAGCGGGCCGCCGCCAGCCAGGGCGAGCACGGTGCGTGGCCGGCGTGCCTGGGAGTTTGTCCGGTTCATGAAAGTGGAGTGTAGTGGGGTAGGCGTGCAAATCGACTTTTTGCATTGCAGCATTGAATCGGTGACGGGACGGTGCATTGCGCAGGATCAAAAAAAGGTGCCGGGGCACCTTGCATCAAAAGTGCCGCTGCCATATGGACGTACAGCGCCGGATGGTCTCCGATCAGGCCGTCTTGCGCGCCGGCCTGCGTTTGACTGCCGGTTTGGCGACTTCCTTGGCCGCAGTTGGTTCTTCGGGCATCGGCGCGGCCGTCTTCAATGCCGGGGTTTTCGAAACTGGCGTTTTCGGAACTGGCGTTTTGGGTGCGGGCGCCTTCGGTGCCACCGCCTTGGGAGCCACAGCCGCGGAGCTCTTTTTTGCTGCAGCCTTGCGGGGTGCCGCCGGTCTGGCCTTGGCCGGAGCAGCGCCCGAGAGTTTTTGCACGCTCAGGTTGAGTTCGTCCATGCGTGCGATCAGGGCGCTGATGTCCTTGGCGGACGGCACCCCCAACTTGTTCAGCGCCTTGGCGACCCGCTCTTCAAAGATGGTTTCCAGCTTGTCCCACTGGCCCGAGGCCTTGGACGAGATGTCGGTGGCCATGTTGCTCATGCGGCTGGTGGCTTCGGAGATTTTTTCCTCGGCGGCGGCCTGGGTCTTGCGCTGCAGTGTCGTGCCTTCTTTGACCAGGGCCTCGAAGGCCCGTGTGCCTTCGGCCTGGGCCTTGGCGAATGCGCCCAGCCCGGCCTGCCAGATCTGTTGCGCAGAATCCTTCACCGAGCCACCAACGTGGGCCCCAGCTGCCTGGGTGGGTGCGTCTTTTTTCATTTTCGTGACCATGGATGTTTCCTCGTGTCGGGTTTGAAAGCCACACCGTGATGGGCATCATGCCGCCCGGTGCGTCGGCGGTACTGTACGTAGCCCGGCACCGGCCGTGTAGGTGGGCGCCACTAAAACCTGCTGGTGTCGCCACGCCTTGGGCGCGGGTTTGTGCTGAATCAATCCGCGTTGATTTTGGGCAAGAATGGCTGGCGCAACCAGATTCATACTTTCGATTTGCAAACGGGAGACCCCACATGCAGTATTTCGTCACCGGCGCGACCGGTTTCATCGGCAAACGACTGGTCAAGAAGCTGCTGGAGCGCAAGGGCTCGGTGGTGCACTTCCTGATCCGCCGGGCGAGCGAAAACAAGGTGGCCGGCCTGCGTGAATTCTGGGGCGCCACTGCGGCACGTGTGGTGCCGGTCTACGGCGACCTCACCTCCCGCAAACTGGGAGTCTCGGCCGAGGCGATCAAGGCCATCAAGGGCAAAATCGACCATTTTTACCACCTGGCAGCCGTCTACGATCTCAGCGCCGACGAGGAGAGCCAGATCGCCGTCAATATCGAGGGTACGCGCAACACGGTCGAACTTGCCAAGGCCATCGACGCCGGGCACTTCCACCATGTCAGCTCGATTGCCGCCGCCGGCCTGTACGAGGGCGTGTTCCGCGAAGACATGTTCGATGAGGCCGAGAACTGCGAACACCCGTATTTCATGACCAAGCACGAGAGCGAAAAGATCGTGCGCAAGGAGTGCAAGGTGCCGTGGTCGGTGTACCGCCCGGCCATGGTGGTGGGTGACAGCAGCACCGGCGAGATGGACAAGATCGACGGCCCTTACTACTTCTTCAAGCTGATCCAGCGCATGCGCCAGCTGCTGCCACCCTGGATGCCGTCGGTGGGCCTGGAGGGCGGCCGCATCAACATCGTGCCGGTGGACTTCGTGGTCAACGCGCTGGATGTGATCAGCCACAAGACCGGCATTGCCAAGAAGTGTTACCACCTGGTCGACCCGGTCGGGTACCGTGTGGGCGACGTGCTCGACATCTTCAGCAAGGCCGCACATGCTCCCAAGATGAACCTGTTCGTCAACGCGGCCTTGTTCGGATTCATCCCGCGCTCGATCACCAAGGGCCTGATGGCGCTGGCACCGGTGCGCCGGGTGCGCAACGCGGTCATGAAGGACCTGGGCGTGCCGCCGGACATGATGACCTTCGTGAACTACCCAACCCGCTTCGATTGCCGCGACACGCTGGCCATGCTCAAGGGCTCGGGCGTGCAGTGCCCCAACCTGAACGACTATGCCTGGCGCCTGTGGGACTACTGGGAGCGCCACCTCGACCCCGACCTGCACATCGACCGCTCATTGCGCGGCACGGTGGCCGGCAAGGTGGTGCTGGTCACCGGTGGTTCGTCGGGCATCGGCCTGGCCGCCGCACACAAGTTCGCCGAGGCCGGTGCCACCACCATCATCTGCGGCCGCGACGCCGACAAGCTGGAAGAGGCCTGCAAGGAGGCCAAGGCCAAAGCTTACAACTTCGTGGCCTACCCGGTGGACATCGCCGACATGGCCGATTGCGACCGTTTCACCAAGCTGCTGCACGACAACCACGGCGGGGTCGATTTCCTCATCAACAACGCCGGCCGCTCCATCCGGCGCGCCATCGAGTCGAGTTACGACCGTTTTCACGACTACGAACGCACCATGCAGCTGAACTATTTCGGTTGCCTGCGTGTGACCATGGGTGTGTTGCCGGGCATGGTGGCCAAGAAGAAGGGCCATGTCGTCAACATCAGCTCGATCGGCGTGTTGACCAACGCACCGCGGTTTTCTGCCTACGTGGCCTCCAAGGCCGCGCTGGACGCCTGGACGCGTTGCGCCTCCAGCGAGTTTGCCGACCAGGGCATTTCGTTCACCACCATCAACATGCCCCTGGTACGCACACCGATGATCGCGCCCACCGGCCTGTACAACAACGTGCCCACCCTGTCGCCCGAAGAAGCCGCCGACATGGTGGCGCAGGCCTGCATCTTCAAGCCGGTGCGTATCGCCACCCGCCTGGGCATCACCGGCCAGGTGCTGCACGCCTTGCTGCCGCGTGTGGCGCAGATCGCCATGAACACCAGCTTCCGGATGTTCCCGGATTCCACCGCGGCCAAGGGGGCGAAACCGGGGGACAAGCCGGTCAAGCAGCAACTGTCGCCGGAGGCGGTGGCGATGCAGCAGATGATGCGGGGGATTCACTTTTAGGGGGAACTCTTGTAGCACCCATTTGCTGCTGGTTTTCCGCGGCCGAAGTCGATTTTCAGGTGATTTGCTTTCCGCAAGTCGCCACACGCGCTTGTGCTGTCCGTTGGATGCAGCGGACCGCCTGTTCGGGCGATGCGGGTGTGGTTGCCCCCAAACGCTTGGAGCGCTGGTTGCCGTCCCCAGCGCGTTAACTGCTGCGAGGCCCACCGGCCCCAGCTTCCAGTTCATGGCTTCCCTGACCACCTGGCGCGCCTTCGGCAAAGGTTGGGCCAACCGGAGCGCCAACAACTTGATGGCAGTTTGACTTGGCACTTGACATCAATGGGCCGGGTCTCCGACCTGGCCAACACGGTCATCAACAAGATCGGGCCAGACAAGACCGAGGCAGAGAAGTTGCAACACTTGGGCAAGGGGTGAGTCCGAAAGCTGACGTTGCCACTCGGCGACAATGGGGCAACAGTGGGGCAACAGTGGGGCAACAGTGGTGACCTCTCTTGGGGCAATAGATGACCCAATCGGGCTAAATTGCCTATCCGTTGCGCATCGGCAAGTGGGCATGAAGGGCATCTTGCACATCGTTTACCCGATTTCAGTGGGGCACTCGGCTAAAGATGTCGAGCGCGGCTGTCAAGTTTTTTCAGAGTGTCGACTCCTGATGGGAGATCAAAACGCGTGTTGACCATGATCCGCAAGATAAACAGTTTTCTGTCGGCGCAGTTGGGTATGGATCTCGGACGCCTGGGGCGGGCCCTTTTGGCATTGCCAAAATTTTTTCAGGATTGGAATGAATTCAGGAAAGGGACCACGCAAAAAATCGTGCTTAAACCCTGCCTCCATGACCGCGAGGAAGAAGGAGGCACGGCCAAGGGGGAATACTTCTGGCAGGACCTGTATGTTGCGAGAATGATTTACCGGGCCAAGCCGGTGAGGCACGTCGATATCGGATCGAGGTTTGACGGGTTTGTGGCGCATGTTGCAAGTTACCGTGAAATCGAGGTCATCGATATACGGCCTATCCAGGCGGTGATCCCCGGGGTGGTCTTCATGCGCATGGACATGATGAGCAGCAAGGTCACGATGGAAAACTATTGCGACTCGATTTCCTGCCTGCACGCACTGGAGCATTTCGGGCTGGGGCGTTATGGCGATCCCCTGGACCCTGAGGGGCATGTCAAGGGACTGCAAAACATCGCCAAGCTGCTGAAGCTGTCGGGCCGTCTGTATCTTTCGGTACCGATCGGGTTGGAGCGCATAGAATTTAACGCCAATCGCGTGTTTTGTCCGGAGCGCATGGTGGAGTTGGCCAAGAAAACCGGCTTTGTACTGGAGGGGTTGGCATGGATTGCGAAAGACCAACCCGTCGTTGAGTCAACCGACCCTTTGACAGACATACAGTCTCTGAAAAAGATGCACTATGCGCTCGGCATATTTGTCTTTACCAAGCAATCCGAATTGAAGTTCCCGAAATATTGAATGAAAAAAGTCAGCCACTGGACGCTCCGCTACATTGCGGCGAGATTGAAGGAGATCGCCTACCAGCGTCGAGCCCGGGATCTGCCTTGGTTAACCGAGGATGCCAACAAATTCTTGCAGACCTACCTCCGACCCAGCGACGTCGGGCTTGAATTCGGTAGCGGGCGCAGCACACTGTGGTTTGCGGCCCGTGTTAGTTGGCTGGTGAGCGCTGAACACAACCGGGACTGGCACAGGCAGGTGTCCGAATCACTGGCGCAGAAGAAGCAGCCAAATGTCGACTATCGTTTTTTGGATGGCGATGTGAACGACCCGCGCAGCATCGAGGCGGCGATCCAGAGCCTCACGGCGCAATATGAAGAGGGGCATTTTGATTTTGTCCTGATCGACGGGGTGTGCCGTGATGTCTGCGCACGCGAAGCCATCCGGCTCCTTCGTCCAGGCGGGATGTTGATCATTGACAATGTAAACCGTCACTTGCCCAGCAACTCCGTGTCGCCCGATTCGAGGTCGCATGCGATGGGGCCTGATGGCGCGGTCTGGGCCGAGATCGCCCGGACGATCAAGCCGTGGCGTTATCACTGGACCAGTTCTGGCGTGACCGATACGGCCATCTATTTCAAGCCGCAAAATGCAAGTCTGCGCTAGGCGCAGAGCGTACGCAGTGGGCTGGCATGTACTTTCTCTTTAGCAAGAAGATTGTCCAGATGGCGGCCATCAGGGCCGCAGCCGTGATTGCCGCGCTTTGGCTGCAGATCTGGCTCGTGGCTGAATTTGGCGCCGCGGCCTACGGGGAGTATGTCTTCTTTGTGACCTTATGCTCCCTGGTGATGATCTTGTCCAAAGGGGGGCTGGATACCTTGGCGCTCAAGGCGGCAGCCCTTGTCCTGAACAGCGGCGGTGGGGAGGCAGCCATGCGTCGCATCCGCCTGCAATACCTGCGCAACGGGCTTGTTTCCACTTTGGCGACGTGTCTGTTGCTGTGGCTGGTGTATGTCGCCGTTTCCGAGTGGCGCACGGGACTGCCGGTGCTGGATTGGCGCCTGATTTGCGGTGCTTCGGTCGGCGCAGTTTTGTTCCAGATACTCGTGGCGTTTGCGCGGGGGATGGGCCGTCCGGCCATGGCGGACGCTTTCGATGCGGTGGCCCGCAATGGATTGATGGCAGCTGTTGCCGTGGTGCTGGTGTCAGCCCACCATGTCAACGCGACGGCGATTGTCATTTCGTACAGTCTTTCTTTTTATCTGGCATCGCTGCTTCTGTACCAGTTGACTTCGGTGGCTGCGCCGGATCGTGCGGAACGTGCCGGGCCTTCGGCAAACGAGCACTATGGGGTCAAGGCGCACTTCGGTTTTATGTTCGCAGGCTTGTTGAGCTTTGTCTTTTTCCAGATGGACACCCTCATCCTGGGGGCGTATATTGATCCGGTGGAGCTTGGTGCCTACAACATGGCCTGTAATTTGGTGCGCGCCGTCATATTTATCCCGATGATATTGAGCGTTCTGATTCAGCCACGAATTGCCGTGGCCTTCGAGAAGTCTGATATGCGTCTTATCATCAAGATTGCCACAGGCGCGATCGGCGCGAGTTTTGCTGCTGCTGTCACATGTTGCGCTTTGTTATGGCTATTCGGCGAATTCATCCTTGCATGGATTGATCCTGTCTTCGTGGCAGCCAAGCAGACCATGCTGGTCTTGGCTGTCGCACACATCGTGAATTCGATACTGATCATCGTCGGAGGCGTTCTTTCGATGACCAGCAAGTACCTCGACGTGGTCCGGGCGCAGCTTGTGGGTGGGGGTGTGGCCCTGGTGTGTTATGCCCTTTTGATCCCGAAGTATGAACAGATCGGCGCGGCGCTGTCCATGTTTGTGGGCTTGCTGTTTGTGTTGGCCTACTACGTATTCATATACCGCAAACATATTCCAAAAGTGTATGGAATTCTGCTATCCAAAGTTAAGTAAATGGGACTTCCTGTATTTCAGGTTGGGGGGCCCGGGTTTGGGAAATCTGTTGTTTCCATGGGCGCGGGCGAAGCTGTTGGCGCGGCAGCATGGGTATCAGTTCGTGCCGCCTACCTGGCCCCAACTGAAGCTAGGGCCTTTGATGCGGGGGGAAATCGATAACAGAAGCTATTTCTCGCTGTTTCGTGCGCTGCCGACTGAGGTCACGGGACTGCGGCGTCTCTTGACTTTGCTGTTCCGCAATCGCGTGCCCGAGCAAATGCTGGCGCGGGCTGGCCAGGGTGACGTGATCGAGACTAGCGGGCTGGGGCAGTTGTTCGAGGGGCTACTGGACCATTCGAAGTACCTGCGTGAAGAGTTGATGGCGATGCTCGTGGTGAATCGCGTACCCCAATTGGAGCGCGCATGTGACGGTGCGGCATCGATAGCTGTGCATGTGCGGTATGGCGACTTCTCGGATGTCGACCAGCAGCTAAGCAAGGGTGGTGGTGCCAATCGCAGACAGCCCATCGAATGGTATGTCGCCGCAGTCGAGGCGATCCGCAAGTATCTGGGGGAGAATACGCAGGTCAATGTGTTTTCCGATGCCGAAGACCGCGAGCTTGCCCCCTTGCTTGCCTTGTACAAGGTGCGGCGTGTCCAGGGCAACAATGCCATTGAGGACATCCTGCTTATTTCCAACCACAAAGTGTTGATCGCATCCGGCTCCACGTTCAGCATGTGGGCCTCATTTTTGGGGCAGGTGCCGACGATCTGGTTCCCGGGGCAAATGAAATTTCGTTTGGTCAAGAAATGCGGTCATGAGACTGAATACGAACCCGGAGATGATGTGAGACCGTTTTGTTCCTGCATCGCGCAAGCCAGCGAGAGGGGCGGGGAGTGACTGTTTCCGCGGATTTTGCGCGGGGGGCCTTCGCGAAGGCGATCATGGCGCGCACCGTTGGCCCGCAGGTGCGAGATGGCGCCGATGTTTTTGTGCTCCATGGTGTTGACATCAGAGCGCCGGTTGGGGCGTTGGCGGTTGTTGTCCGAAGCATGGGCGCTGCACAGGAGGCTGCATGAACTCGCCTGTGTCGCTGGCCCCGGTGGTCATGTTCTGCTTCACGCGACCCGACCACCTCGCGCGCACTGTGGAATCGCTGTTGCGCAATCCCGAAGCAGCGGCGACCCACCTCACGGTGTTTTGCGACGCTGCGAGATCACCTGCGCACCGCGCCGGCGTTGATGCGGTGCGGCAGTACGTCGCGTCGATTGCAGGTTTTGCGTCTGTCACGCGGGTATACCGCGACGCAAACCTGGGCCTGGCGCGCTCGATAATCGAAGGCGTGACAGCAGCCCTGCGGGACAATGACCGCGTGATTGTCATGGAGGATGACCTGGTGGTGTCGCCGCACTTCCTTGCCTTTATGAACAGCGCCTTGGCCTGTTACCAGGATGACCCGCAGGTGGCCAGCATCCATGGCTACTGCTACCCGGTCAGGACGGAACTGCCGCCGACGTTTTTTATGCAGGGGGCGGACTGCTGGGGCTGGGCGACCTGGTCCCGCGCCTGGGCGCATTTCAATCCAGATGGCCGAGCCTTGTTGCAACAACTGCGCGAGCGCGGTTTGTGCCATGCCTTCGACCTTGACGAGAGTTACCCCTACACCCGCATGCTGCGGGGACAGATCGCCGGTCGCAACGATTCCTGGGCCATCCGCTGGCATGCTTCCTGTTTCCTGCGCGAGATGCTCACGCTGTATCCCGGGCGCAGCCTGGTGGAGAACATCGGCAACGACAACAGCGGCACCCATTGCGCACCGACCGAGGTGTACGCGGGTGTGCCGGATCCGGGGCCGGTGAAAGTCGAACGGATCGCGCTGGAACCCTCGGCTGCTGGGCGCGCGGCGTTTGTTGATTTTTTCCGGAGCAGTCGGGAAGGCCTGTTCCAGAGAATACTGCGGCGGGTCGTTCGGCCCTTGCGAAGATGACGGGCGGTCTGCGACAGAAACTCAAGCGCGTCCTGCCGCCGGCCTTGGTGGACGAATTGCGTCGGGTGTCCGGCGGCGGTATCCGTTTTTCCGGCGACTATGCATCGTGGTCCGAGGCCAGCCGGGCGGCGACAGGTTATGACGCCGACGATATCCTGCGGCGCGTGGCAGACGCGACACGCCAGGTGGTGGCCGGCAAGGCGGCCTACGAGCGCGACTCCGTCCTTTTCGAACAACCGGCCTACTCCTACCCGATACTGGCCGCCTTGCTGCGCGCGGCGGCGCTGGACCAGGGGCGCTTGCGTGTCATCGACTTCGGCGGATCGCTGGGAAGCACCTATCGGCAGAACAGGCCTTTTCTGGATGGACTTGCGCGTGTGCAGTGGTGCGTGGTGGAGCAGGCCCACTTTGTCGAGGCGGGTCAACGCGAATTCACCACCGAGGTGCTGACGTTTGCCCCGACGTTGCAAGCCGTGCCCTGGTGGGGGCAACCCTGCGTTGTGCTGTTGTCCAGTGTGCTGCAGTATCTGGAGGACCCATGCCAGCTTCTCGCGACGCTGGCGGGTTCCGGCGCGACCACCCTCGTGATCGACCGCACGCCCATGTCCCGATCCGAGCGCGACCGGCTGTGTGTGCAGACGGTGCCGGCGCAGATCTACCGGGCGAGTTACCCGTGCCGGATATTTTCGGAAGATCGCTTGCTGGCTTTGCTGGCCAGGCACTGGAGACTGCTCACCGGATTTGCCAGCGAGGAGGGCGTCTTCACCACCCGGGAGCGGTTCCGCTTCGAGTTTTCCGGCCTGATTTGCGAGGCGCAACCATGATCGAACGTTTGCGGCGCGCCTACTACGCGGAGCAGTACCACCCGGGTGTCCTGGGGCTCTTCATCAACCCGTTCTTCCTGGCGCGCAGGAGCTTGTGGGGGGCGATCGCCTCCTTTGCGGGACACCTGCACGGGCCACTGCTCGATGTCGGCTGCGGCTCCAAGCCCTACCGCAGCCTGTTTGCGGTGGAGTCGTATGTGGGCCTGGACATCGACAGCGAAGTGGCGCGCCAGCGCGGCGTGGCCGATGCGTTTTACGACGGCAAGCGGTTTCCGTTCCCGGATGCGCAGTACCAGTCGGTGTTGTGCAATCAGGTGCTGGAGCATGTGTTCCAGCCGGAAGCGTTCGTTCAGGAAATCTGGCGCGTGCTGCAACCGGGCGGCAAGCTGCTGCTGACCATCCCGTTTGTCTGGGACGAGCATGAGCAGCCCCACGACTTCGCCCGCTACTCCAGTTTCGGCCTGCGAGCGCTACTTGAACGCAACGGTTTGCGGGTGCTGGAGCAGCGCAAACTGCTGGACGACTTTTCGGTTCTGGTACAACTCGCCATTGCGTACTTCTTCAAGGTGAGCCGCAGCCGCAGCCGCCTGTTGAACCTGGTGGTCTGCGTGGTGTTTTTTGCACCCCTGAGCCTGCTCGGGCTGCTGCTCGGCCGGCTCCTGCCCCGCAACCCCGACCTGTTCCTCGACCAGTTGGTGATCGCCGAGAAACCGATGCGATGACCGCGCCTCACTCTAAACCCACCGTCGGCTGGAAGGTCGCCTCGCTCTCGTTCAGCATGGCGAGTGTTCGCTACCGGGCCATGTTGCCGCTGCTGGCGCTGGAGCACGACGGGTTCCAGTGCCGGGTGTTTTCCGACGCGGGCAGCGAACAACTGCTGGGGCTCGACCTGCTGGTCATCGTCAAGAGCTTCAGTTCGGACGATTTTGCATTGGCCCAACAAGCAGTTGCGCGCGGCATACCGGTGGTCCTCGACCTGTGCGACAACATCTTCATCTCCAGCTACGGCGCGTCGGCATTGGCCCCCAGGACGTCTCCGGCACACATGTTCCTTGCCATGGCACGGATGGCCAGTGCCTTGGTCGTCACCACCGAGCCACTGGCGCAGGCAGTCCGAAGCCGGCTGGATACGCCCGTGCCGGTGCATGTGGTTGCGGACGGGCTGGAAACCCCTGATGCCATGGAGCAGATGCGCAGCCGGCTGGCCAAGGCGATCGTAGGTCAGCGAAAGAGTCTGGCCCAAAAGATCCGCAGACGCGTCATGCGGCTTGTCAGACGCGCACAAACCCTGCGTTCTGCCGCCATGGTGCCGCTGACCAAGCGCCTGGCCCACCGGGCCGTCCGCGAACTGCATTGGAAAACCTGGGCCAAGCGTGCCTACCGGCGTTTTGACGCGGTGCGCCGGTCGGTGCGTGCCCGGCCCGGGCAGGGGCCTGTGGTGGCGGCAGTGCAGCGCCAGGCCGATCCTGCCGCACAACGCATCCTGTGGTTTGGCAATCATGGGGCGCCCCACGCGCGGTTCGGCATGCTGGACCTGCTGGAAATTCGCGCACCCCTGGAGACCATCGCCACCGAGTTCAATGTGGAGCTGGTGCTTGTGTCGAACCACCGTGCGAAGTATGAGCAGCATATCGCGCCGCTGCGTATTCCTTCCACCTATGTCGAGTGGTCTCCGGCGTCGATCAAGCAGCAACTCTCCCTGGCAGCGGTCGTGGTGGTGCCCAACACCCTGGACGCATTCAGTGTGTGCAAGTCATCCAACAGGACGGCCAGTGCCTTGCTTGCCGGTGTGCCCGTGGTCGCCACCGCCACACCGGCGCTGGCTGCGCTGGCCGAAAGTGTGGTGCTGGACGAATTTCTGGACGGTCTGCGCCTGTATTTGCGCGACGCCCAACGGGCGGCAGCGGATGTCGCACGCGGGCGCGAGGTTATTCAGCGCATCTACGGACAGGCAGCGGTCGCGGCGGCCTGGGCCGGTGTGATCGGCGGCGTGCTGGCCCAGACGCGAGCCGCGCCTGCACCCGATGCGGAACTGGTGGTGGCGCTCAACATCGCCCAGGACCTGGATCTGGCAATGCCGATCATTCTCCAGGCCCGGAGTGCCGGGATTTCCGTCGCAGCTTATTGCAATATGGCCCTGTTGAGGAAATCCCCGCGCCTGGCCGCGGCCTCGCATGCGCACAACATTGCCTTGTTGCTGCTGGAGGAGGATTTCTACCTGCACCGTTCGTTTGTTTTTCCAGCCTCGGTCAAGATGCTGCTGACGGTATCGGAGTCCAACCTGGCTCCGCATCGGTTCACACGCAAGCTCACGGATGCCGCCAATGCGCAGGGGGTGTTTACTGCCACCCTGCAGCACGGCTTCGAGAATATCGGCCTGACCTACGACGACGAATTCCAGGCGGTCGACAAGATTGATTTCTCGGCGCAACGGATCTACCTCTGGGGCGGGCTGGACACCCTGCATCCAAAGGTTCGGCCGGATACGCGGCGCAAATGTGTGCCGATGGGTTGTCCGAAGCCCGCACACGTCACCCGGGCGGAGTTGGGTGAACTGTTGCCATCTGGCAGGCCCGTCATCGGGGTGTTCGAGAACCTGCACTGGGCGCGGTACAGCGACCTCTACCGGGCCTTCTTCATCGACAATGTGCAACGGTTGGCACGTGCATGCCCGGACGTGGTCTTCCTGGTCAAGCCGCACCACGCGGGTGCCTGGCTGACCTCCCGCTTCAAGGGCGAAGGCCCGAAGGCGGACAATATTGTCGTCGCCGATCCGCAGTCGCCCGCCTGGGAGCCGTTCACCGCACCGAGTCTGATGGGGTACCTGAGCGCCATCATCACGTCACCGTCGACCGTCGCGGTCGACGGCGCGCGCCAGGATTTGCCGGTTGCGGTGGTGACCCACCACATGGCGTTGCCCAATTACGAGCCGTTGACCCTGATACGCGCCGATGGCGACTGGGACGCGTTTGTGCGCGGGGTGCTCGGTGATGGGGAGCGTGGTGCGGCAGTGGAGCGTTCACGGCGGTTCGTGCGGAAGATGCTACTCAGTGGCGGCGACGCAGACGACCGCATCGTGCGTGATATGGTCGCCCAGGTTGCATTCAGGCGGCAGGGGATTGCATGACACGGGCTACAAAGCAGGGAGTTGCAGCATGACTGACAGCGAGACCATTCGTGTCTATGTGGGGGCCGACCGCTCTCAAATGCTTGCGGTACCTGTGCTCGCATATTCCATCAGGCGCCATACCACGGCCAAGGTCGAGGTCATCCCCATGGTGGATTTGCCGGTGCCGCGGCCGAAAGACCCCCGCAATGGCCAGCGTACAGGGTTTTCGTACAGCCGGTTCTGCATTCCGGCTCTGTCCAGCTACAGCGGCAAGGCGATCTACATGGATGCCGACATGCTTGTGTTCCGCGATATTCGCGAGTTGTGGAACATCCCCTTCGGCGGTGCGAAGGTCGTCATCCAAAAGGAGGTCAAATTCGGTGACGTTACGACGCTCAAGGCCGGTGCCCCCAGAAAACGCCAAAAGCAATGCGCGGTGATGCTGCTCGATTGTGGTCGTCTCGACTGGACCATCGATGCCCTGGTCGCTGCAATGGACGAGGGTCAGTTCGACTATGAGCAGCTCATGTATGAGTTATGCGTCCTCGAGGAAAAGGACATCAATTACGGCGTCCCGTTCGAATGGAACAGCCTGGAGCATGCCGATGCCGGCACGTGCCTGCTGCATTACACGGATGTATATACCCAGCCGTGGACGTACGCTGGCAACAAGTTCGGAGGGCTTTGGCTGGCGGAAGTTCGACGGATGTTGCGCGACGGCAGCCTCCCTGTGGCCGACCTGCAGCGTGAAATCGATCTCGGTTATTTCCGACCCTCCCTGATGCGGGACATTCGCTGGGCGCATCGCATCCCTGAGTTTCTTCGGACTGCGTTCGATAATTTCAATCGCCAGTCGGATCGGGCCTCCGGATTCGTGGCCCACAAGGCGGTGTACGCGGCAAAAAAGGAGCGCGCGCTCGCAATTAAGGAGTACCTCGAGCGCACCGCTACCGGGTCAGCGGGCAGTGCATAGGCCATGATTACGCCGCAACGTTTTCTGGTGGTGGTCTCGTTTTACGAGCCGCGCCCGATGGCTCCCCTCGGTGAGCTGCTGCATGCGTTGTCGCATACGCCTGCGGGTGCCGCCTTCGACATTGTCGTGGTGGTGAACCGCACGACGTCCGGAGTGCTGGAGCTCCCGCTCCCGCGCGATGCCGTCAAGGCGGTACTCGCCCGGCCCAACGAGGGCATGAACATCGGAGCGTGGGACCATGGATGGCGAAGCTTTCCGGACTATGACGGGTATTTGTTTTTGCAGGACGAATGTGAGTTGAAGTCAGAAGGCTGGCTCAAGCCCTTTGTGGACGTTGCCAGTGCGCCTGGCGCAGGGCTTGTCGGTGAAAGCTGGAATGGCGGATGGGATCGACCTTGGGAATCCATGAGAGTGTCCGTCGAAGGCCAACGCATGCCAGGGCATGACCTGCAGGGCAGGGTCGCCAACCGCGTGGATGTCTACCTGGATTTCATGTCCCGCTGCGGTGTGGCGGCTGGACACAAGGCTGGGCATCTGCGCTCGCTGGTCTGGTTCGCGCGACGCGATACGCTGGTTGCGATGAACGGCTTCCTTCAGGGAGTCAGTTTTGGTGAGTGCATTGGCGCAGAAATTGCTGCGACCAAGTGCGTAGAGTCACTCGGCCTGCGGTCTCTGCAGGTCGATGCACAGCCTTTCAGGTATTTCGGGCACAGGGAGTGGCGCCAGGGCCCCGATGGGCGGTGGCGCCACGGACCACCGACTGCTACGCCTGCATCGCCACCACTTCGCAGGTCGTGGCGGACCGTCCTTGCCCGTTTGCGCGCATCGATTCAATGAACTTCTGCCTACGCGACACTGGAATGCCATGAACGTCATCGACATGCTGCTCAAGCCGGACAAGCGATTTTTGCTGCAGTACCGCTCGGAGGATGCTCCTGGCTGGACCTCCAAGCCGTTTCCCCGGGAACTTCTCAAGAAGTATTCGTCCGACTCGTCCATCTTGAGTCGCCGCAATGTACGCGGTGTCGCATTGCCGTCAAAGGCGCGGATCCTGATCAAGGATGCGGCGCTCTACTGGCCAAACTTTGTGCTGGGTCTGGGCACATTCCAGATGAGGAGTACGTCCGGCAAACCCTGTGAACTGACAATCGGGTGGCAGCGTGGCGAGGACAAGGCACCTGTGAAGGTCGTTGCGTCCACGACAGAGATGGTTCGCTTTTCAGTGCCGCGTGCACCTGACGGTTACAACGATCTGGTCATTGCCGCTGGAGCCGAAAACACCGCACCTGTTTTTCTGGGCGTGCACCAAATGCTTGACCGCACCGAGTTGTTCTCCCGGATGAAAGGCGACGGGGTCGAGATTGGCCCGGGTCCGAAGCCGCAGGCACTGCCGACCTGGAAGCGCCGCGTACGGTACGTCGAGCAGGCCACACCGGATATGTGGCAGAGCCTGTATGGCAAGGAGACACCGACGCCGGTCGACAAGAACCTCTGGAAGCGGTACGTCGTCGGGACCGCCGACAAGATCCCCGCCAAGACGGGCTCTCTCGACTTCATCTTTTCGAGCCATGTTGTCGAGCACCTGGCCAATCCGTTGGGACACTTTGCGTACTGGGCGTCGCTGTTGAAGCCTGGTGGCTTTGTCGCTGCGGTGATCCCTGACCGTGACGGGTGCCAAGACTACACCTTCCCCGCATCCACCGTTGGCGAGATTATTGCCGAGTGGCGGGACGGAAATATGCAAGTGACGCCGGATCACTTCCGGCGGTGGGGCAAGGTCCAGATGCCAAAATTGACGGTCGAAGAACTGATGGCGAGTGGTCGCTCTATTCATGTACATTTTTACACTCCTTCAACAATGGCAGGCCTGCTCGGCCAGACTGCGGCCCAGTTGGGGTTCCGGCGTTTTTCCATCACCAACCAGCCCAATCACAAGGACTTCTTCGTTGTCCTTGAAAAATAGATCACGGTTTAATTTTTGCCCCCCACAGGACCCAGCATGGATGCATTCCCCATTCGAACGGACAGCGATGGACGTACTCAAACCAAATACGTCGATGATCTGAGTGAAGCGGACCTGAGCCGGCTCAACGACCTTCTGCCTTGGCAGTGTTTCACCCTGGACTCGCATGGCCGGCGCTTCGGCAAGCAGGCCTCGTCCAAGAAGAGAAACCTGCCCCAGGCCATTCCCGATCACCGGATCACCGAACTCAACCGGCGCTTTCCGCTGGGCGGGCTATCGGTTCTGGAGGTCGGTTGTTTCGAAGGTGTCCATACCATTGCGCTCGCCGGTTATGGTGCCAAGGTGGTTGGCATTGATTCGCGGATCGAAAACGTCGCCAAGACCATGGTTCGGACCTGGAGCTTCGGCTTCGAAGCGACGGTTTTCAAGTGCGATGTCGAGCAGGAGGTGGATTTTGCCAAGGTGCCCGAGGTTGACATCACCCATCACATGGGTGTGCTCTACCACTTGGTCGATCCGGTGACACACCTGCAAAAACTGGCGATGCGCACTCGCAAGGCGATCATGCTGGATACCCATTACGCGCGCGAGGAGGAGGCCGTCAAGAGCTACGAGGTGGGTGGGGTTTCTTATCGTTACAAGCATTACCGGGAAGGTGGTCGCGAAGAGGCGTTCGCGGGAATGTACGACCATGCCAAATGGCTTCCGCTGGACACCTTGGTGTCCATCCTGAAGGCGGTGGGGTTTCCGAATGTCGATGTCGCGGAATTGCGTGATGAGCGCAACGGGGCGCGGGCGCTGATATTTGCAGACCGTGGCTGATGGCCGACGGCTGATTCGGGTGTCGCCGCATGGAGCGTCGGCGCCTCGCCCCCGGTTGATCTCGTGATGCACAACCTACTTCTGGCTTGGGACCTCGCGCGGCGCGATCTCACGGCAAAATACCGCCGCTCCATCATCGGCTCATCGTGGCTGGTGCTCACACCGCTGTGCCTTCTGGGAATCTATTCGCTGATTTTCGGGCGGATCTTTGGAGTCACCTGGCAGGTGCCGATGGCCCATGGCGGGGCGAGTGCCGGTTTTGTCCTGCCCTTTTTTGTGGGCCTTGCCATTTACCTCTTCCTGTCGGATCTCGTCAATTCGTCCGCGGTCCTGTTCGTCAGCAAACGGACTTTCGTCGTCAAGTCGCCGTTCCCGATCTGGGTATTGTGGGTCTCGAACCTGTTTCGGGCATCCGTGCATGCGCTCGTCCTGCTGGCACTCTTGCTCGGTCTCGCATTTTTCCAGCAGCGTGTCAGTGCTACCGGGTTGGCGTGGTTTTCCGTGGGAGTCAGTCTGTGTGCTGTCTTCCTGTGCGCGTTATCGTTATTGTTGGCAGCCTTGGGGCCTTTCATCGGCGACATTTCCGAAGCGATGAGGTTATTGTTGCGCGTGCTCTTTTACGCGACCCCCATCACGTATCCGCTCACCATGGTGCCGCATGACTACCGCGACTGGATGTGGCTCAATCCTCTCACGGTCATGGTGGAACTCCTTCGTGGCCCGCTGGTTTTCGGACAGATGGCACCAGGCGGGGTGATGTCCGGCTTTGCGCTTGTTTCGGTCCTGCTCTTGTGTTTGGCCCTATGGGTCTTCAACAGGGTCAAGGGGGTCATTTCAGATGTCGTCTGAACTGTTGTTGCGCGCCACTGGCCTGAGCAAAGTCTACGCTGGCAGCAAGAGGCCCTTGTCCACGCTGTGGCATGCCCTGTTTGGCCGAGCGACCGACGGCGCCGACCAGTTTCTTGTGCTGTCCGATATCGATATCGAGATCAGAAGCGGCGAAACCGTGGGGATCATGGGGCGCAATGGCGCCGGCAAGACCACCTTGCTCGGAATTCTGGGCAATGTCATCCAGCCCACCACCGGCACGGTGGAGCGGCACGGCCGAATCGCCACACTGTTGGGCCTGACCGCCGGCTTCAACCCGAACTTTTCGGGTCGCGAGAACGCCTATCTTTTCTGCAGCATCCAAGGTATCGACCGCGCCCGAACCGACTTGCGCATCGGTGCGATCGAGGCATTTGCCGACCTGGGCCGCTACTTTGAAATGCCCTTGCAGTCGTATTCTTCGGGCATGCAGTCCAGGCTGGCGTTTGCCTGCGCGGTGCATGTGGATGCCAACCTGATCATCATCGATGAAACCTTGGCGGTGGGTGATGCGAACTTCCGGATGAAGTGTTACGACCGCATCCGCCAGATGAAGGAGGACGGCCAGACATTCTTGCTGGTCAGTCACAACCAGAATCTGGTGGCAAACTTTTGTACCCGCGGAATTGTGCTCGAGGGGGGTCTCAAGGTTTTTGACGGGGCGACTTTTGACGCCGTGGAGTGTTACAAGCGGGTTCGAACAGAGCAGTTGGGCGATTCGGATGTGGCCGTGCGCAGCGTAAGTACACGCGCCGCTCCTTTACGCAACGAGGTTTCGCTGTCCGGGTTTCGGCTGCTGGACCAGGGTGACGCGCAGGAAGCGCGGTTCACCGTGACCGCCACCCTGCAGGCGCATCAGGATGTCGACAACGTGGCGATCAACTTCGGAATCTCGAGCCAGCAGGGGATCGTGGTGTGTTCTTTCAATGGCGTTGGCGGAGCCGGTCAGGTGGGACGGGTTGTTGCCGGTTCGAATCAGGAGATCCGCATGAAGTTCTTCAACCGGTTGTTGCCGGGGCGCTATTTTCTCAGTGCCGTCGTGCATGAACTCCGGGGCGATGTCGCCAAGCCGTTGAGCCTTTATCAGAATGTGCTTTCGTTTGATGTCACGGGTACCGATGTGATGGCTGGCATTGCCAATCTAGGAATGACCCTTGAGTTCGAAAAGTAGCGCGATGGACATCCCAAATCATGTCGCCAAGCGGGCGGCTAAGCTCAAATTTAATTCAAGGCTTCCCTTCAGTGCGAACCTTCCCTACCAAGGGTTGTTTGCCGAGCGCCTGCCGTTGATCCACGCCTTTACGCTGGCGCTGCACCATGCCGCCTTGGCCCGGAGGAAACAGTCCCTGTACCGCAAGGCGCGCGCCTGGCTGGCGGGTGATGATTTTGCGTTTCACGCGGCTGAATGTGGCGTCTATATGGGCAACAGTCTGGTTGCATGCGCGCAAATGCTGCGCGCGAGCGGCTTGAAGGGGCGTTTTCACGCGCTGGATACGTTCAGTGGGCTTCCGGATCTCTCGGAAGCCGACCTGAGGCTGGCCCCCGAAAATGCGCAGTACCGGGGTCAAAAGCTGTTTGCGGACACCTCGTTCGAGGCCGTCAAGGCGCGTGTTGCTGAAGCCGGAATATCAGACTCGGTGGTCTTTCACAAGGGGCTTTTTGCGGACACACTGCCGCATCTGCCCGCTGTCCAATACCACTTTGTGAATATCGATTGCGACTTGTTCGAACCACACATCGAGTGCCTGGACTACTTTTACCCGCGTATGGCGCGTGGGGGCGTGATTTTTTTTGATGACTACGGCTCACGCGAATTTCCGATGGCGCGCGCGGCGGTGGACCAGTTCATGCTCGACAAGCCGGAACTGCTCTTTCATCTCCGCACGGGCAATGACGGGCCCAATCGGACCAAAACCTACATCGTCAAGTATTGATGGCATGTCTCTAGCCGCGTTGTCGTTGGTCCTCGACCGTCTGAGGGTGCGTTGGTACCGGTGGCGATTCGGCCTCGGAGCGGTGGCGGCCGGCTGCCGCATCGGCCAGCGCGCGCGTTTTGTCGGAAACTGTCGGGGCATCAGTCTCGGCAGAGGTGTACATATCGGGGACGGCGCGCTGCTCGTGTGCGCTGGGGACGGTGCAGTGATTGCACTGGGCGACAGCAGCATCGTGCACCCCTACGCGGTGCTCGATACCGGGCCGAATGGCTCGATCCGTTCGGGCCGGTCGCTTTCGGTCAATCCATTCTGTGTCATCTACGGCCATGGCGGTTTGTCCATGGGCGACTACGTGCGTATAGCCGCACACAGCATCATCATCCCGGCCAACCATGTGTTCTCTGCGCTGGACAAGCCGATTGCAAAACAGGGGCTGACCAAGCAGGGCATCACCATTGGCAGTGATGTCTGGATTGGTGGTGGAGCCAGGATCCTGGATGGGGTCCGGATCGGAGATGGCTGCGTGGTGGCCGCGGGAAGCGTCGTCACGAAGGATGTCCCGCCGCGGGCGGTGGTGGGCGGGGTTCCGGCCAGGCTGCTCAAATTTCGTGGCCCCTCTGATGCGGTGTCGTCGCCTTGAGCAATCCCGGCACTTCATCGCCGATACGCGTATTCATCGCCGCTACCGCCGATGAGTGGTTGCCCACCCGTGTCCTGGAGTTTTCCATGCGAGAGGTGACGTCATTGCCGGTCGATGTGCGAATGATCGCATCGTTCGGACGAGCGATCCCCGTGCCGGCGCATCGACGCAACCTTCCCCGCACACCCTTCTCGTTCCAGCGGTTCCTGATCCCCGAGCTATGTGCCTACCAGGGCCGCGCGGTCTACCTGGATGCGGACATGCAGGTATTCGCGGACATGACAGACCTGTGGAGCCAACCGATGCAGGCGCACGACCTTCTGACCGTTCGTGATGGTGGGCATGGCCGGCAGGGTCAATTCAGTGTCATGCTGCTCGACTGTGCGCAGCTGCAGTGGCGCATGGAAGACATCGTGCAGGGTCTGGATGCAGGTCGCTTCACTTACGAACAGTTATTGCATGGGATGTGTGTGGCCCGCAGTGTGGGCCGGACCATTGCGCCGGTCTGGAACAGTCTGGAGCGTTATGAAGCCCAGGCCACGCGGTTGCTGCACTACACCGACATGAACCAACAGCCCTGGGTCGCGACTACCAACCCCCTCGCCCACCTGTGGGTGGCCTGCCTGCGTCGTTCCCTGGCGGATGGATTCATCAGCCGGTCGGAGCTGGAGCGCGAAGTGGCGACGGGCCATGTTCGCCCGTCCTTGATCGCGCAGATCGACGCAGGACTGGACAATCCGGCCGAGTTGCTGCAGGAACTGCGCCAATGCGACGCTGCCTTCGTTGCACCCTACCGGCGGCTCGCTGGCCAACGATGGCGCCGGTGGGCCTCGGTGCGCGGGTTGGTGCGCGGGTTGGTGCGCAGGCTGCTGCAGCGGCGGTGACGCCTTAAAATCCGACGGTGACAACATCCAGGGACCCGCCTCAGACGGAAATCATCCAAAGCCATTACCTCGATGTTCTGCGTGGCGTCGCGGCATTGACCGTGATGCTGTCCCACGCCGACCACGCCGGGCTGATGCAAATCGCCATGGACACACCCCTCAAAGTGTTTCTCGGTCGGTTCGGTGTCTATCTGTTCTTCATCCTTAGCGGCTTTCTGATCTGGCGCAGTGCCCAGGGAATCCGTCGTCCGGGTGGGCTCATGACGTATGGCATACACCGTGCGACCCGGTTGGTCCCGCTGTACGTGGTCAACATCGCATTCGTGGTGTGGGCGTTGCCGCATTTCGATTCCGCCTTTGAGGCGCATGTGACGTCGGAGACCCTGATTCGCCACCTCAGCTTCACGCAGGACCTGAACCCGTCGGTCAGTCGGGACCTGAATCCGGTGTTGTGGACGTTGACCCACGAAGTGATTTTCTACGCACTGGTTCCGTTGCTCCTGATGCTGCCCATGGCACTGCTGCCACTGCTCGGCGCTGCGGCCATCGTGCTGTCGTGGACGCCGTCCACGTTGTCAAGCTTCTCTGCCGTGTTCCATCTGTTCACGATTGGTATCCTTGTAGCGGAACGGCGTACCGTCTGGGCCGGGCTGGCACTGTTGGTGTTTGCGGCGATGCAGTCCACGGGACAGACCTATGCAGCCGAGGAGATTGCCGCGCGCCTAGCAGCCGGCAGCCTGTTCATGGCCGCTTTGGTCGCGCCGCTGCGGGGTCAATGGTTGACCGTGCCCTTGCGGTGGGTGGGCATCGTGTCATTCAGTCTGTATATCTGGCATTACCTGTTAATCAACATCCTCGGCACCCAGACGGGGCTGCGCGCCTTGCACAGGCTGAGCGCCGGTTTGTCTGGCAATGACTGGATTCGGGGGGGCGCTTTTCGTCGCTATGGTGATGGTAATTTCCGCTGTCTCCTACCATCTGATCGAGCGCCCGGGAATGGGTGCGTTCAGACGGTGGATGATGGCCAGGCTGGTCCGTGCCAGTGCCCGGCCCCAATGCCTGCACAAGGCGTGAATCCGTGACGACCCGGCGCATCGCAGCCTCCCTGTACGCCTGAATGACCACCATCGCCGTCATCATCGTGACTTGGAATTCCGCACATCTGGTCGGGGACGTGCTGCATGCCCTCGAATCGCAGACGCTTCAACCCGACCGCTTGCTGCTGGTGGACAATGGCAGCGACGACGTCGAGGCACTTGCAGCCACTGCAGACCGGTTCCCCGGCTGCGAATTGCTGCGCCTGGGCCACAACACCGGTTTCGCCGCCGCCAACAATGTCGGTATCCGGCGCTGCGAGGGAATAGACTTTGTCGCCTTGCTCAACCCGGACGCGTTCCCGGAGCCGGGCTGGTTGGCGGCCCTGGTGTCCGCGGCGCAGCGGCACCCGGAAGCGGCGGCCTTTGGCAGCCGCCTGCTCGACCATGCCGACCCGACACGCCTCGATGGTGCGGGCGACTACCTCACGGTTGCAGGCAAGCCGGGCCGGCGTGGCCACGGCGAGAGCGCGCAAGGGCGGTTCCTGTCGGGCGAGGAGATTTTTGCCCCCTGCGCCGCCGCGGCGCTCTACCGCCGCCCCGCGCTGGTCGCCGTGGGCGGCTTCGATGAGCAGTTCTTTTGTTACGTGGAAGATGTCGACCTGGCCTTCCGGTTGCTCCTGGGCGGTTATGGTTCGCGGTATGTGCCGGAATCAATCGTGCGCCACATGGGGTCGGCCCTTACCGGACGCCGGAGCGCGTTTTCCGTGTACCACGGACAGCGCAACCTGGTTTTCAACTACATCAAGAACATGCCTGGAGCCTTGTTCTGGATCTTCCTGGTGCCGCACCTGGTGCTCAACATCAGTTACCTTCTGGGGGCCAGCCTGGCCGGGCGCGGCGCAGTGGTGTGGCGCGCCAAGCGGGATGCATTGCGGATGTTGCCGGCGTTCTGGCGCCAACGCAGGACAATCCAGGCACAAAGGAAGGTGGGAACATGGCGGGTCTTGAAACTGCTGAGGGTGCGCCTGTGGTGACAGCCACTGATACCAGCGCGAATGACTCCATCGCGGGGCCTCTTGCCCACGCGTTGTCGGCCGTCGTGGTCAACTACAACGCCGGCTCGCTGATCGTGGAGTGTGTACGGCTGGCCCTGCAGCAGTGCGACGAGGTGGTGGTGGTCGACAACGCATCGGCAGACGGTAGCGTGGCCCTGCTCGAATCTGCTTTTGCCGATAACCTGGCGTTTCGGGTCGTTCGCAACGCCACCAACCTGGGCTTCGCGGCCGCCTGCAACATTGGCGCGGCGCATGCCACGGCGACGCACCTGCTGTTTCTGAACCCCGACTGCCTGCTAGGCCCCCGGGCAGTCGCACGGCTGGTGGATGCGCTGGAGTCCGGCCCGAATGTCGGTATGGTGGGAGGTTTGCTGGTCAACCCCGATGGGTCCGAGCAGGGCGGCGGGCGGCGCGCGGTGCCCACCCCGTGGCGCTCTTTTGTGCGTGCCTTCGGGTTGAGCCGGTTTGCCGATCGCTGGCCCAAGCTGTTCTTTGATTTCCATTTGCACAAGCAGCCCTTGCCGCCCGGACCGATCGAAGTGGAGGCCATATCCGGCGCATGCATGTTCTTGCGCGCGTCGACCCTGGCCGACATAGGGGAGTGGGACGAAGACTATTTTTTGCATTGCGAAGACCTGGACCTGTGTATCCGGCTCACCCGCGCCGGCAGGAAGATACTGTTTGTGCCCCATGCCCGGATTGTTCATCACAAGGGGGTGAGCAGCCGCGCACGGCCGATCTTCGTCGAGTGGCACAAGCACCGGGGCATGTTGCGGTTCTACCGCAAATTCTTCCGGCACCAGTACCCGGGGGCGTTCATGTGGCTGGTGGCCGTGGGTGTGTGGTTGCGGTTTACGCTCGTTGCGGCGTATTCCACGGGGTTGCGCGTTCGGCGGGCCTTGGGGCGTTCAAATGTCTGACATGTGGGTCGGCGTGTTGGGCGCGCGCAGCCTTGTCGGCGAATGCCTGTTGCGAAGGCTCGGAGAAGATGGCTTCCGGGTCTGTGCCTTGTCCAGGACGGCGCCAGCGCACGATGGCGGGTCCGTGGTGTGGCGGCAGCCGGATGCCGCTGCGCTGGACAGCCTCGGCAAGATTGAGTTCTGGATATGCGTCGCGCCGATCTGGGTCCTGCCCGGCTATTTCGACCTGCTCGACCGCGTTGGCGCCCGGCGGCTCGTGGCACTGTCGTCGACCAGCCGGTACACCAAGACCGACTCTGCAGATCCCGCGGAGGTTGCGACCGCCGCGCGGCTGGCACAGGGCGAGGACCGCCTGCGCGTCTGGGCCGGCAGACACGGCCGGACGGCGGTCATTCTGCGCCCGACCCTGATCTACGGCCTGGGACGCGACAAGAACATCGCCGAAATCGCCCGGTTCATCCAGCGGTTCGGATTTTTCCCGTTGTTCGGTCGGGCGCGGGGTCTGCGCCAGCCGGTGCATGTCGAGGATGTGGCCCAGGCCTGTGTGGCCGCGTTGCAGCGCGCCACCGCATCGAACAACGACTACAACCTGTCCGGGGCGGAAGTGCTCGAGTACCGTGAGATGGTGGCGCGTGTTTTCCGGGCGCTGGGCCGCCGCCCGCGCCTGCTCGTTGTCCCGCTATGGGTGTTCCGGGCCGCCCTGGTTCTGCTGCGTGTATTTCCGCGTTACGGGCATTGGTCCGCGGCGATGGCGGCGCGCATGAACCGCGATCTGGTGTTCGAGCACGCTGAAGCGGCCCGCGATCTGGCATTTGCACCGAAAAGCTTTGAACTTTCTGCCAAAGAGTTGCCAGCGTCACTGCATTTTCCGCCCGTAAACTGCGGCCCTTCATCGTGACCTGTTGCGACTGGTAGAGGAATCCATGAACGAATTCAAGGACGCGCGCGTCCTCATCACCGGCGGTTGCGGCTTCATCGGCTCGATGCTGGCACGCCGTCTGTTGCAGGGAGGTGCAAAGGTCACCCTGGTCGACAGCCTGATTCCTTTGTACGGAGGCAATCTGGCCAATATTGCGGACATCCGCGACCAGGTCTGGCTCAATATCGCCGACGTGCGCGACCCGCATGCCATGGCGCAGCTGATCCGCAACCAGGACTACCTGTTCAACCTGGCTGGCCAGACCAGCCATGTCGACTCCATGACCGACCCGTTCACCGACCTGGAGATCAACGCCACGGCGCAGTTGTCCATCCTGGAGGCTGTGCGCAAGTTCAACCCGTCGATCCGCATCGTCTTTGCCTCGACGCGCCAACTCTATGGCAAGCCGCAGTACCTGCCGGTCGACGAAAAACACCCGATCGTGCCGGTGGACATCAATGGCATCCACAAGCTGGCCGGGGAGGGGTACCACATGCTGTACCACAAGGTCTACGGCATAGCGTCGACCTGCCTGCGCCTTACAAACACCTATGGCCCGGGGATGCGGGTCAAGGATGCGCGGCAGACCTTTCTGGGCATCTGGGTCAAGCTGCTGCTGAACGGGCAGTCCATCCAGGTGTTCGGCGATGGTGAGCAGCTGCGCGATTTCAATTACGTCGATGATGCGGTCGATGCCCTGGTGGCGGCCGCGCTCCGCAAGGAGGCCATCGGTGAGGTCATGAACCTGGGCAGCAGCGAGGTTACCGGGCTGCGGCGGCTGGCAGAACGCCTGGTCGCGGTGCATGGCGCAGGAACCTGGGAACTGGTGCCGTTTCCCGCCGAGCGCAAGGCGATCGACATCGGCGACTACTACGGCGACTGGGCCAAGGCGAAGCAGTTGCTCGGCTGGGCCCCGCGCGTCGGCCTGGACGAAGGCCTGCGGCGCACACTGGCCTACTACCAGGTGCATGGTGCCGCCTACTGGGAATGAACATGGCAAGAATTTCGATGAACGATTTCCGGGCCGAGCCCGAGGCGCTGTTGCAGGCGGAAGTGGCCGCCTGTGAACGCGTCATCCGCTCGGGCTGGTGGGTGCTCGGGCCGGAGGTCACCGCTTTCGAGGCCGAGTGGGCGCAGCGCCTGGCGGTGCCGCATGTGCTTGGGTGCGGCAACGGCATGGACGCGATCGAACTGGGCCTGCGCGCGCTGGGCATCGATGCCGGCGACGAGGTGATCACCACACCCATGACGGCCTTTGCCACGGTGCTGGCGGTTCTGCGGGCGGGCGCGGTTCCGGTGCTGGCCGACATCGACCCCGACACGGCCATGCTCGACCCGGCCAGCGTGCAGCGTTGCATCGGGCCCCGCACCCGTGCCATCGTCCTGGTCCATCTGTACGGGCAGTTGGGGCCGGTCGCTGAACTGCAGCGCGTCGCCAGCACCCAGGGAATCCATCTGGTGGAGGATTGCGCCCAGGCCCACGGCGCCAGCGTGGGTGGCGTTGCGGCGGGGTCCTTCGGTGCGTTTGGGGCCTGGAGCTTCTACCCGACCAAGAACCTGGGGGCAGTGGGAGACGCGGGCGCTTTCAGCACCGGCTCCGCCGAACTTGCCGACAAGGTGCGGGCGTTACGCAACTACGGGCAGACCGTGCGTTACCACCATCCGCACCTGGGCATGAACAGCCGGCTGGACGAAATCCAGGCCGCCATCCTGCGGGTACGCCTGCCTTACCTGGACGGCTGGACCGCGCGGCGCAGGGCGATCGCGACGGCTTATGGGCGTGGAATCGACCATGCCGCCGTGCGGGTGCTGCCCCTGCCCGCAGAACCCGAACGCCACGTACACCACCTGTTCGTGGTGGTGTGTGCGCAGCGGGAGCGCCTGCAGCAGCACCTCAACCAGCTCGGCATCGACGCGCTGATCCACTACCCGGTTCCGATCCACCACCAGGAGCCCTGCCAGGCCATCCAGCGTGACCCGCTGGGCCTGCTGGTTGCCGAATCCCATGCGGCCAATTGCCTTTCGTTGCCCTGCCACCCCGCGATGACGGACGGCCAGGTCGACCAGGTCATCACCGCCGTCAACGCGTTCCCGGCCTGAGGCGCGTGATGCCGTCCCGCCATTTCTGCACCCTGTTCGACCGGGGCTATGTCTTCAAGGGCGTGGCCATGCTGCGCTCGCTGTACCGGCATTGTCCCGACGCCCATGTGCACGTGTTGTGCCTGGACGAAGACACCCGCCGCGTGCTGCTGGCCCTTCGCATGCCCGCGCTGACCTGTATTCCCTTGGCGGACCTGGAAGATCCGGTCATGCTGGAGGTCAAGAAGACGCGCAATGTGGCGGAGTATTGCTGGACCCTCACGCCCTGCCTGACCTGGTACGTGCTGGAGCAAAATCCTGCACTCACCGCGATCACCTACCTCGACGCTGACCTGTATTTCTATTCGTCGGTGGAGCCGCTTTTTGCCGAGATCGGCGACGCATCCGTGGCCATCATCGAACACCGTTTCACTGCGCGACTCCAGTATCTGGAGGTCAACGGACGGTTTTGCGTCGAGTGGGTGGGTTTTCGCCGCGACGCCGAGGGCCTGGCGTGCCTGAAGCGCTGGCGCTCGCAGTGCCTGGAGTGGTGTTTTGCGCGCCTGGAAGACGACCGCATGGGGGATCAGAAGTACCTGGATGCCTGGCCCCGGGACTACCGTTCGGTCCACGTGCTGCAGCATGAAGGCGCCGGTCTGGCGCCCTGGAACTTTGACCGCTACCGGTTCGACCGTTTGCCCGACGGGGCGTTCGGCGTCAACGGGGTTCCACTGGTGTTCTACCATTTCCACCAGTTCCAGTTGCTTGAAGGCGGCAAGTTCGACCGCTTGTCGGCGTTCTACATTGCCGAGCGGCAGGAGCCAGACGACGTGTATGCCACCTACGAGGCAGCGCTTCGGCAGGCCGTGGCAGAGGTTCAGCAGCACGCACCCGGTTTTGTGTTCGGCATCAAGTCCGCGACGCATGTCACTTCCCGCCGGTTGGTGCAGCGTTTTGTGCCACGCCCCGTCAAGGAACTGCTGCGTCGCGTGATGACCCGGATGGGGGGGAAGGTCTGAAGTTCTCGATCATCACCGTGGCCTACAACAGCGCATCGACCATCTCGGAGACCTTGCGCTCGGTGTCTGCGCAGACGCATCCCGATATCGAACACATCGTGATCGACGGTGGTTCGTCGGACGACACCTGTCGCCTGGTGCGTTTGTACGGGGACAAGGTGCGCGTGTTCGTGTCGGAACCCGACAAAGGCATCTACGACGCGATGAACAAGGGGCTGGCCCGGGCCACCGGCGATGTGGTGGGTTTTCTGAACTCGGATGACTGTTACCTGTCCGGCGACGTGCTGTCGCGGGTGGCCCAGATGCTGGCACAGGACGACGCCCTGGATGCGGTGATGGGGGATGTGGAGTTCTTCGATCCTGCGCGACCGCATCGGTCGGTGCGCCGTTACCGCTCCGACCGGTTCCGGCCCGGCCTCCTTGCATGGGGCTGGATGCCCGCGCATCCGGCCCTGTTTGTGCGGCGCCGGGTGTTCGAGCAGGCCGGCAATTTCAGGACGGACTTTCGCATTGCCGGTGACTTCGAATGGGTGGTGCGGGCTTTTGCGCGCAGCACCCGGCGTTTCCGCCATCTCGATGCGGTGTTGGTGCGTATGCGCTCCGGGGGGGTCAGCACTGGCGGCTGGCGCAGCACCCTGCTGCTGAACCAGGAGGTGTTGCGGGCCTGTCGGGACAACGGCATCCGGACCAACTGGCTGAAAATCCTGTCCAAGTACCCTGCCAAGATGCTGGAATTCGCCCGACCATGAGATGGCTCGTCACTGGTGCATCCGGTTTCGTCGGGCGGGCGCTCGTCGCGCGCCTGGCTGCGGATGCCGCCAACGAGGTTTGTGCTGCGGTCCGTGTGCCCAACGGACCACTGCCCGGTGGGGTGCACCGCCTGGTTATGCCGGAACTGGGGCCGCAGACAGATTGGACGGCGGCGCTCGAGGGCGTGGATGTGGTGGTGCATCTGGCCGCCCGCGTGCACGTGATGCACGAAAAAGCCCGGGAACCGCTGGTTGAATTCCGTCGTGTCAATGTACAGGCGACGCTGCAACTGGCGCGCCAGGCGGCACAGGCCGGTGTTCGGCGTTTTGTTTTTGTGAGCTCCGCCAAAGTCAACGGTGAGTTCACATTGCCCGGCGTAGCCTTTGGTCCGGATGACCTTCCCCAGCCGCAAGAGGCCTACAGCCGCAGCAAGCAGGAGGCCGAAGCAGCCTTGCAGGAGCTTGCGCGGGCTGTCCCGATGGAGGTGGTGATCATCCGGCCGCCGCTGGTTTACGGGCCAGGCGTGCGGGCCAACTTTCGCGCCCTCATGTGGGCCGTGGCACATGCCTGCCCCTTGCCGCTCGGCGCCATCGACAACCGGCGCAGTTTCCTGGCGCTGGACAACCTGGTCGACTTGGTGGTGGTGTGCGCACGGCATCCGGCGGCAGCAAACCAGGTTTTCATGGCCAGTGACGGATGCGACCTGTCGACCACGGAGTTGTTACGTCGCCTCGGCCGGGTGATGAGCCGGCCCGCACATCTGTGGCCGGTGCCCGGCGCGGTGCTGCAATGGGGCGCCTGGTTTGTCGGCCGCGGGGCCGCGGTGCAACGCCTGTGTGGAAACTTGCAGATCGATATCTCCAAAACACGCACCTTGCTGGATTGGACGCCGCCTGTTTCGGTGGACGAAGGTTTGCGTCGAGCCGCAGAGGCCTATTTGCGCGATTCCGGGTGAATAGTATGGTGTCGGCCAAACGCATATTTGATCTGCTGCTGGCGGCCGGGTGTGCCGTCTGCCTGCTTATGCCGATAATGGCGGTGGCTTTCATGGTGCGCGTAACCTCGCCGGGCCCGGTCCTATATTGGTCGGGCCGGGTGGGCCGGTACAACCGGATATTCAGAATGCCAAAGTTCCGCAGTATGCGGGTCGGCACTCCGGCTGTGGCGACCCATTTACTGCAAGACCCCGGGCGTTACCTGACGCCGATTGGCAGTTTTCTTCGCACAAGCAGCTTGGACGAATTGCCCCAGTTGTGGAGCATTTTCAAGGGTGACATGAGTTTTGTGGGTCCCCGGCCGGCCTTGTTCAACCAGACCGACCTGGTATCTCAACGAACAGCAGTGGGGGTCGACCATCTTGTGCCCGGGCTGACGGGTTGGGCGCAGGTCAATGGCCGCGATGAATTGCCCATACCCGACAAGGTTGCCCTGGACGCTGAATATATGCGTCGGCAATCGTTCTGGTTTGATATTCGAATTATCATCCTGACGGCATTCAAGGTTCTCAGGAGAGATAATGTGCTGCACTGAAATTCCAGTCAGGCGCGGACACTGTCCATATTTGTAGTTTATTTTTCTATTTTTTTCAGGAGAAACCCATGAGCAATTTGATCACTATTCAGACCCAGATCGAAAAACTTCAAAAGCAGGCCAGCGATATCCGGGCCCGCGAATTCGACAAAACTGTGCAGGAAATCGTCGCCAAAATGCATGCCTTTGGCATCACCCTGAAGGATATTCAGTCCGCCACGGTGCAGGGTACCAAGGCAAAAGGCAAAGTGAAGACGAGCCCCAAACCACTGCGGGAAAAGGCAAAAAAGACGGGCCAGGCCGGCACAGTCGCCGCCAAATTCCGCGGCCCCAACGGAGAAGCCTGGAGTGGTCGCGGTTTGACGCCCAAATGGTTGGCGGCGTTGATCGCCGAGGGCAAGAAGAAAGAAGAGTTTGCCATCCAGCATTGAGCATGCCGTGCCGCCATGGGCGGCGGTTGGGGGCGGTCCGGTGTCGGGTTCCAGGGTCTTGCGACTGGCTGCATTTGTATGGGGGTTTTGCGCCTTTTTCCCGGTTGGCGTGATGTACCTCAACCTTGTCCTGATGCTGGCTGCGCTGGCATTCCAGCCAGGCATTGCGCGCAGGATTGCGCGGTTGAGGCACAGCGCCGTGTTCTGGCCGATCATCCTGGTGCTGGCCTGGACCGTCCTGGCCGCCAGCCTGGGGCCGTGGTTGCCCGATACACCTGCCCGTCTCTTTCATGCGGCGCGCGTCGCCCTGGTGTTGTTCATGGGACTGCTGCTGGCGCCCTCCGAGGCGCGCGCTGCGCTGGCCGGTTTTCTGGCCGCTGCGGCGGGGGCTGCGCTGGTGGTGGCTGTCCACCATGTGTGGGCCTTGCCGAACTGGACGATCTGGAGCAGCCTGCTCGCCTCCAAGAACAATTTCAGCAGTGGCAACATGATCACCATGGCAACCGCCAGTGGCATCTGCTTGTTTCTGGGCCTCAGTGGCCGCCTGGCGCGGCAAGACGGCTGGCTCGCGTTGGCCCTCGCGTTGGCCCTCGCGCTGACCGTGGCATTTCACGCGGTGTCGCGCAATTCTCAGTTGCTGCTGGCGGTTCTGCTGCTGGGGGCTGTTTTCTGCAGTTTCAGGTCCTTGCGGTCGGTAGGGGTCGGCGTGCTTGTGGTGCTGGCATTGGCGGCATCGCTTTGGCATTTTTCCGCGAAGTTCCACAACCGGTTTGCAGAGTTGGCGGACGACCTGCAGCGTGCCGCCGCGGGTGTGAGTTATGCCAGCAGTGGCGGTGTGCGTTGGCGCATGTACCAGGAAGCCGTCCAGGGCCTGCTGGACCACCCGCTACTTGGGGCAGGGGTAGGCGCCTGGTTACCGCACTGGCGTTCCGTCTGGATGGGGCTGGCTGTCGACCTGCCGCCGGACATCAAGCTCCAGTTTTCCGAGATCAACAACCCCCACAATGACTTTCTGCTTGCCGGCATGGAAACTGGCGCGCCCGGATTGGTGCTCCTGGTCTGGCTTCTGGTGCGGTTCATCCGTCAAGGCTGGTTGCAGCACTCTGGCGCCGGCGGTATCACCGCGATCATCGGGATGTCGCTCTTTGCCACGGCGCTCGTGAATGCCCCATTCCGGGATGCCGCACTTGGCATGACCCTGCTGTGGTTGCTCGGCGCCAGCATGGCTGCGCACCGGGGGTCCGTGCATGCATGAGTACATGCTGACCTGGCCGCGCAGTCTGAAACAGGTCGCTGTGATCCTGCTCGATGTCGTGCTGGCGCTTGTGGCAACGTGGCTGGCCTTCAGCCTGCGGCTGGATACGCTCCACTGGCCCAGCGGGCTGCAATGGTGGGTCTACCTCCTGACGCCCACGCTGGCGGTCCCTGTCTTTGTGCGTCTGGGCCTGTACCGCGCGATCTTTCGCTACACCGGGCTGGACGCCTTGCAGACCATCGCGCGGGCCGTGGCCATCTATGGCTTTGCGCTGTTCGTCATTCTGTTGTCGCAGCGGTGGTTGTGGGTTCCGCGCAGCATTGGCGTGCTGCAACCCATCATCTTCCTGCTGCTGGTTGGCGGCAGCCGTGCCCTGGCCAGATTCTGGCTGGCCGGCATCGGTCGCAGGCGGGTTGCGTCGGAGGGCCGCCTGCTGATCTACGGTGCCGGCGAAGCCGGGGTACAGACGGCCGGCGCGATCGCCAATGCGCAACAGTTCGTGCTGGTGGGTTTTGTCGACGACGACGTGGCCAAGGTCGGGCGCAGCATCAATGGCGTGACTGTCTTCGCGCCACAACGCATCCCGCAACTGGTCGAGGAACGGGGTGTCACCGACATTCTGCTTGCACTCCCGAGCGCCTCGCGCGCGCGGCGCAACGAGATCATCGCGGGCTTGCATTCGGTTCCGGTCCATGTGCGCACCCTGCCGGGCATGTCGGATTTGGCCAGCGGTCGCGTGACGGTACGCAACTTCAATGAACTCGACGTGGAAGACTTGCTCGGGCGCGACCCGGTGGTGCCCGAAAGCCACCTGCTGGCGCGCAAGACTGCCGCCCAGGTGGTGCTCGTCACTGGTGCCGGTGGCAGCATCGGCAGCGAGTTGTGCCGCCAACTCGTCATGGAGCAACCACGGCAGATGCTGCTGTTCGACCACAACGAATTCGGTCTTTACAGCATTCACCAGGAGTTGCAGGCTTTGTGCAGCGCCCGGGGACTGGCGGTGGACATCGTTGCCTTGCTGGGCAGTGTGTCGAATCCGCGCCGACTGGCCGAGGTGTGCGGTCTCTACCAACCCGACTGGGTCTACCACGCGGCGGCCTACAAACACGTTCCGATGGTCGAGAGCAACCCCGCCGAGGGCATCGCCAACAATGTCTTTGGTACCCTGAACATGGCACGCGCTGCGATGGAGTCCGGGGTCGGCAATTTCGTTCTGGTGTCCACCGACAAGGCGGTTCGCCCCACGAACGTCATGGGAGCGAGCAAACGCATGGCGGAATTGGTTCTGCAGGCCTTGTCTGATTTTCAGAAGGGTGCCGGCACCCGGTTTTCGATGGTACGGTTCGGCAACGTGCTTGGCTCCAGTGGCAGCGTGGTCCCGCTGTTTCGCTCGCAGGTGGCCAGCGGCGGCCCGCTGACCCTCACACACCCGGATGTCACCAGGTATTTCATGACCATCCCCGAGGCGGCGCAACTTGTGCTGCACGCCGGGGCCATGGCCGAGGGGGGCGAGGTGTTCGTCCTGGACATGGGGGCGCCCGTGAAGATCATGCAACTCGCGCGGCGCATGGTCGAGTTGTCCGGCTTGCGCGTGCGTGACCAGGCCCACCCGGAGGGCGACATCGAGATCACGATCACAGGGCTGCGGCCGGGCGAGAAGCTCTACGAAGAACTGCTGATCGGGGACAACCCCTCGCCCACGGCGCATCCCCGCATCATGAAGGCGCACGAAGAGTTCCTGGCATGGCCGGACCTGCTGGTACAACTCGAAGTACTTCGAGCGGCCGTGGACAACAGCGACGTGGCTGCCATCAAGCAGGTGCTGACGACCTGCGTGCATGGGTATGTCGAAGCGCCCCACTCCGAACAGCAGGCACTCGCCTTGTAGGACGGGTGGCGGCCATGTTGCACAATCCGGTTTTCTCCCGCCTGCGAGACCCTCTTCCATGACCGACACCCGTTCCATCACGCCGCGCGAAAAAGCCGAAATCCTGGCCCAGGCGCTGCCCTACATCCGCAAGTTCCACGGTAAGACCATGGTCATCAAATACGGCGGCAACGCCATGACCGACCCCGAACTGCAGGCCGACTTCGCCGAGGATGTGGTGCTGCTCAAGCTGGTGGGCATCAATCCGGTGGTGGTGCACGGCGGTGGCCCGCAGATCGAGAACGCGCTGAACCGCCTGGGCAAGAAGGGCGAGTTCATCCAGGGCATGCGCGTGACCGACGCCGAGACCATGGAGGTGGTCGAATGGGTGCTGGGAGGCGAGGTGCAGCAGGACATCGTCGGCCTGATCAACCAGGCGGGTGGCAAGGCCGTGGGCCTGACCGGGCGCGACGGCGCGATGATCCGGGCCCAGAAACTCAAGATGATCGACTCGAAAGACCCAAGCAAGGAGCATGACGTCGGACAGGTGGGCGACATCGTCAGCATCGACCCGGGCGTGGTGCGTGCGCTGCAGGACGATGCCTTCATTCCGGTCATCAGCCCGATCGGTTTCGGCGAGAACAACGAGAGCTTCAACATCAACGCCGACGTGGTGGCCGGCAAGCTGGCCTCCGTGTTGTCCGCAGAAAAGCTGGTGCTGCTCACCAACACCCCCGGCGTGCTCGACAAGGCCGGCAATCTGCTGACCGATCTGTCGGCCCGCGCCATCGACGAGATGTTTGCCGACGGCACCATCCACGGGGGCATGTTGCCCAAGATCTCGTCCGCACTGGACGCGGCCAAGAGCGGCGTGCATTCGGTCCACATCATCGATGGGCGGGTGCCCCATGCGCTGTTGCTGGAGATCCTCACCGACCAGGCATTCGGCACCATGATCCGCTCGCACTGACCTGCGTCTTTGGGGCTCGGGTAAATCCCTAGATTCCTGTATGCGAGAATGATTTCAAGCACCATGCAAGACGACTCGACCAGCCCCCTCGCCGAAGATGTCCCCGCCGACGTTGCCGGCGACGCGCCACGCGCCACGCGCAAGCGGCCCAAGCCCGGCGAGCGCCGCGTCCAGATCCTGCAGGCGCTGGCGGAGATGCTCCAGCAGCCGGGCGCGGAACGCATTACCACGGCAGCGCTGGCCGCGCGGCTGAGTGTCAGCGAGGCCGCGCTGTATCGCCACTTCGCCAGCAAGGCGCAGATGTTCGAAGGGCTGATCGAGTTCATCGAACAAACCGTCTTTTCGTTGGTCAACCAGATCTCTGACCGTGAGCAGTCGGTGCCTGATGCGGCATCCGGCAGCCGCCATGCGGCCAGGGTCGTCGCCATGGTTCTGCAGTTTGCCGAAAAAAACCCGGGCATGACACGGGTCATGGTGGGGGACGCGCTGGTGTTCGAAAACGAACGCCTGCAGCAACGCATGAACCAGTTTTTCGACAAGATCGAGGCCACGCTGCGCCAGGGCCTGCGTGGCAGCGCCGAAGCCAGTGGCTCCGCCACCCCGACGGTGGACACCCAGGTGCTGGCGTCCGCGTTGACGGCTTTTGTGGTGGGGCGTCTGCACCGCTTCGCACGCTCCGGCTTCAAGCGTGCGCCGACCGAACATCTGGATGCCAGCCTGGCGCTGATGTTGTAGGGTGGCTATTGGGTCGGACGGTCGAGCCCATCCCGTGAAGCTCCTGTAAATCGCCGGGTTTCTGTCCGTGTCAAAATATGGCCAGCCATATTTTTTCGCAAGGGCCAGCCATGAAAGCAGTAGCCATATTCGAAGTCAAGAATCGCTTCTCCGAGATGATTTCCGCGGTCGAACATGGTGAGGAAATCACGATCACACGGCATGGTTCGCCTGTCGCCCGACTGGTCGCGATTTCGACCAAAGGGCCGCGGCCGCGCGGGCAACGCCAGCAAGTGCTGGGTGCGATGGAGGCCTTGCGAACCTTGGGTGGAGGGGGCGTGTTGGGTGCATCCTTGGAGCAGGCGATTCAAGAGGGCCGCGACTGATGCCTTTCGTCCTCGACAACTCGGTGGTTACCGGCTGGTACCTTCCCGACCAGAGCAACGCGTACAGCAGTGCAATCGCCAAACGGCTCGAGAAAGACAGAGCGCTGGTCCCGCCCTTGTGGCAGATGGAGTTGGCCAATGTGCTGAGAACCGCTTGCACCAAAGGAAAACTACCATTGGTGCAAGCCAGGCAAATCATGGACACCCTGGGCCAATTGCCGATTGAAGTGGATGCAGGTCCAGTTCCCGGCCAAAGGCAACTTTTTGAACTGGCCATGCGGTACAACCTGAGCAGCTACGATGCGGCCTACCTCGAGCTGGCCATGCGCCACGGGCTGTCGATTGCCACACGGGATGCCCAACTCAAGCTCGCGGCAGCCGCTGCAGGGGTTGACGTCGCCGGCTGATCAGCCGATGTCCAGTCCCATCGCGTGGCGCAGGCCCACCTCCAGCCCGCGCAATTCCGCCAGCCCGATCATGCGCCCGGTGCGTGAGTAACCCGGGTAGGCGCCGCTGTCCTTGTCGCCGTCCATCAGTTTTCCGTGGTCGGGGCGGCCAGGGATGCCCCAGTCGGTGATGCCAGCCGCCTTGCGACGTTCTTCTTCCGTGATCAGTGCCTTCATCGCGCGCGGCATGTCGACCGAGCCGAACAGGTGGTTGGACTCGTAGAACGAACCCTCCTTGCCGGGCACGTGTGTCACGTTGCGGAAATGCACAAAATACACCCGGTGGGCAAACTGCTCGAGCATCTGCGCCGGATCATTGTGGATGCAACTGCCGAAGGAGCCGGTGCACAGGGTCAGGCCTGAATTGGGTGAGGGCACGGCCCGGAAGAGTTGCTCCACATCCTCGCTTCGACTCAGTATGCGCGGGATGCCGAACACCGGGTAGGACGGGTCGTCCGGGTGGATACACATCTTCACGCCGGCGGCTTCGCAGTCCGGCATGATGTCGTTCAGGAAGGTGTACAGGTTGTTGCGCAACTGGTCGGCGTCGATGTGCTGGTAGCGCTGCAGCCGGCGCAGGAACTCGGGCGGGTCGAGGTCTTCCACGGTGCCGGGCAGGCCCAACAGAATGCAGTCGCGCAGGGTGTCGCGTGCCTGTGGGCTGAGTTCCTCGAAAAACTTTTTCGCCGACGCGATGGCATAAGGCGCATAGTCGTTTTCGGCGCCGGGCCGTTGCAGGACGTACAGGTCGAAGGCCACGAAGGCGTCGATGTTGCAGCCTGAGATGGTGCTGCCGTCGGCCTGCGTGATGTACAGGTCGGTGCGCGCCCAGTCCAGCACCGGCATGAAGTTGTAGCAAATGGCACGCACACCCTGCGCCCCGAGTTTGCGCACATTCTTTTTGTAGATTTCGATGTAGTGTGGGTAATCGCCCGAGCGGGTCTTGATGTCCTCGTGGATCGGCAGGCTCTCGACCATGCCCCAACGCAGGCCGGTGGGCTGCTGGCGTTGTTCGTCCCATTCGATCTCGCGGATGCGTTTGCGGATATCGTCCTCGGGCCAATCCTCGCCGCAGGCGATGTGGTGCAGCGAGGTGACCACATCCGTCACGCCCGCCTGGCGTATCTCGCGCAGCGATACCGGGTCGTTCGGGCCAAACCATCTCCAGCTTTGCAGCATTTTCTTTCTCCTTTGTTGATGGGTGCTGTCTGCGGCAGCTTGCGTTCAGGAATCAGGAACGCCAGGTGTAGGCGGGCCGGTGAGGCTGGGGCGGCAACGTGCATGCGGATGGGTGCCCGTTGGCTGGACGATGCTTTGTTGGACGATGCAAAGCCAAGGGCTTCAGGAAGGCACGTTGAATCCGACCTTGCGCCCGGCTGCCACCAGCTCCTGCCAGGTCTGCGCGTCGATGTCGATGCCGTCCACACGCCGCCGCGCGCGCGCAGCGCGTTCCGGGTCGCCGGCCAGTTGCACGCCGCCCTGTGTGCCCTCGGCCTGCGGCCCGCTGCGCAGCCAGTCCACAAAGGCCAGCGCCTCCTGGTCGAACGTTGCCTGTGTGCCCAGGCGAAGCGGGTCGATAAGAATGGTCAACATGCCGTTGAGCACCGCCTTGACCGCCGGATCACTGGGCCGGTGCCATGTGCCGCCGCCGCTGAGCGCACCACCAAGCAGCTCGCAGGCCACGGCCATGCCATACCCCTTGTGTTCGCCAAAGGTGAGCAATGCGCCCAACAGGCCATTGGTCTGGGGCACGACCACCACGCCCGGGTCGGTGGTCGGGCGGCCATGTTCGTCGATCAGCGTGCCTGGCGCCACCTGCTCGCCTTTGTTGTGGGCCACGCGCATCTTGCCCTGCGCCACCCGGCTGGTCGCAAAGTCCAGCACGAACGGATCACGCCCCTGAAGGGGTATACCGATGCAGCAGGGATTGGTGCCAAAGCGGCCATCGGCGCCACCCCAGGGCGCGACGACCGGGCGTGACAACACGTTGACGAAATGCAGCGCGACCAGCCCCTGCGCAACCGCCATTTCGGCAAAGTGCCCGATACGCCCCAGATGGTGCGAATTGCCCAGACTCATGATGCAACTGCCATGCTGGCGGGCGCGCTCCAGCGCCATCTGCATTGCCTGTTCGCCGACCACCTGCCCATAACCGCGCTGACCGTCCAGCGCCAGCATGGTGCCGATGTCCAGGTTGACCTTGGCATCGGTATTCGGTCGCAGGCCACCCTCGATCACGGCATCGACATAACGCGGCACCATGCCCACGCCGTGGGAGTCGTGGCCGCTCAGGTTCGCCAGCACCAGGTTGGTGGCGACCGTGCGGGCCTCTGCGTCCGAGCTGCCGCTGCCGCGCAGGATGCCGGCCACCAGGTCTTCGAGTGCCCCTGCCTGCTGTTTCATGGATGTCACGCTGGCCGCCTTACATCACCGCGCCGAGTTGCCACGGCACGAATTCATTTTGCCCGTAACCGTGCAGTTCACTTTTGCTCGCCGTGCCCGATGCCGTTGCCAGCACCAGGTCGAAGATGCGCTGGCCCATGTCCGCAATCGAGGCGGTGCCGTCGACGATCTCACCGCAGTTGATGTCCATGTCGTCCTCCTGCTTGCGCCACAAGGCCGAATTGGTGGCGATCTTCAGCGAGGGCGAAGGTGCGCAGCCGTAGGCCGAGCCGCGCCCGGTGGTGAAACAGATCATGTTGGCGCCACCGGCCACCTGCCCGGTTGCGCTCACCGGGTCGTAACCTGGCGTGTCCATGTACACGAACCCCCTGGTCGTCACCGGCTCGGCGTATTCCACCACCGCCTGCAGGTTGCTGGTGCCGCCCTTGGCCACTGCGCCGAGCGCCTTTTCCAGGATGGTGGTCAGGCCGCCGGCCTTGTTGCCGGGTGAGGGGTTGTTGTTCATCTCGCCGTCGTTGATGCGGGTGTAGTGCTCCCACCATTTGATGCGTTCGATCAGCTTGTGCGCCACCTCGGGCCGCACGGCGCGGCGCGTGAGCAGGTGCTCGGCGCCGTAGATTTCAGGTGTTTCCGACAGGATGGCCGTGCCACCGTGGGCCACCAGCAGGTCGACCGCCGCACCCAGCGCCGGGTTGGCACTGATGCCGCTGTAACCGTCCGAACCGCCGCATTGCAGGCCGATGGTGATGTGTTCGGCGCTGCAGGGTTCACGCACCGCGCGGTTGGCCATGGGCAGCATTTCGCGGACCAGCGCCACGCCCTTGTCCACGGTCTTGCGCGTGCCGCCGGTGTCCTGGATGTTGAACACCTTGAGCGTGTCGCCTTCGCGCAGGTCGCTGCTGGCCAGCCAGGCGTTGATCTGGTTCGACTCGCAGCCCAGGCCCACCACCAGCACGGCGCAGAAGTTGGCGTGGGTCGCGTAACCGGCCAAAGTGCGCTGCAGCACCTGCAGGCCCAGCCCGTCGCCGTCCATGCCGCAACCGCTGCCGTGGGTGAGTGCCACCACACCGTCGACGTTCGGATAAGCGGCCAGTGCCTGCGGATGGTTCTGGCGCGAGAACTGGTCGGCAATCGCCCGTGCCGCCGTGGCGGAACAGTTGACCGACGACAAGACGCCGATGTAGTTGCGCGTGGCCACCCGGCCGTCTGTGCGCCGGTAACCCATGAACGTTGCCTCGCGCCGTGCAGGCGCGGGTTTGACGTCGGCGCCGATGGCGTAGTCCCGCGCGAAATCGCCTTTGGCCTCACCCATCCACAGGTTGTGGGTGTGCACGTGTTCGCCGGCAGCGATGGGCTTGCTGGCGAAACCGATGATCTGGTTGTAGCGACGCACCGGCTCGCCGATCGCAATGGCCCGCGTGGCAACCTTGTGCCCGGCCGGGATAAGGCCGCGCACGCTGATCGATTCGACGCTGGTGCCACCAACGAGCTGGCTGCGTGCGATCAGCACGTCGTCGGAAGGGTGGAGGCGGATAAAGGGTGTCATTGCAAGGTTTCCGTGTCAATAGAACTGCTTGGGCAACCACAACACCAGCTTGGGAAAGTAGGTGATGATGACCAGCGACCCCAGCAGCGGCACCAGCCAGGGAAGAATCGCCATGGTGGTGCGTTCCACCGATAACTTGGCCACCCGCGCCAGTACGAACAGCACCATGCCCATCGGCGGGTGCAGCAGGCCGATCATCAGGTTGAGCACCATCACCAAGCCGAAATGGACCAGGTCGATCCCGAGCTTCTGGCAGATTGGCACCAGGATCGGCACCAGGATCGTGATGGCGGCAGTCGGCTCAAGAAAGCAGCCCACGAACAGCATCAGCGCATTGGCCAGCAGCAGGAACACCCAGGGCTCCTTGGTGAAACCAAGCACCCATTCACCGATGGCCGCAGTGACGCCGGTGGCGGTCAGCATCCAGCCAAAAATGCTGGCAGCCGCCACGATGAACAACACGGTGGCGGTGGTCTCGACGGTGTCGAGGCAGACCTTGACGAACATCTTCCAGGACAGTGTCTTGTACCAGGCCAGGCCCAGCACCATGGCCCATACGCAGGCGGCGATGGCACCCTCGGTGGGGGTGAACAGGCCGGTGGTCATGCCGCCGATCAGCAGCACCGGGGTCATGATTGGCAATACGGCCTGGAAGCCGAACAACTTGTCCGCCATGAACAGCAGGATCAGGCCGGCAAACACCGAGGTCCGCGGTGGGAACCCGAATTTGGTGATGAGGACCCACAGAACCAGCGGCCAGCCGATCACCACCGCGGTTTCGGCAAGGGCCTTGATCACGCGTGGCCATTCGAACTTGACGTCGGCGCCCCAGCCGTTCTTGTGCGCATAGTAGGCCACAGTCAGCATCATCAGGATGGCCATCAGGACGCCCGGCAGGATGCCGGCCAGAAACAGTGCGCCGACGCTCACATTCGCCATCATGCCGTAGATCACGAAGGGCAGGCTGGGCGGGATGATCGGCCCCAGCGTGGCCGACGCGGCGGTCACGCCGACCGCAAACTCGGTGCTGTAGCCGTGGTCTTTCATGGCCTTGATTTCGACCGTTCCCAGGCCAGCGGCATCGGCGATTGCCGTACCGCTCATGCCGGCGAATATCACCGAGCCGACCACGTTCACATGGCCCAGGCCGCCCTTCATCCAGCCCACCAGGGCCAGGGCGTAGTTGTAGATGCGGTTGGTGATTCCGGCGTTGTTCATCAGGTTGCCGGCCAGGATGAAGAAGGGCACCGCCAGCAAGGGAAAACTGTCGATGCCGCTGACCATGCGGTGGATGACGACGAAGGGTGGGTTGTCGCCGGTCCACAGGATGTAGATCAGCGAGGACCCGGCCATGGCGATCGCCACCGGGACGCCCCCCGACATGAGCAGCAGGAAGATGATTTTCAGCATTGTTGTGTTCCGACTATCGGTCTTCCATGGTCGATTCAGGCTTTTCAAGCACGCTGTAGCCGCGCTGCAGGTGCACACGCAGCACCCATATGGAGCGCAGGAACATGGCGGCAAAACCGAACATGCACACGCCATAGACGATGTTCATCGGAAGGTCGATGATGGTCATCTTGTAGTTGCCCAGTTTTTGCATCATCTGCCAGGTCATGACAACGGCCATGCCAAAAAATCCGATGCGCAGTGCGTCGACCAGCAGCGCCATGGCGTGGCCCAGCCAGGCTGGCATGAAGCGGTAGAAGAAGTCGACCTGGATATGGTTGTTCTTGGCCACGCCGATCGCCGCGCCAATGAACACGGTGGCGATCAGCAGGTAACGCGCGATTTCTTCGGTCCAGGCGGCGGAGTCGTTCAGCACATACCGGGTGAAGAACTGGTAGAAGACGGTCAGGCCCAGGGCCCAGAAGAAGGCGAGTGCCAGCCACGCCTCGATGGGGGTATCGGACAGGTCGACCGCTTCGTCCTGGGCGTGGAACTGCCCGTCGTCTCCCATCACCTGGGGCAGGGCGTCGATATCGACGATATTGGACATGGGTGTTCTCGCAAAGAAGGAGCCGGCCCCACACGGTCTGCGGGGCCGGGCAGGGCTCTTACTTGGCGGCCTGGATCTTGTCGAAGTCGGCTTTGGTGAAGCCCATCGACTCCAGCGGCGAGTTCTTCAGCACGGCGTCCTGGAAGCTCTTGCGGTCGACGTTGACGATCTGCAGGCCCTTCTTCTTGAACTCGTCGACCAGTTCGCCTTCGCGCTTCTTGATCTCGGCGGTGGCGTTGGCGGCGGCTTCGCGCGTGATGTCGGTGAACATCGTCTTTTCGGCGTCGGAGAGCTTGCTCCATACGTGCGGGGCGATCTGCGTGATCAGGCCGTCGACGATGTGACCGGTCAGCATGATGGCCTTCTGGACCTCATAGAACTTCTTGGCCTCGATCGTGGTGAGGGGGTTTTCCTGGGCCTCGACGGTGCCGTTTTGCAGCGCCAGGTAGACCTCGGCAAACGCGATCGGCGTCGGGTTGGCGCCGCAGGCCTTGGGCGTGGCGGTGTAGGCAGGCACATCGGGCACCCGGATCTTGATTCCCTTCATGCCTTCGCAGTTGGTGAACGCCTTCTGGGCCGTGGTGTGGCGCGCGCCGTAATAGGTGTAGGCAGTGACCTGGATGCCGGTCTTGGCCCGGAATTCGTCGGCCATCTCCTTGAACACGGCGCTCTTGCTGTAGGCGATCAGGTGGTCCCCGTCACGGAAGATGAACGGGTAGTAGGCAATGCCGAAGCGCGGGTAGCTGCGCGCGGCGAACGACGGCCCGCTGATGATCATGTCGACCGTGCCCAGCTGCAGGCCCTGGTTGATGTCGGTCTCCTTGCCGAGGCTGGAGGCCGGGAACACCTGGATGTCGAACTTGCCGTTGCTGCGTTTCTTGATTTCGGCTGCAGCCCACAGTGACTGCGTGTGGTAGGGCTCGGAGGGCTCGTACACGTGGGCCCATTTGAGCTTGGTCTGGGCCTGGGCCAGGCCGCTGGCACCAATGGTCAGTGCCAGCACGGCGGCGGCGGTCAGGGTCTGGAGGGCGAAGCGTTTTTTCATGGATGTCTCCTTGGGGTGGTGGGCAAAATACGCGGTGGAAAAAGTGAAGGCGGGATCATGGCTGGACAACTTTCAGGGCTGGTCGGCGCGGCGCCAGCTCGCGCTGAATCGGGCATGGGACTTGTCCATGTGTTTGTGCATCGCATGGCGCGCGGCATCGGCATCGTGCAGCCGGATGGCGTCGATGATCAGTTCGTGTTCGGCGATGGCAGAACGCCAGGAGCGCACGGATTCGAAGTGGCCGCCCAGGCGTTCGAACACCGGGCCGCGCCGCGAGTCCCAGAAGGTTTGCACAGTCTCGCTGAGCACGCTGTTCCCGCCGGTCTGGGCGATCGCCGTGTGGAATGCGCGGTCGCCGTCGAGCGGCATCTTGCCCGCGTCGGCGTCGCGGGCCATGCTGTCGATGGCGGCACGCATGGCGTCGAGGTCGCGGCGTTTGGCCTGACGCGCCGCGATGGCAGCGGTTTCGCCCTCCACCACGCGGCGTGCCCGGATGAGTTCGAGCGGGCCCCATTCGGGATTGCCGGGCTCTGCCGGTGCCAGGCGTGCACCGCTGGGACGGTCCAGCGCGTAAACACCCGACCCGCTGCGCACTTCGACCCAGCCCTCGACCTCGAGCGCAATCAACGCCTCGCGCACCGACGGGCGGCTCACGCCAAGCTGCCGGGCCAGGTCGCGCTCGGCCGGCAGACGCGTGCCGGCTGCGAACTCGCCGGCCTTGATCAGCACGCGCAATTGCTCGGCGATCTGGCGGTACAGGCGTTGCGGCTCTACGGTTTGCAGCGGCATGGCGGTGGTGCGAACGAAAATTGAGGGTTAACCAGAATTGGACAGGTGGTAAGGCCAATTTATGATCGCATGGTTCCGCCATCGCGACATCCGGTAAAACCCTGCCATGCCATCTCCGCTGACCATCGACTCCGTGCGCCTGCGCCAGGTCGACCTGCCGCCCAAGGTGGTGCGCACCGACGCCATCCAGTCGTTCGTCACCCAGGAGACCATCCTGCTCACGCTGCGCTGCAGCGACGGCATCGAAGCCACCGGGTATGCCTACACCATTGGCACCGGTGGTTCGTCCGTGGTCGCCCTGCTGCGCGACCACCTGGCACCGCGCCTGCTGGGGTGCAATCCGCTGCACATCGAGGCGATCTGGAAAGACCTGTTCTTTCACACCCACGCCACCGCTGTGGGCGCCATCACCAGCCTGGCGCTGGCCTGTGTCGATACGGCCCTGTGGGATTGGCGCGCACGCAGCCAGCAATTGCCGTTGTGGCAACTGCTGGGCGGCGCGCAGCCGAGGGTGCCGGTCTACACCACCGAAGGCGGCTGGCTGCATCTGGATGCAGCCGAGTTGGTCGACCAGACCCTGGCCGCGCAGGCCCAGGGATTTCGTGGGGCCAAGATCAAGGTCGGCCGGTCCCATGTCAGCGAGGATGTCGCCCGTCTGAAGGCAGTGCGCGAGGCGGTCGGGCCCGGTTTCGAAATCATGACGGATGCCAACCAGGGCTTCAACCGGCCCGAGGTGGTGCGCCGCGCTGCCGCCTTTGCGTCTTTCGACCTGGCCTGGCTGGAGGAACCCCTGCCCGCCGAGGACGTGGCCGGCCACCGGCAGTTGCGCGAACACACGGCCATTCCGGTGGCGGTGGGTGAGTCGATGTACCACCTGAGCCAGTTCCGTGAATACCTGGAGCAGGGCGCCTGCAGCATCGTCCAGCCGGACGTGGCGCGTATCGGCGGCATCACGCCCTGGGTCAAGGTGGCGCACCTGGCCGAGGGTTTCGACGTGCCGGTGTGCCCGCACTTCCTGATGGAGCTGCATGTGAGCCTGTGCGCCGGTGTGCCGAACGCGGCCTGGGTCGAATACATTCCGCAACTCGACGACATCACCACCAGCCGGATCCGCGTGGAGGGCGGGTACGCCTACCCGCCGGATACTCCTGGGCTGGGCATCGAATGGGATTGGCCGGAAATTTCCGGGCGACAGAACGCAGACTTCATACTTGACAAGGGGAAATCATGAGACTTCAAGGCAAATCGGTTTTGGTTACCGCTGCCGGGCAGGGTATTGGCAAGGCGAGCGTGCTCGCCATGGCCGCACAAGGCGCGCAGGTGCTCGCAACCGATGTCAATCCGGCGCTGCTGGCGGCCTTTGCGGGGGTCGCGAACGTTCGCACCGCCGAGCTCGACGTCCTGGACAAGGCCGCGATCCAGCGCGTGGTGGCCGGCATGCCACGCATCGACGTGTTGTTCAACTGTGCCGGTTATGTGCACAACGGCAACATCCTCCAGGCCACCGACGAGGATTGGAACTTCGCCTTCAACCTCAATGTGCGCTCCCAGTTCTGGATGATCCAGGCGGTGGTTCCCCGGATGCTCGAGGCCGGCGGTGGTAGCATCATCAACATGGCCAGTGTGGCGAGCAGCCTCAAGGGGTTGCCAAACCGCTTCGTCTACGGCGCCAGCAAGGCCGCAGTGGTCGGTCTGACCAAGGCGGTGGCGGCCGACTTCGTGGGCAAGGGCATCCGCTGCAATGCGATTGCGCCCGGCACCGTCGACACACCGTCGCTGGGCGAGCGCATCAACAGCTACGCCGACCCGGTCCAGGCACGCAAGGACTTCGTGGCCCGCCAGCCGATGGGTCGCCTGGCGCAGGCCGACGAAATCGCGCCCGTCATCGTTTACCTGGCCAGTGACGAATCGGTGTTTGCCAGCGGCCAGGTATTCGCAGTGGATGGAGGCATGACGATATGAACCAACTCGATATGGCGGGCCGCTACGCGGTCATCACCGGCGGCGCCACCGGGCTCGGATATGCGATCGCCCAGCGCATGCTGGCCTCTGGCGCCAGCGTGACGCTTTGGGACCGCGACGGCGCAGCAGCCGCGAAGGCCTGCGGCGAACTGGGCGCGCGGGCGCGGTGGGTGGCGGTGGATGTCGGCGACCATGCGTCGGTGGTGGCGGCAGTGGCCCAGACCTTGGCGCATACCCCGGTGGTGGATGCCCTGGTCAACAGCGCTGGCATCACCGGCCCCAACACCAAGGTGTGGGACTATCCGGTCGACGACTGGGCGAAGGTCATGCAGGTCAACCTGAATGGCCTGTTCTACTGCTGTCGTGAACTGGTGCCCCACATGCGCACGCGCAACTATGGGCGCATCGTCAACATTGCATCTGTGGCAGGCAAAGACGGCAACCCGAACGCCAGTGCCTACAGCGCCAGCAAGGCGGCCGTGATGGCCCTGACCAAGTCGCTCGGCAAGGAGCTTGCCGACACTGGTGTGCGGGTCAACTGCATCACGCCGGCGGCGGTGAAAACCGCCATCTTCGACCAGATGAGTCCCGAGCACATACAGTTCATGCTGTCCAAGATCCCGATGGGGCGTTTCGGCACCCCCGAGGAAGTGGCGGCCATGGTCACCTGGCTGTGCACCGAAGACTGTTCCTTTTCCACCGGAGCAGTGTTCGACCTCTCCGGTGGACGATCCACCTATTGACAACCCAGAAAGGCAAACATGAAACTCGTTCGATATGGCAACCCCGGCAAGGAAAAACCTGGCCTGCTCGATGCCGACGGCAAGCTGCGCGACCTGAGCGCGGTCATCAAGGACATCGGCCCCGAGCAATTGTCGGACGCCGCATTGGCCAAGATCCGCAAGATCAAGGCCGACAAGCTGCCCCTGGTCAGGGGTTCGCCGCGTTTGGGTTGTCCGGTCGCAGGTATCGGCAAGTTCGTGGCCATCGGCCTGAACTACTCCGACCACGCCGCCGAAACCGGCGCGGCGATTCCCAAAGAGCCGATCATCTTCATGAAGGCCACCACCTGCATCCAGGGCGCCCATGACCCTGTGATGCTGCCCAAGGGATCGGTCAAGACCGACTGGGAGGTGGAGCTCGGCGTGGTCATCGGCACCCGGGCACGTTACGTGTCGCAGAAAGCTGCGCTCGACCATGTGGCCGGCTACTGCACCATCAACGACGTGAGCGAGCGCGAGTACCAGACGGAACGCGGCCCGCAGTGGGACAAGGGCAAGGGCTGCGACACCTTTGGCCCCATCGGCCCCTGGCTGGTCACGCGCGACGAGATCGCCAATGTCCAGAAGCTCGCGATGTGGCTCGACGTGAACGGGCAGCGCCGCCAGACCGGCAGCACCAAGACCATGATCTTCGGAGTGGCCAAGCTGGTGAGTTACGTCAGCCAGTTCATGACCCTGATGCCGGGCGATGTGATCACTACCGGCACCCCACCCGGTGTCGCGATGGGTATGAAGCCGCCGGTGTATTTGAAGAAGGGCGATGTCATGGCCCTGGGCATCGAAGGGCTGGGTGAGCAGCGCCAACTGGTGGTGCCGTTCAAGTTGTGACAGGTTGAGCCTGCCAGCCTGCCGGCACTTGCGGGGCTGGGTCTGGCGGGCTGCAGAGCCAGCGTTGCCGGGCCTGCCCCGGCGATATGCGCCAAGGGGAAACCCTTTGGTTTGCTAGGTGCCATTGTCTAGAACCGGGGCTTCTTGGCAAGCCCCGGTGCGACTTCATGCAAAATAGCACGATCGTTCGTTCTAATTCCTGCCTGCATGTCTGTTTCCCAGCTGCCCCCAAAACCCTTGTCGACCGCTATCGCAGAACCCGACCGCGCCCCGGTGGTTGAAGGGCGGGTTTCGCAAAAGGGCCAGCAAACCAAGGCGGCCATCGTGGATGCCGCGTTGCGCCTGGCCACCCAGGTGGGCCTGGAAGGATTGAGCATCGGGGCGCTGGCCGAACTGATGCACATGAGCAAGTCCGGGGTGTTCGCCCATTTCGGCTCGCGCGAAGAGTTGCAGATTTCGGTTGTCCACGAGTATTTCCACCAGTTCGAGCAGGAAGTCTTCTATCCCGCACTGTCGCAGCCGCGTGGCCTGCCCCGGCTCGAGGCCCTGTTTGCCAACTGGATGACCCGCGTGGCGGTGGAAATCCAGTCCGGCTGCATATTCATCAGCGGCGCTGTCGAGTTCGACGACCGTCCGGGCGTGGTGCGCGACGCGTTGTCCACATCCGTCAAGACCTGGCTGTCCGCCATGCACCGGGTCGTGATGCAGGCCCAGGAGGAAGGGCACCTCAGTGCCCAGGCCGACGCCCAGCAGATGTCCTTCGAGATCCACGGCCTGATCCTGGCGCTGCATTACGAGGCGCGTTTCTTGAACAACCCCGGTTCGATGGCGCGCGCCAACACTGGTTTCGCCTACATCCTCTCCCGTTATGGCACCGGCGAATGAAATTTCCCTTTCTTCAGGAGTAAACCCATGCCCAGCTACACCCCGCCCCTGCGCGACATGCAGTTCGTGATGCACGAACTGTTCAAGGTCACCGACGACTTCAAGGCCATGCCGCGGCATGCCGACATCGACCGGGAAACCATCGACGCAGTGCTGGAAGAAGCCGGCAAGTTCGCCACCGAGGTGGTTCTGCCGCTCAACGTGTCAGGCGACGCCGAGGGCTGCCACCTCGATCCGGCCACCCACGTGGTGACCACGCCCAAGGGTTTCAAGGAGGCCTACGCCAAGTTCGTGGCGGGCGGCTGGCCGGCACTGAGTGCCGACCCGGCCTATGGCGGCCAGGGCCTGCCGCTGGTGGTCAACCAGTGCCTCAACGAGATGCTGACCGCCACCAACCAGGCCTGGACCATGTACCCGGGGCTCACACACGGCGCCTACGCGGCCCTGCATGCCTACGGCACCGACGCGCAGAAAGAAGCCTACCTGCGCAAGATGACCAGCGGCGAGTGGACCGGCACCATGTGCCTGACCGAGCCCCATTGCGGGACGGATCTGGGGCTGATGCGCAGCAAGGCCGAGGCACAGGCCGACGGCACCTACCGCATCACCGGCACCAAGATATTCATCAGCGCCGGCGAACACGACATGGCGGGCAACATCATCCACCTGGTGCTTGCGCGTTTGACCGACTCCCCGCCAGGCATCAAGGGCGTCAGCCTGTTCATCGTTCCCAAGTACAACGTCAATGCGGATGGCAGCCTGGGCAGCCGCAACGGCATTCACTGCAGCCGGCTCGAAAACAAGATGGGCATCCACGCCAATGCCACCTGCCAGATCGAGCTGGAAGGCGCGGTCGGCACCTTGGTCGGGCAGCCCAACAAGGGCATGAACGCGATGTTCGTGATGATGAACGGCGCCCGCCTGGGCGTGGGCAACCAGTCGCTGGGCCTGACCGAGATCGCCTACCAGAATGCCCTGGCCTACGCCAAGGACCGCATCCAGATGCGCTCGTTGTCTGGCACCAAGGCCAAGGACAAACCGGCTGATCCGATCATCGTGCACCCGGACGTGCGCAAGATGCTGCTGACCGCGCGCGCCTACGCCGAAGGCGGCCGCGCGCTGGCGATCTTCTGCTCCGTTTTGCTGGAAAAAGAGCATTTCCACCCAGATGAAAAAGTGCGCAAGGACAGCGGCGAGATGTTGTCGCTGCTTACCCCCGTGATGAAGGCTTTCCTCACCGACAACGGCTGGATCGCGGCCTCCGGCTGCATGCAGGTGTTCGGCGGTCACGGCTACATCAAGGAGACGGGCATCGAGCAGTACGTGCGCGACGCCCGCATCAACATGATCTACGAAGGCACCAACACCGTCCAGAGCCTGGACTTGCTGGGCCGCAAGATCCTTGGCAACAACGGCGCCACCCTGAAGAAATTCGGCCGGCTGATCGGCGCGCTGGTGGAGGAGGAGGGCGTCAACGAGAAGATGGCCGAGTTCATCAACCCCATCGCCTACCTGGGCGACAAGATGACCAAACTCACCACCGAGATCGGTTTCAAGGGTTTCCAGAACGCAGACGAAGTGGGGGCCGCCGCCGTCGACTACCTGCGGGTGGCCGGCCACCTGGTTTTTGGTTACTTCTGGGCCCGCATGGCGCAGGTCGCGCTGCGCGAGATCGCCGCCGGCAACACCGACCCGTTCTACCTGGCCAAGCTGCAGACGGCACGTTTCTACTTCGCCAAGTTGTTTCCGGAGACGGCTTCGTTGATGATGACGGCGCGGGCTGGTTCCCGTGTGCTGATGGACACCGAGGCCGCGCTTGCGTAATCCAGTTTTTCTTCCCCTTTTTTTCGAGGAGATCCGCATGTTCAAGAATTTCGCAACGGTCATTTTCTTGTCGGCACTGTCCGGTGCCGCGCTGGCCCAGATGACCCCGGTGGGCACCTGGAACACCGTCGACGACAAGACCAAAGAGCCCAAGTCCGAGATCCAGATCACGGACACCGGCGGTGTGCTCAGCGCCAAGGTCACCAAGCTGCTGCGCAAGGACGTCAAGCAGGACGCAGTGTGTGACGAATGCACCGACGACCGCAAGGGCAAACCGATGCTCGGCCTGGAGATCGTGCGCGGTGCCAAGAAGGCCGACGGCAAGGACGTCTGGGAAGACGGAAAGATCCTGGACCCCGAGAACGGCAAGACCTACGGCCTGAAGATGACGCCGATAGAAGGTGGCAAGAAGCTCGAGGTGCGCGGGTCGATCGGTCCGTTCGGCCGCACCCAGACCTGGGTGCGCACACCGTAACACGCCTCTCCAACAGGGAAATCCATGTCCAAGTTCCAAGTCAAGCAAGTCGCCATCCTGGGCGCAGGTGTGATGGGCGCGCAGATTGCGGCCCATCTGGTCAACGTCGGGGTGCCGGTGCTGCTGTTCGACCTGCCGGCCAAAGACGGGCCGAAAAACGGCATCGTCAGCCGGGCGGTCGAGGGCCTCAAGAAGCACAAGCCCGCACCGCTGGGTGTGCCGCAGGACGCGGCCCTGATCCGCCAGGCGAACTACGAGGAGCACATGGAGCAGTTGCGCGGTTGCGACCTGGTGATCGAGGCGATCGCCGAACGCATGGACTGGAAGCTGGCCCTGTACACAAAGATCGCGCCGTTCCTGGCGCCGCATGCGATCGTGGCCTCCAACACCTCGGGCCTGTCGATCACCAAGCTGAGTGCGGCCCTGCCCGACGCCATCAAGCCGCGTTTTTGTGGCATCCATTTCTTCAATCCACCGCGCTACATGGCGCTGGTCGAGTTGATCAACACCCCGACCACCGAACCGGCGGTGCTTGACGACCTCGAGGCTTTTGTCACGAGCGCCCTGGGCAAGGGCGTGGTGCGTGCAAACGACACGCCGAACTTCATCGCCAACCGCATCGGCATCGCCGGCATGCTCGCCACGATGAAGCAGGTCGAGAATTTCGGCCTGACCTACGACGTGGTCGACGACCTGACCGGCAAGAAGTTTGGGCGCGCCAGTTCGGGCACCTTCCGCACGGCGGATGTGGTGGGCCTCGACACCATGTCCCACGTCGTCAAGACCCTGCAGGACAACCTGAGCCTGGAGACCGACCCTTTCTACGGCAACTTCGCCACGCCGGAGGTGTTGGCCAAACTGATCGGCTTGGGTAATCTCGGCCAGAAGACCGGCGCGGGTTTCTACAAGAAGGTCGGGCGCGATATTCTGCGATTCGACCCCACAGCGGGCGAGTATGTGCCCAGTGGCGCCAAGGCCAACGAAGTTGTCGGCCGCATGCTCAAGAAGCCCGCGCTCGAGCGGCTGCGCCTGCTGCGCAATGCCGAAGGCGCGGAGCCGCGTTTCCTGTGGGCCCTGATGCGCGACCAGTTCCACTACGCAGCCGTGCACCTGCACACCGTGGCCGAGACGGCGCGCGATGTCGACCTGGCGATGCGTTGGGGTTTTGGCGTCAAGCAGGGCCCGTTCGAGTTGTGGCAGGAGGCTGGCTGGCTGGAGGTGGCCGCCATGGTGCAGGACGACATTTCGGCCGGACGTGCCTTGTGCAACACAGCGCTGCCCGAGTGGGTGTTCAAGGGGCCGGTCGCCGATGCCGGCGGTGTGCATACGCCGCAGGGTTCCTGGAGCGCGTCGGCTGGCGCATTCATCGCACGGCGCACCTTGCCCGTGTACGCGCGCCAGCATTTCCGCGAGGACGTGTCGGGCAGCGCGGCCCCGTCGGCAGCCAGCGCCGGCAAGACCGTGTTCGAAGACGACGCGATCCGCCTGTGGACGCTTGACGATGCGGTGCTGATCGCCAGCATCAAGACCAAGATGCATGCCATCAGCCCCGATGTGGCCGAGGGCCTGTCGCGTGCTGTCGACATCGCCGAGCAGGACTACGAGGGCCTGGTGATCTGGTCCAACGACGAGATGTTCTCGGTCGGGGCCGACCTGCAGGTCATGCTGCCAGCCTTCATGGTGGCGGGAATCTCGGCCATCGATGGCGCCGAAGCCGAGTTGCAGGCCACCATGTTGCGTCTTCGGTATGCCAACGTGCCGGTGGTCTCGGCCATCCGCGGTCTTGCCTTGGGTGGCGGCTGCGAGATCGCGGTCTACAGCGCCCGGCGCGTGGCGGCGATGGAAAGTTACATCGGCTTGGTCGAGGTCGGCGTGGGGCTGGTGCCCGGCGCCGGTGGCCTGACCTACATTGCGCGGCGTGCCGCAGAGAACGCGGCCTCGTCGACCAACAAGGACCTGCTGCCCTTTCTGACCGAAGGTTTCACCGCCGCCGCGATGGCCAAGGTGGGCACCAGCGCCATCGAGTCGCGCCAATTGGGTTACCTGCTGGAAAGTGATGTCATCGTGCCGCACAAGGACGAACTGCTGTTCGTGGCGAGCGCGCAGGTGCGGGCGATGGCGGCATCGGGTTACCGCCCACCGGCGCGCCGGCCGTTTGCCGTGGCAGGGCGCAATGGCCTGGCCACCATCAAGGGCTCGCTGGTCAACATGCGCGACGGTGGTTTCATCAGCGCGCACGACTTCCACATCGGCAGCCTGATCGCCAACGTGGTGTGTGGTGGCGATGTCGACGCAGGCACCTTGGTGAGCGAGGAGTACCTGATGGCGCTGGAGCGCAAGGCTTTCTGCGAACTCGTCACCAACACCAAGACCCAGGAACGCATCATGGGCATGATGGCCACCGGCAAACCGGTGCGCAACTGACCCCACCCAAGGCACACACATGAAACAAGTTCAGGAAGCCTATATCGTCGCCGCCACGCGCACGCCCATCGGGCGTTCGCACCGCGGCTTTTTCAGGAACCTGCGCCCCGACGACCTGCTGGTGCACGCGATCCAGGGCGTTTTGGCGCAGGTGCCGACACTTGACCCGCAGGCCATCGAAGACCTGATCTGCGGTTGCGCCATCCCCGAAGGGCCGCAGGGCCTCAACGTGGCGCGTATCGGCGCGGTACTCGCTGGCCTGCCGCACAGCGTGGGTGGCATCACGGTGAACCGTTTTTGCGCCTCGGGCCTGAGCGCGATCCAGATGGCAGCCGACCGCATCCGCGTGGGTGAGGCCGACGTGATGCTGGCCGCCGGCACCGAAAGCATGAGCATGGTGCCGATGATGGGCAATTCGCCCTCGTTGTCGCCGGCGATGTTCAACCACGACGAGAACGTCGGCATCGCCTACGGCATGGGTCTGACCGCCGAGAAGGTCGCCAAGCAGTGGAAGGTGTCGCGCGCCGCGCAGGACGAATTCGCGGTTCTGTCCCACGCCAAGGCAATTGCTGCCATGAAGGCGGGCGACTTCAGCGCCGAGATGACGCCAGTGCAGGTGAGCGAACGCAGCCCGAACCTCGAGACCGGCGATGTCCAGGTGACGAGCCGCATGGTCAGCCTGGACGAAGGAGCGCGCAGCGACACCTCGCTCGAAGGACTGGCGCGCTTGAAGGCGGTGTTCGCGGCGCGCGGTTCGGTGACGGCTGGCAATAGCTCGCAGACATCCGACGGCGCCGGTGCGCTGATCCTGGCCAGCGAGAAGGCGGTCAAGCAATTCGGCCTGGCACCGCTGGCGCGTTTCGTGAGTTTTGCCAGCAAGGGTGTGCCGCCACACATCATGGGCATCGGCCCGATCGAGGCGATTCCTGCGGCGTTGCGGTTTGCCGGCCTCAGGCAGGACGACATCGACTGGTTCGAGCTCAACGAGGCTTTTGCCGCGCAGTCGCTGGCGGTCATCAACACGCTGGGGCTCGACCCGGCCAAGGTCAACCCGATGGGCGGCGCAATTGCGCTCGGCCATCCGCTGGGCGCAACCGGTGCAATCCGCGCCGCCACGGTGGTGCATGCACTGCACCGCAAGCAACTGCGTTACGGGATGGTGACCATGTGTGTGGGCATGGGGCAGGGCGCCGCCGGAATTTTCGAGCGGGTCTGATGCCAATGGAACTGCACCCGTTCGACCAGGCAATCGCGCTGCAGGCCGATGGGCCGGACCGTTTCAGCGGCCATTGCGGACGCAGCTACTGGAACATGCTGGGCCCTTTTGGGGGCATATCGGCTGCCACCGCACTGCAGGCCGTGCTGCAACACCCCGCACTGCTCGGCGAACCGGTGTCTTTGACCGTCAACTACGCCAGTGCGCTGGTGGAGGGGCCGTTCACCATCATTGCACGCCCGGTACGCACCAACCGTTCGACCCAGCACTGGATGCTCGAACTGCAGCAGCAGGGCGCTGGCGGTGCGCTCGAAACCAACCTGTCGGCCACCGCCTTGACTGCGCGGCGCCGCCCGACCTGGGGTGCGAGCGACGTGCCCTTTCCCGGGGTGCCAGCGTCCGACAGCCTGGAGACTGTGCGGCACGTCTTTCCGCTGGAGTGGTTTCACCGATACCAACTGGCGTCTGTGTGCGGCGGTATTCCGGATGCGTGGGATGGCACCGAAAACGGCGCTGGTCCGGACACGGCCAGCCTGACCCGTGTCTGGATGCGCGACATGCCCTTGCGTGTGCTCGACTTCTGCAGCCTGACCGCCCTGGCCGATGTGTTCTTTCCCCGCGTGTTCCTGCGCCGCGCCACGCGTGTGCCTTCTGGAACCGTGTCGATGACGGTGTATTTCCATGCCGGGGGTGAACTGCTGCGCCAGTGCGGTTCTGGTTTTGTCCTGGGGCAGGCACGTGGCCAGGTCTATCGCAATGGTTTTTTCGACCAGACCGCGCAGCTGTGGAGTGCGGCCGGAGAGCCGCTGGCCACCAGCACCCAGGTGGTCTATTACAAGGAATAGGTGACACCCATGAGCCCTGCAAGACCGAACGAAGGCACGCTGGACACCAGTCGGCAGAGCGAAACAACGCCGATGGGCTCGCCAGCCGCAGCATCCTTGCGTCCCCAGGTCGCGCTCGTCGTGGGTGCGGGCGACGCCACTGGCGGCGCCATCGCACGGCGCTTTGCACGCGAGGGCCTGGTGGTGTGTGTCACGCGCCGCAGCGCCGACAAGCTGGAGCCGCTGGTGGCGCAAATTCGTGCCGACGGTGGCCAGGCACACGGTTTCGCCAGTGACGCACGCAAGGAAGATGAGGTGGTGGCGCTGGTCGAACGGATCGAGGCTGATATAGGCGACATCGCAGTGCTGGTGTTCAACATCGGCGCCAACGCACCGAGCAGCATCCTGGACGAGACGGCGCGGCGTTATTTCAAGATCTGGGAGATGGCTTGCCTGGCGGGTTTCCTGAACGGCAGGGAGGTTGCCAAGCGCATGGTGGGCCGGGAACACGACGGCCACTGCGGCACGATTATTTTCACTGGTGCCACCGCATCGCTGCGAGGTTCGGCCAATTTCGCTGCGTTCGCGGGCGCCAAACATGCCTTGCGGGCGCTCGCCCAAAGCATGGCGCGTGAACTCGGCCCGCGCGGCATCCATGTGGCCCATGTGGTGATCGACGGTGCGATCGACACCGCCTTTATCCGCGACAATTTCCCGCAGCGTTATGCGCTGAAGGAACGGGACGGTGTGTTGAACCCGGACCACATCGCCGACCAGTACTGTATGCTGCACCGCCAGCCGCGGGACGCCTGGACCCACGAGCTGGATCTGCGGCCGTGGATCGAAAAATTCTGACAAGAGGAGACTGCATGGACACCAAGAGCGTGGATTTCTATTTCGACTACGGCAGCCCCGCTGCCTGGCTGGCCTACACCCAGCTACCCAAACTGGCTGCGGACACTGGCGCAACCGTTGTGCTGAAGCCGATCCTGCTGGGCGGCGTGTTCCAGAGCACCGGCAACCGCGCGCCGATCACCGTGCCGCTCAAGGGCAGCTACCTGTTCCGCGACTTTGCGCGTTTCGCGCGCCGTTACGGCGTGCCGCTGGTGATGAATCCGCATTTTCCGATCAACACCATCACACTGATGCGCATCGATGCCGGCCTTGCCATGCGGTCGGACCCGCGCCTGCCAACCTACCGCGACGCGATGTTTCGCGCGATATGGGTCGATCAGCAGAACATGAACGACCCGGCCACCGTGGGCGCCGTGCTGGCGCGCGCTGGTTTCGATCCTGCCGGGATGCTGGCCATCGCCTCTGACCCGGCGGTCAAGGATGCGCTGAAAGCCTTGACGCAGGCCGCGGTGGACCGCGGTATCTTCGGAGCTCCGACTTTCTTCGTCGGCGACGAGATGTTCTGGGGCCAGGACCGGCTCGACTTTGTGCGCGAATCCTTGCTGGCGTGAGGCCTGTGGAGTGTGGCTGGCGCCGGGTGGTGTGCCGGGCTTGCCGATGACCGCTTTCGGCCCATCGCGGTCGTTCGTTGTTTATTCCCAAAATCGTGACCGCCCGGATACCGGTGGAGTGGTGTGGAGGGATCAGGCCGACGGCGCATTCGGCTCCGCGGCTGTCCTCCGCCCTGCGGGCTCCCCCTTTATGCCGCTGCGCCGAACGCACCGCCGACCTGATCCTGCGCCTTGGTCGGAGTGCGGGGAGCAGGCAGGGGTGGGGGTCAGCAGGGGTGGGGGTCAGGTCTTGAGGCAGGCACACACAGGGGTGGGGGTCAGGTCTTGAATTGCGATATTGTCCGCGGGGTCAGGTCTCAATACTGTTGCTTTAGTTGAA
>CAMAWD010000028.1 GCA_945861785.1 Rhodoferax sp. OV413 | reverse complement strand
CAGGTCGGGCCGCCCGAAGCCCCCTGCGCCGAAGACCACCAGTCGCTCGTCCATTCCCAGACGTTGCCGGTGACGTCGTACAGGCCATAACCATTGGCTGGGAAGCTGCGCACGGGAGAGGTTCGTTCCCAGCCATCGAGCAGGTCGTTCGTGTAGGGAAACTCGCCCTGCCAGAAGTTGGCCAGCATCACGCCCCCGGGCGCCAGTTCGTCGCCCCATGCGTATTCGGCGCCCTCCAGGTTGCCGCGGGCCGCGAATTCCCATTCGGCCTCGGTCGCAAGCGCCTTGCCGGCCCAGCGGGCATAGGTTTCGGCGTCCTGGCACGCGATGTGCACGACGGGGTGGTCGTCAAGTCCCCGGATGTTGCTGCCCGGCCCGAGCGGATGGCGCCACTGCGCGCCCTCGCGAAAAACCCACCAGGTGGCCGGGTTGCGGATGTCGATGGGCGCGTGCTGGTTGTCGAAGACGGTCGAGCCCGCGCCTGCCATGTCTGGCGGCATGCCGGGGTAGTCGCGCGGGTCAAGGCGAATTTCCGCCACCGTCACGTATCCTGTGTCCGCGACGAAGGCTGCAAAGGCTGCGTTGGTCACCGGGACTTCGTCCATCAGGAAAGGCGCCACGCAGACCCTGCGCACGGGCGCTTCTTCGGGATAGAAGCGCTCGCTTCCCATCGCGAATTCGCCACCCGCAATGGGTCGCATACCCGGGCGCAGCGCCAGGGCGCCGTTCGCGCAGGACACCACGGCTACTTTTTGAACACGGGTGAGATGTTGGTCCACGCGCGCGGCGGCAGGGACTTCTCCCACTCGGCGTAACGCGCCTTGAGCGCACCAAACATCTGCGGCTCGCTGGCCGACAGGTCGTTCTTTTCGGCGGGATCCTGTTCCAGGTCGTATAGCCGGGCAACACCGTTCTTCGGCTCCAGGTACAGCTTCCATTTTCCGACCCGTACCGCCGAGTACGCGGCCAGTTTCCAGAACAGTGCTTCGTGTGGCGGGCCGGCCTTTTGCTGGTTCAGGTACGGCAGCAGGTCGACGCCATCCAGGGCCTGCGCTGCGGTGGTTGGCACGTCGCAGGCCGCTGCCACGGTGGGAAGGATGTCCAGCGTGCTGACCGGCTTGGAGAAGACTTGGCCAGACTGGATGTGGCCGGGCCACTTCATCATGAACGGCATGCGGATGCCGCCTTCCAGGGTGGAGAACTTGCCGCCGGAAAACGGCGCATTGCTGCCTGGGCGGCTGAGCGCGGTGCCGTTGTCGCTGACGAAGATGACGATGGTATCGTCCGCCAGCCCGGCGCTGTGCAGCTTGTCGAGCACGGCGCCCACCACATCGTCCTGCGCCAGCAGGAGCGCGTTGTACCCGCGCACTGCAATGTTGGGAATGTTGGCCCGAAGGCTCTCGAAATAGCGCCGCGGCACTTGCAGCGGTGGCACCGGCGCATTCATCGCAAAGTACAGCAGGAAGGGTTCTTCCCTGTTGTTCTCGATGAAGTCCACCACTTCGTCGCGGAAGTAGAACAGCAGGTAGTCGTCGACCTTGACGATCTCGCCATTCTTGCGGATGTTGTTGAGCCCCTCGCGGGTCCAGGCGGTGTCCGCCTCCTCGTCGTGGAAGTCGACCTTCAGGCTGAACATGTCCGGGTCGTCGGGCTGCGTCGCTTGCAGGCTGGTGTTGCCGTAGAAGACGACGGAATGGTCGAATCCGCGGTTTTGCGGCACGAACTGCGGCCCATGCCCGAGATGCCATTTGCCAATGACGGCCGTGCGGTAGCCGGCCGCATGGAACAGCTCCCCGAAATTCTTTTCGGAAAGCGGCACACCCCGTCGCAGAAATTCAGCCTCGCCTTGCAGGGGCGCCAGGCTGCCGTCATCCAGGCGCGCTTCCCGTCGCTCGGGAAACGCGCCCGAAGACACCTGGTGCTCGAACCCGAACCGTTGCTGGTAGCGACCGGTGATGAGGCCGGCGCGTGACGGACTGCACAGGGGTGCGGTGGAATAACCATCGGTGAAGCGCACTCCGTCGCGGCCGATGCTGTCGATGTGGGTGGTGGTGATCAATTGGCTGCCATAGGACGACAGGTCGCCATGACCCATGTCGTCGGCCAGAATAATCACCACGTTGGGCCTGCGGCGTGGCCGGGAGTCGTCGGTCTGGGTCTTCTTGGGATCGTCCATGGTGGGAGTCTCGTCGTCGGGTGTCGGAGGGATGGGGCGGGCCGGAACCCATGGGCGATGGTAGAGTGGTTCCGATCCGGTCGGGTAATCAATGAAGTTGATCGCCCGATCAACAGGCCGCCGGGCTGATCCAACAGGCACCAGACACCAGAACCCCGTGAACCGGAATCCACGGCCCTGTTGGCGATCATACCGGTGCCGGTGGCGGACGACCTGCAGTCGGCAGTTGCTGATGGGCCGGAATGCGTCGGAGTCGATACTACCGGGAATCTGAACACAAGGGGCTCCCCATGACAAACCACGTGGCCGCCATCGGCCGCCGCAAGATTCTCCACGCCGGCGTGGCCGCGCTCTGCGTGTATTCCATGGTGCCGGTCCATGCGCAGGACCGACTGCCGCTGCGTGTCCTGGTGGGGTTCCCGCCGGGCGGTTCGGCCGACGTGGTGGCCCGTGCGATTGGTGAGGCCATGCGTGACGATCTGGGTGGTGTGATCGTCGACAACAAGCCCGGTGCGGCCGGGCGCATCGCGATCGGCATGGTCAAGAATGCCAGGCCGGACGGCCAGACGGTGATCATCGTGCCGTCGCCGCCCATGGTGCTCTTTCCGCATCTGTTCAAGAAGCTTGACTACGATCCGGTGAAGGACTTCACACCCATCAGCCAACTCGCGCTGGTCCAGTTCGGCATCACGGCCGGGCCCTCCAGCGGCGTGAAGACCATGGCCGAAATGATCGCCAGGATCAAGGCAGACCCCAAGAGCGCCACCTTCGCGTCCCCCGGCGAAGGCAGCGCCGCCCATCTGCTGGGCACCCTGCTGGGCCAGATGACCGGCGCCACGCTGATCCACGTGCCGTTCTCGGGTGGGGCTCCTGCCAACGCCGCACTGCTGGGTGGCCATGTGGCCTACAAGATCGATGCCGTCTCCGAGTCCACCGAGTTCCATCGCTCCGGCAGGTCCACCATCATTGCCGTGGCCGGGCCCAGACGCGACCCACAGGTTCCCGAGGTTCCGACACTGAAGGAGGCGGGCATCAACATCGACGCATCCGCCTGGTTTGGCATGTATGCGCCCGCCGGACTGCCGCGCGACATCCAGATGCGCTTGCAGAATGCCGCGATGAAGGCGGTGAAGCGGCCCGATGTGGCGGAACGCCTGTTGAAGCTGGGTTTCGACCCGGTGGGATCGACGGCCACCGATCTGGCGGCAGCCCAGAAGACTGACTTCGCCAATTGGGAGCGGCCGGCCAAGGCGACCGGCCTGAGCCTGGACTGACCGAGCGCGTCAGGGTGCGGGCTTGTCGCCCTTGAACGCAGCCATGTACGGCGCGAGCCGTTTGCCCATCTCTTCGCCCAGCGCCTGCAGGCCGCTCAGGGGGCGCACCATCACCTCGAAGTCGATGATCTTGCCATCGGTGTCGAACTGGACCAGGTCCACGCCCTTGAGCTCCCGGCCGTTGACGCTGGCGCTGAATTCCAGCACCACGCTCAGGCCATCGGCGCTGGCCATCTGGCGGTGGTAGGTGAAGTTCTCGAACACCTTGACCACCGTGCCAAGGATCAGCTGCACGGCTTGCGCGCTGGGGTAGGGGGTGTGCGCCATCGGCGAGCGAAATGTGGCCTTGCGGTGCAGGATGTCGCCGAGTTCCGCCACATTGCCAGCCGCCACCATCGCATGCCAGTGCGCCAGGCTCTTGGCAACTGCGGGCGGCAAGCCCTGCGACAGCGTGGGTGCTGGCGCGGGGTGCGCGCTTGCATCGGCAGCGGCCGGGTCGAATGCCAGGGCAAGTTCGGTGCCCTGCTTGATCGCGCGTTTGGCGTCGAGCTCGACCGCCTCGTCCGCGCCGCCGATCAGGTGCACCGCGCAACCCGCCGCCAGCAGTTCGGCCTGCAGTTCACGTTGCGGGTCCTGGCCCGCGCACACAACCACCGTGTCGGCAGGGATGGTGCTGTCAGCGCCATTCACCGTGATGTGCAGGCCGGCGTCGTCCACCTTGCGGTAGCTCACGCCGTTGACCATCTCGACCTGGCGGTTCTTGAGCGAGGTGCGGTGGATCCAGCCGGTGGTCTTGCCCAGGCCATCACCCACCTTGCTGGTCTTGCGCTGCAGCAGCGTGATTTTGCGCGGGCTGGGTGCGATGTGGGCCGGCTGGAGGCCGCCGCGCTGGGCATAGGCCGTGTCCACGCCCCATTCGGCAAAGAACTTGGCCGCATCCAGGCTGGGGCTGGTGCCTTCGTGCAGCAGGTACTCCGCCACGTCGAAACCAATACCGCCGGCACCGATCAGCGCCACGTTGTGCCCAACCGCACACTTGTCGCGCAGCACATCCAGGTAACCCACCACCTTGGGGTGCGTGATGCCGTCGATTGCGGGGGTGCGCGGACGCACGCCAGTGGCGAGCACCACGTGCCGGAAGCCGGCGCCAGTCAGGTCTGCAGCGGCAACACGGCGCTTGAGCTGGAGCTTGACCCCGGTCAGTTCGATCTGTTTGCCGAAGTACCGCAGCGTCTCGAAAAACTCCTCCTTGCCCGGCACCTGCTTGGCAATATTGAACTGGCCGCCGATCTCGTTGGCGCTGTCGAACAGGGTCACGTCGAAACCACGGCGCGCAGCGGTCGTGGCAAAGGCCAGCCCGGCCGGGCCGGCGCCCACCACGGCGATGCGCTCCTTGACCATCGCCGGGCGCTCGACCATCAGGGTCTCGTGGCAGGCGCGCGGGTTCACCAGGCAGGACGTGATCTTGCCGCCGAAGGTGTGGTCCAGGCAGGCCTGGTTGCAGCCGATGCAGGTGTTGATCTCATCCGCGCGGCCCTCGGCGGCCTTGCGCATGAAGTCGGCGTCGGCCAGGAACGGGCGGGCCATCGACACCATGTCGGCCATGCCGTCGGCCAGCACCTGCTCGGCCACCTCGGGCGTGTTGATGCGGTTGGTGGCCACCAGCGGAATACCCACCCGGCCCTTGAGCCGTTGCGTCACCCAGGCAAACGCAGCGCGGGGCACCTTGGTGGCGATGGTGGGGATACGCGCCTCGTGCCAGCCGATGCCGGTGTTCAGGATGCTCACGCCTGCGGCTTCAAGTGCCTGTGCGAGCTGAACCACCTCGTCCAGGCTGGAGCCGCCCTCGACCAGGTCGAGCATCGACAACCGAAAGACGATGATGAATTCGCGCCCCACCCGTTCCCGGGTCCGGCGCACGATCTCGAGCGGAAAGCGGATGCGGTTGGCGAAACTGCCGCCCCAGGCGTCCTCGCGCTGGTTGGTCTGCCGGGCGATGAACTCGTTGATGAGGTAACCCTCGGACCCCATGATCTCGACCCCGTCATACCCTGCACTCTGTGCCAGTGCGGCGGCGCGGACGTAGTCCCCGATGGTCTGCCCGACCTCGTCGCTGGTCAGGGCACGCGGGCGAAACGGGCTGATCGGCGCTTTCAGTGCGCTGGGCGCGACCAGCTCGGGGTGGTAGGCGTAGCGGCCGAAGTGCAGGATCTGCATGGCTATTCTGCCACCGGCCTCGTGCACCGCCTGGGTCACCACCTTGTGTTTGTCCGCCTCGGCCTGGGTCGTCATGCACGCACCGCCGGGCATTGGCCGGCCCATGTCGTTGGGTGCGATGCCACCGGTGATGATCAGGCCCACGCCACCCCGCGCGCGTTCGGCGTAAAACGCCGCCATGCGTGCAAAGCCGTCCCGGGCTTCTTCCAGCCCCACATGCATGGAGCCCATGATGACGCGGTTCTTGAGGGTCGTGAAACCGAGGTCGAGCGGGGCGAGCAGGTGCGGGTAGGTCGTCATGGCGGGGTCGCAGGGTGTGGTGATGAAACGCAGTGGATGGCGGCAACAGGGTCGCAACGTTCCCGAGTTTAGGCGTGGCGGGTGCCCGGCTGAGCGAAATCCTCCATCCATTGCAGGGCCCCGGGGGGCGAAGCGCTTGCCTGCGACGTCGCGCGGTTCGGTGCCGAAGACGCCGATGCGGTCTTGTGGGTCAATTCGGCCACCCATGGGGTCGAAGGGTATTGCGGCTCCGATTTGTACGACCTCGACAACGACCGCTGGAAAAAGCAGGTCGCCGAGCGCGCGGATGAACTCACCGGCAAGGCCATTCGCAGTCTGGCGCTGTGAGCTTCGCCCCGGCGAGGCGGGCGGTCTCTGCGCAACAGGTGTGGTTGGCCCGGCCGAGCTGGCGGCGGTGTCAAGGCCTGGGGAACCGGGCGCGGCGCTCCAGATCGTCCAGGTCGATGTGGTTGCGCATGTATTGCTGGCTCGCCTCCACCATCGGCTGGTGGTCCCAACTCGTCAACCTGCCCTTGGTCAACGCGCCATAGACAAAGCGGCGCCGGCGCTGGCTGGCCAGCACTTGCGCATGCAGCGCCGGCATGTCCCAGCGCTGCCCGACCTCCTTCAGCAGGGTGGCCACAAGGGCCTGGTGCTCCGGCGCTGCGGCCAGGTTGTGCAGCTCGCCGGGGTCCGCCTGCAGGTCGAACAGCAGGTTCGGGTCGCGCGGGGAGTGGATGAACTTGTACCGTCCGCGGCGGATCATCACCAGGGGTGCATTGCTGCCCTCTGCCATGTATTCGCCGATCGCCTCGTCATGGCCCGCACCGCCATGGAGGTGGGTCAGCAGCGAGCGGCCATCCAGTGGCAGGGAAGGATCGGGCGCACCACCCGCCAGTTCCACGAAGGTCGGCAACAGGTCGATGGACGACACGGACGCCGCCACCTTGCGTGGCGCGAACCGGCCCGGTGCGTGCACGACCATCGGCACCCGGGCCGCGCCCTCGAACCAGTGCATCTTGTACCAGAGGCCGCGTTCACCCAGCATGTCGCCGTGGTCGCCGGAGAACACCACCACGGTGTCTTGCGCCAGGCCGCAGGCCTGCAAGGTGGCGAGCAGTTTGCCGATGTTCGCGTCGATGTAGCTGCAGGCCCCGAAATAAGCGCGCCGGGCCCGCCGCACGGCCTCTTCGGGCATCGGTTTGTCCCACAGGTCGATGACCTTGAGCAGGCGTTGCGAATGCGGGTCCTGCGCACCCTGGGCGATGTGGGTGCGCGGCAGGGCGATGTCGTCGTCCTGGTACAGGTTCCAGAATTCTTCCGGGATGGTGTAGGGGTCGTGGGGGTGGGTCATCGACACAGTCAGGCAGAACGGCCGCCCCGGCGTGTTGCGGACATGGTCGAACAGGTACTGGTTGGCCTTGAACACCACCTCCTCGTCGAAGTCGAGCTGGTTGGTGCGCACGCAGGTGCCCGCCTGCAACACCGACGACATGTTGTGGTACCAACTCGGCCGTACGTCGGGTTCATCCCAGTTGACGGCCCAGCCGTAATCGGCCGGATAGATGTCGCTGGTCAGGCGCTCTTCGTAGCCGTGCAACTGGTCGGGCCCGCAGAAGTGCATCTTGCCCGACAGTGCGGTGCGGTAGCCCATGCGGCGCAGGTAGTGTGCGTAGGTGGGCAAGTCGGCAGGAAATTCGGCAGCGTTGTCGAAGGCCCCGATTTTTGATGGCAACTGGCCGCTGACCAGCGAAAACCGGGACGGCGCGCACAGGGGGCTGTTGCAGTATGCGGAGTCGAACACCACGCCTTCGGCTGCGAGCCGCCCGAGGTGCGGCATGCGGATCGGCGATTTGGCGTCGTGCACAGGCAGCAGCGGCGCCGCCATCTGGTCGGCCATGATGAACAGGATGTTGGGCACTTTTGCAGACATGGGTTGGTTGCGCTGGCGCAGCTTGGATACAGGTTTCCCAATGGTAGCGCCTGGCTTCGCGCGCCAGGCACGGGTTACCATCCAAGGCGGTCAAGGCGCCGGCGAAAGAGCTGCGGCATGCGGGGAAACAACATGGAAGACAAAGAACACCTGAACCAGGTCAACGTGCATGTTCTGAACGCGATCCTCGAGGCCGCGCGCGGTCGGGCCGTCCTGGCGTCGCGCGACATCTACGATGACAACGGCATGAAGCTGCTGGCACAGGGCAAACCAATGGCACCTGCTCTGCAGGAGCGCCTGCTGGAGCGCCGGCTGAAGCTGCCACTGGAGACCAGTCTGCGTTTCGAGTCGGGCCTGGACAAGGTGCAGCTGCGCCGCGCCTTCGTTGAACTGCTCGACTCCGGGCATGTGCTGGTGCGCCCGTTGCGCGCCTGGGCCAAGCAGGTCGATCTTCAAATCACCAGCCTGCCGCTGGACCCGGTGGTGCAGTTCCTGTTGACCACGGTTCGGGCCAACACGCCCCATGTCTTCGACCATGCGGTCCAGGCCATGGCGCTGGCTGGCGCCATGGTGGCCCGGGCCGGGGGAAACCCGGGCGACTTGCGCAGCGCCATGATGGCGGGTCTGTTGCACGACATCGGCGAGTTGTACCTTGACCCTGCGCTGATCGGTGCCGGCGATGTGCTCGATTTGCACCAGTACCGGCAGGTGATCGCGCATCCGCGCCTGGGCGAGCATTTGCTGACGGGCCTGGGGCACTACCCGTTGGTGTTGACCCAGGCCGTGGCGGAGCACCACGAGCGGCTCGATGGCACGGGTTATCCCGACCGGCGCCACGCCGACAAGGTGTCCTCCCTGGGACGCATGCTCTGCGTGGTGGAGTCCACCTTGGGCATGCTCGCGCTGCCGGGCCAGGGATGGGCCCGCGCCGGTTTTGCCCTGCGCGCCATACCAGACGAATTCGACGGGCACTGGATGGGCCTGGTTGTGCGTGCAGCTGCGGACATGCCAGGCCACGGCCCCGGCATGGACCGCGACGCGCAGGCCAATGCATGGGCCGGCCTGGAGCAATCGAGCGCAAGAATGCGTCTGGCCATGGAGCACGCGACCCGCATGGCCGGCAGCGCCCGGCCACTGGTGTGCGAGGCGGCGCAGTCTGCCTTGCACCATTTGGAGCGACTGCGTGCCGGCTGGAACGAGATGGGCCTGTGGGCCGGGGCCGGCGCCGATGGCCAGAGCGTGGAGGAAGTCGCGATGGCCGACCAGGAGTTGCGTTACCGCCTGCGCTCCCTGGAGCGCAACTGCCTGTGGCAGCTTGCCAGCCTGGAAGACGCCGACACCGCAGAACTGGCACCATTGTGGGCCGGTCTGGCCGGCTGAAGCAGCAGAAAACATCGCCCATGGAGCAGCACCACGGCCCCGACCAGCAGCGCGTGCTCGACGTATTGCGCGCCAGCGCGGTGTTTGGCGGTCTGCCAGAACCGGTGTTGCAAGACCTGGCCGCGCTGCTCAAGGTGCAGTTTGTTCCCGGAGGCGACATCGTCTACCGGGAGGGCGACCAGGCAAACAACATGTTTGTCGTGGTCAGCGGGCGCCTGCGTGTGTCACGCCGCGACCGGGCGGGCACCCTGCAGCTCTACAACGAGATACTGCCGGGCGAGAGTGTCGGCGAAGCCGGCCTGATCCTGCAGCAGCCACGTGCGGCCGACATCACGGCGCTGCGTGACTCCACGCTGGCCCTGCTCAGCCGGGCGGATTTCGACCTGGTGATGACGCGCCACCCGCTGCCTCTGAACCGGGTGTTTTCCCAGGCCATCTACAACCATCTGCGCCACACCGCCCAGGTGGTGCAGCGCCGCCAGGCCCAGATATTTGTGGTGGTTCCGATGTCGCACGGTGCACCGTCCACGGACGTCGCGGTGGGCCTGACGCGCGCGTTCGCCCGGGTCGGGCGCGCGCACCACCTGTCGCCCGACACCGAGCGCGGTCCCGACCCGGATGCCGCCTCCAGCTGGCACGGGCCGGACCGTTACGACGAACTGGAAAAGCAGTTCGACTACCTGGTCTACGAGGCCGATGCGGAGGGCTCCTCCTGGGCGCGGCGCGCGGTTCGCCAGGCAGACCAGGTGGTGTTCGTGGCCGACCCGGCTGCCAGTTGCGCAGCGGGCAGGTTTGAACTGCGCTTGCGCGACGAGCCCGGCTACACCATGAAGCGCAAGCATCTGGTGCTGCTGCATGCGGCAGGCGCCACCCGCCCGGCTGAACTGGCGCCCTGGCGGGTCGGGCGCGACCTGGAGCGGGTCTATCCGATCCGCCAGGGAGACCAGGGCGACTACGCGCGGGTGTCCCGCTTCCTCACCGGCAAGGCGACCGGTGTGGTACTCGGTGGCGGTGGCGCGCGGGGTTTTGCCCACCTGGGCGTGCTGCGGGCGCTGGAGCAGTCCGGCGCCGTGGTCGATCTGGTGGGGGGCAACAGCATGGGCGCCCTGATCGGGGCGCAGTATGCGCTGGGCCTTCCGCTGGACCAGATCCGCGAACAGACGATGCGGTTTGCCCGCGGGGGTGAACGGCCCACCGTGCCGGTGATTTCCCTGATGTCGGGCAAACGCGTGCAGCGCGACCTGCAGAGAATGTTCAGCGACCGGTCGGTGGACGCACTGTGGCGACCGTTTTTCGCGGCCGCCTGCAACCTGAGTCGCGCTTGCACCACGGTGCAGGACAGCGGGCCGCTCTGGCGGGCGGTGCTGGCCAGCAACTCGCCGGTTGGGCTGTTCCCCCCGGTGCTGCACAACGGCGACCTGCTGGTGGACGGCGCGATCCTTGAAAACGTCCCGGTGCAAGCCATGCGCATGCGCTTGGGCACGCGGCTCGAAAAGCGCCGCGGCAACGGCACTGTCATCGCCATCGACGTCGACGTTCAGGACTACCTCGGTGTGGAGCCGGGCCTGGCGCGCTTGTCCGCCTGGCGCAAGATCAAGGCCTGTCTCACGCCGGGCGCACCCTCATCGCCTGGAATTGGCGACATCCTGTACCGGGCCGGGCATATCGGGGGCCTGAACCAGCGCGGTCGAACCATCGCGCAGTCCGACCACTACCTCGAGCCGCCGGTGGGCATGTTTGCCCTGATGGCTTACCGGCAGGCGGCCGAGATCGCCGAGGTGGGTTACCGCTATGCGATGAAGGAGATCGAGCAATGGAATCGCCAGGAGGATGCGCGTTGACGCCACCGGTCCTGCCGCTGTCATTGAGCCAGCGTGAGGTTTGGCGGGACCGCGCCGCCTGGCCTGACAGCGCGCACCTGGTTATCGGGGGCGGTGGGTTCTTCGTTGGGGCGATGGCCGCCACGCGTTGCCGTGACGCGTTGAAGCTGCTGGTCCGTGAAAACGACGGGCTTCGCCTGGCCCCCTTGCCCCAAGGTGGGCAATACCTGCTGGACCAGTGGGAGCCGTCGCTGGAACTGGTCGAAGTCCCCACTGGCGCGGGCCTGCGCGATGCGATGGACAGATGGTGGCAGGATGGGCTGGCGAAGCCGTTTGCGCTGGACGGCACGCCGCCCTGGCGATTCGCATTGCTGCATGTCCACGACCTGTTGCATGGGCTGGTATTGCAGTTCCACCATGTCGTGATGGACGGCTGGGGAACCACGCAGGTGCTGAGCCGGTGGAGCGAAATCTACAACCTGCTGGAGTCAGGTGCCGACTTCCAGCCGCGCCCGGGGCCCGGTTACGTCGACTTTATCGAAGAGTCGAACCAGTACGCGCAGTCCGATGCATTCGAGCGCGACGCGCAGTTCTGGCTGGCCCAGGTGCCGCGGCTACCGGCACCACTGATCGAGCGCCGTTTTGCCGATACGCAGCGCCACGGGCCGGCGCCCGCACACACAGTGACCCAGGCGCTGGTACGTGCCGAGTACGACCAAGTGGTTCGCGTGGCGACCGAGCGTGGCCTGAGCGCTTTCAACTATTTTCTGGCTGCACTCGCCTTGTATTTTGGCCGCATCGGTGTGCGCGACCGGGTCCTTGTGGGAGTGCCGACGCTGAACCGGGCGGGGCGTCGCTATCGCCACACACCGGGCATGTTTGTTGGCGTGCTGGTGCTCGATATCGACGTGAATCCTGAACAGTCCGCATCCGGTCTGGTGGCGAGCGTGGGTGCGGCCATGCGCGCCGCCCTGCGCCGGCCGCGGTATCCCCTGAGTGAGCTGGGCCGGTCTTTGCAGCTGATGCGCACCGGGCGCGACAGTCTTTTCGATGTCATCCTGTCGTTCGAGCAGCAGGATTACAACGTGCACTTCGGTGCTGCCCTGTGTGTGCAATCCTTCCAGTTTTTTTCGGGTGTGGCCCGCTACCCGTTGGGGGTGACCGTCTGCGAGTTCCAGTCGGACAAGGACCTCGACCTGATCTTGGAGGCGAGCAGCGCCTGCTTCTCGGCCGACGAGGTGCCCCTGCTTGCGCGACGCATATGGTATTTGGCGCGGCACCTGGCCCTCATGCCGGATGCGCGGGTCTGCGATCTGCCGCTACTGCCGCCGCCAGAGCGCCAGGCGCTGTTGGCCTCGCACCCGGCACCGGCGGCGCAGGGCGCGGACGACTCCATTCCCTGTGTGGTCCGTTTCGAACACCATGCCCGGCAGACACCCGGCGCGACCTGCCTGGTGTGGGATGGCGGCAGCATGGACTACCAGACGGTGGATGCGCGCGCCAATCGCCTCGCCCACCGTCTGGTCGCGCTGGGCGCCGGGCGTGAGCGCGTCGTGGCGGTGGCGATTGCGCGCTCGCCCGACCTGGTGATTGCCATGCTGGCGGTTGCAAAGGCCGGGGCGGCCTACCTGCCGCTGGACCCGGACGCGCCGCTGGCACGCCTGGCCGCCATTCTGGAAGACAGCGAGGCGGTCGCGCTGCTGATCCAGGACGAGAGCCTGGAGCGGCTGGCACCGCTGCATCCGCGGGCCACGGTCACCGGCTGGCAGCAGGCCCTGGGCGCCGACCCGGTTCACGGGCCGCCGGTTTCACCTTCGCCACGCGATCTGGCCTATGTGCTGTTCACCTCCGGGTCCACGGGCCGGCCCAAGGGCGTCATGGTGGAGCACGCAAGCCTGTCGCGGCGCATGGCGTGGTTGTCGCGCACCTACGGCGTGCAGGCGCAGGACCGTTCCGCGCTGGCGACACAGGCGACGTTCGACCCGTCCTTGATCGAGTTGTGCCTGCCGCTGGTCAACGGCGCCAGCATCGCGTTGGCGCCGCCAGGGCGGTTGCGGCCCGAGTCCGTGGCCGAATTCGCCATCCGCCATGCGGTGACCATCATGGCCTTCGTGCCTTCCACGCTGGGTGGTTTCCTGGATGCTGCGGCTGGACGTGCCGGCCTGCGCCTGCGTGTGGCGTGTTGTGGTGGCGAGGTGTTGTCGCCCGAACTGGCGGCGCGTTACCGCAAGGGCACGTCGGCGCGGCTGTTCAATGTGTATGGCCCGACCGAGGCCTGCATCTTCGCCACTGCCTGGGAGTGCGTGCCGCGCGCCGATGGTGGCGCGTTGCCCATCGGTTCGGCGATCGACGACACGGTGGTCCATGTGCTGGACGCCGCACTGGGCCTGCTGCCGTATGGTGTGCCTGGTGAGATCTTCATCGGCGGCGCAGGCCTGGCACGCGGTTACCTGAACCGTCCGGAACTCACACTGGAGGTCTTTCTGGACGACCCGTTCCGACCTGGCGAACGCCTGTACCGCACAGGCGACCGCGGTTGGATCGATCCCGATGGCCAACTGCATTTCCTGGGGCGCCTGGACCGGCAGGTGAAGCTGCGCGGCTACCGGGTGGAACTGGGCGAGATCGAGGTCGCCCTGATGGCAATCGAAGGCGTGACCCACGCCGCTGCCCAGCTTGTCGAACGCGATGGCCGGGCCCAGATTCATGCCTGGGCCGCTACCAGCAGCGGCCAAGGGCCGGACAGCCTGCACCGTGTTTTGCGGCTCCGTCTGCCGGACTACATGGTTCCGTCGGCGATCGCCATTGTGACGGACTGGCCAAGCAGCAGCGCCGGCAAGACCGACTACCACGCATTGCCCGATAGCGCTCAAAGCGGGGTTCGGGCATCCGCCCGTGGCCCCGGCAGTGCGCTGGAACGCGAGATGCTGGCCCTGTGGCAGGACACACTCGGTCGTCGCCCACTGACGCTGCAAGACAACTTTTTCGACGTCGGTGGCGACTCGCTCTCGGCCGTGGGCGTGTTGACAGCCACTGAGCGCATGCTCAACCGCAAGGTGCCGCTCTACCTGCTCACGGAACATCCGACCGTCGAGCTGTTTGTGGCAGCGCTTGGGACCGGCAACCCTTTGCCCGGTCTGATTGTCAGTTTTGGACTGGCACCGGCCCGTGTGCCGCTGTATATCGCGGCGTCGGGCCACGGCGACCTGATGCGTTTTCAGAACCTGGCGCAGGCGATGGCTGGTGTGTGCGATGTGCGCATGATGCAGCCGCCTGTCGGCGAGCGGGTGCGGCGCATCACCGACCTGGCTGTTCTTTACGCGAACGCGATCCAGACCCTGGGCTTGCAGCCAGGGTTCGTGGCTGGTTTTTCGATCGGTGGTGTCGCGGCGCTGGAGACTGCGCGCTTGCTGGAGCGCCGTGGCGTGCCGGTGCGTGGCCTGGTCCTGATCGATACGGTCTATCCCAAGGCGACATGGGGTGGAACCTTTTACTGGCGAATCCTGGGCTGGCTGGTGCGCCACCTGCGTATTGGTGGCCTGAGCCTCAATGGCCGGCGCCTCGGGGCCATGTTCAACGACTCCGGCCTGTTGGCGCAGGTGATGGCGATGGGCGGTTACCGCCCCGGCGTTTTTGGCGGCCCCATGGTCCTGATCAAGACCGCCGGCCTCTCACGCTGGCATGGCATGTTGTTCGGATCATGGCGCAAGCTCATGGGTTCGGGGATGTCCGAGCGGCAGATCGCCGGCCTGCATGGTTCCATCTTCGATGCTGCCAGCGTGGCTGTGCTCGCCGACACGCTGGCCGACATCGTCAAGGCACGTGAATGAGTCGGCGTCTCCTGACGCCTCTTGTCGCGTGATGCGCTGACATGGACCGATCGAAAGATATGCGGCCATTGCAGCGCAAGCTGACCCTGCTGGTGCTGGCGCTGGTCATGGTTGCCGCGCTGGCGGCCGCCTGGAGCTGGTCGCCCCTGCGGGCATGGCTTGATGTGGACCTGGTAGTGGGGGCGTTGCGCCGGTTCGGCCATTCTTTTGGTCTTGTGGCCGCGATCGGCGGGCTCACGGTGGCGCTGGTGCTGGCCATCCCACTGGTCTTTCTCACGTTGGTGGCAATGGCCGCCTACGGCCCGCTGGCAGGTTACGGGTGTGTGCTGGCTGGCGCATTGCTTGGGGCCGCCAGCAGTTACGGTCTGGGCATGGTGCTCGGACGCGAGGTCCTCGAGCGGCTCGCCGGCGCACGTGTCAACAGGCTGAGCCGGCGCCTGGCCAGCCGTGGCCTGCTGGCGGTCGTTGTCGTTCGCTTGGTGCCCGTGGCACCATTCGCCGTGGTCAACATGGTTGCAGGGGCAAGCCATATCCGGCTGCGCGACCTGCTGCTTGGAACCGCCATTGGCATCACTCCCGCCACGCTTGTGATGGCCTTGTTCGTGGAGCAGATCACAGCCGCGTTGCGCAATCCGACGCCCCTCACATTCGCACTGATCGGGCTGACCGTGGCCCTTGTCGCCGCCGCCGGCTGGGGACTGAGCCGGTGGTTGCGTGCGGTCGAGCGACGCTGAACCGCGCGCTTGCGTGCCTTACAGGCCCGCCGCTGCACGCAGCGCCTGGGCCTTGTGGCTTCGGCCGGTCTTGCGACCTTGACTTCGCTGGTGCGAAGTCAGCCTCGGCGCAAGGACCAGGAAGCGCTTCGCGCTTGCGTGCCTTACAGGCCCGCCGCTGCACGCAGCGCCTGGGCCTTGTCGGTGCGTTCCCAGGTGAACTCGGGCTCTTCGCGTCCGAAGTGGCCATAGGCTGCGGTCTTTTCGTAGATCGGGCGCAGCAGATCGAGCATCTGGATGATGCCCTTGGGGCGCAGGTCGAAGTGCGCGTTGACCAATTCGGCCAGTCGCTCGTCGGAGATGACGCCCGTGCCTTCGGTGTAGACCGTGACGTTCATCGGCTTGGCAACACCGATGGCATACGCCACCTGGATCTGGCACTGCCGGGCCAGGCCGGCCGCCACGATGTTCTTGGCCACATAACGCGCTGCGTAGGCAGCCGAGCGGTCGACCTTGGTTGGGTCCTTGCCGCTGAAAGCGCCGCCGCCGTGCGGGCAGGCGCCGCCGTAGGTGTCGACGATGATCTTGCGCCCGGTCAGGCCGCAGTCGCCCTGGGGCCCGCCGATGACGAAGCGGCCGGTCGGGTTCACCAGGTACCTGGTGTCCTTGAGCCACTCCTTGGGCAATACCGGCTTGATGATGTCCTCGATCACGGCCTCGATGAAGGCGGGCTTCATCTTGGTGCCGTCACTCATCTCGGGCGCATGCTGGCTCGACAGCACCACGGTGTCGATGCTGTGTGGCTTGCCGTCGACGTAGCGCATCGTGACCTGGCTCTTGGCGTCGGGCCGCAGGAAGGGCATGCGGCCGTCCTTGCGCAGTTGCGACTGGCGCTCGACCAGTCGGTGCGCGTAGTAAATCGGCGCGGGCATCAGCTCCGGGGTTTCGTTGCATGCGTAGCCGAACATCATGCCCTGGTCGCCGGCACCCGTGTTGAGGTGGTCGTCGCTGGCGTGGTCCACACCCTGGGCGATGTCGTTACTCTGCTTGTCGTAGGCCACCAGCACCGCGCAGCCCTTGTAGTCGATGCCGTATTCGGTGTTGTCGTAACCAATGCGCTTGATGGTGTCACGCGCCACCTGGATGTAGTCTACGTGGGCGTTGGTCGTGATCTCGCCGGCCAGCACCACCAGCCCGGTGTTGCACAGCGTTTCGGCTGCGACGCGGGACTTTGGGTCCTGCTTGAAGATCGCGTCCAGGATTGCGTCGGAAATCTGGTCCGACACTTTGTCTGGATGGCCTTCAGAAACGGATTCGGAAGTAAAGAGAAAATCGTTCGCCATAGGGGTTCATGCTCCATCAACAACACTAAGGGTCGCGTTGCCTGGGCGGTTGTGCTTTGGCGAACGCTTTAGCAGATTCACAAGGCACAATCGCGGGTGCCGGGCACCGGCGCGTTGTGTGTCGCCCTGCAAGTAGTTCCGTAACTCAGCGACGCGCGAATTTTAGCCCACCGATGGCCACCGTTTTCAGACTTTTCTCCGGCATGCCACTTTGGTTGTTGCATGGCATGGGCTGGCTGCTTGGCTGGGTGGCCTTTCTCGGGTCGGCCACCTACAGGCGCCGCTTCCTTGCCAATGTCCGCATGGCCGGCTACCCATTCGTTGCCGTGCGTGGTGCGGTGGGCAGTGCCGGGCGCATGGTGTCCGAATTGCCACGCTTGTGGCTGGGCGTGCCGCCCCACTGCGAGTGGGACAACGAAGCCTGTGTCGACCGGGCTTACCAGGCAGGGCGCGGCGTGGTCTTCCTGACCCCCCATCTGGGCTGTTTCGAGGCCACGGCGCAGGGTCTGGCGCAACGCTACGCCGCGCGATTTGGTCCGCTGACCGTGCTGTACCGCCCGGCGCGGCAGGCCTGGCTGGCCCGGCTGATGGCCAACGCGCGCAACCGGCCCGGTCTGGCGACGGCGCCAACCAACCTGGCCGGCGTGCGCCAGATGATCCGCGCCCTGCGAGCGGGGCATGCTGTTGGCCTGCTTCCTGACCAGGTCCCCCCCAAGGGCATGGGGACTTGGGCACCATTTTTTGGTCACGATGCGTACACGATGACCTTGTCGGCCCGGTTGGCGCACCAGACCGGCGCCACTGTACTTCTGCTGTGGGGTGAGCGACTGGGCTGGGGGCGCGGCTTTCGGCTGCATTTTCGCGAACTGCAGCGACCGCTGGAGCCCGATCTGGATGCCGCCGTGTGCCAGGTCAACCAGGAGATGGAGCGCCTGGTCCGTGAGTGCCCGGCGCAGTATCTGTGGGGTTACGCGCGCTACAAGCAGCCCAAGGTGGATCGGGCATGAACTGCACACTGCGATGCTGAGCCGCGCCGGTATTGTGTTGATGCGCCTGCTGGCACTTTTGCCGCTGTCGTGGGTGCGTGCCCTGGGCCGCTTGCTGGGCTGGGCGCTGTATGGGCTCGCTGGCAACCGCAGGCGCGTCGTCTGGGCCAACCTGCGCCTGTGTTTCCCCGATCTTGCCGAACCGCGGTTGCGCGCTGCCGCCGTGGGCACGTTCATCCACTTTGCACAGGCCTGGCTGGACCGGGGCTGGTTGTGGCATGGCCCGGAGCACGTGTTGCGCCAGCGGCTGGTTCTGCGCGGCGCGTTGCACGAGTTGGAGGGCGTCGCGCCCACGGTCATCTTCGCGCCCCACTTTGTCGGTCTGGATGCTGGCTGGACGGCGTTGACGTCCCAGTTGCCCCGCAGTTTCACGACGATATATTCGAATCAGGCGGATGAAACGCTGGACGCCTGGATCCTCGCCGGCAGGAAACGCTTTGGAAATCCACGCCTGTTCGGGCGCGAAGACAGCCTCAAGCCGGTGGCACAGGCGCTTCGGGCGGGGCACCCGCTGTACCTGCTTCCGGACATGAACATCACCCGGCAGGAGTCGGTTTTCGTCCCTTTTTATGGCGTGCCTACCGCGACCCTGACCTCCCTGTCGCGGTTTGCGAGTCTTGGCCGCGCCAAGGTGGTACCAGTTGTGACCGAGATGACACGCACTGGCTATGACGTGCATGTGAAGGCCGCCTGGACCGACTTTCCCAGCGCCGACCTGACGGCGGATGCAGCCACCATGAACCGGGTGCTGCAGGCCTGTATCGACACCATGCCGACCCAGTACTACTGGGTGCACAAGCGGTTCAAGGTGCGTCCCGCCGGAATGCCTTCGGTCTACTGAACCTGGTCGGGTACGGCGGGGCCAGGTGACTCAGAGGCGGCTTGCACCGCAGGATGCGCCCATTGCCACAACTGCTGCGAGATGGCGTCGATGCCGATGCGTTTGGGCGCCGAGAACAACGTCGCGTCGCCCCCACCCGCCTGCAACGTGGCGACCGACAACGCTGCTGCGCCTTCGCTGCGGGTCAGCTTGTCGGCCTTGGTGAGCACGATCAGGAACTTCAGTCCCTGTTCCACCCGCGGCCGGATCACATCCAGCAGGATGTCATCGAGTTCGGTCAGCCCCAGCCTTGGATCGCACAGCAGGACCACGGCCGTGAGGTTCTCGCGCGTCACCAGGTAGTTGGCCATGACCTGCTGCCAGCGGATCTTGTCCTGCTTGGGGACTGCCGCGTAACCATACCCGGGAAGGTCGGCCAGCACGGCGTCGGTGGCGCCCTGCTTGCCCAGTGTGAACAGGTTGATATGCTGTGTGCGCCCCGGTTTGCGGGACGCAAATGCCAACTGCTTTTGTTGCGTCAGGATGTTGATGCATGTCGACTTGCCGGCGTTCGAGCGCCCGACAAAAGCGATTTCTGGCACGGTCAGCGCGGGCAGAAAATGCAGTTCGGGCGCCGAAGTCAGGAATTTGGCGGTATGCAGCCAACCGGATGCGATGGTGGACGCGGCAGGGGGCGGCGCGACGGCGGGTTTGGCGGCGCCACCTGCGCGCTGGTTTTGGATGGTCATTGTTTTCTCGGGGGTAGGCGGCGGGTCGCATTGTAGAATCACCCTGTTTTGCCCACCAGACACTCATCCCCATGAAGTTGATTTCCCATCTGATGCTGGCCATCGCCCTGGCCGCCGCGACCGCAAGTGTTACCGCCCAGGAGACCAAACCGGCCGCGGCAAAGGCACCCGAGGCCACACAAGCCACAGCAGCACCGGCAAAGGTCGCCAAGCCGGACCTCGCAAAAGGTGAAGCCAGTTTCGCCGGTTGCGTCGCCTGCCACGGAGCCGATGGAAACTCGGGCACGCCGACCTTCCCCAAACTCGCGCAGCAGCACCCCCAGTACATCGTCAAGCAACTGAAGGAGTTCAAGTCCGGCAAACGCGACAACGCGGTAATGAAAGGGTTTGCCACCGCGTTGAGCGATGGCGACATGAAGAACATTGCCGCGTGGTTGGCCAGCAAACAGGCGAAGACCGGGTTTGCCAAAGACAAAGACCTGGTCGGCCTGGGTGAGAAAATCTACCGGGGTGGTATTGCAGACCGTCAGGTCGCGGCCTGCTCGGGCTGCCACAGCCCCAACGGCGCCGGGATTCCAGCACAGTACCCGCGCCTCAGTGGGCAACACGCCGACTACGCTGTAGCCCAGTTGACGGCTTTCCGCGACGGCGTGCGCAAGAACGGCGCCATGATGACCCAGGTCGCGGCCAAGCTGAACGACCGCGAAATCAAGGCCTTGGCTGATTACATGGCCGGATTGCGCTGAACTTTTGAAAAACGGGTCGACGGTTTGCGCCGTGCGACCCGCGATACGGCTTTTGTTGGAGCGGGGCGAGTGCATCGAAGGGTGTCTCGCCCTTTTGTCGTCATGGGCCGTGGAACTTTGTAAGAATCCTTTCTGTCGTACGACTTCTCTGCACCAAAGGACAACCAGATGATCATCCAGACACACGACCACGGTTTCACCCATTCACTGCCCAGCGAGATCACCCCCAACGCGGTGTACCAGCAGCGTCGTACGCTGATGAAGCAGATGGCTACCGGGGCGGTAGGTGTTGCCCTCGGTGCATGGGCGTCCCGGCAAGCCCATTCCCAGGCGGCCCGGCCAGGCAAACTCGCGGCGTTGCCCGCAAGCCGTTCGGTTGTGGCGGGTGCGGCCACGATGGAAAAGCTGACCGACTACAAAGACGCGACCGGTTACAACAATTTCTATGAATTTGGAACCGACAAGGAGGATCCGGCCAGAAACGCCCATACCCTGAAGACCACGCCATGGACAGTGGAAATCGAGGGCCTTGTCAAGAAGCCGGGCAAGTACGCACTCGAAGACCTGCTCAAGCTCAGCGCACAGGAAGAACGCATCTACCGTTTGCGCTGCGTGGAGGGCTGGTCCATGGTCATCCCCTGGGTTGGTTATTCGATGTCCGAGCTGATCCGGAAAGTCGATCCATTGGGGAGCGCGAAATATGTTGAGTTCGTGACCCTCGCCGACCCCAAGACGATGCCGTTCGTCGGCTCCCGGGTGCTGGAGTGGCCCTATGTCGAGGGCTTGCGGATGGACGAAGCCATGCACCCCTTGACGCTGCTTTCTTTCGGGATGTACGGCGAGGTGTTGCCGAACCAGAGCGGCGCGCCGGTGCGGCTGGTGGTGCCCTGGAAATACGGGTTCAAGAGCGGCAAGAGCCTGGTCAAGATCCGTTTCACCGAAAAGCAGCCGGCAACCGCCTGGAACCGCGCTGCAGCGAACGAGTACGGGTTCTTTTCCAACGTGAATCCCGGTGTCGACCACCCCCGGTGGAGCCAGGCGACCGAGCGCAGGATCGGCGAGGACGGATTGCTGGCCAAAAAGCGCAAGACGCTGATGTTCAACGGGTACGAGCAGCAGGTCGGTCAGCTGTATGCCGGCATGGACCTGAAAAAGTTTTTCTAGCTGACCCGGTTTGCCGGCCGCGCGCCCCGTGTGGCCGATTCAGCAGCTTCTGCGGGCGTATCGCGCAACCCTTTCATGCAAACCATCCTGCTGCACCCGATGGCCAAGCCGTTGGTCTTCGTGGTCGGTGTGCTCCCGTTCGCGTGGCTGGTGTATGCGGCAATCTACGACCAGCTGGGTGCCAACCCGGCGGAGGCGCTGATCCGCTCGACCGGCGACTGGACGCTGCGGTTTTTGTGCCTGGTGCTGGCGGTGACGCCAGTGCGGGTCGTGGCGGGGCTGCCTGCGCTGGCCCGGTTCCGGCGCATGGTGGGCCTGTTTGTGTATTTCTACGCGCTGGTCCACTTCCTGAGTTACGGCTGGTTGGACATGGGTTTCGATGCGGCGGACATCGTGCGCGACATCGCCAAGCGGCCGTTTATCCTGGTCGGTTCGGCTGCGGTCCTGCTGCTCACTCCTTTGGCCCTGACGTCGTTCAACCGGGCCATCCGCACGCTCGGGGCCAGGCGCTGGCAGAAATTGCATCGCTTGGTCTACGGCATTGCCGCGCTCGGCCTGCTGCACTTTTTCTGGATGCGGGCCGGAAAAAACGACTTTGCCGAAGTTGCGGTGTATGCCCTGGTGATTGGCGCGTTGCTGGGCTGGCGGCTGGTACGGGCACGGCGGCAACGCCAGCCCTGACACCGCTGGGCACCGGCGTGGCAGTCCGCAGGCGTCAAGCGAAGCCGGGGCCCTGTTCGGCCGCCAACTGGTCGTGGATCGTTTCGCGCCGCCGGATCAGGCGCGCTGCGGTGCCGCTGACCAGGACTTCTGCGGCCCGGCCCCGCGAGTTGTAGTTGCTCGCCATGCTCATGCAGTAAGCGCCCGCTGACAACACGGCAAGCAGGTCGCCACTGCGCAGTGAGAGGCTGCGCTCATGGCCGATCCAGTCGCCGCTCTCGCACACCGGGCCAACCACTTCCCAGACGCTGGAGGCGGTGTCTGACCGCGGTCGTAACGGCACGATGCCGTGGTACGCCTGGTACATCGCGGGGCGTGGCAGGTCGTTCATGGCGGCGTCGACGACGCAGAAGTTCTTCTGGTCCCCGGGTTTGAGGTACAGCACTTCGGTGACGCACACACCCGCGTTGCCGACCAGTGAGCGGCCGGGTTCGATCAGCAGGCGCCGCTGCCCAAAGCCGCGTGCGTCGAGTTTGGCCAGCAGCTTTGGCCACAGTGTGTCTGCCTCGGGCGGCCGGTCGCCGTTGTAGTTGATGCCAAGGCCACCCCCGAAATCGATGTGCTCGATAGGGATTCCGGCCGACTCGATGGATTCGACCAGGTCGAGCATCCGGTCAGTTGCATCCAGGTAGGGGCCTTCCTGGGTGATCTGTGAGCCGATGTGGCAGTCGATACCCACGACCCTCAGCCCTGCCAGGCTGGCTGCGCGGCGGTAGGTGTGGACAGTGCGCTCGTGGGCAATGCCGAACTTGCTGCCTTTCAAGCCGGTTGAAATGTACGGGTGGGTCATCGGGTCGACATTCGGGTTCACCCGTATGCTCACCGGCGCGCGGGTGCCGGTTGCGATTGCCACCTCGTTGAGCACCTCGAGTTCGGCCTCGCTTTCCACATTGAAGCAGGCAATGCCGGCTTTCAGGGCCTGGCGCATTTCCCCGCGGGTCTTGCCGACGCCGGAAAAGATGACGCGCGCCGGCTCGCCACCTGCCGCCAACACGCGTTCCAGTTCACCGCCCGAGACAATGTCGAAGCCGCACCCTGCGGCTGCGAGCAGGCGCAGGATGCCGAGCGATGAATTCGCCTTCATGGCATAACAGACCAGCGCATGGCGGCCCGCCAATCCGCGTTGGTAGCCCGCCAGGGCCGCCAGGATCGAGGCCTGCGAATACACGAACAGCGGTGTCCCGTATTGTTCTGCCAGCGTTGCCAGCGGCACCTGTTCCAGGTGCAGCCGATCGCCCTGGTAGTGGACATGCGGCTGGCCGGGGAGGTTTTCGATCGACATCATTGTGTGGGTGTGGGCGGTGTACTGGTGGCCGAGGCGGCGGGAGACGGAGGCGACACCGGCGTGGACAGGCGCAGGGTTTGCCCTAGCGTGGCCCGGTGTGCAGCAGCCGGTTCGGTTGGCAAGGCCAATGCGCCTTTTTGGCCACAACCGGCCAGGCACACCGCGCCGGCAACAAGGACACTCGCACTGACTAGAATTTGGCGGATGTGCAACATGGTGAAATTGTAATGACCGACCTTGAATTCATGGACCGGGCCGAGTCGGTCCTGCGTGCGATCGAGCAATCTTGTGACCGCATCAATGACCAGACCGACGCGGATGTGGACAACCAGCGGGTCGGCGGCATGGTCACGCTGGTGTTCCCAAACCGCAGCCAGATCGTGGTGAACCTGCAAAAGCCACTGCACGAAATCTGGCTGGCTGCCAGAAGCGGTGGTTACCACTTCAAGTTTGACGGACAGGCTTGGCGCGATACAAAGGGGCAGGGAGAGATCTTTGCCCGGTTGTCCGAAGATGCCACAACACAGGCCGGTGCCCGTCTCGTGTTTTCCGCCTGATCAGTTTCTGAACAAGTCCAGGATCTTGCGCTTTTCGTCGGCTGGAGGCAGTGTGCGGGTTTCGCCCGCCGCGCTGTTGCGGTTGGCCGGGTTGTCTTCCATTCCCAGGCTCTGGACGCCCGCGCTGCGGGCATATTCCTCGTAGAACCATTCGCCCCCCACGTTGACGACCCCCTCTGGCGCTGTGTATTGCACCACTGGAACGCCTTTGAGCGCGTGCTCCATGAAGGCAATCCAGACTGGCAGGCTGAGGCCGCCGCCGGTCTCCTGGGCGCTGCTGCCCATCTTGCGCGGCGTGTCGTAACCAATCCAAGTGACTGCGGCCAAACCGGGCTGGAACCCCGCGAACCACGCGTCCATGGCATCGTTGGTGGTGCCCGTCTTGCCGTACAGGTCGCTGCGCTTGAGCGTGCCTTGCGCCCTGGCCGCCGTGCCGGAACGTGTGACCTCCTGCAGCAGGCTGTTCATGACGAATGCATTGCGTGCATCGATCGCGCGCAAGGACTCGTCGAGCGGCAGTGGCCGGCTTTCCATCAAGGTCTTGCCGGTTTGCTCGGTCACTTTGGCAATCAGCCACGGGTTGACGCGATACCCCCCGTTGGCGAACACCGAATAGGCCGTGGCCATCTGCATCGGCGTGACCGAACCGGCGCCAAGGGCCATCGTGAGGTAGGGCAGGTGCTTTTCCTCGTCGAAACCAAAACGGGTGACCCAGTTGCGCGCATATTGCGGGCCGATTGCCTGCAGGATACGGATCGAGACCATGTTCTTCGATTTGGCGAGGCCGGTGCGCATGGTCATCGGCCCATCGAATTTGCCGTCGTAGTTCTTGGGCTCCCAAGGTTGACCGCCGGTCACACCCGCATCGAAGAAGAGCCCCGCGTCGTTTATCACCGTACTCGGGGTGAAGCCTTTTTCGAGCGATGCAGAGTAAATGAAGGGCTTGAAACTCGATCCTGGCTGGCGCCAGGCTTGCGTCACATGGTTGAACTTGTTTTTCTCGTAGTCAAAACCGCCAACCATGGCGCGGATGGCGCCGCTGTTGGGGTCTATCGCTACAAACGCGCCCTCCACTTCGGGCAGTTGCGTGATCTCCCAGGTGTCCTTGACGGTCCTGGCAACCCGGATCACGGCGCCGCGACGGATCCGGATGTTCGGGGCGGCCTTATCAGCAAGGCCGGATTGCGCCGCCTTGAGGCCCTCGCCGGTAATCTCCAGCACCTCGGAGTTCTGACGCACCGCGCGGACCATCTTCGGGTCGGCCTGCAACACCACGGCCGACATCACGTCGCCGTTGTCCGGGTTGTCCTCCAGTGCGGCATCTACAGCATCGTCGATCTCCTGCTGCGTGGCCGGCAGGTCGACGAATTTTTCCGGGCCGCGATAGATCTGGCGCCGTTCGAAATCCATGATGCCGCGACGCAGCGCCCGGTACGCGGCGTCCTGGTCGGTTGACTTGACCGTGGTGGTGACGTTCAGGCCCCGGGTGTAGGTCTCATTGCCATACTGGGCGAACACCAACTGGCGCACTGTCTCGGCAATGTATTCGGCGTGACTTCGCATCGCGTCGGCTCCGGACCGGAGTTTGAGTTGCTCGGCGCGTGCGTCCTTGGCCTGCTGGCGGGTGATGAAGTTGTTTTCTTCCATCCGGTCCAGGATGTACAACTGGCGTGCCCGCGCCCGCTTCGGATTGCGGATCGGGTTGTTGGTGCCAGGAGCCTTCGGAAGACCGGCCAGCATTGCGGCTTCCGCTATGGTGATATTTTGCAGTGGCTTGTCGAAATAGGCCTCGCTCGCCGCCGCAAAGCCGTATGCCCGCTGGCCCAGAAAGATCTGGTTCATGTAGATCTCAAGAATCTGGTCCTTGGTCAGCAGGTGTTCCAGCTTGAAAGTCAGCAACACCTCGTAAATCTTCCGTGTGTATGTTTTTTCAGACGACAGGTAGACATTGCGGGCAACCTGCATCGTGATCGTCGAGGCGCCCTGACTCCTGAAATTGCCCAGGTTCGCCAAGCCGGCACGGACCATGCCCTTGTAGTCAACCCCGCCATGTTCGTAGAAGCGGGCATCCTCCCCGGCCAGGACGGCATCTGTCATGGCCTTGGGGATGTCCTTGAGTCGGGTCAGGTTGCGGCGTTCCTCGCCGAATTCCCCGATCAGGACGCCATCGCTCGAGAACACGCGCAATGGCAGGATCGGGCGATAGTCAGACAGGGCGGAAATGTCGGGCAGGTTGGGGAAAGCCACTGACAGCGCAATACCGACCAAAATGGCCAGCGACAACGCCCCCGCCAGCATGACGCCCCCCATCCACCCCAGGATGCGAAGGGGCATAGGCCATGTGGCCACTGCGCGCGGGCCGCTGGATTCGGCAGGCTCCGTGGAGCCGGGTGGTGATTGATTTCTGGGCATGGTGCGTTCGTAAAGGCGCGTCACCATTGTAAAAATGGCTGCTTTGCCAACAATTCATTGCGTCCGCGCGTTGTTCCAATGGTAGCGAGGTGGTGGGCACACGTTTTCCTGCTAGCCTCATGCATGAAATGAGGAACGTCTGCTTTTGGCAACGCTTGTGGTTCTCTGAATGGGGAAAAACCTTTGCGGGACAAAGAGCTTACTGATAGCATTCAAGTGAAGTCTTAAGTTATTGCCGGACCATTGCCGGCCTGTTTCAGGGGATAACCTTGATCTCTTTGGGATCTTTGTTCAGTCGTCAGCCTGCTCCCTTGCTGGGGCTCGACATCAGTTCGTCCAGTGTCAAGTTGGTTGAATTGAGCCGCGACAAAGCAGGCAATCTGGTGCTTGAGCGGTGTGCCATCGAACCGCTCGAACGAGGCTGGATCACCGACGGCAATGTGGAGAAGTTCGATGAAGTTGCCGATGCCGTGCGGCGTCTGGTGAAGAAGAGCGGCACCAAGACGCGCAACGTCGCCATGGCCCTGCCACCTTCTGCCGTAATCACCAAACGCATTGTGTTGCCGGGTGGCCTTTCGGACCAGGAACTTGAAGTGCAGGTCGAGGCTGAAGCCAACCAATACATCCCCTTCCCGCTTGACGAGGTCAGCCTCGATTTTTGTGTGGTGGGCCCCAGTACGACTGCCGTTGGTGACCTCGACGTGCTGATTGCGGCATCCCGCCGCGAAAAAGTCCAGGACATCCAGGGCTTGGCCGAAGCGGCTGGTCTCAAGCCGGTGGTCATTGATGTGGAGTCTTATGCATCGCGGCTGGCAACGTCCCGCCTGATCGAGAGCCTGCCCAACAAAGGCGTCGGGACGATCGTCGCCCTGTTCGAGGTCGGTGCGTTGACCACCAGCATGCAGGTGATCAGGGATGACGAGGTTCTCTACGACCGGGACCAGGCCTTTGGCGGCGCCCAACTCACCCAGCTGATCGTCAGGCAATATGGTTTTTCGTCGGAGGAGGCAGAGAGCAAGAAGCGAAGTGGCGAACTGCCGGACGACTACGAGGCAAGTGTCCTGCGCCCATTTGTGGAAAGCATGGTCCAGGAAATCGCCCGTGCATTGCAGTTTTTCTTTACCAGCACGCCGCACAACAAGGTGGACCACATCATGCTGGCCGGTGGCTCCGCGGCGCTGCCAGGCTTGACAGCCGCTGTGACAAAGCAGACGTCGTTCAACTGCAGCCTTGTCAATCCGTTCGACGGGATGGAAGTCGGGCCGGGAGTGAGGCTCAAAAAGATGACGCGTGAGGCGCCGTCTTACCTGACGTCTTGCGGCCTGGCCTTGCGGAGGTTCCAGCGGTGATCTTGATCAACCTGCTTCCCCACCGGGAGGCCGCCCGCAAACTGCGCCGCGACATGTTCAACCTGAGCATGGGCGCGGCCTTTCTGGTCGGTGGCCTGGTCGCCGGTGCCATTTTTCTGTGGTACGAGTCGCAGATCACCGAGCAGCAGATGCGCAACCTGCTCCTGAAGACGGAGATCACCAAGCTTGAAAAGCAGATCAAGGACATCGCGGGGCTCGAGTCGGAGATTGCCGCCTTGCGGGCCCGCCAGCAGGCGGTGGAAGACCTGCAGTCTGACCGCAACGTGCCGGTGCACCTGTTGACCGAGCTCTCACGGCAATTGCCGGATGGCGTTTACATATCGTCGATGCGCCAGACCAACCAGTCGGTCATGTTGCAGGGCGTTGCACAGTCGAATGAGCGGGTCTCGGACTTGCTGCGCAACTTGTCAAAGAACACACCGTGGTTTTCCAGGCCGGAGTTGGTCGAGATCGTGGCCGGCACGGTGGCCCTGTCGCCGCGCGAAAACAAGCGGGTTTCCAATTTCACGATGCGGGTGCAGCTCATGCGGGCCAGCGAAGCGGAAAAGGCGGTCGCGGCACCATCGGCTGCGGCGAGCGCGGCAGCGCCGGTCAAGAAATAGCAGGCAGACGCAATGGCAAGCAAACCCAAGATGAACATCGATTTTCCTGCCCTGCAGGAAAAGCTGGTTGGTCAATTTCGCGGGCTCGACCCCAAGGATCCGTCGCTGTGGCCGGCGCTGCCGCGGTTTGCTGCGCTGTTGGCCATCGTGGTGGTGGTGGTTGTGGGCTTGTGGTTTGCCTGGTTGAACTCCTCGCAGGCTGAACTCGAAGCGGAGCAGGCCAAGGAGGTGGTGCTGCGCGATGACTACAAGGTCAAGTTGGTCAAGGCGGTGAACCTCGATGCGCTGAAGAAGCAGCGAGAGCAGGTGCTCCAGTATGTGACGCAGCTCGAGAAACAGCTGCCCAGCAAGGCAGAGATGGACGCCTTGTTGTCGGACATCAACCAGGCCGGCCTGGGTCGCAGCCTGCTGTTCGACTTGTTCCGCCCGGGTCAGGTGGCCGTCAAGGACTATTACGCAGAGCTGCCGATCACCCTGCGTGTGACTGGCAAATACCATGACATCGGTGCCTTTGCTTCGGACATCGCCAACCTGTCGCGCATCGTGACCTTGAACAATCTGACGATCACGCCGAAAGCGGAGGACTCCCTGACGATGGATGCCACGGCGAAAACCTTCCGCTATCTGGATCCCAACGAGGTGGTGGCCCAGCGCAAGGCGACTGTGCCCGCTTCGGGAGTCAAAAAATGAGATGTTTGCGACTGGTTGGTGCGTGCACGCTCGTCCTGTTGCTGGTTGCGTGCGGCGGTGGTGGCATCGATGAATTGCAAAAATGGATGGCTGACCAGCGTGGCGCGGTCCGTCCCAAGGTGGTTCCCATTCCGGAGCCAAAAGTCTTCAAGCCGGAGAGCTACGCACAGGGTGACCTTGTGGCCCCATTCAGCAAGGAAAAGCTCGCCCAGGCCCTGAAGCGCGAAGGTGTCCAGGCGGTTGCGAATGCGGCCTTGGTAGCCCCGGAACTGGCGCGCCGGAAACAGGCGCTTGAAGCATTTCCCCTGGATTCCATGGCCCTGGTCGGCAGCATGGTGCGGGCAGGCCAACCGGTGGCGCTGGTCAAGGTCAACAACCTGCTTTACCAGGTTCGCCCCGGTGACTACCTGGGCCAGAATTTTGGGCGGGTGACAAAAATCAATGAGACAGAGGTTGCCCTGCGAGAAATCGTGCAAGACGCTGTGGGCGAGTGGATTGAACGCACAGCATCGCTGCAACTTCAAGAGAGGTCCAAATGAACAATCAGAACATGTGCAATGCGGGGGCAGGCTTGAAAAAGTTCCTTTTGGCGTTGGGGTTGGCCGCCGTGAGTGTGGTTTCGTTGGCCCAGACCGCCATCGAGGCCGTGTCGGGGTCGGTCCAAGGTGGTGCAGAGGTGATCCGTATTGATCTTTCGCAGCCACTGACCGCCATCCCGACGGGTTTTTCGATCCAGTCACCGGCACGCATTGCGTTGGATTTTCCTGGCGTTGCCAATGGCATGGGCCGGTCCACGGTCGAGATCAACCAGGGCAACCTGCGTTCTGTGAGCGTGGTGCAGGCGGGCGATCGCACACGGGTGGTGTTGAACCTCAAGCAGCCCACCGCCTACAAGGCGCAATTGCAGGGTAAATCGCTGATGGTGGTTCTGGAGCCGGTCGCCGTCGTGGCCGCTACATCGTCGCCAGCCCCCGCGTTTGCCGAAAGCCGCAATCGCGACACCCTGCCGCTCAAGGACCTTGATTTTCGCCGGGGCGCGGAAGGCGCCGGGCGCATCGTCGTCGCGTTGCCCAGCAACCAGGTCGGTGTCGATGTGCGGGTGCAGGGTCAAAACGTGGTGGTGGAGTTCCTGAAATCCTCCTTGCCGGAAGGCTTGCGCCGGCGCCTCGACGTATCGGATTTCGGCACCCCTGTGCAAAGCGTCACCACCTTCCAGACGGGTGATCGGGTCCGCATGGTGATCGAACCGCGCGGACAATGGGTGCACAGTGCGTACCAGAGCGATGAGCAGTTCGTGCTGGAGATCAAGCCGCTGAAGGTCGATCCGGCCAAGCTGACGCAAGGCCCGGGCTATAGCGGCCAGAAGCTCTCGTTGAATTTTCAGAACATCGAAGTGCGCTCGTTGTTGCAGGTCATTGCGGACTTCACCAACTTCAACATCATCACCTCGGACTCTGTGAACGGCGCCGTAACCCTGCGCCTGCAGGACGTCCCCTGGGACCAGGCGCTGGACATCATCCTGCAGGCCAAGGGCCTTGGTCTGCGCAAGACCGGCAATGTGTTGTGGATCGCGCCACGCGACGAAATCAACGCCAAGGAAAAGTTGGAATTGGAGTCCGTTGTGGCGCTCCAGAACCTGGAGCCCCTGCGGACCCAGTCCTTCCAGATGAACTACACCAAGGCGAGCGAGATTGCGGCGAGCCTGACCGCGTCGAGCGGTGGTGCGGGCAACAGCGGCCGGATTCTCAGCGCACGGGGAAGTGTGTTCTCCGAGACCCGTACCAACCAGCTGTTCGTGACCGACATTGCGACCAAGCTGGAGCAGGTGCAAACCTTGATCGCCAAACTTGACATCCCGGTACGCCAGGTCCTGATCGAGGCCCGCATCGTCGAGGCATCGGACACCTTCGGGAAGTCACTGGGTATCAGGCTCGGTGGTGGTATCAACCCGGCCGGTGGTGTCAAGCTGGTCAGTGCTGGAGGGGGCGCGCTCAATGGCACTTTTGGATCCAACTACACCGAAGGCGCTGCGGCCACGACCTCAGGGTCTTTTGTCAACCTGCCAGCAGTGGGGCAGGGTGGTTACAACCCGGCCAGTTTCGCGGTCTCTATTTTCAGCTCCGCAGCCAACCGGTTTCTGAACCTGGAGTTGTCGGCCCTCGAAGCCGATGGCAAAGGAAAGGTGGTTTCCAGCCCGCGCGTCGTCACCGCCGACCAGATCAAGGCCCTGATCGAGCAGGGCACGGAACTGCCCTACCAGGTGGCGACATCCAGCGGGGCCACCTCGATCGCTTTTCGCAAGGCAAACCTGAAACTGGAAGTCACGCCGCAGATCACCCCGGAAGGCAACATCATCCTCGATTTGGATGTGAACAAGGACACGGTCGGCCAGTCGACGGCAGCCGGTTTTGCCATCAATACGAAACACATCAAGACGCAGGTCCTGGTGGAGAATGGTGGCACGGTGGTGATTGGCGGAATTTTTGAGCTGACCGAAACGGACAGCGAAACGAAAGTGCCGGTGTTGGGCGACCTGCCCGGGATCGGCAACCTTTTCAAGACCCGTTCGCGCCTTGCCAACAAGCAGGAAATGCTGGTCTTCATCACTCCCAAGACGATTGCAGACAAGGCGGTTGTCCGCTAATGCATGCAACTGCCGCCACTGGCGGCCCGGGTTGAAACCTTGATATTCAGTCTGATTGGTCTGCCTGGCTCTGGCAAGTCGACGGTTGGGCGGCAACTTGCGCGCCGGCTGCAATTGCCGTTTGTCGATTCCGACCATGTGATCGAAGAGCGGCTGGGATGCCCGATCCGGCAGTATTTCGAACGCGAAGGCGAAGCGAGTTTCCGCGATGTCGAGGCCGAAGTCCTGGACCATCTGACCCTTGCGGAGCGGGGTGTTTTATCGACCGGTGGTGGTGCCGTGCTGCGCGAAGCGAACCGCAGCCACCTGCGGGATCGCGGCAAGGTTGTCTACCTCAAATCGTCGCCCGATGAGTTGTTCCATCGCTTGCGGCATGACCGCAACCGCCCCTTGTTGCAGGTCGCCGATCCGCTGGCGCGACTGCGCGACCTGTATGCAATCCGCGACCCTCTTTACCGCGAGACTGCCCATTTCACAATAGAGACTGGCCAACCCTCGGTCGCCACCCTGGTCAATATGATCGTCATGCAACTCGAACTTGCCGGGGTGTGGCCGACAGAGTGAGGCGAACCGGCCTCTTGGCCCGCGCGCCATTCCTCTAAACTCGCAGGCATGCCGCTGAACAATCCCGTAGAGACCGTGTCGATCGCGCTGGCCGAGCGCAGTTACCCAATCCTTGTCGGTGGCGGCCTGCTTGCCAGGGCGCAGACTTACCACGATGTACCGGCCGCAGGCGCCGCGTTGATCGTGACAAACACGACCGTGGAACCGCTCTACGCGGCACCCCTGCGTACGGCCCTCCAGGCATGTTTTCGACGGGTGCATCTGGTGGTCCTTCCCGACGGGGAGCAGCACAAGAACTGGCAGACCCTGAACCTGATTTTCGATGCGCTGTTGCAGCATCGTTGCGATCGCCGCACGGTGCTGTTCGCCCTTGGCGGCGGCGTGGTCGGAGACATGACCGGATTCGCGGCAGCTTCGTTCATGCGCGGTGTGCCCTTTGTGCAGGTGCCGACCACCTTGCTGGCCCAGGTCGATTCGTCGGTCGGTGGCAAGACCGCCATCAACCACCCGCTGGGAAAGAACATGATTGGCGCCTTCTACCAGCCCGCCAAGGTGGTGTGTGACCTGCAGACCCTGACCACACTTCCGGCGCGCGAAGTCAGTGCCGGCCTGGCGGAAGTGATCAAGTACGGGCCGATAGCCGACATGGCATTTCTTGACTGGACAGAGTCCCATATGGGGGCCCTTCGTGCATGCGAACCAAAGGCGATGGCGCACGCCGTCAAGCGGAGTTGCGAGATCAAGGCGCATGTGGTTGGGCAGGACGAACGCGAGTCAGGCCTGCGTGCGATCCTCAACTTTGGACACACGTTTGGTCATGCCATCGAGGCCGGAATGGGTTATGGACGTTGGCTGCATGGCGAGGCCGTTGGTTGTGGAATGGTCATGGCGGCACGCCTGTCTCTGGCACTGGGGTTGATCGATGCGCCGTTCGTGACGCGCCTGGTGCGGCTGGTAGAGGCGGCTGGCCTGCCCGTCGTGGGGCCGCAGCTGCCCCCCAACGACGCGCCAGGTGATGGAGCTGCGGACGTGTCATCCAATGCCGACCGCTACCTGCGCCTGATGCGCGTCGACAAGAAGGCACAGGACGGCGACATCAAGTTCGTGCTGATCGACGGCCCCGGCCGTGCGGTCGTGCGCGGTGCGCCCGATGCACTGGTGCGCCAGGTGATCGACGATTGCTGCCGCTGAGCGCACAGCCGCCCGAAGACGCTCAGCACGGCAGTGCGCCACACATGACCATGGGGATCCAACCGCTCGCCGTTTTTGCCTGTGACCCGGCTTGCTCCAGAGGCCGTCGCCACGCCGAGTTGCCGGCACCCGGGCGCACCGAATACCAGCGCGACCGGGACCGGGTCATCCATAGCTCGGCATTTCGCCGGCTCGTCTACAAGACCCAGGTCTTCCTGAACCACGAGGGTGACCTGTTCCGCACGCGCCTCACCCACTCTCTGGAGGTGGCGCAGCTTGGCCGGTCGATCGCGCGTTCACTGCAGTTGAACGAAGATCTGGTGGAGGCAATCGCGCTGGCCCACGACCTCGGTCATACGCCGTTTGGCCACGCCGGGCAGGATGCGCTCAATGCGTGCATGGTTGCGCATGGCGGGTTCGAGCACAACCTGCAAAGCCTGCGGGTTGTGGACCGCCTGGAGGAGCGCTACCCGGAATTTGACGGGCTCAACCTGAGCTTCGAAGCGCGCGAAGGCATCCTCAAGCACTGCTCCGAGCGCAATGCGCGACGGCTCGAAACGAGCGAGCCCGCCTATGCGGACGGAAAGGGCGGCATCGGGCAACGGTTCCTGGCCCGCACCCAGCCCAGCCTGGAGGCGCAACTCTGCAACCTGGCGGACGAAGTCGCCTACAACGCGCACGACATCGATGATGGTGTGCGCTCCGGGCTGATCACGATGGAGCAACTGGAAGAAGTCGCACTGTTCGGCCGCTTCCTGCGCCAGACCTTGCGCCACCATCCCCATCTCGGCGGCCCGGTGCAAGGGCGCCGCCTTCTGTACGAAACCATCCGACAGATGCTCAGCGCGCAGGTCTACGACGTGATCGATGCCAGCCGCGCCAGCCTTGAACAGCGCGCGCCCGACAGTGTCGAGGCCGTGCGCCATGCGGGGCCGATCGTCCGGTTCGGTGAAGAGATGGCGCTGCAATCCGCTGCCCTCAAGCAATTCCTCCTGCGCAACCTGTATCGGCATGCGCAGGTCATGGAAACCACGCTGCAAGCCAAACGTGTCGTGGCCGACTTGTTTGCCGCCTATACGGACTCGCCAGGCGAGATGCAGGCCGGATTTTTCGCGCGCGCCACCCGGTCGGGTCATCCACCCGGCGCGGCGCGTGTGGTTGCGGACTATATCGCCGGCATGACCGACCGGTTTGCCGCACGCGAGCATGCGCGCCTCACCGGGCTGAGTCTGCTGACTTCCGGGCCATGACGCCCGGATTCGTGCGTTCGCGGCCGGAACTGGTCGTGGTTCTGGCCGGAGTCAGTGCCGCGCTGCACGTGGGCAAGTTGTCGCCCGCCCTGCCGGTACTGCGGGACGCGCTGCACATCTCCTTGGTGCAGGCCGGTTTTCTGTTGTCCATGGTTCAGCTGGCGGGCATGTTGCTGGGTTTGGTGTTGGGGCTCGGAGCGGATGGCATTGGTCTGAAACGCAGCATGCTGGCCGGGTTGCTGTTGCTTTCGGCGGCGGGGGCGGCCGGTGGATGGGCCACAGACGCCACTGGGCTGCTGCTGTTGCGGGCGCTGGAGGGGGTCGGTTTTCTTCTGGTGAGCCTGCCGGCGCCTGGCCTCATCATGCGGCTGGTCAACCCTGCGAGACGCCATGCCGCGATGGGCCTTTGGGGCGCCTACATGCCCTCGGGCACGGCGATGGCATTGTTGTTCGGGCCCTGGGTTGTCTACCGTTTCGGATGGCCCCATTGGTGGTGGCTGTTGGCAGCGCTGTCGTTGGCCATGGCACTTTGCCTTTGGCTGTTTGTTCCATCCGACCGGATGCGACCAGCGGCGGGCCTGTCCTCCTTGCGTCCGATGTTGAGTCGGCGTGGGGAAACGCCGGGTTGGGTTGTGCGATTGCGCCGCACACTGGGCGTGCCCGGGCCCTGGCTTGCGGCGTCGGCATTTGCCATGTACGCTGGCCAGTGGCTGGCGGTGATCGGTTTCCTGCCTTCGGTGTTTGCCACCGATGCTTCGGCAGGCGTGTTGGTTGCCGCCCCGCTGGCGCTGGTCGCAGCCGTCAACATGCTGGGCAACATCGCGGCCGGGCGCTTGCTGCAACGCGGCGTTGCAGCCCACCAGTTGCTGGTGATCGGATTTTGTGCCATGGCCTTGGGGGCCTTCATGGCGTTTGCAGTGTTGCCTGGAGCCGGGGGAATGCCTCTGCCCATGTGGGCACGTTACAGCGGCGTCCTGGTCTTTTCCCTGGTCGGGGGCATGGTGCCTGCCACACTGTTCGCGCTTGCCGCAGTTCTTGCGCCGGATGAAAGCTGCGTTTCCACTACGGTGGGATGGATACTGCAGTTGTCGGCCTGCGGCCAGTTTCTTGGCCCGCCCCTGGTTGGCTGGGTGGCCAGCCTGGCGGGGGACTGGCGCTGGACCTGGCTGGTCACGGGCGGCTGCGCCATGGCGGGCGTGGTATTGGCGTTTCGGATACGACGGGAGATTGCATGGCGGGGCTGATCGGTGAGGGTGAACTTGGCGCGCGGGTTGTCCAGGACATGGCGCGCTGGTTGGAGCGCGCGGTAATCGGTTTGAACCTGTGCCCATTTGCCAAGTCGGTTTATGTCAAGGGTCAGGTGCATTGGGCCATCGGCCACGGGTTGTCGAAGCAGGACCTGGAGGATGCTCTGGTACGGGAAATCGAGGCCCTTGTGGCGGCTTCGCCGGCCGAGCGCGACACCACACTGCTGGTCGTGCCCTGTGGCATGGACGACTTCTTCGAGTTCAACCTGTTCCTTGCTGACGCCAACAGGGTCCTGAAGCGCATGGGACTGAGCGGCGTGGTCCAGATCGCCAGCTTCCACCCGAAGTTCCAGTTCGCTGGCACTTCGGTCGACGATATCGGGAATTTCACCAACCGGGCCCCATACCCGACACTGCACCTGCTGCGCGAGTCCAGCATTGCACGCGCGGTCGAGGTGTTTCCAGATGCGGAAAGGATCTTCGGCAACAACATCGAGACCCTGCAGCGGCTCGGTCATGCAGGTTGGGATAAGCTTGGCGTGGGCCGGGAAAAGCCGGATTGTTCCGGGGAGGACGCATGAAGGCCATCAATAAGCAGGGCAGGGCCCTGTCGCAAACTGCGCTGCCAGCGCTTGGCGGGCTCGAGGAACTGCGTCCTGGGCAGTCGGTGGAATTGCTCAAGGAGTTGCACATCCTCACCCGGGAGGGTCGGCTCAATCAAGACTCCCGGCGCAAGCTCAAACAGGTCAACCACCTCTACCAGTTCATTGAAAAAATGCTGCTCGAACTGGGCGGCGATGCCACTGTGGCCGACCACGGCGCCGGCAAATCCTATCTGGGCTTCATCCTCTACGACCTGTTCTTTCGCGCGCGATCGGGCGGTTGGATCTACGGCATCGAGACCCGGCAGGAACTGGTCCAAAAATCGCAGGTCCTGGCCGCGCGGTTGGGTTTTGACCGCATGCAGTTCCTCCACCTGAGTGTGGCGGACGCCACGGTCTGTGCCGAGTTGCCGGAGCACATCGACATGGTGACCGCGCTCCACGCCTGCGACACGGCGACCGACGATGCGATCCGGTTCGGCTTGCGAAAACACGCGCGTTGCATGGTGCTGGTGCCGTGTTGCCAGGCCGAACTGGCGCGGATGCTGACAGCCAACAAGGCATTTGCCCTTGGGCGCACCCCGTTGGCTGAATTGTGGCGCCATCCCTTGCATACACGCGAGATCGGCAGCCAACTCAGCAATGTGTTGCGATGCCTGTACCTGGAGGCGTCCGGGTACGAGGTGACGGTGACCGAACTCGTCGGATGGGAGCACAGCATGAAGAACGAACTGATCCTGGCGCGTTATACCGGGCGCCACAAGCAGGCGGCGGGCGAACGCTTGCGGGCGCTCCTGGCCGAGTTCGGATTGCAGGAACTGCTGACCACGCGTTTTTTTGTGCCGCAAGCCCCTGCCGCCGCGGCCGCGCCGCTGCCGCTCGCAGCGCACTGAGCCTGTTACCAAAAAAGGATGTCAACCATGCGAGTTCGCAATCGATCCCCGTTCGTTTTTTCTGCCTTGCTTGCCCTTTTGCTGGGCGCCTGTTCGACGACCAGCCCTGATGTGGTGCAGCGTGGCGACGCACAGCGGCTCTCGACCGTGCAAGACGCCAGAATTGTGTCGATCCGTCCGGTGGTCGTGGACGGCCGGCAGACTGGCATGGGGGCTGCTGCCGGGGGTGTTGTTGGTGGTGTGGCGGGGTCCAGTGTGGGTGGTCGGCGCGAGTCGGTGGTGGTTGGTGTGCTTGGCGCGTTGGCGGGCGCGGTTGCGGGCAACGCCATCGAGCGTGCCGGCACACGGGAAGACGCAGTCGAAATCCTGTTGCAGTTGCCTGGCGGAGAGCGTCGCGCAATTGTGCAGGCCCAGGGCAACGAGAACCTGGTCGCGGGCGACGCCGTCATTCTGGTGACCACCGGCGGCAAGACCCGCGTGACCAAGGCCCCGGTTTCCCGTTGACGTCCGGCGCACCAGACCATCGGAAATAGGGTCAGATAACGACTACCATACGGTGAACCACCACGCGTTCACCTGATGGCCCGTCTGCCCCGCCTGTCTGTTCCCGGGTATCCCCACCACGTCGTCCAGCGCGGGAACAACCGCCAGCCGGTCTTTTTGTCCGATGCCGATCGGCAGTTCTTTCTCGGCCTGCTGCGTGACAGCGCCGCCCGGAATGCCGTGGCAGTGCATGCCTATGTGCTGATGGAAAACCATTTCCACCTGCTCGTGACGCCATCGTTGGGCGACTCGCTCGGCCGGTTCATGCAGGCGCTCGGTCGGGCCTACGTGCGGTACTTCAATGACATGCATGGCCGCACCGGGACTTTGTGGGAGGGGCGTTACCGCGCTGCAGTGCTGCAGGCCGAGACCTTCCTGCTCCCGTGCATGGCCTTGCTGGACCTGAACCCGGTCCGATCGGGTCTGGTGGCGCACCCGCAAGATTATGTGTGGTCGAGCCACGGGCACTACGCCGGGATGCGGGTGGACAAATGCCTGACCCCGCATGCCATCGTGTGGGCGCTTGGCAATACGCCGTTCGCCCGGGAGTCGCGGTACTGCGAACTGGTACAGCAGGGTGTGCCGGCACAACAGCAGACTGCGATGGTCGACTCCGCACTGGCTGGCTGGGCATTGGGCAGCGCGGAGTTTGTCGGGCGCCTGCAACAGACGGTTCCCCGGCGCCTGTCCAAGGCCAGTCCCGGCCGGCCCCCAAGAAGGATCTGAGTGCTCTCGAAGCCCGGCGCAGCGCACTCCGATCGTATCCGTCCCCATTTATTAATGTGGCTCGTTATTCCAATTTTTCGGTGAATCTGACCCCGTTTGTTTCGGTTGGCATTCATGTTGCAGCGCAGTACACTGGCCTTTTTTGCGGCGCCCGCGTGTACCAAGGGTTGGCCGCAGCGTCAACTTACAAGGAAATGCAATGACGACGATCGCTGAAATAGAGCATCTGGAGCAGCACGGGCTGTATTCCCGGGGCAACGAACACGATGCCTGTGGTGTTGGTTTCGTCGCCAACATCCGGGGTGTAAAGTCGCACGAAATTGTCAAGAACGCCCTCAAGATACTGGAGAACCTCGACCATCGGGGTGCGGTTGGCGCCGACAAGCTGATGGGAGACGGCGCCGGGATCCTGCTGCAACTGCCGGACGCGCTGTACCGGGAAGAAATGGCCACCCAGGGCGTGACATTGCCGGCGCCTGGCGAGTACGGGGTAGGAATGATCTTCCTGCCCAAGGAGCATGCGTCGCGCCTGGCCTGCGAACAGGAGATGGAACGCGCGATCAAGGCCGAAGGCCAGGTGCTGCTGGGTTGGCGTGACGTGCCGGTCAACCGTGACATGCCGATGTCGCCGGCCGTACGCAAAACAGAACCCATCATGCGCCAGGTGTTCATCGGCCGCGGCGCCGATGTCATCGTCCAGGACGCGCTGGAGCGCAAGCTGTACGTGATCCGCAAGACCGCAAGTGCTGCAATCCAGAACCTGCGACTCAAACACAGCAAGGAGTACTACGTTCCCAGCATGTCCAGCCGCACGGTGGTCTACAAGGGCTTGCTGCTGGCCGACCAGGTCGGGACCTACTTCCGGGATCTGGAAGATACGCGTTGTGTTTCGGCGCTGGGGCTGGTGCACCAGCGGTTTTCCACCAACACCTTTCCGGAGTGGCCGCTCGCCCATCCTTACCGGTACGTTGCGCACAACGGCGAGATAAACACCGTCAAGGGCAACTACAACTGGATGAAGGCGCGCGAAGGCGTGATGTCGTCACCGGTGCTGGGCGCCGATCTTCCCAAGCTGTACCCGATAAGCTTTGCAGGCCAGTCCGACACTGCGACGTTCGACAATTGCCTCGAACTGCTGACGATGGCGGGTTATCCGATCGGGCAGGCGGTGATGATGATGATCCCCGAACCCTGGGAACAACACACCATGATGGACGAGCGTCGCCGTGCGTTCTACGAATACCATGCCGCGATGCTGGAGCCTTGGGACGGCCCGGCATCGATCGTGTTCACAGATGGCCGCCAGATCGGCGCCACGCTGGACCGCAATGGCTTGCGCCCGTCGCGTTATTGCATCACCGACGATGACCTGGTCATCATGGCCTCGGAATCCGGCGTGCTGCCGGTGCCTGAAAACAGGATCGTGCGCAAATGGCGCTTGCAGCCGGGCAAGATGTTCCTGATCGACCTCGAACAGGGGCGCATGATCGAAGACGAGGAGCTCAAGTCCAACCTTGCCAATGGCAAGCCCTACAAGCAGTGGATAGAAAATCTGCGCATCCGGCTCGACGATGTGCACGCGCTGGAAGCAACCGGCGCGGGCGGGTCTGAGGTTAGTGCCACTCCGGTGGCCGCCGAGCCTCCCGCTGTCGCCCTGCTCGACCGCCAGCAGGCCTTTGGTTACACCCAGGAGGACATCAAGTTCCTGATCGGGCCCATGGCCCAACTGGGCGAAGAAGCGATCGGCTCCATGGGCAACGACAGCCCGCTGGCTGTCTTGTCCGACAAGAGCAAGCCCCTGTACAGCTATTTCAAGCAGCTGTTTGCACAGGTCACAAACCCGCCGATCGACCCGATCCGCGAGGCGATCGTGATGTCCCTGGTGTCATTCATCGGCCCCAAGCCGAACCTGCTGGACATCAACCAGGTCAACCCGCCCATGCGTCTCGAAGTGGCGCAACCCGTATTGGGTTTTGCCGACATGGCAAAGCTGCGCGATATCGAGCGGCGCACGCATGGCAAGTTTCGCAGCTACACGCTCGACATCACCTACCCGGTGGCCTGGGGCAAGGAGGGCGTGGAAGCCAAACTTGCCTCCTTGTGCGCGGAAGCGGTGGATGCGATTCGGGGGGGCAAGAACATCCTGATCATCAGCGACCGTGCGCTGGCCCAGGACCAGCTGGCGATACCAGCGCTGCTGGCGCTCAGCGCGATCCACCAGCACCTGGTGCGCGAAGGCCTGCGCACGACGGCCGGCCTGGTGGTCGAGACCGGCAGCGCGCGCGAGGTGCACCATTTTGCCGCGCTGGCCGGTTATGGCGCCGAGGCGGTGCATCCCTACCTGGCGCTGGAAACGCTGGTCGAGATGTACGGCAAGCTCCCGGGCGCGCTGGGGTCCGACAAGGCCATCTACAACTATGTGAAGGCGGTGGGCAAGGGCCTGTCAAAGATCATGTCCAAGATGGGCGTGTCGACCTACATGGGTTATTGCGGCGCGCAGTTGTTCGAGGCCATTGGCCTGAACAGTGACACCATCGACAAGTACTTCCCCGGCACACCGAGCCGGGTCGAGGGCATCGGTGTGTTCGAAATTGCACAGGAAGCGATCCGCATGCACAAGGCTGCGTTCGGTGACGATCCGGTGCTGGAAGACATGCTGGACGCCGGCGGCGAATACGCCTGGCGTGCCCGTGGCGAGGAGCACATGTGGACGCCCGACACCATCGCCAAGCTGCAACACAGCACCCGTGCCAACAGCTGGAGCACCTACAAGGAATACGCGCAACTGGTCAACGACCAGTCCCGCCGCCACATGACCTTGCGCGGGCTGTTCGAGTTTCGCATCGATCCGTCCAAGGCGATTGCAGTCGATGAGGTCGAGCCTGCCAGCGAGATCGTGAAGCGTTTCGCCTCTGGTGCCATGTCACTGGGGTCCATATCGACCGAGGCCCACGCGACGCTGGCAGTCGCCATGAACCGCATTGGTGGCAAGAGCAATACCGGGGAGGGCGGTGAAGATCCCACCCGCTATCGCCAGGAACTCAAGGGCATCGCGATACAGCAGGGGCAGACCCTTGGCGATGTGATGGGTGCCGGTGTGGTCGAGGTCGACTACCCGCTGCAGGATGGCGACTCCCTGCGTTCGCGCATCAAGCAGGTGGCGTCCGGGCGTTTTGGCGTCACCGCAGAGTACCTCAGCAGCGCGGACCAGATCCAGATCAAGATGGCCCAGGGCGCGAAACCGGGTGAGGGCGGCCAGTTGCCAGGGGGCAAGGTGTCCGAGTACATCGGGCGCCTGCGTTATTCAGTGCCGGGCGTCGGCCTGATTTCGCCGCCGCCGCACCATGACATCTATTCGATCGAGGATCTGGCCCAATTGATCCATGACCTGAAGAACGTCGCGCCACACGCCAGTATCAGCGTCAAGCTGGTGAGCGAAATCGGCGTCGGCACGGTTGCTGCGGGTGTGGCCAAGTGCAAGAGCGACCACGTGGTGATTGCCGGACACGACGGCGGCACTGGTGCGTCGCCCTGGTCGTCGATCAAACATGCCGGCAGCCCCTGGGAAATCGGCTTGGCCGAGACCCAGCAGACGCTGGTGCTCAACCGCCTGCGCGGGCGCATCCGTGTGCAGGCCGACGGGCAGATGAAGACCGGGCGCGACGTGGCAATCGGGGCGCTGCTCGGCGCGGACGAATTCGGCTTCGCCACCGCGCCGCTCGTGGTGCAGGGCTGCATCATGATGCGCAAGTGCCATCTCAATACCTGCCCCGTCGGTGTCGCCACACAGGACCCCGTGTTACGCAAGAAGTTCTCCGGCAAGCCTGAACATGTCGTCAACTACTTCTTCTTCGTGGCCGAGGAAGTGCGCCAGATCATGGCCCAGTTGGGCATCCGCAAGTTCGATGACATGATCGGCCGCTCGGACTTGCTCGACTCCGCCAAGGGCATCGCGCACTGGAAGGCCAGTGGCCTCGATTTCAGCCGGCTTTTCGCGCAGCCACTGGCCCCTGCCGATGTGCCGCGGTTCCATGTGCAAGCGCAGGACCACGGCCTGGAGCGCTCGCTCGACAAGCTGCTGATCGAAAAGTCCAGGGCCGCCATCGACAGGGGCGAGAAGGTCAAGTTCATGGAGGTGGCGCGCAACGTCAACCGGTCGCTGGGCGCGATGTTGTCCGGCGCCCTGACCAAAGTGCATCCCCAGGGACTGCCGGACGACACCATCCGTATCCAGCTCGAGGGTACGGGCGGCCAGTCTTTTGGTGCATTCCTGGCCAATGGCATCACGCTGTACCTGATCGGCGACGCCAACGACTACACCGGCAAGGGGCTGAGCGGGGGCCGGGTGGTGGTCCGGCCAAGCATCGATTTCCGTGGCGTGTCGACGAACAACACCATCATCGGCAATACGGCCCTGTATGGAGCGACCACCGGCGAGGCTTTCTTCAGCGGTGTGGCTGGCGAGCGCTTCGCAGTGCGCTTGTCCGGCGCGACCGCCGTGGTTGAGGGCACGGGTGACCACGGATGTGAATACATGACCGGTGGCACGGTGGCCGTGCTCGGCAAGACCGGCCGGAACTTCGCGGCGGGCATGAGTGGTGGCGTGGCCTACGTATATGACGAGGACGGGCAGTTTGCGCGCCGCTGCAACACGGCGATGGTGGCGTTGGAGCCGGTCTTGTCCGCCGCCGAGCAACGTGCTGCGGGCCATGCGGGCGCATGGCACAACGGCCTTGCCGACGAGGTCCAGGTGAAAAAGCTGCTGGAGGACCACAACCGCTGGACCGGCAGCAAGCGCGCGCGCGAATTGCTCGATACCTGGGACCAGGCGCGCGGCCGATTTGTGAAGGTCTTCCCGGTCGAATACAAGCGCGCACTCGATGGCATGGCCGAACGCAAGGCCGCGGTTGAGGCGGCCCGCGCGCGCAGCGCAGACAGCACCGCATCGGTCGCTGCCAGCTGACCTGCACCTACCTTACGAGCATCAGAGGACTGAAAAATGGGAAAAGTCACGGGATTCATGGAATACGAGCGGCAGGAGGAGGGTTATCGCCCGGTGCCGGAGCGGCTGAAGAACCACAAGGAGTTCGTGCTCACGCTGGACGACGAAAAGGCCAAGGTCCAGAGCGCGCGCTGCATGGATTGCGGCACGCCGTTTTGCAACAGCGGCTGTCCGGTGAACAACATCATTCCGGACTTCAACGAGCTGGTCTACCAGGGTGACTGGCGCAACGCGATTTCAGTGCTGCACAGCACCAACAACTTTCCGGAGTTCACCGGGCGGATCTGCCCGGCGCCATGTGAAGCCGCGTGCACACTCAACGTGAACGACGAAGCTGTGGGTATCAAGTCGATTGAACACGCAATCATCGACCGCGCATGGGCTGAGGGCTGGGTCAAGCCCCACGTGGTGCGGCACAAGACAGGCAAGGCGGTTGCTGTGGTTGGCTCGGGGCCTGCAGGCCTGGCAGCCGCCCAGCAACTCGCCCGGGTGGGGCATGCCGTGACTGTTTTCGAGAAGAACGACCGTGTTGGCGGTTTGCTGCGTTACGGCATTCCCGACTTCAAGATGGAAAAGTCGCACATCGACCGGCGTGTAGCGCAGATGCAGGCCGAAGGTGTGGTGTTTCGTACTGGCGTGCTGGTGGGCGAGATACCCAAGGATTTGAAGGTCACGAACTGGGCCAAGGAAACAGTGACGCCAGCATGGCTGCAGGCGGAATTCGATGCTGTGCTGCTGAGCGGCGGCGCCGAGCAATCGCGCGACCTGCCGGTGCCCGGCCGTGAGTTGCAGGGTGTCTATTTCGCCATGGAGTTCCTGCCGCAGCAGAACAAGGTGAATGCAGGCGACAGCTTGAAAGACCAGTTGCGCGCCGACGGCAAGCATGTGATCGTGATTGGTGGCGGCGACACCGGCAGCGACTGCGTGGGTACCAGCAACCGCCATGGTGCGGCCAGTGTGACGCAGTTTGAAGTCATGCCGCAACCCCCGGTGGAGGAGAACCGGCCCATGACCTGGCCCTATTGGCCGATCAAGCTGCGAACCAGTTCGAGCCACGAAGAAGGCTGTGAGCGCGAATTCGCTATTTCCACCAAGGAGTTCATCGGCGAGAAGGGGCGCCTCACCGGTCTGAAGACCGTGCGCGTCGAGTGGAGGAACGGCAAAACGGTCGAGGTTGCAGGCTCGGAGCAGACCTTGCCGGCGGACATGGTGTTGTTGGCGATGGGTTTTGTTTCGCCGGTGGCGTCCGTGCTCGACGCGTTCGGTGTGGCGAGAGACAACCGCGGCAACGCCCGGGCTGGTACGGAGGGCAGCGGGAGTTATCTGACCAACCAACCCAAGGTGTTTGCCGCAGGGGATATGCGTCGTGGCCAGAGCCTGGTGGTGTGGGCCATTCGCGAAGGGCGTCAGGCGGCGCGCGCGGTGGACGAGTTCCTCATGGGGTTCAGCGATCTGCCGCGGTGAACCATCGCTTGGGGATAATCCCGTATCATGCCAACGCCGGTAAGTGCCCGGCGTTTGTTCTTTCATGCCGGACTCCCCTTCCACTGCCCTCGTAGAACTGCGCAACCTCAGCTTTGGTTACAACGAACGCGTCATTCTGGACGCGGTTTCGCTTACCATTCCCAGGGGCAAGGTGACGGCCCTGATGGGTGCTTCCGGCGGTGGCAAGACAACCATCCTTCGGCTGATCGGCGGACAGAACCGTGCGCAAAAGGGCGAGTTGCGCTTGTATGGCAGTGACGGTTTTGAAGATGTCGGCACGATGAACCAGACCGAACTGTACGCCGCGCGGCGGCGCATGGGCATGTTGTTCCAGTTCGGCGCGTTGTTCCCCGACCTGAGTGTGTTCGAAAATGTAGCCTTCCCCTTGCGCGAACATTCCAACCTGCCCGACAAATTGATCCGTGACATTGTCCTCATGAAACTCAATGCGGTCGGGTTGCGTGGTGCGTTCGACCTGATGCCCAGCGAAGTGTCCGGGGGCATGGCCAGGCGTGTAGCGCTGGCCCGCGCGATCGCCCTCGACCCGGAACTCATCCTGTACGACGAACCCTTTTCCGGCCTCGACCCGATTTCGCTTGGCACTGCGGCGCGCCTGATCCGCGACTTGAACGACTCGATGGGGTTGACCAGCGTGTTCGTGTCGCATGAACTTGAGCAGACCTTCGCGATCGCCGACCACGTGGTGATCCTGGCCAACGGCCGGGTGGCCACCGAAGGCACGCCGGAGCATGTCCGCCGGAGCACCGATCCGCTTGTGGCGCAGTACGTGAATGCGGATCCGGACGGTCCGGTGCGGTTTCACTACCCGGGACCTTCGATCAACGACGATTTCAGCGGATCCGCGCCGACTGCTGCTCGCCAGGCGGCATGGTGGGGGCGCGCATGACCAGCACCAACAGGGGGACATTGCTGTGAGCTGGTACCGTCCTTCTGATATCGGCCTCAGAACGCGCACCTGGCTGGCGCAGATCGGACAAGGCGCGCGATTGTTCGTGCGGCTGCTCGCGCTTGTGGTGCCCACGTTGCGCCGGTTCAGCCTGGTTCGCGACCAGATGCATTTCCTGGGCAACTACTCCCTGGCCATCATCGCGGTGTCCGGCCTTTTCGTGGGATTTGTATTCGGGTTGCAAGGTTATTACACATTGCAACGTTATGGCTCTGCCGAGGCCCTGGGCTTGCTCGTCACACTGACGCTGGTGCGCGAATTGGGCCCGGTGGTGACAGCCCTGCTTTTCGCCGGCCGTGCGGGCACCTCTCTCACCGCCGAGATCGGCCTCATGAAGGCAGGCGAGCAGATCAGCGTGTTGGAGATGATGGCGGTCGATCCGGTGCAGCGCATCCTCGCGCCGCGTTTCTGGGCCGGCGTGATCGTCATGCCTATGCTGGCGGCGGTGTTCAGCGCCATGGGGATCATCGGCGGGTGGGTGGTCGGGGTGCTGCTGATCGGTGTCGATGCCGGCTCGTTCTGGAGCCAGATCCAGGGTGGTGTGGATGTTTGGCGGGATGTCGGAAACGGCCTGATCAAGAGCCTGGTTTTCGGCACCACGGTGACTTTCATCGCCCTGCTGCAAGGGTATGAGGCGCAGGCCACACCGGAGGGGGTTTCGAAAGCGACCACGCGTACCGTGGTGGTCGCATCCCTGTCGGTGCTGGGCCTGGATTTCATCCTGACGGCCATGATGTTCAGTTTGTGAAGGCAGGAGGACGGAATGCAAAAATCAAAGACCGATGTATGGGTGGGCTTGTTTGTACTGGTGGGCCTCGCAGCGGTGCTGTTTCTGGCGCTGCAGGCGGCCAACCTGCTGAGCCTCAATTTCCAGAAGACCTACAGGATCGACGCCAAGTTCGACAACGTGGGTGGCCTCAAGAACAAGGCGGCCGTGCGCAGCGCCGGAGTGCTGGTGGGGCGGGTCGAATCGATCACTTTCGATGACAAGACTTTTCAGGCCCGAGTGGCTATTGCTTTGGAAAGCCGTTATGTGTTCCCCAAGGACAGTTCGCTCAAAATTCTCACCAGCGGGTTGCTCGGCGAGCAATATCTGGGCTTGGAGGCGGGCGCGGATGCCAAGAACCTGGCTGCTGGTGATACCATTTCGGGCACGCAATCGGCCGTCGTGCTGGAGAACCTCATCAGCCAGTTCTTGTACAGCAAGGCCGCTGACGGAAGTGCACCGCAGGGAAACAAGGACAAAAAATGACGAAATTCTGCAGTCCCGGCCGGGAGCGGTTGGCATGGCGAGTTGTCGTGGTGGTCGCGTTTGTCATGGCCGGAACAGGATGCGCCACCCGGCCGGATGGCAATCCGCGCGACCCCTTTGAATCGTTCAACCGCGGTGTGTTCGAGTTCAACGATGGCGTTGACAGGGCCGTCTTCAAGCCCGCCGCCACCGTGTACCGCGAATTGACACCGACCCTGTTCCGAGCCGGTGTCGCGAACTTTCTGGGCAACCTGGATGACGTGTGGTCGTTCGTGAACAGCGCGCTGCAGTTCAAACCCAAGGCGGCTGTGAACAACTTCATGCGGGTCAACGTGAACACCGTTTTTGGCCTGGGTGGCATCTTCGACGTCGCCAGTGAAGCGGGTCTCGAGCGACAGCGCGAAGATTTTGGCCAGACTTTGGGCCATTGGGGCGTGCCGAGCGGCCCCTACCTGGTGCTGCCTTTCCTGGGTCCGTACACAGTTCGGGACGCCTTTGCAATTCCAGTCGACAGGGCAGGCGACATCGTCGGCAATCTGGACCACGCACCTACCCGCAACTCCATCAAGTTGATCGACCTGCTCGACACGCGGGCGGGCCTGCTGCGCGCTGGTGAGGCCTTGGACGAAGTAGCGCTGGACAAATACACGTTCACGCGCGACGCATTCCTCCAGCGGCGCCGGTATACCGTCTACGATGGCAACCCTCCCGATGAAGCGCCCGACTCCAAGCCACCGGTTCGTTAGGGAAACCAATGACTTCGGCCCGCCGCCGGTCGGCGTGACAGGGCACCCATGCGTTACGGAAGGCGCATACCCTGATTCCCATTCGAAAGACCTGACATGCAACGTCGCAGTTTGAACTTGTTCCTCGCAATCCTGATTGGCAGCGGCGGTTGGCTGTTTGCGGTGCCCGCGCTGGCCGCAGACGAATTGCCCGACGCGCTGATCAAGCGTTTGTCCACCGATGTCCTCGACAGCATCAAGGCGGACAAGACCATCCAGAATGGCGATGTGTCGCGTATCGTGGCGCTGGTCGATCAAAAGATCATGCCCAACGTCAACTTTCAGCGCATGACAGCTTCGGCCGTCGGGCCCGCATGGCGCCAGGCCACGCCGGAACAGCAAAAGCGCCTGCAGGAGGAGTTCAAGACCTTGCTGGTGCGGACCTATGCCGGTGCTTTGTCCCAGGTCAGTGACCAGACCATCGTGGTCAAGCCACTGCGTGCCGCAGCCGAAGACAAAGAGGTCGTGGTGCGCACAGAAGTCAAGGGCCGTGGTGACCCGATTCAGCTCGATTACCGGCTCGAGAAGACACCCGGGCAGGGCAATGGCTGGCAGATCTTCAACCTCAATGTGCTGGGTGTGTGGCTGGTGGAAACCTACCGCAGCCAGTTCGCCCCGGAGATCAATGCCAAGGGCCTGGACGGCCTGATCGGCACTTTGGGTGATCGCAACAAGAGCAACGCCAGGAAGGGTTGACCGTGTTGGTGCTGCCAGCCGACCTGACCCGCACGCAGGCCAATACCTGCCTGAAGATGCTGTTGCAGGGTCTGCAGGCCGAGCCCGGACCGGCGGTCGTGGTGGACGCTACGGCCCTTGGGCGTTTCGACTCGTCTGCGCTGGCGGTACTGCTCGAATGCCGCCGCGAGGCTCAGCAAATTGGCAAGGACATCACCATCCGGGCCATGCCCGAGCGCCTGCGCGACCTCGCCGGCTTGTATGGAATCGCCGAGTTGCTGCCTGCCGCCTGATTCGAAAGGCTAAAATCGGCGGCTCTCATGCCCGCCATCTCGTTTCAGTCGGTTTCCAAAGCCTATCCCTCGCCCCGCGGCCCGTCCCACAACGCGTTCATGGCACTCGATGGGGTGAGCCTGGACATCGAGCAGGGCGAGTTTTTCGGCCTGCTTGGCCCCAATGGCGCTGGCAAGACAACCATGATCAGTATCCTGGCCGGGCTGACCCGGGCCACCAGCGGCAGGGTGACGGTGCTCGGCAGTGACGTTCAGGTCGACTATGCGCAGGCACGGCGCAAGCTCGGTGTGGTGCCCCAGGAATTGGTTTTCGACCCATTTTTCAATGTGCGCGAAGCACTGTTGTTCCAGTCCGGTTATTTCGGCGTGCGCAACAACGGCGCATGGATCGACGAATTGCTGGAGAGTCTGGGGCTGGCCGACAAGGCCGGTTCGAACATGCGCCAGTTGTCGGGCGGAATGAAGCGGCGCATGCTGGTGGCGCAGGCCCTGGTGCACAAACCCCCGGTGATCGTGCTCGACGAACCTACGGCCGGAGTGGACGTGGAACTGCGACAGACCTTGTGGCACTTCATCGCCAAGCTGAACAAGCAGGGGAACACGGTCCTGCTGACCACGCATTATCTGGAAGAGGCCGAAGCCCTGTGTGGTCGGATCGCGATGCTCAAGTCAGGCCGGGTTGTGGCGCTGGACCGAACCAGTGAATTGCTCAAGGCGGCGTCGAGCAACGTGCTGCGTTTCAAGCTGGATGCGGAATTGCCGCCAGAACTGGCAGCCAAGGCGCGCATCACCGGACGCATCGTGCAGTTTCCGGCGCATGACGCACTCGAGATCGAGAACTACCTGGTTGCCGTGCGCATGGCGGGCCTGCATGCGGAAGACGTCGAAATCCGCAAGGCCGACCTGGAAGATGTTTTTCTCGACGTCATGACCAAGCACCGCGATTCCGTAGCGGGGGTGGCTCTATGAGCGCCGCGCCGGGCCGCCCCAAGCAAGCTCGCACCGCAGTTCGCAGAGCGGAGCTTGCCTGATGAGCGCAGCGCCGGGCCGCCCCAAGCAAGCTCGCAGCGCAGCTCGCAGAGCGGAGCTTGCCTGATGACCGGCTGGCGAACCCTGTTCTACAAGGAAATACTGCGCTTCTGGAAGGTGGGTTTCCAGACGGTTGCTGCGCCGGTGCTCACGGCGATCCTCTACCTGCTGATTTTCGGGCACGTGCTGGAGGCCCATGTAAAGGTCTACGACACGATTTCCTACACCGCTTTCCTGGTGCCCGGCCTGGTGATGATGAGTGTGCTGCAGAACGCATTCGCGAACAGTTCCTCCTCGCTGATACAGAGCAAGATCATGGGCAATCTGGTGTTCTTGCTGCTCACGCCGCTGTCGCACTGGAACTGGTTCTTCGCCTACGTGGCGTCTTCGGTTGTGCGCGGGATGGTGGTTGGTTTCGGGGTGCTGGTAGTGACCTCGTTCTTCGCTTTCCCGAGTTTGGTGGCGCCACACTGGATCCTCGTTTTCGCCATCCTTGGTGCGGCTCTGATGGGCACCCTGGGCCTCATTGCCGGCCTGTGGGCCGAAAAGTTCGACCAACTGGCGGCGTTCCAGAATTTCGTCATCATGCCAATGACATTCCTGAGCGGGGTGTTCTATTCCATCAGTTCACTGCCACCTTTCTGGCAAAAGTTCAGCCACTTCAATCCGTTTTTCTACATGATCGATGGTTTCCGCTTCGGCTTTTTCGGTGTCAGCGACGCTTCGCCCTGGCTGAGCCTGGGTATTCTGGGCGCTGCCCTGTTGCTGTCCAGTGCGGTCGCCGTGAACCTGCTGCGGATCGGCTACAAGATTCGAAGCTAAACAAAACCCCTTGCCATGACCGCCGAAGAACTCAAGCACATCATCCTCGCCGGGTTGCCCTGTGAGCACTGCACCATGGAAGGTGATGGCCGCCATTGGTATGCCACCATCGTGTCATCCGCCTTCCGCGGCAAACGGGCGGTGCAGCGCCACCAGATGGTCTACGCGACGCTGGGCGCCAAAATGCACACCGACGAGGTGCACGCGCTCTCCATGAAGACGCTGACGCCCGACGAATGGGAAAATAATGAATGAGCTGGTGATCCCTGGCTGCCGGCAGCCGGATGCCGTTGCGCCAGGCAGCATGCCTGCTTTCAAGCGCAGCACCAAAGCCGTGTCACAACTGGTCGGCGCCTGACACCACCCGCACGATGATCACCCTGGCGCTGTCCAAAGGACGCATCTTCGAAGAGGCCCTGCCGCTGCTGGCAGGGGCTGGCATCGCCGTGCTGGACGACCCCGAAACCTCCCGGAAACTGATTCTCGATACCAACCGCCCTGACGTGCGCGTGCTGGTGGTGCGCGCCACGGATGTGCCGACCTATGTTCAGTACGGCGGGGCAGACATGGGTATCACCGGGCGCGACACCCTGCTCGAGCACGGAAGCGAAGGCCTTTACCAACCGCTGGACCTGCAGATCGCGCGTTGCCGGATCAGTGTCGCCGTGCGTGCTGGTTTCGACTACGCAACCGCAGTGAAGCAGGGCTCGCGCCTGACCGTGGCAACCAAATACGTCGCCATTGCCCGCGACTTCTTCGCTGCCAAGGGCGTGCACGTGGACCTGATCAAGCTGTATGGCAGCATGGAACTGGCGCCCCTTACAGGCATGGCCGACGCCATCGTCGACCTCGTCTCGACCGGCAGTACGCTCAAGGCGAACCAGCTGGTCGAGGTCGAGCACATCATGGACATCAGTTCGCGCCTGGTGGTGAACCAGGCGGCCCTCAAGCTCAAGCAAGCCCCCATCAGGCTCATCATCGATGCGTTTGCCGCGGCGTTGAAATCCCCGTACGCCTGATGCACCATGCCGTTGGTATCTGCATCACCCGTCCGGCTGTCCACGTCCAGCCCCAGTTTCGAGGCTGACTTTGCGCGGCGTCTGTTCTGGTCCAGCGACGCAGACGCCGCGATCGAGCAGCGGGTGCGCGACATCCTGGCCGACGTGCAGGTGCGCGGCGACGCGGCCGTGCTGGAATACACGAGGCGCTTCGATCGGGTCCATGCGCCATCCGTTGCAGCGCTGGAGCTCAGCCAGACGGAGCTGAAGTCCGCATTCGACAGTATTGCGCCGGCACGCCGGCGAGCGCTCGAAGCAGCTGCGCAGCGGGTGCGCACGTACCATGAAGCCCAGAAGAAGGCCTGCGGTGAAAGCTGGAGCTACCGCGACGAACACGGCAGCCTGCTTGGCCAGAAGGTCACTCCCCTGGACCGCGTCGGCATCTATGTGCCAGGCGGCAAGGCTGCGTACCCGTCTTCGGTGCTGATGAATGCAATTCCCGCGCAGGTGGCCGGGGTGGCCGAGATCATCATGGTCGTGCCGACCCCCGCGCCCGCCGATCGGGAGTCCGCCACCGGTGAGCGCAACCCGCTGGTGCTGGCGGCTGCCTGGCTGGCCGGTGTCACGCGCGTGTTCACGCTGGGTGGTGCCCAGGCGGTGGCAGCCCTGGCTTACGGCACACAAACCGTGCCCAAGGTCGACAAGATTACCGGGCCCGGAAATGCCTACGTGGCAGCCGCCAAGCGGCGCGTTTTTGGCACGGTAGGTATCGACATGATCGCCGGCCCGAGCGAAATCCTGGTGCTGGCCGATGGCTCGACGCCTCCGGACTGGGTGGCGATGGACCTGTTCAGCCAGGCCGAACACGATGAACTGGCCCAGAGCATCCTGCTGTGCCCGGACGCCGCCTACATCGAGGCCGTGCAAGCCTCGATCGACCGGCTGTTGCCCGGTATGTTGCGCCGCGAGATCATCGCGGCTTCGCTCAACGGCCGTGGCGCGCTGGTGCACACCCGCAACATGGAAGAGGCTTGTCAGATCAGCAACCGCGTTGCCCCGGAGCATCTGGAAGTAAGCAGCCGCGAACCACATCGCTGGGAACCCACGCTCAGGCATGCTGGCGCCATTTTTCTCGGCGCCTACACCAGCGAAAGCCTGGGGGACTACTGTGCCGGGCCCAACCATGTGCTGCCCACTGGCGCGACTGCACGGTTCTCCAGTCCGCTGGGCGTCTACGATTTCCAGAAGCGCAGCAGCCTGATCGAGGTCAGCGCTGCGGGGGCCCGCATTCTGGGCCAGGTTGCGGCGGAACTTGCTTATGGGGAGGGGTTGGACGCCCACGCCCGTGCAGCAGAAATGAGGTTTGAATGATCAACCGGCCCGGTGATGGACTGCGCCATCGTGTGTGCGTGTTGTGGGGCAGTGTGATTCAGCTTGCGGCGCTGTGCCTGGCCGGCGCCGCCCTGGCGGGGTCCGCGCACGCAATGAGCCTGCGTGAATTGCGCGCGCTCGAGTTGTCCGACAAGAAGCACGGCCCGGCGTTTGTCCAGTATTACCTGGTTGGTGTGCTCGAAGGTTCGCAAGAGGCCAATGCCCAGGCTGTGCGGGCTGGCGCGAAACCGCTCTTTTGCGTCAATGGCCGACGGCTGGAACCGCGCATGGCCAAACCGTTGTTCGACGGCGAACTCCAGCGCAACAAGGGTTTGTACGAGGCCGACATGCCGGTGCAGGTCGTGATGGCCAACGCACTTGCCACCGCCTACAGTTGCTGACCGATGCCACTTGACCAGAGTCTCCCCGTGCCCTTTGAACGTCCCCCCTTGCCCAGCCTGATGCGCAACCGATTGCGGCCCGACGTGCTGGCGATGCAGCGCTACCTGGTCCAGCCGTCCCAAGGCCTGCTGAAGATGGACGCCATGGAAAACCCCCACCGGCTGCCGCTCGAATTGCAGCAGCTGCTCGGTGCCCGGCTCGGGGCGCTCGAGCTCAACCGTTACCCCGGTTTGCGCCTGGATGATCTCCGTGCCGCGCTGGCCGCCCACGCCGGGGTCCCGCAGGGGTTCGAGCTGGTGCTTGGCAATGGGTCGGACGAATTGATCTCCATGTTGGCCATGGCATTCGACCGACCCGGGGCCTGTGTGCTTGCGCCGGTGCCGGGCTTTGTGATGTACGGCGTGAGTGCGCAGTTGCAGGGGCTGAAGTTCGTCGGCGTGCCATTGAACCAACGCTTCGAGCTCGACGAGCCGGCCATGCTGGCCGCGATAATGCAGCACCAGCCTTCGCTCATCTACCTGGCCTACCCGAACAACCCGACGGCCAACCTCTGGGACGAAGCCGTGATCGACCGGATCATCGCCGCAGCGCCGGGGTTCGTCGTGCTGGACGAGGCCTACCAGCCGTTCGCCGCAAAGAGCTACATGGGGCGCATCGCGGGCCACGAGCATGTGCTGCTGATGCGCACGCTCAGCAAGTTTGGCCTGGCCGGCGTGCGTGTCGGCTACCTGGCCGGCCCGGCTGCGCTGGTCCGTGAACTGGACAAGGTCCGCCCACCGTACAACATCAGCGTGCTCAACGCCGAATGCGCCCTGTTCGCGCTTGAGCACAGCGAGGTCTTCGCCGCCCAGGCGCGCGATATCGTGGTGCAACGCGTTGTGCTTCAGGCCGCGTTGGCCGCACTGCCCGGCGTCGAGACTTTCCAAAGTGATGCCAACATGGTCCTGGTGCGCCTCGCGCCATTCGCCGGTTCGGGCGAGGATGTGGCGAGCACGGTTTTCCAGCGCATGAAGGTGCGCGGCGTCCTGGTCAAGAACATGGCCGGGTTTCACCCGTTGCTGGCCAACTGCCTGCGCCTGACCGTGGGCGCCGCCACCGAAAATCAAGCGATGTTGAACGCTCTGAAGGAATCCCTATGTCAAGCAATCCAGTAGCCCCGGGGGCGCCGCGCAATGCGGAAGTCACGCGCAACACGGCCGAGACGCAGATCACAGTACGCGTCAATCTCGACGGAACCGGGCAGTCGCGGTTGCACACTGGTATCGGTTTCTTCGACCACATGCTGGACCAGATCGCGCGCCACGGCCTGCTCGACCTCGACATCCATGCGCAGGGCGACCTGCACATCGACGGGCACCACACAGTGGAAGACGTCGGTATCACGCTGGGCCAGGCGGTGTTCCGCGCGTTGGGCGACAAGAAGGGGGTCCGGCGTTTTGGCCATGCCTATGTGCCGCTGGACGAGGCCCTCAGCCGTGTTGTGATCGATTTTTCGGGCCGCCCCGGCCTGGTGATGAACGTGCCATTCAAGAGCGGCATGATCGGCGGCTTCGACAGCCAGCTGGCGCACGAGTTCTTTCAGGGCTTCGCCAACCACGCCCTGGTGACGCTGCACATCGACAACCTGCGTGGCGAGAATGCCCACCACCAGGCCGAATCCGTCTTCAAGGCCTTTGCGCGTGCGGTGCGAATGGCAGTCGAAATCGATCCTCGTGCCGTGGGGACGATTCCGTCGACCAAGGGGTCGCTGTGACGCTTTCGGGGGTATCGGGCAATACGGTGGCCGTGGTGGACTACGGCATGGGCAACCTGCGGTCCGTGTCGCAGGCGGTCCATGCAGCGGCTGCCGGCAGCAGTTTTCGGGTGATCGTCACCTCCGACCCGGACGAAGTGCGCTTGGCTGGGCGTATCGTATTGCCCGGCCAGGGTGCGATGCCCGACTGCATGCGGGAATTGCGGGAGTCCGGCCTGATGGAGTCAGTGCTGGAAGCAGCGGCGACCAAGCCACTGTTCGGTGTCTGCGTGGGCATGCAGATGCTGCTCGAACACAGCCAGGAGGGCCACAAAGCTGGCAACGGAACCGGGACAACGGGCCTCGGCCTTTTCCCAGGAGATGTGGTCCGGTTCAGCCTGGCAGGGCAGCTGCAGGCCGACGGGAGTCGCTACAAAGTGCCGCAGATGGGCTGGAACCAGGTCTGGCGCAGACAAGCCGATGGCGTGGCACATGCCTTGTGGGATGCTATCCCGGATGGCAGTTATTTCTATTTCGTCCACAGTTTTTTCGCCAGACCGTCTGTTGCGCGCCACATCACCGGCGAAGCGGACTACGGTGGGCGCATTACTGCCGCGATTGCGCGCGATAATATTTTCGCAACCCAATTTCACCCAGAAAAAAGTGCCGTTCACGGCCTCGCGCTATATCGTAATTTCCTTCGCTGGAATCCCTGACCCGCTCGCGTCTTGCCCGCACCATGCTGCTCATCCCCGCTATTGACCTGAAAGACGGCCATTGTGTTCGCCTCAAACAGGGCGACATGGAACAGTCCACCACTTTTGGCGAAGACCCCACCGTCGTGGCCCGTGGCTGGGTCACGCAGGGTGCACGCCGGCTGCATCTGGTGGACCTGAACGGCGCTTTTGCCGGGCACCCCAAGAACGAGATGGCGATCCGCAAGATTCTCAAGAGCGTGGGCAGTGAGGTCGATGTGCAACTGGGCGGTGGTATCCGCGACCTCGACACCATCGAGCGTTACCTGGATGCCGGCCTGCGGTACGTGATCATTGGTACTGCCGCGGTCAAGAACCCCGGGTTCCTGCAGGATGCCTGCACCGCGTTCGGCGGGCACATCATCGTGGGCCTGGACGCGCGGGACGGAAAGATCGCCACCGACGGCTGGAGCAAGCTCACGCGCCATGACGTGGTCGACCTGGGCAAGAAGTTCGAGGACTACGGCGTCGAGTCGATCATCTACACCGATATCGGGCGCGATGGCATGTTGTCGGGCATCAACATCGAGGCCACGGTCAAGCTGGCCCAGGCACTGACCATTCCGGTGATAGCCTCCGGCGGCCTGAGTTCCATGGCCGACATCGACGCCCTTTGCGATGTCGAAAGCGAAGGGGTCGAGGGCGTGATCTGCGGCAGGGCCATCTATTCTGGCGACCTGGATTTTGCCGCCGCCCAGGCCCGCGCCGACGAACTGAACGGCTGAGCCCCTCGATCGTTCCTGCCATGTTGGCCAAGCGCATCATTCCGTGCATGGATGTCACTGGTGGACGTGTCGTCAAGGGCGTCAACTTTGTCGACTTGCGCGACGCCGGCGACCCGGTCGAAATCGCCGCACGTTACAACGACCAGGGCGCCGACGAACTGACGTTCCTGGACATCACCGCCACCAGTGACGACCGCGATCTTCTGCTGCACATCATTGAAGCAGTAGCGAGCCAGGTTTTCATCCCGCTCACGGTCGGCGGTGGCGTAAGGATGGTGGCGGATGTGCGCCGCCTGCTCAATGCAGGTGCTGACAAGACAAGTTTCAATTCGGCCGCGCTGGCCAATCCCCAGGTGATCGAGGATGCATCTTCCCGCTATGGGGCCCAGTGCATTGTGGTGGCGATCGACGCCAAGCGCCGAACACCCCAGCAGGAGCAGGCTGCGCGGGCCGATGGCGTCCTGGCAGGACCGGGATGGGATGTCTACAGCCATGGCGGGCGCCGAAATACCGGCATTGACGCGGTGGGATGGGCCCGCGAGATGGCTGCGCGCGGTGCAGGGGAGATCCTGTTGACCAGCATGGACCGCGACGGCACAAAATCGGGTTTCGATCTCGCGCTGACCCGCGCCGTGAGCGATGCTGTGGATGTACCCATCATTGCTTCCGGTGGCGTTGGCACGCTGGACCACCTGGCGGATGGCATTCAAATCGGCGGCGCTGATGCCGTGCTGGCTGCCAGCATCTTCCATTACGGTGAATTCACCGTTCTGCAGGCCAAGAAGCACATGGCTGTGCGCGGCATCCCGGTGCGGATTTGAACCTCGGGCAGGCAGGTGGTGTGGTGTCCATCGCGGACAATACGCACATGAACTGGTTGAATGAAGTCAAATGGGATGGCGCTGGCCTGGTGCCGGTAATCGCCCAGGAACGGGCCACGGGCGACGTGCTGATGTTCGCATGGATGAACCGGGAAGCGCTTGAGAAGACCGTGCAAACCGGCCGGGCCGTGTATTTCAGCCGCTCCCGGGCAAGGCTGTGGTTCAAGGGCGAGGAGTCGGGCCACGTGCAACTCGTGCACGAGGTGCGCATGGATTGCGACAACGACGTCCTGTTGCTCAAGGTGACCCAGCATGGGCATGAGCCTTCGATCGCCTGCCATACCGGGCGGCACAGCTGTTTTTTCAGGCTGCAGCAAGGTGGCGTGCTGGCTGGCGAATGGAAAATCACCGAACCGGTCTTGAAAGACCCGCAATCGATCTACAAGTAGCTGCCCATGGGCTCCGCAAATCTGTCCGCCACCGTGCTCGAAGAACTCGCAGCTGTTATCGAATCGCGCAAGGTCGCGCTTGGTGGTGACCCCGCCAAGAGTTACGTGGCCCGTCTGCTGGCCCGTGGCCCGGACGGTTTTCTCAAAAAGATCGGCGAAGAGGCCACCGAAGTGGTGATGGCTTCGAAAGACCTCGACCATGCGCTGGCCCAGGGTGCTGGTGTGGCGGAGCGTCGCGCGCTGCTGGTCGGCGAGGTGGCTGACCTGTGGTTCCATTGCCTCATCACGCTGGCCCACTACGACCTCGCCCCGGCCGACGTGCTGGCCGAGTTGCAGCGCCGGGCCGGCACCAGCGGCATCGAGGAAAAGGCCTTGCGCAAGGCCGTGTCGCGCGAGCAAGGTGCGCCGCAATTACCGGCTGGGGAGGAATCACATGGATGAAATTGTGGATGTCGTGGCCAAGGGTGGTGACAGCGAAAAGGCGCAGGCGCTGAAAACAGCAGGTTGGGTCAGTTATGTGCTGCACCTGGTCGTGGCTGTGGGCGCGCTGGTGCCTGGCGCGCAGGCCGGAGCCGTCCTGCTGATCGTGGCGCTGGTGCTCGACATGGTCAAAAAGGACGAAGCTGTCGGCACCTGGCAGGCCAGCCATTTCTCCTGGCGCATTCGTTCGGTGCTGATTGCCGGCTTGCTGTACGTGGTTACGGCGCCCCTTTTTCTGCTCCTGTATCTGCCTGGCGCGATCGCCTGGTTTGTCATTTCGATCTGGTTCCTGTACCGGATCGTGCGCGGCATGGTTGCCATGAACAACAACCAGCCGCTTGGTCAGCAGGAAAACCGAGAATGAAGGAGCGGCGGCATGGTGCATGATCCCGATTGCCTGTTTTGCAAGATTGCCCAGGGCAAGATACCTTCGCGCAAGGTGCATGAAGACGAATTGGTGTTTGCGTTCCACGACATCCATCCGTGGGCCCCGGTGCATTTCCTTCTGATTCCGAAACAGCACATTCCTTCGTTCGCACAGTTGGAGCCCGAGCATGCGCCCCTGATGGGGCACATGATGACCCTGGCGCCGCGTCTGGCCCTGCAGGAGGGTTGCCGGCCCTACCCACAGGGCGGCTTCCGGATCGTGAGCAACACCGGGGCTGAAGGTGGGCAGGAAGTGCACCATCTGCATGTGCATGTGATGGGTGGGCCCCGCCCATGGTTGCGAGGTTGACGAAGGGTTATTGGGGTGCGGATGGCGCGAGACTAAAATCCTGCAATTGCTTAGGAGAAACTCATGGGTACGTTTTCAATATGGCACTGGCTCATCGTGCTGCTGATCGTCGTGATGGTGTTCGGAACCAAGAAGCTCAAGAACATGGGCGGCGACTTCGGCAGCGCTGTCAAGGGCTTCAAGGACGGCATGAAAGACGGTTCCACCAGCGTCGATGACAAACCTGCTGCTGCCTCGGCGCAGGTCGCCAACGCCGCAGCGCCGTCCGACAAGACGACGATCGACGTCGAAGCCCGTCAAAAGTCCTGATGCCTGACGCAGCACGCGCGTGATTGATCTTGGCATTTCGAAGATGGCGCTGATTGGCGCTGTCGCACTGATCGTGATCGGGCCCGACAAGCTTCCGCGGGTGGCGCGCACCGTGGGTGCACTGCTGGGCAAGGCACAGCGTTACGTGTCCGACGTCAAGGCCGAGGTCAGCCGGTCGATGGAACTCGATGAACTCAAGAAAATGAAGGACTCGGTTGCTGGCGCGGCGAAGGACATGGAGAACACGATTCAAAGCGGCGCCACCGATTTCGAGAAGTCCTGGGCCGACGCGACCAGCATGGGTTCCGATGCATCACCGGCCGACACTTCACCTGCGCTTGAGAGTTATCCGGTGTACCGCCATCCAGGCAAACGCTGGCGTGTCAAGCAAGGCGCCACCCCCAATTGGTACAAGGCGCGAACCGGCACACGAACCCGGGCACTGTCCGGCGCGGCGCGGGTTGCCCGGTTCCGCCCGCAAAAAGCCGGCTGAACGTCGGTCATGCAGCATGTGCCGGGGTTGTGACCGCGGCCGTTATTTGGCCCTAGCAACAAGATGACAGACCCCAAACCAAAAGAAGATGAACTCGCCGGCACGGAGCAGCCGTTCGTGCAACACCTCATGGAGTTGCGCGACCGCCTGATCTACAGCCTGATCGGTTTGGTGGTCTGCATGGCGTTGCTGGCGATCTGGCCCTCTCCCAGCGGCCTGATCGATCTGATCGCGGGGCCGATCCGTGCCCACATGCCGCCGGGTGCCAAGCTGATTGCCGTGGGTGTCTTCTCGCCGTTTTTTGTGCCGCTCAAGGTGCTGATGATGGCCGGCGTATTGCTGGCGTTGCCCTGGCTGATGTACCAGGCCTGGGCCTTCGTGGCCCCGGGCCTGTATGGGCATGAAAAGCGCCTGGCCGTGCCACTGATATTCTTTGGCAGCTTGCTGGCGTACGTCGGCATCGGGTTCGTGCAGTTCTTTGTGCTCGACAAGATGTTTGCGTTCATCCAGGCGGTCACCCCGGAGAGCGTCGCGGCCACCCCGGACATCGCATCCTATGTCGAAGCGATCCTGGGCCTGTACCTGGCTTTCGGCGTTGCCTTCCAGGTGCCGATCGTGGTGGTGTTATTGGCCCGCATGAACCTTGTGAGCATTCAGAAACTCAAGGAGTTCCGCGGCTATTTCGTCGTCTTGTCGTTCGTGATCGCTGCGGTGCTGACCCCGCCCGATGTGGTGTCGCAGTTGGCCCTCGCGATCCCCATGTGCCTGTTGTACGAGGCGGGTATCTGGGCCGCCAAGTTGTTCATCAAGCACACAAAGGCACCGGACGAAAAACCGGACGAAAAACCGGACGAAAAACCCGGGGATGCGCCAGGGGAAGCCAAGCCCTGAGTCCACCGCCCGCGCGGTGGTCCGCCGTCTTTATTTGGCTGGGCGCCGTGGCTTGGGCCGAACACCAGGTGTCAGCTCCAGCACGATTTGCTCATCCCGGCGCTGCAATCTGAATTTCGACGGTGTACCTGGCCGCAGTGCGGCTACCGCTGACAGCAGCTCCGACACGTTGGCAACTTCCTTGTCGGCAACTGCGGTAACAACATCGCCCGGCCGCACACCAGACAGCGCCGCCGGCCCGTTTTGAAGCACGCCCGTGATGATCACACCTTGGCGCGCCTTCACCCCGAAGGTCTCGGCCAGTTCAGGTGACAGTTCGTTCGGTTCGACGCCAATCCAGCCCCGGGTCACCTGCCCATCCTTGACCAGACCCTCCATGACGAGCCGCGCTGTGGAAACAGGTATCGCAAACCCGATGCCCATGCTGCCACCGGAGCGCGAATAAATTGCGGTATTGATGCCCAGAAGGTTGCCGGTTGTGTCGACCAGAGCGCCGCCCGAGTTTCCGGGGTTGATGGCGGCGTCGGTCTGGATGAAGTTCTCGAAAGTGTTGATGCCGAGCTGGTTGCGCCCCAGCGCGCTGACGATGCCACTCGTGACGGTTTGGCCGACGCCAAACGGGTTGCCGATTGCAAGCACCTGGTCCCCGACCTGAAGTGAATCCGAATTGCCCATGACGATCACGGGCAACTTGTCGAGTTCGATCTTCAGCACCGCCAGGTCGGTATCCGGGTCGGTGCCTATCACCTTGGCCACAGCGCGGCGGCTGTCGTTGAGGATGACCTCGATCTCGTCCGCACCTTCGATCACGTGGTTGTTCGTGAGGATGTAGCCACTCGCGCTGACGATCACGCCACTGCCCAGTCCGGCCTGTGGTTCTGTGCCCTGTTCGCCGAAAAAGAACCGGAACCATGGATCATTGCCGTGCGGTGACGGTTTCGCTGCCTTGCTGATGTTGATGCTGACCACCGCCGAGGAGGCTTTTTGCGCAGCCAGCCGCAAGCTCCCTTGTGGCACACTGCCGGATGGAGCCGACGGGGCTTCTACAACGGCCAGATTACGCATTGCTGCGGGGCTTTTTCCCAGCCACTCGGGTTTGAGCGTACCCACCACAAAATAGGCTGCGAGCAACACGGTGGCAGTTTGCGAAAACAGCAGCCAGAGACGTTTCATCGGCAAATTGTAGGGTGCGCGGTGCGCCCGACGTTTCGGATGCCCTGCGAAAAGTGAGGGCCAAACCCGGTTCACGCAGGCTACAGTGTGACAAGAGGGATTTTTATGTCTTCCAGGCAGTGGACGATATTTGTCGAAAGCCAGGCACCCGCCAAACCGGTGTGGGGTGCCGCCTGTAACGGGTGTGGGGTGTGTTGCCTCGTGGAACCTTGCCCGCTCGGGATGGTTTTGTCACGGCGCAGGCGGGGGGCGTGCAGCGCACTGCGGTGGGACGCAAGCGCCGCGGCCTACCAATGCGGCGCCCTGGTGCAGCCACGCGAAGTACTTGCCGCTGCCATGCCGCCACTGTTGCTCCGACTCCTGCCCTGGCTGCCCAAGGTGTTGCGGGCCTTGGCCCCCCGATGGATCGCTGCCGGAAAAGGCTGCGACAGCAGCCTGCAGCCCGATGGGTCGACAATCGCCCGACCTGATGGCGCGCCTTGATTGGCGCCCGTTGCCGACTCCCAACCACCAGCCATGGCCGACCGACATCAACTTCTGACTATCCTGGACGATTTGCTCCAGCCCGACCAGTTTCGCGACTACGGCCCCAACGGGTTGCAGGTTGAGGGCGCGATCGAAGTGCGCAGTATTGTTACTGGCGTGACTGCCAGCCTGGCCTTGATCGAAGCCGCGGTGCGGTCTGGCGCCGACACCGTGCTGGTGCACCACGGCCTGTTCTGGCGTGGCCAGGACGGAAGGGTGACTGGCTGGATGCGCCAGCGCCTCGCGTTGCTGCTCGCACACAACATCAATCTGCTTGCCTACCACCTGCCGCTTGATGCCCACCCCCAGTGGGGTAACAATGCGCAATTGGGACAGGTCCTCGGGCTGCGGGCTGATGCGCGCTTTGGCGAGCAGGACTTGGGTTTTCTGGGTCGGCGGCACGACGGCGGCGGGTTTGACGATGCCCAGGCACTCGGTAACATGATCGCATCCGCCCTGGCGCGGCCCGTCACGGTTGTGGATGGCACGCGCGGTCCAATTCGCCGCATCGCCTGGTGCACCGGCGGCGCCCAGTCGTATTTCGAAGCCGCCATCGAGGCCGGGGCAGACGCATTCATCACCGGCGAAATTTCAGAGCCGCAAGCGCATTACGCCAGGGAGTCCGGCGTCGCCTATGTGGCCTGCGGGCACCATGCCAGCGAGCGTTATGGCGTCCGTGCCTTGGGCGGGCATGTGGCGGAGTTGCTCTCGGTCGCGCATACATTCATCGATATTGACAACCCTGCATGACCGCGTTGCCGCCGAAAGCCGGGCGTCGCAGTTCGCTGACACAAGAGATGCAAATCAACCCCATGGACAAACCAGTCGCCATCACGATGGGTGACGCCGCGGGCATCGGCCCCGAAATTGTTGCCAAGGCTTTCCGGGATGCAGCACATCTGTGTCGCGGATGTTTTGTGGCCGGCGATGTCGCGACAATGCGCCGCGCAAGTGCCTGCATCGCGAGGTCGGGGCAACAGCCACTGCCGGTGGCGGTGCTGGAGCACATCGAAGAGGCATTTGCTGTGCCGCCAGGGTGCATCCCGGTCGTGCAGGTCGGGCGCCCGCAGCCCTTGGTGCCATTCGGGCGGGTGAGTGCGAGCGGCGGTGCGTTGGCCGGGGCCTGCGTAGCCTGGGCTGCGCAAGCTGCCTTGCGGGTCGAGGTCGGCGCGATGGTGACTGCGCCGCTGAACAAATTGGCGTTGTCGGCTGCGGGTGGGCTTTACGCAGGCTACCCAGGGCACACGGAAATGCTGCAGGCGCTCGCGGCGCAGTTTTCTGGCCGCACGGTGGCTGAGCTGCCAGTGCGCATGATGCTCGCCAACGACGAGCTTCGCACAGTGCTGGTCAGCATTCACCTGTCACTGCGCCAGGCCATCGAGGCGGTCGACTTCGACAACGTATTTCAGACACTGCAGATCACGGACCGGGCACTGCGCGGCATGCTCGGGCGTGCACCGCGAATCGCAGTGGCAGGACTGAATCCCCATGCGGGAGAGGGAGGCTTGTTTGGCCAGGAGGAAATCGACATCATCAGCCCTGCCATCGAAGCGGCCCGCGCGGCCGGTATGTGTGTCGATGGGCCGGTCGCGCCCGACACCGTTTTCATGCGCGCGCGAGCGCGACAGGCTGCAGCCAGCGAGTTCGATGTCGTGGTGGCGATGTACCACGACCAGGGACTGATACCGGTGAAATACCTGGGACTGGACCAGGGAGTCAATGTGACATTGGGCCTGCCATTCATACGGACCAGCCCCGACCACGGCACCGCTTTTGACATCGCCGGCAAGGGAACTGCCGATGCCGCCAGCATGGTGGCCGCGATCCGCATGGCCAGGCAATTGGCGGGCTTTTCACCGCGCCACTCGCTGCCGGACTGACCGCCTCCAGGGACTGTCAGCACCGGGTAGCGGACAGTCTTACTTCCGCAAGCTGTCGCGGATCTGCCGCAGCAGCAGGATGTCTTCAGGCGTCACTGCAGGCGCAGGCGCAGGCGCCGGCGCCGGAATTTCCCGCTTGAGGCGGTTCATCTGCTTGATCATCATGAAGATGATGAACGCGAGGATGATGAAGTTGACTGCGATCGTGATGAAGCTGCCATAGGCAAACACAGGCACACCGGCCTTCTTCAGGTCTGCCAAAGCCATGGCGGTCCCTGCGGGCACTTTGCCCAGCACCACGAACAGGTTGGAGAAGTCCAGGCTACCGATCACCGCGCCCACGATGGGCATGATGAGATCGTTGACTGCCGAGTCGACGATCTTGCCGAATGCCCCACCGATGATCACACCGATTGCCAAGTCCATCACGTTGCCTTTGACGGCAAACTCCTTGAATTCCGACATCATGCTCATAACCACATCTCCATCGATTTTTGGTTGTTCCGACCCCCGAAATAGAAGATCTGGCGGGATTATCCGGAACTTTGGCGTGCGCGATCGCAAAGAATCTGCCGGCGGCTTTTTGCCCGAACGCCCGGATGCCGTCAGCTACAATCCAAAGCTAAGCCAGATAGTGATGTTTTCATTGAGGATTCCCATGAGTGACACCCAAGTCGACAGCAGTAAACGGACGTGGCTTATCGCGTCCAGTTGTGCTGGCGTGGTGGGCGGCGCGTTCACAGCCGTTCCTTTTGTCAGCAGTTTTCAGCCCTCCGAAAAAGCCAAAGCGGCTGGGGCAGCGGTCGAAGCCGACGTCTCGGCCCTGCGGCCAGGTGAAAAAATGACGGTCGAGTGGCGTGGCAAGCCGGTCTGGATTGTTCGCCGCACCCCCGAGCAACTGACAGCGCTCAAGGCGCTCGACCCGCAACTCGCCGATCCCAAATCGCTGCGCAAACCTGGTGAAATAACGCCCGGGTACGCCCTCAACGAAGCACGCTCCATCAAACCGGAATATCTGGTGGTGGTGGGCATATGCACCCACTTGGGCTGTTCGCCCTCCGACAAGTTTCAGAGTGGTCCGCAGCCTTCATTGCCGGACGACTGGCAAGGCGGTTTCTTCTGCCCCTGCCACGGATCTACTTTCGACCTGGCTGGCCGCGTCTACAAGAACAAGCCCGCGCCCGACAACCTTGAAGTCCCGCCCCACATGTACCTGTCCGACAGCCGCTTGCTGATTGGCGAAGACAAGAAAGCCTGAACCATGGCGACACGCAGCACCGGAGCACATCATGGCTGAGATGAAAGAAATTTCCCCCAATGCCCCAGCGGCCCAGAAACTCCTGAACTGGGTCGACAACCGCTTTCCGCTGAGCAAGCTTTACAACGATCATCTGGGCCAGTACTACGCGCCCAAGAACTTCAATTTCTTCTACATCTTCGGCGGGCTGGCGACCCTGGTGCTGGTGATCCAGATCGTGACCGGTATCTTCCTGGTGATGCACTACAAGCCCGATGCCGCACTGGCCTTCGGCTCGGTCGAGTACATCATGCGTGACGTTCCCTGGGGCTGGCTGGTGCGCTACATGCATTCCACCGGCGCGTCTGCGTTTTTCGTGGTGGTCTACCTGCACATGTTTCGCGGCCTGATTTATGGCAGCTACCGCAAGCCGCGCGAGCTGGTCTGGCTGTTTGGCTGCGCGATCTTCCTGTGCCTTATGGCCGAGGCCTTCATGGGTTATCTGTTGCCCTGGGGCCAGATGAGTTATTGGGGCGCCCAGGTGATCGTCAACCTGTTTGCCGCTGTGCCATTCATCGGCCCTGATCTGGCGCTGCTCATTCGCGGTGACTATGTGGTTGGCGATGCGACGCTGAACCGTTTCTTCGCCTTCCACGTGATCGCTGTGCCACTGGTTTTGCTGGGTCTGGTGGCGGCGCACATCATTGCGCTGCATGAAGTGGGTTCCAACAACCCGGACGGTATCGAGATCAAGGCTACCAAGGGCAAGGACGGCCACCCACTGGACGGCATTCCCTTCCATCCCTATTACACGGTACACGACATCTTTGCCGTCAGCATGTTCCTGATGGTGTTCTCGGCCATTGTGTTCTTTGCGCCGGAGTTTGGCGGCTATTTCCTCGAATACAACAACTTTATCCCGGCCGACCCGCTCAAGACGCCGTTGCACATTGCGCCGGTCTGGTATTTCACGCCTTACTACTCGATGTTGCGTGCCATCACCAGTGAAATGATGTACGTGTTGATGGCGTGCGTGGTGCTCGGTGCCCTGGTTGCCGTGGCCAAACTCAAGATGCCCGGGTTCCTCAAGCCTGTGGTCCTGCTTGTTGCGGCCGCCGTGGTCGCCATGATGCTGGCCATCGATGCCAAGTTCTGGGGCGTGGTGGTGATGGGCGGCGCGGTGATCATCCTGTTCTTCCTGCCTTGGCTGGATTATTCACCGGTCAAGTCCATCCGGTACCGCCCGGGCTGGCACAAGTACATGTACGGTGTGTTCGTCGTCAATTTTGTCGTGCTGGCTTATCTGGGCGTGCAACCGCCTTCGGCGATAGGCGAGCGCGTTTCGCAGGTGGGTACTTTGTTCTATTTCGGTTTCTTCCTGCTGATGCCTTGGTGGAGCAAGTTGGGTGAGCCCAAACCCGTCCCCGAGCGTGTCACCTTCGCAGCGCATTGAGCACGAGGCAATAACAATGAAAATATCCGGTTTTTCTGCAAGGTTGGTGTGGGGTCTGGTGGCCACCTGGGCACTGATGGTCGGTGCCCATGCTGCAGGTGGTGGTATCACCTGGGACAAGGCCCCCAACAAGACCAACGACCTGGCGGCGCTGCAAAACGGTGCGAAGCTGTTCGTCAATTACTGCCTGAACTGCCATTCCGCAGCGTTCATGCGTTACAACCGACTTCAGGACATTGGCCTGACCGAACAGCAGATCAAGGAAAACCTGCTCTTCACCACCGCAAAAGTGGGCGATACGATGGTTTCCACGATCAACCCCCGCGAAGCGAAAGAGTGGTTTGGCGGTAATCCGCCTGATCTGACTGTGATTTCCCGCTCCCGCTCGGCGGCAGGCCAAGGCACCGGCGCCGACTACCTGTACACCTACCTGCGCACCTATTACCCGGACGACACCAAGGGAACGGGTTGGAACAACCTGGCATTTCCCAATGTAGGTATGCCCCATGTGTTGTGGCAGTTGCAAGGCAGCCGGCAGCCGGTTTACGAGACCAAAGAAGAGCACGGCCACCCGGTCAAGATATTCAAGGGTTGGGAGCAGCTGACGCCCGGCACCATGACGCCGCTCCAGTACGATGAAGCCGTGGGCGACCTCGTCAGTTTCCTCCAGTGGATGGGCGAACCCGCCCAGAACACACGCACCCGTATTGGCGTGGGCGTGTTGTTGTTCCTGTCCGTGCTGACGGTCTTCACCTGGCGCTTGAACGCGGCGTACTGGAAAGACATCAAGTAGCCTCGTTTGCAGTTCAAGCCCGGTTGTGATGCCGGGTTTGCGTGTCAGAGTGGGATTGCCAAAGTGCGACCCACTCTTTTTGATTTTTAGGAGCCCCCGCCATGATGGTGTTGTATTCAGGAACTACCTGCCCCTTTTCCCATCGTTGCCGATTTGTCCTGTTCGAGAAGGGCATGGATTTTGAAATCCGTGACGTCGACCTCTACAACAAGCCCGAAGACATCAGCGTCATGAACCCCTACGGGCAGGTGCCGATTCTGGTCGAGCGCGACCTGATCCTGTACGAGTCCAACATCATCAACGAGTACATCGACGAGCGTTTCCCCCACCCGCAGCTCATGCCCGGTGACCCGGTGGACCGCGCCCGCGTGCGCCTTTTCCTGCTGAACTTCGAGAAGGAGTTGTTTGTCCATGTGTCGACGCTCGAGTCGCGCGCCGCCAAGAGCAACGAAAAACTGCTCGAAAAATCGCGCGCCCACGTCCGGGATCGCCTGACGCAACTCGCCCCAATTTTCCTCAAGAACAAGTACATGCTGGGCGACGGTTTCTCGATGCTCGACGTGGCCATTGCGCCGCTGCTGTGGCGCCTTGACTACTACGGCATCGACCTGAGCAAGAATGCGGCCCCGCTGCTCAAGTACGCGGAACGCATCTTTTCGCGGCCCGCCTATATCGAGGCGCTGACACCGTCCGAGAAAGTCATGCGCAAGTAGGTTGCGGTGGTGCGCCGATGACTGAAACCCAAGAAGCCACCTCCACCCGGCCCTACCTGATCCGGGCCTTGTACGAGTGGTGCACCGACAACGGCTTGACGCCTTACGTCGCCGTGCAAGTGGACGACACCGTGCAGGTTCCCCGCGAGTACGTGAAGGATGGTGAGATTGTGCTGAACATCAGCTTCGACGCCACCAGTTCGCTCAAGCTCGGCAACGCCTTCATAGAGTTCAGCGCCCGATTTGCCGGGACGGCCCGCGAGATCATGGTGCCTGTGGAGCGCGTCATTGCCATCTACGCCCGCGAAAACGGGCAGGGCATGGCTTTTCCCCAGGTGGTGCACGGCGCTGGCAAATCGTTGAACCCTGCAGCGTCCAGGGCCCCGTCACAAGCCGACGGCACCCGTGCGGGTGATCAGGAAGTCAAGCTGGTTCCACTTGTTTCGGCCTCGCCATCGCACAGTGACGCAGAGACACCCGAACCGCCGCCAGGCAACCGACCGAAACCAACACTCACCCGTGTCAAGTAGCCGTTGGTATCGGCCATTGCCTGGGTGACAGGTAGTTGGCTCGGTGCCTCCTGTAAAATCATCTGAAGCCGATTTAGCTCAGTTGGTAGAGCAACCGCCTTGTAAGCGGTAGGTCGTCAGTTCGATTCCGACAATCGGCACCATTTCATCATTTAAAGGCCTCTAAGGACAACCACTTAGGGGCCTTTTTTCATTGTTAATCAATAACTTACCCTGCAACGGGCGCTAATGGGGGCCATTGACAGCCAAACCCAAACCGGGGAACATACCGGGGAACAAAGTACCGGGGAACAGAGTTTTTGCCGGTTGTTCCCCGGTTCCACTGGAGAAACCCCATGTTGACTGATGCCCAAGGTCGTAACGCGATATGCCCAGCGGACAAGAACCGCAAACGGTTTGCCGATGCCGGGGGGCTGTATTTGGAGGTAAGTCCGGCAGGTTCCAAACGTTGGTTCTGGAAAACGTACGCCGACGGCAAAGAAGGTCGCATGTCACTAGGTGGCTATCCAGCCGTAACCCTGACTGCGGCTCGAAAGGCCCGTGATGCGGCAAAGCTGCAAAAGTCACAGGGCATCGACCCACTGCAAGCTCGGCAGGTTGAAAAGCTCAAGGCGACGGTGGGCAGCGGCGACACCTTGGAAGCTGCGGCAAACGACTGGCTCGAACGGGGCAAACCCAATTGGAGCGACACCCATTACGTCCGG
>CAMAWD010000027.1 GCA_945861785.1 Rhodoferax sp. OV413 | reverse complement strand
TGGCCAGAGCTGCGGCCAGCCACAACGAACTGTTGCGCGGGGTCATGCACTCGCTCTCGAGCATGATCCACAAGGTCTCCGCAAGCGAGAGCTTCGCCAGCGACGATGTGCGCAAGATGGTCTTGCATGCCCATCGGCGCATCATGGAGGCCATCACGGCCAAGGACGAAAAAGCTGCCTCCCGCCGTATGGCACTTCATCTCGCCGCAGTCACGGCCGCTACCACTGAATTGCCAAGCGCACCCATGGTGCTTGACTTTTGACGGTGCCCCGGCGACGGACAGCGCTGCTGTCGTAAGCTGAGCACGAATCAACACTATTCCCAATCCATCAACTTACCGGAAAAGCAATGTCCATAGACTTGACCATCGAAAACCACGTTGCATCGATCACCATCAATCGCCCCGATCGCATGAATGCGATGGACGCAGAACACTACGGCGGTTTGTCGGCCGCCTGGGAGCGTGTACGGGATGACGCGGACATTCGGGTCGCAGTGATAACCGGGGCGGGTGACAGGGCGTTTTCAGCCGGTGCCGACCTCAAGTCCTTCGTCAATCAACAACCGCCACTTGCAGAGCTTCTACTGACTCAAAAGAACCAACTCCTCAACCGGGGTCTTGAGGTTTGGAAGCCGATTGTTGCGGCCGTCAATGGCTATTGCATAGGTGGGGGAATGACCTTGCTGTTGGCAACCGATCTTCGCGTTTGTGTTGAGCACGCCACGTTCTCTGTCGCCGAAGTCAAGCGAGGGGTGTTTCCGGCAAACGGTGGGACCCAGCGAATCGCGCAGCAGTTGCCTCATCCGATCGCCATGGAATTGCTGCTCCTCGGCGACAGCTTCGACGCCCAAACTGCGCTTCGTTGGGGCTTGGTCAACAAGGTGGTCAAGCCAGCGGAATTGATGGCTACGGCGCTGGACTTCGCTCATCGGCTCGCGCGCAATGCCCCGCTTGCAGTGCAGTCCGCGAAGGAACTTGCAGTGCGCAGCCGTGATGTGGATCTGGCGACGGGTCTTCGCATGGAGCAAATGATGCTGCGGCTATTGCAGACGTCGCAAGATGTCGGCGAAGGCACGAAGGCGTTTGCCGAAAAGCGCGTGCCAGCGTTCACGGGGCAATGACATGACGATCCGCTATGTACTGCGCGAAGGCGTCGCCATCATCACGCTCGATCGTCCCGAAAAGCTCAATGCGCTGACGGTGGAGATGCGGGAGGCCCTGGGCACACATTTTGAAACGGCTGCGCGAGATTCGGCGGTCCGCGCGGTGTTACTGCAGGCTTCTGGAAAGGCGTTCTGCGCCAGTGGCGATGTCAGCAAGATGGGCGACTTCACTGCAGAGAGCGGCCGTACGCTGCTCAAGCTCGCCCATCGGATGGTGCGCAACCTCGCGAACATCGAAAAGCCGGTGGTGGCCGGTGTACGTGGTGCTGTGGCCGGCATTGGCTGGAGTATGGCGCTGGCCTGTGACGCCGTCATCGCTTCGGACACGGCGCGTTTCACCCAGGTTTTTCGCCATGTCGGTCTGGTGCCCGACGGTGGCGCCGTTTACTTTCTCACCCAGCACGTGGGGATTCAGCGTGCCAAGGAACTGGTTTATTCCGGCCGCCGTGTTGAGGCGCTGGAGGCGCATGCGTTGGGGCTGGTCAACAAGGTGGTGCCCGACGCGGAGCTCGACGCAGCTGCATTTGAGTATGCGCGCCAGCTCGCCAGCGGCCCGACCTTCGCACTCGGCGTGGCCAAGAAGATGTTCAAGCTGATGCACCAGCCAGCCCTGGAGACCTTTCTGGACGCCGAGGCCTGGGCGCAAGGACTCGCGCTGCTGACCGAAGACCATGCCGAAGGCGTCAAGGCCTTCTTTGAGAAGCGCAAACCGGTCTTCCAGGGCCGGTAGCGTGCTTGGCGCCTGTCCTGAAAACAAGAAAGTGGAAACAGATTCATGCAAGAGACCATCCTCAAGTCACTGTTGTTCGTGCCGGGTGATTCGGACAAGAAGATTGCCAAGGCACAAGGTTCCGGCGCCAGTGCGCTGATTCTTGACCTGGAAGACTCCGTGCTGCCGGACAACAAGGACGCTGCGCGGGCAACGGTGCGGGAGTTCTTGCGGATTCATCGTGATCGAAGCAAGCAGCAGTTGTGGGTGCGCATCAATCCGCTGACCACCGAGAGCGCCTTGCCTGACCTGGCAGCCATCGTCGCAGGTGCTCCTGACGGCATCATGCTGCCCAAGGTGGAATCGGCGCGCGACGTGGTGCTGCTCGACCATTACCTTACAGCGCTGGAGCATCGCGAGGGGGTGGCACATGGGCGGGTGCGCATCATTCCTGTGGTGACCGAGACACCTGCAGCCATGTTCGAACTGAAGACCTACAAGGGAGCTTCGGCGCGCCTGCTGGGATTGACTTGGGGTGCAGAGGACCTGTCTACGGCGATAGGCGCAAGTACCAACCGGCTTGAGAGTGGCGAATACGAGTTCACCTACCAGTTGGCTCGCTCCCTCTGTCTGGTTGGCGCGCACGCAGCGGGCCTGCAGGCCGTGGAAACCATAACCGCCAACTTCCGTGATCAGGCACAGCTGCTGCGTGAGGTTCAAGCTTCACGCCGCGCCGGCTTCACCGGAAAAATCGCCATCCATCCTGACCAGATTGGGCCTATCAATGCCGGCTTCTCGCCGGACGATGCCGACGTTGCCCATGCGCAGGCAGTGGTCAAGGCGTTTGACGATGCCAAGGGTGCCGGCACGGTTCAATTGGACGGAAAAATGCTGGACAAGCCGCACCTGACGCAGGCGCTGCGACTGCTTGCATCGGCGCACACCCTTTCGCAGTGAGTACAGGCTGAGCCTTTCAAAGAAGTCGACGAGGAACCCTATGTTTCAGCAGAAGAAGGTCATCATCAGTTGTGCCGTCACCGGAGCCATTCATACTCCGTCGATGTCCCCGTACTTGCCGGTCTCTGCAGAGGAGATCGCCGAGGCTTCCATCGCTGCCGCCCAGGCCGGAGCGGCCATCATCCACCTTCATTCCCGAGATCCCGTAACCGGCAAGCCTGACCAGCGACCCGAGGCTTTCACGCCGTTCCTCAAGGTGATCAAGCAGCATAGCGATGTCATCGTCAATCTGACCACTGGTGGATCACCCTACATGACGGTCCATGAGCGCATGCAGCCCGCCAAAGTACTCAAGCCGGAAGTGGCGTCCATGAACATGGGAACCATGAACTTCGGCCTGTTTCCGATGCTCAAGCGGTTCAAGGAATTCAAGCACGATTGGGAGCGTCCTTACCTCGAGGGAAGCAAGGACCTGATCTTTCGCAACACCTACGGCGATCTGGAGGCGGTGTTGACTGAGTTGTCGGTCAATGACACGAGGTATGAATTCGAGTGTTATGACACATCCCACCTCTACAACCTGGCGCATTTCGTCGAACGTGGTTTGGTCAAGGCGCCCTTTTTCATTCAGACGGTATTCGGGATATTGGGCGGCATCGGGACCCATCCTGACGACGTCATGCACATGAAGAGGACTGCCGACAGACTCTTTGGTGACGACTACCGTTGGTCTGTCCTGGGGGCTGGTGCCAGTCAAATAAAGATCGCTTCGATGGCTGCCGCCATGGGTGGCAATGTCCGTGTCGGTTTGGAGGACAGCCTCTGGATCGGCAAGGGCAGACTTGCGCAGTCCAACGCCGAGCAGGTCCTCAAGGTCCGCGGGATTCTTGAGGGTCTTGGGCTGGAAATCGCGTCTCCAGCCGAAGCCCGGGAAATTTTGCAACTCAAGGGGCTGGACAAGGTCGCCTTTTGACTATTGCCTTGCGGAGCAGGCCTCAATTCCAGCCGGCGAACTCGGGATAAATTCTGGCGACCACAGGGCCATAGAAGGCCCAGGCTTTATATTGCCCAAGATGCTGGGGCGGTTGGCCATCACGCGCGGCAATGACATCGCCTTTTTTCTGGGCCCACCAGACAGGCACCGTCTGGTAGACAGCAGTGGCGATCTGCTGCAGCATTTCACGGATGTGGGAACACCCTTTGTCCATGCCCAGGTGGGATTCAACATGTTTGCGCCACCCGCGCGGCAAGGTCCCTCCAACCAGACCGGCCAGGGGCGGCAGGGCCTGGGGACAGGTGTGGTACGGGTGGGCCTGCATGGTGGCGGAGACGGTATGCACAACCGGGTCGTTATCGACCGTGATGCAGACATGGATGTCGTGCAGGGCCTGGCCCGCCGCGATGTTGCCCCTTTCGGCTCCGTAGGACGGATAGTCACGCACATCGGTGAGTGTGGCCTCGATGTCCCACAGGCCGTCGGATCGGTGGAAATCCTCCATGTGGATATGGCGAGTGTGGGTGCGTTGTCGGGTGACGGTGGCCCCCGTGGGTGTTACCGTCGTCACTGCTTCGCCTCACCTGGAACAGTGACAGAACCCGTCGCCAGCTGAACCTGCGTCAGAAAACGGCGCATGCCACCGAGCCAGCGGTCGATGTTCTCGGCCTTCTTCTGGAAGAAGCCGCGCACCGCGGGGTGCGGAAGAATCAGGAACTCCTCCTTCTCGATGCCCTGCAGGGCGCAGGTGGCGACGGCATCCGGATCGGGCAAGGTGCCCATGGACGCGAAGGTCTGCGAGGGCGTATTGCCGGAGTCGATCGAGTCCTGCAACAAGCGGGTGCGCACGGCCTGCGGGCAGATCACACTGACCCTGATGCCGGCGGCGCCGTGCGTGATCGACAGCCATTCGGCCAGTGCCACAGTCGCATGCTTGGTCACTGCATAGGGCGCAGCGCCCGGGCTGGTGAGTAGGCCTGCAGCCGAGCAGGTGTTGACCAGGTAGCCGCTGCCGCGCGCCGGCATGCCCGGCAAGACGGCGCGAGCCGCATGCACATGGGCCATGGCGTTGATGTCCCAGAAGCGGGTCGACTTGGCGTCGGTTGCATCGACGCCGCCTTCGTCCACGATCCCTGCATTCGAAAAGAACAGATCGACCTGGCCGAATTCTTCCTGCGCCCGGGCCACAAGTTGCTGGATTTCCCCTTCGTTTGCCACATTGACTCATTTTGGCTGTGTGGCCGCGAGTTCAGGAACTCTGGCGCGCCTTGAGTGGCCGTTGGTAGGACGGGTCCGTCCGGTCACGTGCAGGCTGGGCCCCCGCACGCATCAAGGCCTTCGTGGCCTCGTCCAGTGGCACGACGGTCATGCTGGATTGGTCCAGCGTTTCAGGTATCGCGGCGAGCGGCGCCCAGTCACGTACACAGACACGCGCTGCAATGGCCCATCGGCCATTGCGCTTCTCCAGTCGATCAATGTAGCGTCCGCCGGACATGGCCAAGGGAGTTCCCTTGCGGTTCATCCCGACAAACATGTAGTAGGTCTCGGTGTGCGCGGTGTCACCCTGCAAGTCGCATGTCGAGTTGAACTGGCAGTGTTGCTGCGACAGGTGCATACGCGTGTGCATCGCAATCACCCAATCCGCAAACTCCTCGCGGTTGCCGACGAACACACCATGGTCATCGACTGCATCGGGGTGGTACACCGACAGCAACAGTTCGCGGTCGAGCCTGTCGACAGCGCGTGAATAGGTCATCAGACAATCGTGAATGGCCTGCCGGTCGATCAGTTCCTGGATGGCACGATCGTTGGGTCTTGGGTCCATGGCTGTCCTTCTTGCGTTGGTGAAAATGGTGGCTGAGGGCATCGCACCCATCCCGGACGGGCTTGCAATCCGGATTCGGGCGGGTCAGGATGGATCGGCGCTATGCGATTAAAGCCAGTCCCAATGCGCAGGCTTCGCGCCCGCAACGGGCGTATCGATTGCGACAAGATGCGGTGCCGAAATGGAGCCGAAGTACAGCGTCTTTCGGTCACTGCCACCGAAGGCGATGCTGGTCGGGTTGTCAAAGTGACGCCCCTTGCTGCCGATGATCAGTTCCCTGGTGACTTGCTCTGGCTCATAGGCGGCCATGATGGCGCTCATATGCGCGGGATTGAAGTCCTCCATGACGACTTCGTACCCGCCGGATGGATCAATCCGGATCAGTCGGCCAGAAACGACACAAATGGTCCAGATACCACCTTCTGCATCGAGTGCCATGCCGTCGGGAAAGGTCCCGGGAGGCATTGCGATTTCAAGCTTATTGGAGAGGTTGCCGCTGCCATCGATTTGGAAGCGGGATGTGCGACTGGCAAACGTTTCATTGACATAGAGGAAGGCCCCGTCGGCCGAAATGCGCAATTCATTGGTCCACGTCAGCCCGTCGGCCACTATCCTTGCGCCATTCTTGTCGATCAAGGCAATGAAGCCTTCCGTCTCGCTCTTGGTGAAGTACTTGTGGGCGCGCGTTTGCGCGCTCACTGTGATCCACACCCGGTCCAGGTGGTCGATCCAGACAAAATTGGCCGGTGGAATCTTGCGCCCATCCACCTCCATAAGGTAGGGCTCGGCAGATTGATTCCGTCCGACCTTCCACACACCACCCGCTTCGCTCAGGTTGGCAAAGAGAAAGGATTGGTCGCGGGCGATCGCAAATCCATTGGGAAGCAGGCCCTGGGCAATGACCGAGGGATGGGCTGCTGCTGTGGTCACGCCATCGGGGGATGTACGGGCAATGCCGTGCGTCCAGTCGCAGGTGAAGAGGTCCCCATTCGCGGTTGTCAGGACGCACTCCGGTCGGTGAAGGTTCTTGCCGATTCGCCGAATGTTGCAGAATTCAGGTTGCAGCGGACCGATCGGGCTGGATAGGCGCATGGAGACCTCTTCGTGGAATGGTTGCTTGGGCGGTCATTTTTGACACGCTTTGGTAATGTCCCTAGAATAAAACAAATGTTTGTTGATTTCAATCTATTTTGTGCATGGCCTTGAACCCATGATGCTCAATCCGAATCAACGCCGGGCCTTGCTCGATGAACACTATCCAGCGTGGGTGCCGATGACTGTTGCCCAGTCCCTCGACGCCAGGGCCAGGCAGTTCCCGGAGCGCCCGCTGGTCATCACGGACAAGCGCTCGTATTCCTACCTCGACATCCAAGCCTGGTCGCGCGCCATTGGGGCAGGTCTGATTTCCAGGGGGGTCCGGCCCGGGGATCGCGTTGCATTGATCATGGCCAACTTTCCCGAGTTCGTGGCGATCAAGTACGCGGTGGCACGCATTGGCGCTGTGGTCGTATCGGTGAACTATCTCCTGCAGGGCAAGGAGATCAACTACATCCTGGAGCAGTCCGAAAGCTCGGTGCTCATCACGATGGACCATTTCAGAGGACGGAATTACCTCGCCGATCTGGACGCCATCCTGCCTGGTTGGAGAACTGGTGCAGACAAGGCCGGCCTGCCCAACCTCAAGGAAGTGATTGTCTTGCCAGTGCAGGGTGGGTCACACGACGGAGTTCTCCATGTGCAGGCACTGGCTGCTGCGGGCGCAGAAGCAGACTTAACCGAGTTGTCCTTGCGAGAGCGAAATGCCGACCCGGCAGCGTGTTCAGACATCATGTACACCTCTGGCACCACGGGCATGCCGAAGGGGGCCATGCTCACACACGACATGGTCTTGCGATCCGCGTACAGCTCCGCCTACACACGCGCATTCCAGGACGGTCGTCGGATTCACTTTGCTCTGCCGATGTACCACGTCTTTGGGTATGTTGAATGCTTGGTCGCGTGCACCTTTGTGGGCGGCGCCATCGTTCCTCATCTCGCATTCGATCCCTGCGAAATGTTGGATGCCGCAGAGCGTCACACCGTCAACGAAATCGTCTGTGTGCCGACGATGACGCTCAAGATGATCGAGACCGCCCAGGATCGCGGGTTTGACTGCCCCAGTCTCCTCACCGTGTTCAGTTCCGGAGGCGCTTCACCACCCACGATATGGGGCGATATCCGCCGCTTCATGAAGGCGCCCGAGGTCATGACGGCTTATGGAATGACCGAGACTACGGCATCCACCACCTGCACGCTGCCAGAGGGAAATGATGAACACCTGCTGCACAGCAATGGGCGCTTGAAACTCGCCGGTGCCGCGGGCGATCCGGGCATGGATGGCCTGATTGCCAAATACAAGACCGTCGATCCTTTCTCGGGCGAAGATCTGCCTTACGGCGTTGCTGGCGAATTGTTGGCCAGGGGCCTGGTCGTGACCAAGGGCTATTACAAGAAGCCTGAGGAAACGGCGGCCTCGATTGAGGAAGACGGCTGGTTGCACACGGGGGATCTGGGGACGATCAGTGCCGAGGGTTACCTGGTGCTGACCGGTCGCATCAAGGAGACCTATCGGTGCGGTGGCGAGATGGTCATGCCAAAGGAGATTGAAGACCTGCTCAATACCCACCCACGGGTAGCGCACTCGCTGGTTGTAGGAATCCCTGATCCCAAAATGGGAGAGGTCGGTTGCGTCTGCGTGGTCCCCGTAAAGGAGGGGCAACCAGATCCCCAGGAACTCATCGATCTATGCGCAGAGCACCTCGCCCGATTCAAAGTGCCGCGCTATGTGGTGTTTCTGACCGAGCAGGATATTCCAGTGACTGCTACCGGGAGGCCTCAGAAGTTTCTCCTTGCAGAAGTTGCGAAGCGAAAGGTGGCTGACTCTGCCGCATACCGATCGACCAAGCCTTTAAAGGCTCCAGGAATACCGTGAGCAAGCCGATCGGCAAGGTCAAGGACGCCACGCCGCGCGAGGCCATCAACAGCGCTGCAATACGTTTGTTTGGTGCCATGGGGTACAACGGCACGACGATGCGCGATATCGCGCAAGAGGTTGGTATTTTGGCGGGCAGCCTGTATGCACACATCGACAGCAAGGAGAGCTTGCTGGCGGAGATTGTGCAAACCGGCATCGAACCTTATCTTGCGATATTGCGCAGCCTTGACGGCGTCGCTTTGTCTCCCACGGAAAAGCTGCGCGCGGCGATCGTCACCCATGTGAAGGTCGTTGCGGCGAATCCCGAGCGCACATTTGTGGTTTTTCACGAATGGCGGTTTCTGAAGGAGCCCTACCGGGCGAAAGTGGTCAAGATGCGCCGCCGCTATGGGGACGGTTTCACAAAAATCGTCGCGGATGGCGTTGCGTGCGGCGAGTTCTCTTCTGAACTCGTCCTGCGAGTTTCCGTCTTTGGCATTCTGGGTGCTCTAAATTGGATTCCGGAGTGGTTTTCACCAGACGGGCCCTCCAGTGCCGATGAGATTGGCAATCAACTCGCCGATGCATTGATTGGCGGATTGAGGGCACCTCGTTAGCGGTCAAAGACCTTGGTGGCCCTGGCCAAAGTGTGAACGCCGATCACAGCGCCAGGAAGCCGCCATCCACCGGGATCGTCACACCGGTCACATAGGACGACATGTCGGAGGCAAGGAAGACGGCGGGCCCGGCAATTTCGTGCGCCTCACCGTTGCGCCCCAGGGGTACACGCTCCAGGAATTTCGCGCCCGCCGGCCCCTTGACCGCATCAAAGGTCATGTCGGTGAGCATGCGACCTGGTGCGAGTGCGTTGACCCGCACACCCATGGGGCCGAGCTCGCGGGCGAAATACTGGACCAGCGAACGGATACCCGCCTTGGCTGCACCGTAGGCGGCGCTGGAGCGCGGCGCGGTGAAAGCGGCGATCGACGCGATGAAGATCAGGCTTGCGCCAGCGTGCTTCAGAGCAGGCAACAGGGCGATCGTCAGGTCCCACTGGCCATTGAGATTCACGCCGATGACCTTGTCCCACATTGGCATCAGATTGGGGTCGTTCAGCGGGACACGGGGCGAGATGCCTGCGTTGTTCACCAGAACATCGATCGAGCCGTATTGCTCCACCACACGGCGGCCGAAGGCCAATACTGCCTCCCGGTCGCTGATGTCCAGGGTTTCGGCGGTTGCCGCACCACCAGCAGCCTTGATTTGCCCTGCGACGGCTTCGGCTGCCGCCCTGTCCATGTCCACCACCAGGACATGGGCCCCTTCGGCAGCCAGCCCTGTCGCGATCGCCGCGCCCAAGCCACGGCCCGCACCGGTCACCGCGGCGATCTTGCCTGCAAGTCGAGTCATACCTGTTATCTCCTTAATGATTGAACCAATACAGCGCAACAAGCACGCTTACGCCAGGATGAACCCTTTGTAGTTGCTCTCGCGCACCTCATCGCAATAATCCCGGAACTTGGGATTGCCGCCAACAAACAGCAACACCTCGCGTTTGTCGCGGCCCTTGATGTTCCTGTTGATACCCGTGAACCAGGAGTTCGTCTGGCCCAGCAGCATCTTGTCCATCAGCTTGGCACAGTAGAGCGTCCAGTCCTCGGCCGCGGTCTGATCCGGTTCGATGCGATGGATGTTGGAAGTCTTCACATGGGCCATCATCTCGCTCAACCAGTCCACGACCACGGCGGAGCAGCGCGGGATGTTGCAGAAGGTGGCACCGTTCTGGGGCCCGACCAAGGTGAAGAAATTGGGGAAGCCGGGGCATTGCAGACCCATGTAGGTCTTGACCCCCTTTTCCCATTCATCCTTCAGGGCGACACCGCCCGAGCCGCGAATGTCGATGCGGGTCCACGATCCCTTGATCGCATCGAAACCGGTCGCGAAGATGATCACGTCGAATTCGTGCAGGGCATCCGTGGTCTGTATGCCGCCGGGGGTGATGCGGGTGATGGGTGTGACGTTGAGATCGACCACCGAGACGTTGGCCTGGTTGTAGACCTCGTAGTAATTGGTCTCGAGTGGAACCCGCTTCAACCCGAAACCGTGGTCCTTCGGCGTCAGCATTTCAGCAATGCGGGGGTCCTTCACACGTTCGCGGATCTTCCGGGCCACGAAATCCGACACATACTTGTTGGCTGCCGGGTCCGAGAGGACGTCCTGATAAGCGCCAAGCCACAGAGAGAAGCCCGGCCCGTGGTACAACTCCTCGAGCTTGGCGTCGCGTTCCTCCTGCGGCACATCGAACAGGTTCTTCGGAATGAACTCGTGTGGAAAGCCTGCAATGGAGGCATCGCATTTCGCGACCAACTCGCTGTAGTGCGATTTGATATGGCCCATCCGCTGCGCCGTCATGGGCCCGTTGCCCAGTGGTGTGCACCAGTTGGGCGAGCGCAGGAAGACCGTCAGGTGCCCGGCCTGCTTGGCCATCTCCTGAATCACTTGTACACCTGACGATCCGAGCCCGATAACTGCGACCCGCTGGTTGGAAAAATCCAGTTGCGCCGGGCCGAATCCGTCAGGATCGCGTGGCCAAAGTGCCGTGTGGTACGTCTCGCCCTTGAAGGTGTGAATGCCAGACACATCGGGCAACTGCGGAGCAGACAACGGGCCCAGCGCAGAAAACACGAACCGTGCCGTGAGCGGCGCGACACCTGCCTGTTGGAATTCCAGTGTCCATAGATTGGTCGCGTCATCGAACACCGCCCTCTGGACCCTGGCGTTGAACAGGTAGTCCTTGCGGATGTCCATGATCTCGGCCGCGCGATAAATGTACCTCAGCACTTCAGGCTGTCCTGCGAAGCGCTCGGACCAGTTGAACTCCTGCATGAGTTGCTCATTCCAGAAGTAGCCGTAGACCTCGCTCTCCGAATCGATGCGCGCCCCCGGATAGCGGTTGTGGTGCCAGACACCACCAATGTTGTCCGAGGCCTCAACGCCCATCACACGGTAGCCCATTTCGCGCAGCCGGTAAGTCTGGTACATGCCCGACAATCCTGCCCCGATCACCACAGCATCGAAGTCCGCTTCGTTCGTCATCTTGCTATCCCTTTCGTTGACTGGGTTGCGCGCCATGCGCGCAACGGTCGAGTTGGCTGAGGCCCCGGGGCATGCCCTTTATGCCTGCATTCCATGTCCTTGGAGCGGACCGCGCACCCCGGCTGACTCTGCCAATTGGCCTTCTTCGCCCAGGACCACATTCAATGGCACGACGGTCAGCCGGCCGGTGGCGGCAAGCTTGCCATCCTCCCCGGTCACCTCGACCGAGACGTTGCAAATCCTGCTGCCCATCTTGACCAGTCGGGCCACCGCTACCAGGTTGCCATGCGCCGGTCGGAGGTAGTCAACCACCAGACTGGCCGTTGAGACACGCTTGTTCAGCAGTCCGATCAACAGGTAACAACCGGTTGCGTCAATCAAACTGGCGACCACGCCACCGTGCAGGTGCTTGATCTTTGGAGTTCCGACGATCTCGGTGCGGAATGGCAACACGACCGTCAGTGTGGACTTGTCCAGCGACTGGATGCTCAGCCCGAGCCAACGGTCGAACTCGCAGGTTTCGAGCACGGCTTGGAGCTGGTCTTGTGTCAGGCTCATCGACGGTCCTTCATCGCATCAGGGCTCAGTTTTCGGCTGGTCCGATTGCAAGTGATTTGCATATTCGAGCATGTGCCCCGTGAAGTCATGCGGACTTGCTACAAAACAAACAATTGTTTGGTCGATGGAAATGTAGCATGCTTTGCAATTGCCTGGCTTCCGGCTCACCCGCGCTCAGAGACTTTGAGGTGCGGGAGGCCTTGGGGTCTTGGCTGGGTGACCGTATTGGTGACGCTGCCAGCATCCACCGTCCGTTCCTGCCGTCGGTCGAAGCGTCCGCCGAGCAACGCCTTTGGGTTTGGATGGCAGAACATGGCGGGCCTGGAAACTCAAAGGCCCATGTAGGTTTCTTTGATCAGGGGATCGTTGATCAGGTCCGCCGCCAACCCTTGATGGACGATCGCCCCATGGTCGAGGACATAGCCCCGGTCCGCGATCTCCAGCGCGATGCCCACATTCTGTTCGACGAGAACCACGGTCAAGCCTTCCTTTCTGACGAGTGCCTTCACCGCAGCAAAGACCTCGTAGGTAATCAGTGGAGACAATCCCACCGAGGGTTCATCAAGCATCAGCAGCGTCGGCCGGGACATCATGGCCCGGGCGATGGCGCACATCTGGCGCTCACCACCGGAAAGGTGACCGGCAAACTGCTTGCGTCGCTCCTTCAGAACTGGAAAAATCTCGAAAACTTCCTCCATTCGCTGATCGCGTCCGGCACGGACTGCCTTTGGATAGGCGCCGAGGTGAAGGTTTTCCTGAACCGACATGAATGGAAAAAGGCGGCCACCCTCGGCGACCAAGGCCAGATGGTGGTGAGGGCGTTTGTAGGCGGGCATACGGGTGATGTTCTCGCCGCCAAACCAGACTTCGCCGGCTGTGGGGCGGACCAGCCCGGCCAATGCAGACAGCAGGGTGGTCTTGCCCGCACCATTGGCACCGACGATGCTGATGATTTCAGCCCGCTGCGCATGGAGGCTGACGCCATGCAGCACGCTGATATCCCCATAGCCGGCATCCAGGGCCCGGACCTCCAGTAGGCTCGTCATGTCTTGCTCTTCCCTACATAGGCTTCGATCACGTCGGCATTGCTCAGGACCTCGTCAGCGGTCCCCTGCGCAAGAATGGTCCCGCGGTTGAGAACGAGCACGCGTTGTGAGAATGCTCGAACCACCTTGAGGTTGTGCTCGATCACGATGATCGTGTGGCCTGACTGGTTGAGGCTCAACACCAGATCGACAATTCCATTGACCTCCGATTGATTGAGGCCCGCCATCACCTCATCGAGCAGCAAGACCCGCGGTTGCATCGCCAAGGCGCGGGCGACCTCCAGTCGGCGCCTTTCTCCAAGCGTCAGGTGGCCAGCACGAATATGGTCACGGCGACCAAGCCCCACTTTTTCCAGGGCCAGGTAAGCCATCTCTGCGGCGACAGGGATGGACCTGGAACGCAGGAACGCGCCGATCATCGCGTTTTCCAGGGCAGTCAGCGATGTCAGTGTCTGGGAAATCTGAAAGGTGCGGCCAAAGCCAAGCCGGGCGCGGTCGTTCGGCGGCAGGGTGCCAATGTCTGCGCCCTCAAAAACCACCTTGCCCGCACTGGGAACCAACTGGCCAGTCAGGATATTGAAGAGTGTGGTCTTCCCCGCGCCATTGGGCCCGATCAGGCTGATCAGGTTCCCTTGGTTTACATCGAAGGACACATCGTCGACCGCGACCAGACCGCCGAATCGCTTGGTCACGCCCTGTACGGAGAGTTGCACCGCGCTCACGGCTTCCTCCGCATCAGGAATGCCCACATCGCTTTGATTGCGCCGTGCATACCCTGCTTGAGAAACAGCGAGGCAAAGATCAGGATGATGCCCAGGACCAGGAGATTGCCGCCTGGCAACTTGCCGCCTATGAATGCGCGCAACCACAGGTCCAGCGGCACGATTAACAATGCGCCGAGCAAGGGGCCGTAGATCGTTCCAATGCCGCCAATCATCGCTATCAAGGCGATCTTGACGCCAATGTCAAAGAGCGAGAGCAGGCCAGCCGGGTCGACCACGCGAACATACATCACGAAGAAAACGCCTCCCATGCCGGTCAGTGCCGCGCTGATGGCCATCCCGGCCAGTTTGGTGCGGATAACGCTGATGCCGGATGCCAACGCTGCACTCTCGTTGTCCCGGACGGCCTGGAGGTAATAGCCCAGCCGGCTGCGGGTGATGACCGCCATCACGATCAGCGCAAAAGCGCAATAGCCCAGCATCAGCACGGCGTACGACCATCGCTGGCGAAAAATCATGTTCTCCAGGCCAGCCTTGAACGGAACCGACAAGCCGCGCGCCCCACCCGTGATCGAGGTGAAGTGCATCGCAAGGGCGAGCGCCACTTCGGTGAAGGCCATGGTCGCGATGGCGAAGAACGGGCCTTTCAACCTGAATACGGGCCAGGAAATCAGGCATGCGATCGCGGCACTCAGCACGGCTGCGGGAAGCAGCGATATCCAGGGTGAGACCTGAAAGTGCAGGAAGAGGTTGGCCGCCGTATACGCTCCAACAGCGAAGAAGACACTGTGCGCCATGGAGAACTGGCCCCCGAGGCCTCCCACGATGTTCCAGGAGACCGCCAAGCCGGCGAACAACAAGGCGACAGCCAACATGTTGACGCCAAAGGGGTCGTCCGCGAGCAGGAAAATGACCAGGCCAAGAACCGCAAAGACCGCAGCCAGGCCGGGCGTCTCACTCTTGAACGTGCGAACGCGCTTCCATGGGGGAATGTTCTTGTCTTTGTTCACCGGGCCATTTGCCTGCGAGTTTGGATCAGTGTTGCTCACGAAGGCCGACCTCCTCGGCACCTGCGTGTCCGAGAAGCCCGGACGGCTTGACGAGCAGCACGACTATGAACACAGAGAACAGGATGGCATTTTTCAGAACCGGATCAACGTAATACCCGCCGATCGCCTCTGTCAAGCCCACGAGGAAGCCTCCGATGAATGCCCCCAGAACGCTTCCCAGGCCACCCAGGACCACGACCGCAAAAGCAGCCATGATGAAATTCCCGCCGATCTGCGGTGACATGGTGAAGATCGGTGTCAGCAGCACCCCAGCCAGTCCCGCCAGCCCGGTGCCGATGGCAAAACTCCACATGAAGGTGCGCTCCACGTTGATGCCCATGAGCTGGGCGCCTTTGCGGTCCTGGGCCACGGCTCGGATCGCCTGGCCGAATGTGGTTCGCGTCAGGAATACGCCGAGCACCAGCGCTACCACCGCCGCCGCGATCAGGACAACCAGGCGGGAAAGGGAAATCTGGATGGACCCCAAGCCATACGTGATATTCGACAGCGGCGTGTTGACGCTGTAAGTCAGGCCGCCGGTGATTCCAAGCACGGCATTTTGCAGAACCAACAGGAGTCCAAAGCTCGCGAAAACCTGCATCATCGATTCGTTCTGCAAGGGACGCATGATGAACCAGTAGACAGCCATTCCGAGCAGTCCCAAAACAGGGACCACAAGAAACAATGCGACATAGGGATCGATACCCAAGAACGAATAACAAGCGTAGGCCCCGTACATGCCAAGCATGACGAACTCGCCCTGTGCGAAATTGATGATTCGGATCACTCCGAAGATCAGATTGAGTCCGACGCTCACCAACGCATAGATGCCGCCGAGCAGCAGTCCGAGCGTGAGGATGTTGGAGAATTGTTCCATCGGGACAGGCCTTGGCTATGGCCGGCGGCGCAGCACCGCCGGCTCAGATCTACCGGAACGCGGACGACGGCTTACTTGCGCCCGAGGGGGCGGAGCTCTGTGCCGCTTAGCATGGCATCGGTCGGATACACAACCACGACCTTGCCATCCTGCCATTGCGAGAGGATCGGCATGGCCCGGGTGTTCTGCCCGTTGTCGTCGAGCTTGATGCCGTAGCCCGTCTCATAAGTGCCTACGGGAACATCCAGCTTCTTCGCTGCGGCAATGACGTCCTTGTAGGCCGTGGACCCGCCCGCTGCGTCGATCGCCCTGGCCAGCATCATCATGCCCACATAGCCGTTGGTGCCGGATGTGGCGACCGGGGGAACCTTGAATTTCGCCTCGTAGGCCTTGGCCACGTCCATTGCGCCGGGGCCAAACTTGGGATTGACTTGGGCACGCGGGTACGACGACACAATGACGCCATTCAGGTAGTCGGCACCGAGCGCGCTCAGTGTCTCGTTCGTGTCACCGACTCCCACGAGGATGATCGCGCTGGGCTTGAAGGTCTGCTCTCGGGCCGTACGAAGCAGCAGATTCGTATCCACCACATAGCCGGCGGTGATATAGACATCCGGGGCGAACTTCTTGGCGCGCAACACGGAGTCCGTGAGATCGATGGCCTTGAGGCTGTGGCCCGAGGTCATCACGGTCGCTCCCGCCTTCTCGAAGAGTTTCTTTTGCTCCTCAGCGATCGACGTACCGTAGTTGGAGTCTTCATGCTCGACCCACACCTTGAGGTCCTTGGGTGCCTTGCCGATTTTCTTGGCCAGGACATCAAGCGTGCCCTGTACGGCAACCTGGGCGAAATGGTCCGAACTGGGGCCGACGCGCACAAAGTTGGGCAAGCCCCGCTCCGTGAGATTTTTTGCCAGGGAGTTCGTCTCCCAATACAGCACGTTGTAGTTCAGTGCGGCTTCGCTGGCGGCGATGGACATGAACGACGCGATGGTTCCGGCAACCACATCCACCTTGTCGCGGCCCACGAGCTTTTCAACCGCAGCGATGGCTTCCTGCGCGTTGGTGGCGTCGCCGCGGATCACTTGGATCTTGCGTCCGCGAATGCCGCCTTTGGCATTGATCTGGTCGGCGGCAAGTTCATAGTTTCTCGCCAGGTCATCACCGATGATGGCCATGCCACCGGCGTTGGGCGTGACCACGCCAATCTTGATGGGATTGCCTTGCGCCAATACTGCCGCGGAAACGCCACCCATGATGGCCAGCGCCGCGGTGTAGCGGATGATGTGCTTGCCGAGCAGCGAGGCCGATCGCGGCACGGATCCGAGCCAGCCTTCGCGTGGCGTGCTGAAGGTTGCCCTTTGAATAGCAGCGGGAAATTTCATGGGAGTCTCCGTAGTTTGTGCATTGACCGAACCGGCAAGGCAAGTGTTCCTGCGCCTGCCCGGCGTCATTCTGATCGAAAGTCTCAGAAAAAACAACTGTTTGTTATCATTGGCGGCAGACGGGCAGGCTGGCGCAAGCCCCATCACCTTGAATTGTGAGAAATTGGCATGTCAATCAAGCTGGGAATGTTCGCAATGCCGATCCATCGGCCGGAGAGGCCCTATCCGGACGTCCTGCGCGAAGATCAGGAGGCTGTGGTGCTGGCGGATCAACTGGGGTACTCCGAGTTCTTTGTGGGCGAACACCACACCTCGCAGCTTGAACGCATCACCTCACCACTGATGTTCCTGGCAAGCATTGCGAACCAGACGAAGAACATTCGACTTGGAACCGGCGTCCTGAACCTGCCCTTGATGCATCCAGTGGCGGTGGCCTCCAGCGTGGCGCAATTTGACAACCTTTGCGGTGGTCGGCTGATCATGGGTATCGGCTCGGGCAGCCTTTACACGGACATCGAGGCCTTCGACCTGACCAAGCCCGATGTGCGGGGGCGGATGATGATGGAGTCGCTGGCGCACGTGCACGCCCTCTGGTCCAAGGAGCCGCCGTTTGAACTTCCGGGGGAGTTCTGGAACATCAAGCTCAAGGACAGCTTGTGGCCGGAGTTCAAGGTCGGGTGGACGCCTCGTCCGCTCCAACAACCGTTTCCGCCGGTGGCGATTGCCGTGATCACTCCCAATTCATACGGGTGCCGCACAGCGGGGCAACGCGGATGGATTGCGATGTCGGGCAACTTCATTCACCGGCGCTATCTGCGTGAGCACTGGGAGACCTATGCAGCGGGCTGCGAAGAGGTGGGCCGACGACCGGATCCCGCGAACTGGAGGGTCGGACGGTGTTGTCTGGTGACCGAGTCGGAGGCGCAGGCCGAAGACTACCTGGCTGACCCGGAGTCGGCGCTGAACTATTACTACAAGTTCTTCCGTTTCAACTTTGCCAAAGGGCGAGGCGCGCTGCACATGGTCAAGCCTGATCCGGCGATGAGCGACGAGGACACGACCGTTGAGAAAATCACGCGCTCGCAAGTGATTTGCGGAACCCCTGGTCGCGTCCTTGACCAGCTTGTCGCATTGCGCGAAGAAGTCGGGCATTTCGGCACGTTGTTGGCAACCAGCCATGATTGGGACCAACCTGAACTGTGGAAGAACTCGATGCGATTGCTGGCGCAGGACGTGATGCCACGGTTCAATCGGGCGATTGCCGTACATTGAACGCCTGAGCGAGCGGCAGAAGCTGCGCGGGCGCGGCATTTCAGGTGGATGTCCCGCAAGCGGAACTCGCGGCAATGATTGCGCGGATCAAAGCGACACGTTGGGCGCCTGACTTCGGGAACGAGGACGGCGGTTACGGCGTGCAGCAAAGCTGGTTGCAGGATCTGACCGCTTATTGGGCTGACGGGTTCGACTGGCGTGCCCAGGAACGCCAGATCAATCAGCTTGCACAGTTCATGGTCGAGATCGATGGCATCCCGATCTATTTCGTTCATGTGACGGGCAAGGGCCCGTCACCCAAGCCGATCATCCTCTCGCATGGCTGGCCGTGGACATTCTGGGATTGGCGCCAGGTGATCGGCCCGCTCACGGACCCGGTGGCACATGGCGGGAAGGCAGAGTATGCTTTCGACGTGATCGTCCCGTCATTGCCAGGTTTCGGATTCTCTGTGCCTCTTCAATCGACCGAGGTCGGAGCCCGCAGAATCGCAGATCTGTGGCATGTGCTGATGACCGATGTCCTGGGATACAGCCGCTACGCGGCTGGCGGTGGGGATTGGGGCTCCACCATCACCGGTGAGCTGGGACATGGTTATCCTGACCATGTAATCGGCGTGTGGCTGACCTTGCCGAATGTGCCAGGTGTCGCGTTGTGGCAGATCAGCGAGAAGGACTTTGCGCCCGACGAGAAGTGGATGTGGGAGCGTGCCCTGGAGGCCCGACCGGTCATCACGAGCCACTCCACGGTACACCGCAACGAACCACAGACGATTGCGTACGCCTTGGTGGATTCTCCGGTCGGCATGGCTGCCTGGATCCTTGGCCGCCGGCGGGGCTGGGGTGACCACGATGGGAACATCTTCAATCTGTTCGACCGTGACTTCCTTTGCACGACGGCCTCCATCTACTGGCTCAACCGGTCCATCGCGACGTCGATGCGGATTTACCACGACCACTACGTCGGCGGTGTTCCTCCAGCACCCCGCCATAATCGCCCCAGGGCCATCGAGGTGCCCACGGCGTTCTCGGTCTTCCCCAAGGAACTGTTGTTGATGCCGCGCGCGGTCGCCGAGCGTGCCACCAATCTGCATCGATGGACGATCCAGCCCAAGGGCGGCCACCACCCGCCCTCCGAGCAACACGAACTGGTTGTTGCTGACCTGAGGGAGTTTTTCCGGCCGCTGCAGTAAGACTGAAATGGACCCCGAATTTGGGACAGCTGTTCAAGTGGGACACTGCCTGAAGAAACGGGTTGCCAATGACTGAATCAAAAAGGCGCAGGGTTCATCCGCCAGAGTTCAAGGCAAACGTGGACCTCAGCCAGTCTCAGCCGAGAGTGCGCTCGACAGGCTGTACGGTGAGATCGGGCGCTTGAAGATGGAGCTCGATTGGCTAAAAAAATATTCGGGATCAGCCCGCCATGATCCGGCATGCCTGGATCGGTACCCATGCCGATGTCACGCAAAAGCGCCAGTGCGTGCTGGCTGGCGTGTGGCGCACGACGGTCTAAGCCAAGCGCAAACCGGTGGTGTTTGTTGAGATTGACGAGGTGCTCAAGCGCCTGATCGATGAGGAATACACCCGCGGGGCGAGCAGACCGCTGCCAACATCGAGTTGCTGGAAGAGGCCAAGGTCCTGTGCGCCCAGGTCGGCCGGCCGCTGGGCACCACGGACCAGGTACGCCAGACCCTGAACCTGCCCGAGCCGCAGCCCGCGCCCCGGACACGCTGAGCGCTCAGCGCGTCGCCGCAGCCCGCGCCAGCGCCGCGGCGGTGCTCGTGTAGAGGTGACGCGCCACATCGGCGGGCGACTGACGATCGAGCTGTTCGTTGATCACTGCCACGTTGACTGGCGTGTCGTGCGGCAAGCGCTGCAAAAAGCCGTCCAGGTCGAACGCCCCTTGCCCGCAGGGCAGCCGGAAGCGGATGCAATCCTCGATGTAGTCGGGAATGGTCGCAGCCATCGGGCCGTCGTTGATCTGGATGACAAACACCCGGGCGGGATCCAGGCCTTCCAGCGATGCGAGACCTGCGCCACGAAACACATGCCAGCTGTCGACACACAAACCCAGGTTGCGCGCGCCACCAGCGCGCTCGATCAGGCGCAGCGCCGCCAGCGCGTCCGGCACGTCGGTGGGGGGAAGGAACTCGATCGCGAGCTGCACCGCCGGAAGTTGCTCCGCCACCTGGCGCAACCAACGGGCCGCCGCCTCCAGGTCGGCCGCGCTGCCATCGATGGGTGGGGTCACCTGCACGCGGGACACGCCAAACGCATCAACCATCTCAATCGCCGCCTGCAGCATGTCATCGCGCAGGAAGCGCAGTGGCTCGATCTCGCTCACGCGCAGGCCATGCGAGCCGAGCAGCGCGCGCACCCGGGCTGCATCCCAGCCTTCGGACTGCATCGCGGCCCAACGGTCGGCGCGCAGTGCCACGCCATGAAACCCGGCCTGCGCCGCCACTGCCGCACGCTCGGGCAGCGTCGCGTGGCGCATGCTCATGAAACCGAGATTGATTTCGCGTTCTGCCATGGGAGCTCCGTTCGTTCAGGCCAAGGTCAGCTGGCGAGGTGGCGGATCGCCTTGCCGGTCAGCGGATACGCGATCGCGCTGAGTCGGGCACCACCCGCTGCGGCAGCGACACGGAACTTGGCGCGGGCTTTGGCATCGGTCTGCGAGAACGCGTCTGCCGCTCGCGCTCGCGCTTGGGCTGTGGATGGGTCTGTCAGTGCCATCATGCCCAGTATCGCACCGGGTCCGCGCAATCGGGTGCCGAGCGCGCCATCAGGTGGCTCGCCACGTTGGCCTCCAGCTTCGCCTGCTGGGCTGCAGCCAGGGGCGCGAATGGCCGCCTGCATGGGCCGACGTCCACGCCCAGCAGGGCCAGCGCAGCCTTGGTGCCGGCGAAAAGTGGCTCAGGGAGCCGTCAACGCCATGAGGCGCTCAAGCCCTGAATTGCAGCTGGGCGGCGCGTCGAGCATTGCCGTGAACTGTTGGAACTTGTCGGCGTTCAGGCTGAAGAATAGCTGATCAAGTACTACCGCCTGGGCTTTGTCGCACGCGGCCTCAAGCATGAAGTCTGAACGGTTCTTGCCCAGCAGGGTTGCAGCATGATCAATCAGTCTCGCTGCTCGGGCAATGCCCACAGGTTGATGGTGGCATCCTCACGCCGGCAAAGGCTCCGCGTGCTTCTTGCGTCGCGCGATACAGGCTCCGGGTTTGATCGCCGAGCGCTGGTTCTTCTTTGCGCAGGCCAAGCATCCACAGTATCTGTATTGCCAGGTGGCGTCGTAGATTTGGCTTGAGCTTGCAACTGCACGCCCCCCATTCCTGAACTGCGCGAATCACGCTGAGCGCAGAGCGCCGTCGCCGCTGGCTGGTACCGCCTCCAGTCGTGCGCTGCCCACCCACCGAAGCGACGGTGCATGCCTGCATTCACACATCTCCCTTCATTTCGACAAATTATTTTTTATCAATTATTATTTACGGTCGAATTTTGGAACTTTCATGAAAATCACGTCCATCCGGGCCTTTCCCTTGTACGCCTCGTTCGCGCGCCAGTATGGGGGAGCGGACAAGGTGCCCCCTTCCATGCTGGCGCCGGCCAACCATTTTCGCCTGGTGCCACGCACCGGCCAACACGCAACCATCATCACGATTCAGAGCGACAGCGGGCACATCGGCATCGGCGAAGCCTTCGGTTTGCCACATGCCCAACCAACCGCCAGCCTGGTGGAGGACGTGCTCGCTCCCGCCTTGCTGGGGCAAACGGTGGGCACACCCGCGGACATGCTGGCGCCGTTGTACGCGTTTTTTGTCGCGCTCGGGCATACGCGCGGCCCCTCCATGGAAGCGCTGAGTGGCATCGACATCGCCCTGTGGGACCTGCTGGCCAGACAGGCAGACAAGCCGCTGGCGGAGTACCTCGGCGGCGCGGTTGGTCCGGTGGACACCTACGTGAGTCCGGTGCCGTATCTCGACACGCCGGAGCAATCGGTGCAGTATGCGCGGGCATTTGTCGAACAGGGCTTCAAGGCGGTGAAGCTCAAGATCGGCCGCGGCGTGGGCACCGACATGGCCCACATCGCGGCAGTGCGCGATGCCATCGGCCGAGGCGTACGGCTGATGCTTGACGCCAATTGCGCCTACGGCGTTGGCGAGGCCATCGAGTTGGCCAGGGCACTCAAGCCGCTGGACATCGCCTGGCTGGAAGAGCCGATCCGTCCGGACTCGCCCGAAGAACTGGCCCAGGTGCGCCGCCAATGCCCGGTGCCAATCGCCTGCGGCGAGAACGAGTTTTCGCCGGCCAGCTTCGAGGCGCTTGCGCGGGCCGGCGCGACCGACGTGCTGATGCCCAACATCACGCGGGCCGGAGGGGTTAGCGGCATGCTGGAGATCGACCGCATCTGCGCGCGCCATGGCGTGGCCTTGTCGCCGCACGGGGTTGGTTCCTGCATCGGTGTCGCGGCCGCAGTGCACGTCGCGTGCGCGGCCCCAGCCTTTGCGGTGTACGAGGCAAACCTGCTTCCGAACACCTTGCGCAGCGACCTGCCGCTGGCGCCCATGCCGTTGCTGGATGGCAAATATTTGCCGACCAGGCGACCGGGCCACGGCTGCGATCTTGACTGGGAGCTGTTGGCCAGCTACGACATCCGCGCTGCAAAAGTGCGCCAGGAGCCCGCGTGATGGCCGCATCCGCGCACGACGGCAGCCCGTTCCAGCAAAGCAGCGTTCCGGGCGAACGCCTGGTCGACATGCTGTATCGCAATATCCGTGACTACGTCCTGTTTTCCACCGAGGGCGCGGCACAGGGCCGACTCTATCCGCACGAGTTGTGCGAGAAGTTCCATGCCACCGCAACCCCGGTGCGCGAGGCGCTGGCGCGGCTCGCTGCCGAGGGCTTCATCGAAGCCACACCACGGCGCGGTTTTCATGTGCGGCGACCGTCAGAGCAACAGGTGACCGATCTGTGGCAGGTCCGAGGAGGGCTCGAGGTAATGGCCGGTGAACTTGCGATCGAACAATTGAAACAGGGCGCACTGGCCATGTCCGAGCTCGACAAGCTGGAGTTGGTGCTGCAGAGCATCACGGCCACGGTCGACGCCATCGACGGGCGCCAACACATTGAACGCAACCGGCAGTTTCACGGCAGCATCGTGGAACTCAGCGGCAATCAGCTCCTGATGACCATGTACCGCGGCATTCAAGGGCAACTGCTGGGTGCCTGGGTCCGGCGCGGCCTCGACACCTGGCGCAACCGCGTAGCCGCCGAGTCAGTTGACCATGGCGAAATGCTTGCCGCGCTGCGCTCGCTCGATGCACCGCGGTATGCGGCTGCCGCGCGCTGCCACGTCGATACCTCGCTGCGCAACGCGCTCAATGATCTGCGCATCGCCGAAAACAAGCGCAACCCCGCAGGCGCGGGCGAAGTGACACCGCCTTCCTCTTGACCACTCAAACCCATCCAACAGGAGTCCTCCATGAAACAGCTTACCCGCCGCACCCTTATCGCCGGCATCGGTGCCACCGTGCTTGCACCTGCGCGCGCGCAGGAATTCCCGAACAAGCCGATCCGCCTCATCGTCCCCTATCCGCCGGCGGGCGCCTCCGACATCACGGCGCGGCTCATCGCGGAGAAGCTCAGCAAGAAATACGGCACCCAGGTGGTGGTGGACAACAAGGCCGGCGCGAATGGAGTGATCGGCACCGAATTGATCGCGCGCGCCGCGCCCGATGGCTACACCATCGGGCTGGTGGCCAGCTCCCATGTGGGAAATCCGTACTCGTACAAGCGCGTGCCGTTTGACACGCTCAATGACCTGCTGCCGGTCACCCAGACTGCCAACGTGCAGTTGGGTCTGGCCGTACACCCCAAGCTCAATGTCAACACCGTGCGGGAACTGGTGGCATTGCTCAAAGCCCAGCCGGGCAAGGTGGACTTCGCGTCCACCGGGCCAGGCGGCAATCCGCACCTGTTTGCGGAAGTGTTCATGCAGCTGTCGGAATCGAAGATGAACCATGTGCCCTACAAGGGCAGCTCCGCGGCGCATCCAGACCTGCTCTCGGGCGAGGTGCAGGTCATGTTTGACGCCGTCGCCGCGCTGGCACCCCACGTCAAGGCGGGCCGCATCAAGCTGCTGGCAGTGTGTGGCGACAAGCGGGCCGCGCTGTTACCGGATGTGCCCACACTCGACGAGGCGGGTGTCAAGGGTTACGGGATGTATTCCTGGGGCGGCATCATCACGCCGGCAAAGGTTCCACGGGCGCTGATCGACAAGCTCAACCGGGACATCGGAGAAGCGCTGCGCTCACCCGACGTTCGCGAACGCCTGACCCAGTTGGGCGCGGAAGTCGTGGCTGGCACGCCGGAGCAGTTCGATGCATTGCTGCGTTCGGAAACCCTGCGTTACGCCAAGCTGATCAAGGACGCCGGCATCGTCCCCGAGTAGATGGCTGGCTCTGGCGGGACGTTGCATGGGGGCCTCCATGCGCCGGGCCTCGCCGGCGCGCACCTCCTTGAGCGCCTTGTTGCGCTTGGCCACCATATGAAAATCCCTGTGCGCGGTTTCAATGTGCTCAATCTCAGCCATGGCATGGTTGCACGCAAAGGTTACACCGCGAACCAGATCGGATGCAGTGCCCAGGAGCGTTCCATCATCACCGACGCAGCCAAAGGCCTCACGGCGAGGCGAGGTTCAGTTCGGAAAGTGGCAGGCGACCTGGTGTCCATCGGCCATGTCGCGCAGCACGGGCGTTTCGGTCCGGCAGCGCGTCTCGGCGCGCGGGCAACGGGGGTGAAAATGGCAGCCTGGCGGGGGCTGAATCGGATTGGGCACGTCGCCCTTGAGCACAATCCGCTTGCGCTGAACCGTCGGGTCAGGGATGGGTACCGCTGACAGCAGCGCCTCGGTGTAGGGGTGCCGGGGTGTGGTGTACAGCGCACGGGATGGCGCGACTTCGACGATCCGCCCCAGGTACATCACGGCCACGCGCGTGCTGATGTGTTCCACCACCGACAGGTCATGCGCGATGAACAGGTAGGTCAGGCCGAGTTGCTGTTGCAGGTCTTCCAGCAGGTTGATGACCTGTGCCTGGATCGACACATCGAGCGCAGACACCGGTTCGTCGCACACGATGAGCTTCGGGTTCACGGCCAGCGCGCGGGCGATGCCGATGCGCTGGCGCTGCCCGCCCGAGAACTCATGGGGGAAGCGGTGCAGGTGGTCCGGGTGCAGGCCCACCGTCTCGAGCAACTGCACCACCCGGTCCTGACGTTCGCGCGCGTTGCGGGCCAGGCGGTGGATCACCATTGCTTCGCCGATGATGCGCCCGACCTGCATGCGCGGATCGAGCGACGCGAACGGGTCCTGGAAGATGATCTGCATGTCGCGCGTCAGCGCACGGTGGGCCCGCTTGTCCAGATGCGTGACGTTGCGGCCCTCGAACCAGATCTCGCCCGCGCTGGGCTCGATCAGACGCAGGATGCAGCGCCCGGTGGTGGACTTGCCGCAGCCCGATTCGCCGACCAGGCCCAGGGTTTCGCCAGCCTGGATGTCCAGGCTGACGCCATCCACCGCATGCACATGGTCGGTGACGCGCGACAGCACCCCGGAGCGGATCGGAAAGCGCTTCACGAGATTGCGCACGCGCAGCAGAGGGGTCGGATCCATTGGCGTATTCACAGGATGCAGGCCACGCGGTGGCCGGGGGCCACTTCCCGCAGTGCAGGGGTGGCGGCCAGGCACTCGGGTTGGGCGAAGCGGCAGCGCGGTGCAAAGCGGCAGCCCGGTGCCGGGTTGACCAGCCGGGGCACCGTGCCGCCGATCGCCTCCAGGCGCACCTTGTGCGTGGCCGCCAGATCGATCCGCGGGATGGAGCGGATCAGTCCCTGGGTGTAGGGGTGGCGCGGCGATGCGAACAGCGCGCGCACCGGCGCTTCCTCGACCACCTTGCCGGCATACATCACCAGCACGCGCTGGGTGGATTCCGCCACCACGCCCATGGCATGGGTGATCAGCAGGATGGCCATGCCCAGACGCGACTGCAGCTCGCCCAGCAGGTCCAGGATCTGCGCCTGGATGGTCACGTCCAGGGCCGTGGTCGGCTCGTCGGCGATCAGCAGCTGCGGGCTGCAGGCCAGTGCCATGGCGATCATCACGCGCTGGCGCATGCCCCCCGAGAACTGGTGCGGGTAGTCATGCACGCGGCGCTGCGGGTTCGGGATCTGCACCAGCTGCAGCATTTCGGTGGCGCGGTCCATCGCCGCGCGGCGGCTGAGCGGCTCGTGCAGCCGGATCACCTCGGCCACCTGCTCTCCGACGGTGTAGACCGGGTTCAGCGAGGTCATCGGCTCCTGGAACACCATGGCGATCTGCTTGGCGCGGATGTTGCGCATCTCGGTGGCCGACAACGGCACCAGGTCACGGCCCTGCCAGAGAATCTCGCCCGCCACGATGCGCGCCGGCGGCATCGCCAGCAGTTTCATGATCGTCATCGCGGTGACGCTCTTGCCGCAACCGGATTCACCCACCACGCCCAGGGTCTCGCCGCGGTCGATGTGCAGGTCGACGCCGTCGACGGCGTGCACCATGCCCTCGTCGGTGGCGAAGTGGGTCTTGAGGCCCTTGATCTGCAGGAGGTGGTCTGCCATGGTCTTCTGCCCTACATCACCCGGCGCGGGTCCAGCGCATCGCGCAGCCCGTCGCCCATGTAGTTGATGGACAGCACCGTGATGAAGATCGCACCCCCCGGGAACAGCGCCCAGTGGGGTGCGATGTCCAGCAGGTCCTTGGCGTCGTAGAGCAGCCGGCCCCAGGTCGGGATGTCGGGCGGGAAACCCAGGCCCAGGAAAGACAGCGTCGACTCGGCGATGATGGCCGCCGCGACGTCGATGGTGCCCGCCACGATCACCGGCCCGAGCGAGTTGGGCAGGATGTGCCCCAGCACCTGGCGCAGCGGGCTCGCGCCCAGGGCCCGCGCCGCCTCGACGAACTCCTTCTCGCGCAGCGACAGGAACTGCGCCCGCACCAGCCGGGCCACCGGCATCCAGCGAAAACCACCCACCACCAGCACCACCATGATGAAGATGCCGGTCTCGGTGCCCACCAGCGCCTTGAGCGTGTCGCGGAACAGGTAGATCAGCAGCAGCAGCAGCGGCAGTTGCGGCAGCGAGAGGAACAGGTCGGTCAGCCACATCAGGAACCAGTCCACCGGGCCGCGCGACATGCCGGCAATCGCGCCGATCACGACACCCACAACGACGGCGATGACCATGGCCGCGAAGCCCACGGCGATCGAGATCCGCCCGCCATAGAGCATGCGCGCCAGCAGGTCCTGGCCGAGGTCGTCGGTGCCCAGGGGATGCGCCCACGAGGGGCCCTGCAGCTTGGCGCTGAAGTCGATGGCGTCGATCGGCACGCGCCAGACCAGCGGGCCCGCAAGCACGGCCAGGATGATCAGCGCCAGCACCACCGCCCCGATCAGGGCCAGCCGGTGGCGGCGAAAGCGCTTCCAGGCCTCACCGTGCAGCGAGCGCACCGGCCCTGCCAGCCCCGAACCGGCAGCGGCGGGCAAGACCCGCTCAGTGGAAGGAGATGCGGGGGTCGAGCCAGCCATACAGTACATCGGCGATCAGGTTGAATCCGATCACGAGACAGGAAAACACGAAGGTGACGGCCATGATGACCGGGGTGTCATTGGCCAGGATGGAGCTGATCAGCAGGGAGCCGATGCCCGGCACGCGAAAGATCTGCTCGGTGACAATGGCACCGCCGAAGATCGTGGGCAACTGCAGCGCCACCAGCGTCACCACGGGGATCAAGGCGTTGCGCACCACGTGCTTCATCACCACCCAGCGCTCGGCCATGCCCTTGGAGCGTGCGGTGGTCACATGGTCCAGGCGGATCACATCCAGCACGGCCGAGCGCACATACCGGGTCCAGGACGCCGCCTGGAAAAGCCCCAGCACCATGATCGGCATGATCGACTGGCGGAAATGCTCCCACCACCAGCGCCAGCCGGTCTCGCTGATGTCGGCGCGGTAGACGAAAGGCAGCCATTCGAGATGGATGCTGAAGAGCAGGATGAACAGGATCCCGGTGAAGAAGGTCGGCAGCGAGAAGCCCACGAAGGCCAGCGTGTTGGCGAGCTGGTCGAACAGCGAATAGGGCCGGGTGGCCGCGATCACCCCGACCGGCAGCGCGATCAGCAGCGCCAGCAGCTGCGACAGGCCAATCACCACCAGCGTGGTGGGCAGGCGCTGCAGGATGAGCGTGTCCACGTTCACACGGCTCACGAACGAGAAGCCCCAGTCGCCCTGCAGCATGGCCCAGAACCAGCGGAAATAGCGCGTGACGATCGGGTCGTCCATGCCGAACTGCATACGCAGGTTGGCACGGACCTCGGGCGGCACGTTGGGATTGGTCGCGAGCTCCCCGAACGGATCCCCGGGGGCGAGCGCCAGCACCGTGAACAGCACGATGCTGATACCGAACAGGCTGGGGATGGCGATCAGGATGCGCCGGATGACATAGGCGCTCATCCTTCACCCCCGGTGCGCCAGCCCTGTGCCCCGGGGGATTGCCAGGGCCTCATGCCTCCCGGTACCAGTCCTTCAGTAGCCAGAGGTCGTTGTCCCACCCGCTCATGGGGGCCACGAGCTTGTTCGACAGGCCGTGCGGGAAGGGCCGGAACACCACCGGGATGGTGATGCGGCTCTCGATGACGAGGTCGTTCATGCGGATGAACAGCGCGGCCCGCTTGACCGGGTCGAGCTCGGACTCGGCGGCACGGAAGGTGCGGTCGTATTCCTCGTTGCGCCAGCGGTTGATGTTGCGGCCCTGCCACTTGTTGTCCTTGTTGGCGATGTTCGTCGACAGATACTGCGCCATGAACTGCTCCGGGTCCGGCAACTGCATGCCAGTGGTGTACATCTGCAGGTCGCAGTAGAACTTGGTGAAGGTGTCCGGGTTGGCCACGTCGCTGGAGAAGAACACCGACGCCGTGATGGTCTTGAGTTCGAGCTCGATGCCGGCCCGCTGGCAGGCCTGCTTGATGATGGCCTGTGTCTTCTGGCGCGGCGCGTTGATCGAGGTCTGCAGTACCAGCTTGAGCCGCTTGCCATCCTTGGCACGGATGCCGTCGGCGCCCTTTTTCCAGCCGGCAGCCTCCAGCACCTCGCCGGCCTTGTTCACGTCGAACTCGAACTTGGTGGTCTTGGAGCGGAATTTCTCCGGGTTGGTCAGCAGGTTGCGGGTCGCGATGCCGGTGCGGCCGTAGATGTTGTCCTGCACGCCGGTGCGGTCCACCAGCAGGTTGAGCGCTTCACGCACGGCGGTGTCGGACAGCAGCGGGTGCCGGGTCTTGATGCTGGCACGTTCGCCGTCGACTTCGGTCCAGGGGTCGGTGGGGTTGACGAGGATGACCTCGACAAAACCGCCGTTCACCACCCCCACGCGGCCCTTGCCGCCCTGTTCCAGGCGCTTGAGGATGTCGTCTTCCACCTGCAGGTTCCAGGCGTAGTCGTATTCGCCAGTCTGCAGCACCGCACGCGCGGCAGACACCGCGTCACCGCCTCCCTTGATCTCGATCGAGTCAAAGAAGGGCCGGTTGGCCTCGTGGTAGCCGGTGTTGATCTCGCCACGCACCATGTCGCCAGGCTTGAAGTCGACAAACTTGTAGGGACCGGTGCCCACCGGCTTGAGGTTGGCGGGTGCTTCGCGCGACTTGGCGCCCTTGTAGGCCTCGAACAGGTGCTTCGGGATGATCATGCCGGCAATGGCCACGAATGCGTCGGCCCAGTAGGGCTGCGCCTTCGGAAATACCACCCGCACGGTATGGCTGTCCACCTTCTCGACCTTGATGTCGCGGTAGGTGCTGATGGTCACCGCTGCAGTGGCCGGGTCGGAGGCGAATTCCCAGTTGAACACCACGTCGTCGGCCGTGAAGGGCTTGCCGTCGTGCCAGGTGACGTTGCGCTTGAGCTTCCAGGTGATGGTCTTGCCGTCGGCCGAGATGCCGCCGTTGGCGCGCGTGGGCACCTCTGCCGCGAGGATGGGGACCAGCTCGCCGTTGGCGTCCCAGCCGGCCAGCGGCTCGTAGAAGACGCGGGCGGCCTCCTGGTCCTTGCGGCCGGTGGCGAAATGCGGGTTCAGCAGCGTGGCCCCTTGCCACCACAGGAGCTTCAATGGCCCGCCGCCCCCGCGCTTGGTGGGTTTGTAGGTCGACGCCGTTTGCGCGCTTGCCACACCGCAATGCAGCAGCATCTGCGATGCCAGCGGCGCTGTCAGGCCCAGGCCGATCATGCGGTCGATGAAGCTGCGCCGGGTGGATGTGCCGGCTTTGACGTCGTCGATGAGGCTGCGGATTTCTTGTTCGTTCATGGGGATTGTCAGCGGGGTGGAAAACCGCAAACCATACCACGGGCCATCGCCAGCGCCCACCGGCACAACAGCAGAGTTCTTATTTGCATATGCGCAGGCGGCACCCAGCTAGACAGAGCCGCCAAGGCTCTCAAAGCCGCCCGTAAAAGGTCATGCGCGCACGCTCCGACAACGCCACGCCTGGCTGCCCGTTGTAGGCCAGCACCGCCAGCATGCGCGTCACCGGGCCTTCTCGGGCTCATTCTTGGGCCGTCCGATGGCGTTCGAAATTCAGATGTGGCGCCGCAGTGGTGGACGCGATACAGGCGCAGTTGCCGCAGACGCAGCGCCCAGGATCGTGGCTACTTCTTTCCCAGACCCAACTGCGCCGCGCCGTCTGTGTACAGCTTGGTCTTTTCCTTCATGAATCCATCCATCTGGTCGACGCCCACATTGACCAACTCGAAGCCGCTCTTGGCCGCCAGGTCCTTCATCTCGGCTTCGTTGTTGAGCTGGGCCCAGAGGTCGGACAGGCGCTTGCGCACCTCTGGCGGGGTGGCCTTGGGTACACCGATGCCGCGATAGGCGCCGTCGATCCAGTCCACACCAAGTTCGCGGAAGGTCGGCACATCGGGCATGAGCGGGTGGCGCTTGTCCATTGCCACTGCCAGGGCACGCACCTTGCCCTTGTTGTTGATCGCAAACGCCGTGTAGGACATGGCGCCATCGACCTGGCCGCCCAACACGGCCAGTGCCATGTCGCCCGTGCCCTTGAACGGCACATAACCGGTTTTCACACTGAAGGCCGCGTTCATGCGCTCGTGCGCCGCATGGTTGGCCGAGTTCAGGCCCGAGCCGCCGATATTCATCTTGCCGGGGCTGGCCTTGGCGACCTTGATGAAGTCGGCAAAACTCCTGATCGGGCTCTGCTCCGGCACCACCAGGCTGTCGGGCGTGTAATGGAACCAGAAAACCGGCGTGATGTCCTCGGTCTTGTACTGCACCTGGCCCTCGATGGGCTGGAACACGATGTGCGGCAGGTTCACGCCAATCACATTCAGGCCATCGGCCGGCAGGCCGTTCATCTGGCTCCACATCAGTGCGCCGCCCGCGCCGGCCTTGTATTGCACGATGGTGTCGATGGCCGGGCACTTCTTCTTGAGCACCACCTGCTGGTGGCGCGCCGAGATGTCCGACTCGCCGCCCGGTGGGAACGCCTGCCAGTACTGAACGTTTTTCTCCGGGCAGGCCTGGGCCAGCGCCAGCGGTGCCAGCGCGGAAAGGGCCAGGGTGCAAAGCAGTTTTTTCATAGGGTGTCTCCGGTTGTAATTCAAGTAGCAGCCGGCAAATGGATCACGCGGCGCGCCGCCGCTCAGCCGTGGCAGTGACATGTTCGCATACGGCCTGCGTGACGTCGCTGGTGCGGGCATTTCCGCCCAGATCGCGTGTATGCAGCGCCGGGTCGGCCGTGACCGCTTCAATGGCCGCCATCAGCATGGCCGCTGCGGCGGGTTCACCGATGTGTTCGAGCAGCATCACGCAGGACCAGAAGGTGCCGATCGGGTTGGCCAGGCCCTGGCCCATGATGTCGAAGGCCGAGCCGTGGATGGGCTCGAACATGGACGGGAAGCGCCGCTCCGGATCGATGTTGCCGGTGGGTGCGATGCCCAGGCTGCCCGCGAGCGCCGCTGCCAGGTCACTCAGTATGTCGGCGTGCAAGTTGGTGGCCACCAGCGTGTCGAGTGTGGCCGGCCGGTTGACCATGCGCGCCGTGCAGGCGTCCACCAGCTCTTTGTCCCAGCGCACGTCCGCAAACTCGTGCGCCACCTCCAGCGCAATCTCGTCCCACATCACCATCGCGTGGCGCTGCGCGTTGGATTTGGTCACCACCGTCAGCAACTTGCGCGGGCGCGAGCGCGCCAGGGCGAACGCGAAACGCATGATGCGTTGCACCCCTGCGCGCGTCATCATGCTGACGTCGGTGGCGACCTCGATGGCGTGGCCCTGGTGTACGCGGCCGCCGACGCCGGCGTATTCGCCCTCGGAGTTTTCGCGCACGATGACCCAGTCCAGATCGCCCGGGCCGCAACGCTTGAGCGGCGCATCGATGCCGGGCAGGATACGGGTGGGGCGCACGTTGGCGTATTGGTCGAAACCCTGGCAGATCTTCAGGCGCAAGCCCCAAAGGGTGATGTGGTCGGGTATGTGCGGGTCACCGGCCGAGCCAAAGAGAATCGCGTCCTGGCCGCGTAGCTGGTCCAGGCCGTCGGCCGGCATCATCACACCGTGCCGGCGGTAGTAGTCGCCGCCCCAGTCGAATGCCGTGAACTCAAACCGGTAGTTGCTCTGCGAGGCGGCCAGCGCCTGCAGCACGTCCTGGCCGGCCGGCACCACCTCCTGGCCAATGCCGTCGCCTGGTATGCAGGCAATGCGGTAGGTCTTCATGCGTGTTTGTACTCCAGAACGCGGCCTCAGGCGTGACCGCCTTTTCAGGAGGGGGTGCGTGATTCTATAGACGGACGGCGCAATCGCCGCTTGCGCCCGCTCCTGCGCCATCTGCACTTCCAGTTGGCGTCGCCCTTGCTCGACGACCGCGATCAGCTTGGCCTGGGCCTTGGACGAACTCGTCGCCCAAGCCCAAGAACGCAAGATGGAATTCGAGCAGCGCCAGCGATCTTTAGCCCGTTCAGGACCGTGGCGCAGTTTCAAGAACCGCGCCATATTGGGTGTAAATGGGTGCACTATAGGGCTCGGCATCACATGGTAGGCCTCGTCTTCCCCATTTATGTGGCGCAGATAGCCTTGAACTGCGCCATAACTTTGCCGCATGAACTTCGAACGGCGCCACAACACCCTTTGCCGACACCAACAAGTGCACCTCGCGACTGGCCGCGAATTTGCCGCTGTTCCGTGCGAACCTTTGCCCTCAGACTTTTCTGGACGTGCCGGAGCAGGCCTACAGTCGGGCCGTCCTCGGCGTGTACGAAATGACCACGCAGCCGGGACTTGAGCCGTTTGCCTGTATTCAGCGAGCCGTGGCAAAACTTGTTCCTGAGGGCGAGCAAAAAGGTGTACATGCACTGATTGTCGAAGAACTCCGCAGGCTGCACGAGGGGGTGCTGGCGCGCTGCGGTTTACGACCGTCCGAATACACAGCCTGGAAGGCGGTTCATGGGCATTGACGGACGCGAGTCGCCCATGTGGGTCGTAAAGCGCGCGGTGGACCTGGCTATCAAGCTGGGTTGATCCCCCTGCCTTCAGAAGTGCCGGATGTTCTTTTCGCGTGAGAACGACAGGTCCATGGTGGTTACACGCAGCCGGCCTGCCAGAAAGCGCGTCAGAGAACGGTAGACCTTGAGCGCAGTCGTCGGGTTCTTGTCGAAGTAAGCGGCCAGCTTGTCAAAACTGATTTCCAGCAGCTCCGTGCGCTCCCGCGCCACAGCCGTGGCCGAGCGGGGGTTGCCGTCTGCAAACGACATCTCGCCAAAGTGGGCGCCAGTGCCAAGCTGAGCCACGTCGAGGTCCTTGTCCTTGCCGGCCTGCCGGATGCTCACGGTGCCATGGCGGATCACGTAGAGGGACTTGGCTTCTTCGCCTTCCCGGAAGACCTCGTCTTCCGACTGGTAAGACTTTACGGTGCCCAGTTCACTGAGTTGGTCAAGTTCCTTGGGCAAGAGGTCCTTGAAAAGGTAGATGTCTTGCAGAAGTTGGACGGCCATTGAATCTCCTTATTGTGGATGTGCGTGTCGAAACAGACGCCCGGATTGTCGCTGACCTCGCGGAGGACTCCAAAGATGACTTCGCGAACGGCGAAGGCACATGCGGGCGGCTATTGCGCCACCCAACCCCCGTCCATGTTCCATGCCACGCCGCGGATGTTGTTGCCGGCAGCCGAGCAGAAAAACACCGCGAGCGCGCCCAGTTCCTCGGGGGTGGTGAACTGCATCGAGGGTTCTTTTTCGCTCAGCAACTGGCGCTTGGCTTCCTCGATGGACACCTTGGCAGAGGCGGCGCGGGCATCGACCTGCTTTTGCACCAGTGGCGTGAGCACCCAGCCCGGGCAGATGGCGTTGCAGGTGATGCCAGTGGTGGCGTTTTCGAGCGCGGTGACCTTGGTCAGGCCGACGACCGCATGTTTGGCGGCCACGTAGGCCGACTTTTCTGCAGACGCCACCAGGCCGTGCACCGACGCCACGTTGATGATGCGGCCCCAGTTGGCGGCCTGCATGGCTGGCAGCGCCAGGCGCGTGGCGTGGAAGGCGCTCGACAGGTTGATGGCGATGATGGCGTCCCAGCGCTCGGTCGGGAAGTTTTCGATGCGCGATACATGCTGGATGCCCGCGTTGTTCACCAGGATGTCGACCCGGCCGAACTGCTGCGCGGCGGCGCGCAGCATGTCCTCTATTTCTGCCGGCTTGCCCATGTCGGCGCCGTGGTAGGCCACCTGCACGCCGTGGGCCGCGACCGCTGCCTTCGGGCCCTCAATATCGCCAAACCCGTTGAGAACGATGTTGGCCCCCTGTTGGGCCAGGGCCTGGGCAATGCCCAATCCGATTCCACTGGTCGAGCCGGTCACGAGTGCGGTCTTGCCTTTGAGCATGGGGGCCTCCAATTGAATTACGATGTGTTGCACTGATTATCCTGTCCTGTGCCCTGCATTCCACTCCAAAACCCAGCCGATGACCGAACCTGAACTGTTTTTTGTCCAGTGCCCCGATGCACAAGGCGGCCACCGCATGGCTTATTGGCAGTGGGGCGATGCTACGGCCGGGCATGTCGTGGTCTGTGCGCACGGCCTGTCGCGCCAGGGGCGTGATTTTGATGTGCTGGCGCGCGCGCTGGTCGCCCGTGCGCCGGGGCCGGTCCGCGTCGTGTGCCCGGATGTCGTCGGCCGCGGCCGCAGCGACTGGCTCAAGGACCCGATGGGTTACCAGATTCCTGCCTACGCCGGCGACATGCTGGCCATGCTCGCGCAACTGCAGCCGGCCGTGCTGGATTGGGTGGGCACCAGCATGGGCGGGATCATCGGCATGGTGGTGTGCGGTCGGCCCGGCTTGCCGCTGCCTGTGCCGGTGCGCCGCCTGGTGCTCAACGACGTCGGGCCAGCCGTCGACTGGAAGGCGATTGAGCGCATCAAGACCTACCTGGGGCAGACCGGGCGTTTCGACTCCCTGGAACAGGCGGCGGCTGCGACGCTGGCTATTTCGGCCGGTTTCGGGCCGCACACGCAGCAGGAATGGCTGGACCTTTCCCGGCACATGGTGAAACCGCTCGACGGCGATGCTTCGTCGCTGACATTGCACTACGACCCGGCGATAGCGATACCTGTGCGCGCGGCAACGCAAGAGTCTTCTGCCCACGGTGAGGCGGTGTTGTGGCAGCTCTACGACAACATCCAGGCAAAAACCCTTCTGACACGTGGCGCCGAGTCGGATCTGCTGACCCGCGCGACCGCCGCAGCCATGGCGCAGCGTGGTCCCAGGGCGCAAGTGGTGGAATTTGCCGGTGTCGGCCATGCCCCGACCTTCGTGCCTGCCGACCAGGTGGACTGTGTCGCACGTTTCCTGCTTGGGTGAGCACGCGGTGGCTTGCGCATGAAAAGCCACCATGGTGAGACCACTCCGGCCGCACTGTCACGCGTGGCCACCGCCACGGCCGAATCGGTGGCCGACCAGCCCGACGTGTTACTGCGCGCGCGTGCTTTTGCCCTGCCGTTGATTGCGGGCGAGGAACTCGACACCGGCGAAAACATCCTGGCCCATGCCGATGCGGTGGTGGCGATCCTCAAGCTGATTGGTGGCTCCGGGCTGATGCAGGCGGCGAGTTACCTGGTCTATGCCTGCGACCATCTGAACCGCCCGCAGGAGGTCATCGCCAAGAGTTTCGGCGACAACCTGGCAGCCCTCGCCATGGAGACAAGCCAACTGGTGCGGGTGCAGCGGCAGGCCCGCGTCACCCAGCAGGCGGCCGGCGCATCGGCCGTCGCGACGCCGATGGCGCAGAGTGCGGCAGCGCAGACCGAAAACATCCGCAAGATGCTGCTGGCGTTCTCGCGCGACCTGCGGGTCGTGATGTTGCGGCTGGCATCGCGCCTGCAGACACTGCGCCACTTTGCCGCCAGCAAGCTGCCGGTGCCGCCCAGCCTGGCCAGCGAATCCCTGCAGGTGTTCGCGCCGCTTGCCAACCGGCTCGGCATCTGGGAGATCAAGTGGGAGCTGGAGGACCTGGCGTTCCGATTCCTGGAGCCCGAGACCTACCGCGAAGTGGCGCGCCTGCTGGACCAGAAGCGTGGCGAACGCGAGCGCGCCATGGCGCTGTTGCGCGCCGGCATGGAGGCGGATTTGCGGCGCGAAGGCATTGTGGCAACCGTCCAGGGCCGCCCCAAACACATCTACAGCATCGTCAAGAAGATGCGGGGCAAGTCGCTGGGTTTTGCGCAGCTCTACGACATCCGCGCACTGCGGGTCGTCGTCGACTCGGTGGCCGATTGTTACCAGGCCCTGAGTTGCGTGCACAGCCATTTCACACCTGTCACCGACGAATTCGACGACTACGTGGCAAAACCCAAGGGCAACGGGTACCAGTCGCTGCACACGATCGTGCGCGACGGCCAGAAGCAGCCGATCGAGGTGCAGATCCGTACCCGGGCCATGCACGACCATGCCGAACATGGCGTCGCGGCGCACTGGGCCTACAAGGAAGCCGGCGCCAAGGGGTATGCCGGTGTTTCCGCCAGTGGCCAGTACGATGCCAAGATCGCAGTGTTGCGCCAGTTGCTGGCCTGGGAACGTGACCTGTCCGGCGCGCCGGGCGCAGGTTTCTTCGACGACCGCATCTACGTGCTCACGCCGGACGCGGCCATCATCGAACTGCCCCAGGGTGCCACGGCCATTGATTTCGCCTACAGCGTGCACACCAACCTGGGGCACCGCTGCCGCGGCGCACGGGTCGACGGTGTGATGGTGCCGCTGAACACGCCGCTGAAAAACGGCCAGACCGTCGAAGTGACCACGGTGAAGGAGGGCGGGCCGTCCCGCGACTGGCTCAATGCCGAACTCGGTTTCCTGGCCAGCCACCGGGCACGTGCCAAGGTGCGTGCCTGGTTCAATGCCCGGGCCACGCACGAGACCGTCGCAAAGGGCCGGGAGGCCGTCGAAAAGCTTCTGCAACGCGAGGGCAAGACAGCGGTCAACCTGGTCGACCTGGCCGCCCGACTCGGTTTCGATTCCGCAGATGCGTTGTTCGAGGTGGTGGGCAAGGACGAGTTCTCGTTGCGCAACATCGAGTTGCTGCTGCGGCCCGCGGAGCCAGTGCTGCCGGTGGACGACGCTCCGTTGATCCGCAAGCCAAGCCAGCAGGGCAAGTCCTCAGGCGGGGGCGTGCTGGTGGTGGGCGTCGATTCGCTGATGACCCAGTTGGCAAAGTGCTGCAAGCCCGCACCTCCAGACCGCATCTGCGGCTTCGTGACCCGTGGCAAGGGCGTGAGTGTGCACCGCGCGGACTGCTCCAACCTGCGGGAGATGGTTGCGCGCAATGGCGAGCGCTTGATCGACGTGGGCTGGGGCGAGCCCAAGGCCGACCTTGCCTCGGTCTATCCGGTCGACGTGGCCATCGAGGCCACCGACCGCCAGGGTCTGCTGCGCGATATTTCCGAGGTTTTCACCAAGGAAAAGATGAACGTCATCGGCGTGTTGACCCAGTCAGTCAGGGGCACCGCCTGGATGACCTTCACGGTCGAGGTGGCCGATGCCATTTGCCTGCAGCGCGTTCTGGGAATGGTCGCCGCTCTGGTCGGAGTGCGCTCGGCGCGCAGGCGCTGACAATTGCCCCGTACCTGATTGGAGCCAACCTTGCCAGAACATGTCCCCGCTGCGCCGTCCCACACGTTCCTGTGGCACGACTACGAAACCTTTGGCGCCAACGTGCGGCGCGATCGCCCGGCGCAGTTTGCCGGCATTCGCACCGACGCGGCCCTGAACGAAGTCGGTGCGCCGATGATGTTCCATTGCCAGCCGGCCAATGATTTCCTGCCCGACCCGCAGTCCTGCCTGATCACCGGCATCACCCCCCAGGAATGCCTTGAAAAAGGAATACCCGAGTACCAGTTCGCGGCGCGGATCGAACAGGCGCTGGCGGCACCCGGCACCATCGGCGTGGGTTACAACACCATCCGTTTCGATGACGAGATCACGCGTTTCATGTTCTGGCGCAACCTGATCGACCCCTATGCGCGCGAGTGGCAGAACGACTGCGGCCGCTGGGATCTGCTCGACGTGGTGCGTACCGCCTACGCACTGCGGCCTGAGGGTATCCAGTGGCCAACCAAGCCTGACGGAAGCGCAAGTTTCAAGCTGACCGACCTGACCGCTGCCAACGGCCTGGTGCATGAAGCCGCCCACGATGCCTTGAGCGACGTGCGCGCCACGCTGGCGCTGGCGCGGCTGGTCCGCGACCGCCAACCGCGCCTGTTCGAGTTCTGCCTGGCCTTGCGCAAGAAGGACCGCGTGGCGCAGGAGCTGGGCCTGCCGACGACGCCGCAAGCCGCCAAACCCTTCCTGCACATCTCGGGCATGTTCCCGGCCGACCGTGGGTGCCTGGCAATCATGTGGCCGTTGGCCATGCACCCCACCAACAAGAACGAACTCATCGCCTGGGACCTGGCCCACGCACCGGCAGAGCTTGCAAGCCTGAACGCCGACGAGATCCGCCTGCGGCTTTTCACCCGGACTGCCGACCTGCCCCAGGGTGTCAGCCGCCTGCCGGTCAAGACGGTGCACCTCAACAAGTCGCCGATGGTGATGGGCAACCTCAAGACCCTCTCGCCGGCGATGGCCGCCAAATGGAACATCGACGTGGGCCAGGCCCTGCGGCATGCTGCCGTGGCGCGCGACCTGCCTGACATGAGCGCGATCTGGCCGGCCGTGTTTGCGCGTCCCGCCGAAGGTGCGCCGGATGTGGACGAGGATTTGTACGGCGGTTTCGTCGGCCAGGGCGACCGCCGCCGGCTCAACCAGTTGCGCGCCCTGGCGCCCGACAAACTGGCCGCCTCGCGCAACAGTTTCGACGACCGCCGCCTGGACGAGTTGCTGTTCCGGTACCGCGCGCGCAATTTCCCCGCCACACTGAACGCCGACGAATCGGTGCTGTGGCACGAGCACCGCGCGGCCCGCTTGTTCGGGGGTGCCGCAGGCGCACGCACGATCGACGCGTTGTTCAACCAGATCGACACCCTGTCGGAAACTGCCGATGAGCGCGGGCAGGGGGTTCTGGGCGCCTTGTACGATTACGCTGGAGCGATTGCACCGGAGCGTTGACGCGCCAGGCTGTGTCGCCATTCACAACCAATCACCTCAACAACAGGAGACTCCATGAAAGATCTGAACGGGCGTGTGGCCGTCGTGACCGGCGCTGGCAGCGGCATCGGCCTGGCGATGGCCAATCACTTTGCGAACGAAGGCATGAAGCTGGTGCTGGCCGATGTCGACGCGGCGGCCCTGGCGCGCGCGCACGACAACCTGCGTGCATCGGGTGCGACAGGTATTGCCTGCCGCACCGATGTCTCCGTCGAATCCGATGTGAAGGCACTGGCGGATGCCGCCTATGCACAGTACGGCGCCGTGCACGTGGTCTGCAACAACGCCGGTGTCGCCACGCCGGCGCTGCGCACGCTGGCTTGGGAGACGCGCCTGTCGGACTGGGACTGGATCCACAAGGTGAACTTCATGGGCGTGTTGTACGGCGTGCGCGAGTTTGTGCCGCGCATGCTGGCCGGCGGCGACGAGGGCCATATCGTCAATACGGCATCCGTCGCCGGTTTGATATCCGGTGGCAACCCCTACTTCGTCTCGAAACACGCCGTCGCATGTTTCACGGAGGGCCTGTACAAGGACCTCAAAGAACTCGGAGCGAAGGTGTCGGCGTCGGTCTTGTGCCCGGGCCTGATCCGCACGTCGATCGTGGACGCTGAACGCAACCGGCCAGCGGAGTTCGGCCCTGCGACGGACATCGGTGCTTTGCCAGCCAACATACGAAAAATGTCGGAGAACTTCCGCGCCGCGCTCGATGCGGGGTTCGATCCGTCGGTCGTGGCTGCAGCCGTGGTGTCAGGGATCCAGCAGGACCGTTTCTACATCGTGCCTGCGCAACAACACCTGCTCGATGTCATCGCACTGCGCATGCACGACATCCTGGAGCAGCGCAACCCGACCCTGCTGCCCCAGCCCAGCCTGATGCCAGCCACCGCGACACAGGGGCCTCGCGCCAGCTGAAGTTCAGCCCGGCACCGTTTGTGGCGCGCGAATGAGGCCACCGGGCAAATCACCGGTGGCGTGGCCATCGAGCCCGCGTGAAAACTGCCCATCAGCGCAGGGGTCAGGGCCTGCCAGTCGGGCCCAGGTGTCATGGTTAGTACCGCTTGACACGCAGCGCGCCGGCGGCGACATTGCCCGGACGCCCCGCCGATTTCGTACCCGGCCGATTCCAATTGTGTTTATATGGAGGTATCCATGCACCAGCTTCCGACCTTGCCCCCAGCCCCGAGCCGCAGGCGCGCCCTGCAGGCACTGGGTGCCAGCCTTGCCGCGGCCTGGCCGCTGCTTGGCAACAGCCAGGCCGCATGGCCGACCAAGCCGATCCGGCTGGTGTTGCCCAGTGGCGCCGGCGGCGGCGCCGACATCTTTAGCCGCCCCCTGGCAGAGTGGCTCAGCAAGGAACTGGGCCAACCCGTGCTGGTCGACAACAAGCCGGGTGCCAACGGCGTCATTGCCCACGAGCAGGTGGTGCGCCAGCCCGGCGACGGCTACAACTTGCTGATCTCCTTCGCCGCGGCGATTCTCGGCAACAAGGCCATGAATGCCAAGTTGCAGCACGACACGATTGCCGACCTCAAGCCGATCGGCCTGATAGGCGGTGAAGGCGGCAACCTGCTGGTGGTCAATCCGGCATTGCCGGTCAACAACCTCCAGCAACTGATCGCCTACGCCAAGAGCCAGCCCGGTGGCATCAACTACGGCTCCTGGGGCGTCGGGTCTGGCGGGCACCTCGTCATGGAAACCCTGAAGGCGCAGACCGGCATCACACTGAACCATGTTCCCTACAAGACCGTCGCAGCCATCGCGCCCGACGTGGTGTCGGGGGTGTTGCAGGTCTCGACGATCGATGCCGGCACCCCTGTCGCGCTGATCAAGGCGGGCCGGATTCGTGCCATTGCCGCGCTCTCGCCCAAGCGCCTGCCGCAAGTGCCCGAGGTGCAGACGATGGGTGAGCAGGGCTACCCGGTCGGTTTCGTGCCCTGGTACGGGATGTTCGGGCCCGCGTCCATGCCACCGGAACTCGTCACCCGCCTGAACAGCCTGCTGAACCGCTGGCTGGTGACCCCGGAGACAGTGGCCATGTTCGAACAAAAGCAGAACACGCCCGCGCCGACGCCCAAGTCGTCCGATGCGTTTGCCGCGCAGATCCAGGCCGAGTTGCCGGTGTGGCGCAAGATGATGCAGACGGCCAAGATCGAAGGGGCTTGAGTGGGCGGCGCACCAGCGGCCCACGCCGGGCCGCTCGCCGGCATTCGCATCGTCGATTTTTCGAACGTGTTTTCCGGGCCGATGGCCACTGCGCTGATGGCCGACCAGGGAGCTTCGGTCATCAAGGTCGAAGCGCCGGAAGGCGACACCAGTCGCGTGGTCGGCCCGGCCAAGGGTGATTTGTCGGCGGCCTTCATCACAGCCAACCGCGGCAAACGCTCGATCGCACTGGATCTGAAGCACCCTGAGGCACGCACCATCCTCGCCGCCCTGGTGCGCCAGGCCGATGTGCTGGTCAGCAATTTCCGGCCCGGTGTGATGGAACGCCTGGGGCTGGACCGCCGGCACCTTCAGTCCCTGAATCCGAGGCTGGTCCAGTTGTCGATCACGGGTTTTGGCCCCGATGGCCCGCGCGCCGAAGACCGTGCCTACGACGCCGTCATCCAGGCGGTGGCCGGCGTGTCTGCATCCCACCGTGACAAACATACCGGCCTGCCGGGTTTGTTGTCCACGACCGCCTGCGACAAACTCACCGCGTTGACCGCTGCCCAGGCAGTCACCGCGGCGCTGTTCGCGCGCGAGCGCGACGGCCAGGGCCGCCATGTCGAGGTGTCCATGCTCGATGCGACGCTGGCCTTCCAGTGGATCGACGCGATGTACAACCACGTCTTTCTCGAAGACGCGCCACAGGGGTTTCCCGAGATCGGAAGCACGCTCAAACCCTACGCCACCGCCGACGGCTTGGTGGCGGTGATGATGCCGCAACAGGCCGAGTTCAGGGCACTGTGCCGCGCCCTGGGGCGGCCCGACATCGCCGAGGACGCCCGCTTTTCAACGCCGCAGACGCGCAGTCGCCACCCGGCGGAACTTCGCGCTCTGCTAGAGCCACTGATAGCGCACCAGTCCACCGCGGCGCTAGAAGCAGCCGGCCGGGTCGAAGGCGCGCCGGTGGGCCGTGTCAACGAGCGCCATGACGTGCTGGTCGACCCGCAGGTCGTGCACAACCAGACGCTGGTCCAACTCGACCACGGCGCGGTCGGCCGCGTCCGGTTGGCACGGGCGGCGGCGCGGTTTGATGGCGTGGCGATTTGCCCGACGGCCGCTGCCCCGCACCTTGGTGAACACGGCCGCGAAGTGCTGCGTGAACTCGGTTTCGACGACAACCAGATAGGACAGTGGATCGGCAGCGGCGTGCTGCGCGACGGCGCTGGGTGACGCCGGGCAATATCAGGTAACAGGAGACGCCCCGTGCGCAAGATTCTGAAATGGAGCCCCCTCGCTTTGCTGCTGCTGATCGTGGCCGGTGCCATTGGCGGCTACCTCAAGCTGCGCGCGGCCGGTCATGCACAGGTCGATGGCGACATGAAACTCCCCGGCCTGACGGCCCCTGTCACAGTGCTGCGCGACGACCTGGGCATACCCTACATCTTCGCGGCCAACACGCCCGACCTGCTGCGCGCGCAGGGTTTTGTCACCGCCCAGCACCGGTTGCTGCAGTTCGAGTTGTACCGCGCCACCTGGCGCGGTGAACTGGCGGCCACCTTCGGCCCTGACGCCTTGCCCAGCGACATCCGCATGCGGGTGCTGGGCATATCGCGCAATGGCGAACGCCATGCGCCCAAATTGAACGCTGCGGCGCGCAGCTACCTGCAGCATTACGTCGATGGCGTGAACGCCTACGTCGAGGGGCACGTGGGCGACCACCCGATCGAGTTCAAGCTGGCCGGCCTGAGCCCCAAACCCTGGAGCGTGGCAGACCTGGTCACACTGGTGCATTTTGTGCACTACACCCATTCAACCAACTTCAAGGCCGAGGTGGTGGCGCAAAAACTGATGGACAAACTGGGCCTGGAGCGTGCGCGTGACATCTTCCCGCTGACCTCGAACCCGGACTGGGCACCGTCGGCCACCGCCACCGCGCAGGGTGGCGCGGCGCAGCCACCACGCACCGACTGGGCGCAGCTGAACATCCAGTGGTCGGATCTCGCCGTGAAGCCGGACAACCTCAACCACCAGGGGCTGGGGTCGAACAACTGGGCCGTCGGCCCCTCGCGTTCGGCATCCGGCAAGGCCATGGTGGCCAACGACCCGCACCTGGACAACCGCATCCTGCCCGGCACCTGGCACCCGGTGGGCCTGTTCACGCCTGAGATCCAGGCCGTCGGTGCAGCATTGCCGGGCATGCCCGGCATCATGGTCGGGCGCACCAAACACGTGGCGTTCGGCGTCACCAACGCCTATGGCGACGTGCAGGACCTGTATGTCGAAACGGCGGACCAAGCCAACCCGGCCAACTACCTGGACGGTGGCAAGAGCGTACCGTTCGTCACGGCCACCGAGTCCATCCGCATCAAGGACAAGGCCGCCGAGGGCGGTTACCGCGAGCACCCGCTCAAGCTGCGCTTCACCAGACGCGGGCCGGTGATCAGCGACCACGCCGGCCTGGGCCCCAAGGGCGACAAGCTGCTGGTGCTGCGCTCCACCGACGCCGAGGTTCTGGGGCCGGTGCTTGGCATCGAAGGCCTGTTGACCGCGCCCAACGCGGCGGCCTTCGACCGCGAAGTGCAGAAGATCGACCTGATGATGTTCAACTTCGTGTATGCCGACGATCAGGGCAGCATTGGCCACCGGGCCAGCGGTGCGGTGCCGATCCGTGCCGGCGCCGACGGCGGTTTTCCGCGCCTGCCGCCCAAGGACGGCAGCGACGACTGGACCGGCTTCATCCCCAAGGACCGCATGCCCGGCATGGCCGACCCGCCACGCGCCTGGGTCGGCACGGCCAACCACGACACACGCCCCAAGGACTACCCCTGGTACTACACCAACTACGTTGCGCCGAATTACCGTTATGCCCGCATGGGCCAGGTGCTCGGCGCCGCGCAGAAGATGACGGTGGACGACCACATCCGGCTGATGCACGACGAGCGCAACCTCCAGAGCGATACGTTGCGCGCATCCATCGTGGCCGCACTCAAGGACGACCCGGCGCAGCGCGACCTGGCCGCCATCCTGGAGAAGTGGGACGGTGTAGACCGCGCCGACCAGGCCGCGCCGCTGGTCTACCAGGCGCTCTACCGCGAGATCGCGATTGGCACCTTCAGTGACGAACTCGGCGACGATGCGGTCAGCGACATGTTGTCCACCTGGTATTTCTGGCAGCAGCGTTTCGACGCACTGGTGGCCAGGCCTGACGCCATCTGGTTCGACGACAACCGCACGCCCGGGCGGCGGGAAACGCTGGCCGACGTGATCCGCAGCGCTGCACCGCGTGCCCGTGCACCGCTCGAGGCCGCACAGGGCAAGGACCCGGCCGCCTGGCGCTGGGGCAAGGCCCACACCCTGCGTTTCGTCAGCCCGCTGCGGCGCAATGGCATCGGGCAGGAACTGGTGGGCGGCTTCACGCTGGAGCGCGCCGGCAGCGGCGAAACACTGCGCCGCGGTGTGTACGATTTCCAGAAACCGTTCGATGTGAACTTCTTCGCCTCGATGGAACTGGTGGCCGATTTCGGCGACCCCGACAAGATCGAGGCGGTGCTCGTTGGCGGGGTGAGCGAGCGGCATTTCCAGCCGCACCAGAACGACCAGGCCAGGCTCTGGGCCGATGGCCAACGCCGCCCCTGGTGGTTCAACCCGGCCAAGGCCCAGGCCAATGCGAAACACAAGGTGGTGCTGTCGCCATAACGTGGGACTGGGCGGCGCACCGATGCGCTTGCAACACCCCATCGATGGCGCAGAGGTGGAAGCGCGCCTGGGTATTCAACAGGCCGACTTGCCACGTCTGCTGCCATGGTTGCTGCATTTCGACCGTCCTTGCCTGACGGCCTGCCGGTGATCGGGTTTGCCCCCGCCAGCAACCGCGCGATACTCGCGTTTGGCCATGCACATATCGGCATGACCCTGGCACCGGTGACTGCTGCCATCGTGGCGGATTTGCTGGCCGGGCGGCGCACAAGCGTCGACTTGGCGCCTTTTTCACCGACCCGATATGCCTGACACTTGGTTTCCAATTGCCAATTGCCAGCTGAAGGCCTGTGCGGACCACTAATTCATGGGCAGGTCGCGGCGGTTGTGGTAAATTTACCCAGAGGCAACTAAATTGAACCAGACCAGCAGAACCAGACCCGCCGCACGAGCCATCGTCTGGCATCGCGCGGCCTGGTTCGAGTCGTTTCAGTTCGTTGTGCTTTTCGGCCTGCTGCTGGCCTTGACCGTCCATGGTGCGCAGAGCATGGAGTACCAGTGGAAATGGGACAAAGTACCCAAGTACATCTACCGGGTGATCGATGGCGAGCTGATCTGGGGCCCGTTGATGAAGGGGGTGTTTGTCACCATCGACATCGCCTGGAAAGCCGGCATCCTGGCCATGCTGATCGGCCTCGCGACGGCGCTGCTGCGCTTGTCAGGTTCCATCGTCGGTGCCGCGCTGGCATGGGTCTACATCGAGGTGATTCGCAACACGCCAATTCTGGTGCAGGTGCTTGTTTTTTATTTCATCATCGCTGCGGTGCTTGGCATACCGCGCGAATGGGCCGGTATCCTGTGCCTGGCCTTTTACGAAGGGGCATTCACGGCGGAGATCATCCGCGGCGCCATCGTGGCGGTGCCCAAGGGCCAGCGCGAGGCCAGCCAGAGCCTGGGCTTTTCCACCGTTGACATGTACCGCGACATCATCCTGCCGCAGGCTGTGCCCCTGATGTTGCCTCCGTTGGGGGGCATCGTTGTCAACCTGGTCAAGCACTCCGCCATCGTCAGTGTGATCGCGGTGTTCGATCTGACGACGCAGGCACGCACGGTGGTGTCCGATACCTTCATGGCGTTCGAAATCTGGCTCACCACCGCCGCGCTGTACCTGGTCATGACAATCTCGTTGTCGCTGGTTGTGGCGTGGCTGGAGCGACGCTACAAAGTGCATTGACCGCGGGACCGCTGCCACCAATTACCATGCCGCAAACCATTTCCAGAACACGCCCTGTCATCCGACGGTTCCGATGGACCTGGATCGACACGGCCCTGCTGTTGGTGTTTGCGCTGGCACTGGGTGCCTTGCTGTGGCGCGCCGGTGGCGTGTTCAGCTACAAATGGAACTGGTCCACCGTCTGGCCATTTGTCTACCGGTTTGACGAAGCCACGAAGGCCTGGGTTCCAAACATCCTGTTCGAGGGCCTGGCCACCACGCTGCGGCTCGCTTTCTGGGGCATCCTGGTAGCCAGCGTCATCGGCACCGTGATGGGTTTCGCACGGGTCAGCAAGAAGCTGATGTTCAGGCTGATCGGCACCGCCTACGTGATGCTGATCCGCAATATTCCACCCGTGGTTTTTGTGTTCGTGTTTGTATTCTTCATCGCCAGCCAGATCATGCCAGCGCTGGGCTTGGGGGATCGCATCAAGGACTTGTCTCCCACCGCGCAATGGTGGTTGTCCCTTATGTTCGGTTCGCCCAAGTTATTCGACAACTTCCTGCTTGGGCTGATCTGCCTGTCGGTGTTTTCGGGTGCCTACGTGACCGAGATCGTGCGCGCCGGCCTGCAGTCTGTGTCCAAGTCGCAGGTGGAGGCGGGCGAGAGCCTGGGCATGAATCCGCGGGATGTGACTCGTTTTGTTGTGTTGCCGCAGGCCTTTCGCAATGTGCTGCCACCCATGGCCGGCCAGCTGATACAACTCATCAAGGATTCGTCGCTGGTGTCGCTGGTATCGATCCAGGAACTGACCTTCATGGCGCAGGATGTGCAGATCACCACGCAGCGGGTGTTCGAAGTATTCTTGTTTGTAGGCGCAATGTATTTCGTGATCTGTTTCACGCTGTCCCTCGTGTTTTCGGCGCTGGAGCGGCGTTACGCCCGTGCCCTCAAATAGCAGGTTGTGACCCATGGACTCTGACATCATCCAGCTCAAAGGCGTGAACAAATGGTTCGGCGACCTGCATGTCCTGCGCGACGTGGACCTCAGCATACGGCGCGGAGAACGCATGGTGATCTGCGGCCCGTCCGGGTCAGGCAAGTCGACGCTGATCCGTTGCATCAACCGGCTGGAAGAGCATGACGAAGGCACCATCGTGGTGGACGGCATCAAGCTCGACCACGACACTGCGCATGTGGCTGCCATCCGGCGCGAGGTTGGCATGGTGTTTCAGCACTTCAACCTGTTTCCGCATCTGACGGTGCTGGAGAATTGCGCCTTGCCGCAAATTCGTGCACGCGGCACGTCGCGCTCCCAGGCCGAGGCCAAGGCCATGGAGTACCTGACGCGGGTGCGCATCCCGGAGCAGGCGGCCAAGTTCCCGTCACAACTCTCGGGCGGGCAGCAACAGCGCGTGGCGATTGCCCGGTCGCTGTGCATGGAGCCCAAGGTGATGCTGTTCGACGAGCCGACCTCGGCGCTCGACCCGGAAATGATCAAGGAGGTGCTCGACGTGATCATCGACCTGGCGCAGTCCGGCATGACGATGATTTGCGTGACCCATGAGATGGGCTTTGCCAAGAAGGTCGCCGACACCGTGGTTTTCATGGACGCTGGGCGCATCGTCGAGAAGGCGCCGCCCAAGGAACTCTTCGAGAACCCCCAATCGGACCGCACCAAGCTATTTTTGAGCCAGATACTTTCCCACTGAACAACAACGCTGGCCATGGCGCCAGCAAAGGAGATTCCGCGAATGCCCCAACATCCTTTCCCCGATGGCGCCGTCGACTGGTCGGGCGATAACCCTGGCATCTACCTCAAGGACAGCGCAGAAGGCCCTTTCAAGTCCTTGATGGTGTGGTTCAGGATTGCCTGGTCACCCTTTGGCAAGGGCCATGCAGTCGTGTTGTTCGAAGACCCGTCAAGCACCGCCGGCTGGCCAACAGTTGCGAATTTTTGCGTTTCCGACAACGAGCCACTGGCGCGTTACCTTGTGGAAAATTTCTGCAAGCGGTTCGGCGTGTTCCGCGACGCCAAGGCATTCGGACCGCTGCAGTACCTGCCGATGACAGCCCATGCCGCTGGCGGCGACAACCTGCGCTCCAGTTCGGTGTCGGTCACAGCGCCGGGTCTGCAGCTTGAATTGTTGTGGGGTCAGCTTGGCAAGCCGTTTGCAGCCGACGTATTGCCCGACATGACGGCCACCGGCGAGCACGAGATGTACAGCGTGTTTGTCGAGAGCGCCGAGGCTTCCATCACCGTGAACGGCCGCCAGTTGCCTGGCCATCCATTTCCACGGCCATTCATGGGGCGCACAGCCAGTTCGGCCTTTCTGGCGTTTTCCGAGACATGGATCACAGCCTGATTGGCGCCTTGTCCGCCAGTCGGGCAGCGGCGCAGATTCGTACTGGCACGCTCAGTTGCGAAGAGCTCATGTTGTCCTGCCTGGCGCGAATCGCGCAGCGCGAGCCACAGGTGGGTGCCTGGCAGTTTCTTGATGCCACCCGCGCCCTGGAGCGGGCGCGCGCCGCCGACAAGCTGGCACCGCAGGGTCCCTTGCATGGCATTCCGGTGGGTATCAAGGACATCATCGACACAGTGGACATGCCGACCACGCTGGGCTCGCAGATTTATGCCAAGCGCCAGCCGCAGTGGGACGCCGCCTGCGTGGCAGCGTTGCGCGCGGCCGGAGCGATTGTTCTGGGCAAGACGGTAAGCACCGAGTTCGCCTATTTCCAGCCTGGCAAAACGCGCAATCCGCACGATCTGCTGCACACGCCCGGCGGTTCGTCCAGCGGTTCGGCAGCGGCGGTCGCGGACTGTATGGTGCCGGTGGCGCTGGGCTCTCAGACTGCAGCGTCCGTCACCCGGCCAGCGGCGTTTTGCGGCGTGTACGGCTACAAGGCCAGCCACGGGGAGTTCAGCCTGTCGGGCATCCGTCCGTTTGCCGAGTCGCTGGATTCCCTGGGGGTACTGGCCCGATCGGTGGACGACATCGTTTTGATGCGCTCTGTGCTGCTTGGCGGCATCCCGATTGACCATCGGCCGCTCGCCGCGCCACCCAGATTGGCGGTCTGCCGCACTGCGCAGTGGTCACAGGCCGAACCCCAAGCGCAGAACGCATTGGAAACCGTGGTGCAGGCCTGTCGAAAAGCCGGTTCAGTGGTCAGCGAACTGGAACTTCCCGCGCAGTTCGCCGGGCTGATCGACGCCCAGAAAAAGATCATGGCCTATGAAGCGGCGCACAACTACGTGTTTGAGACGACCAGTTGCCCGGGTCAGCTCAGCGCTGCTTTTCTTGCCTTGACTGAATCCGGCCGCAACGTCAGCCGGCATGACTACGCAAGTGCGAAATGTGAGGTGGAACTGGCCAGGAACATCCTGCGAAGCTTGGCGGTGGACCTGGATGCATGGATATCCCCGGCCGCGATCGGCGAGGCCCCGTTGGCCACGTCAGGCACCGGTGACCCGTTGATGAGCCGCATGTGGACAGCGCTCCAGGGTCCCAGCCTGTGTGTGCCGGTGGGACGTGGCGCACAGGGTCTGCCACTGGCGGTGCAATTGGTGGCTCTGGCAGGCCACGATGACGAACTGTTGAACGCCGGCCTGTGGGTCGGCACACTTTTGGAGACAGCATGACAAGCGCAAGCACTCTGGACTACCAGGTTTTCGACGCGGGCAACCTGGCACTGCAGTCGGGCCTGACCTACCGCGGGGCAAAACTTGCCTACAAGACCTACGGGACCTTGAACGCGACGCGCAGCAACGCAGTTGTCTACTGCACGCCGTTCGGGGCCCACCACACGGACATCGAGTTCATGGTGGCGCCAGGCGCGGCCCTGGACCCGACCCGGTACTTCATCATCGTTCCCAATATGTTCGGCAATGGCTTGTCATCATCGCCATCGAACACGCCGGCGCCCTACGACAAAAGCCGCTACCCGCACTTCACACCGCATGACAATGTTGCGGCGCAGCACAAATTGCTGACCGATGTGTTCGGCATCACCACCTTGCAGCTGGTTTACGGTTGGTCGATGGGCGGTATCCAGGCTTACCAGTGGGCGGCGCAGTACCCGGAGATGGTCCAGCGTATCGGCGTGTCCTGCGGTGCTGCACGTTGCTCGCCGCACAACTTTGTGTTCCTCGAAGGTGTCAAGGCGGCGCTGACGGCAGACGTGGGTTACCAGGACGGCTGGTTTTCCGGCAAACCTGAGCGTGGCCTGCGTGCGATGGGCCGTGTCTACGCCGGCTGGGCGCTATCGCAGGCGTTTTACCGCGATTCAATGTGGCGCGACATCGGGTTCTCGTCGCTGGAGGACTTTCTGGTGATGTCCTGGGAGGGCAATTTTTTGCGACGTGATGCCAACAATCTGCTGGCCCATATGTGGACCTGGCAACACGCCGATATCAGCGACAACGGTGTCTACAACCGGGATTTCGCCCACGCTCTGGGGTCGATCACCGCCCGTGCGCTGATCATGCCCAGCGAAACCGACCTGTATTTCACGGTCGAGGACAACCGGCGCGAAGTGGCCCTGATGAAGAACGCTGAACTCGCACCGATCCCGACCAACTGGGGCCACCGCGGCGGCAACCCGGCTGGCAACCCGATCGACACCCAATTTCTGAACGACAACCTGAGCCGGTTGTTGGCAAACTGAGGAGATGCACCCATGAGCGACAACCCGCGCGCAGTGAACGTGATCTACAGCGGCTACAACAAGCCGAAGGACCGACCGGTCGACGATGAACTGTCACGGGTCGGGCCGGGTACACCAGCAGGCGAGTATCTGCGCCGCTTCTGGCACCCAATCATGATGACCTCGCGCCTGACCGACAAGCCGATGGCGCTCCGCATCCTGGGGGAAGACCTGGTGCTGTACCGCGACTTGTCAGGCGACATCGGCCTGGTGCACAAGCATTGCAGCCACCGCGGCATGTCGCTGGAATACGGCATTGTTGCCACCCATGGAATCCGCTGTGCCTACCACGCCTGGTGTTTCAACCACGAAGGGCGCATCCTCGAGACTCCCGGCGAGGCACCCGGCAGCCAGATCAAGGAGCGGCTGTTCCACGGCGCCTACCCGGTCGTCGAGTACAAGGGGCTGGTGTTCGCGTATTTTGGCCCGATCGAGCGCAAGCCTCCGTTCCCCAAACTCGACATGATGGACCACCCGGGCAACGAGATGGTGCCGTGGCAGATCCATTCGCCCTGCAACTGGCTGCAGGTGAGTGAAAACTCGATGGACCCCTACCACACGCCGTTTCTCCATACCCGGATGTCGGGCGTGCAGTTTGAGGTCGCCTGGGGTGAATTGCCCATAGTCGACTACCACGAGCGCGAGTTCGGTTTCTTCTATACCAATGCGCGGCGCAGTGGCGACAACATCTGGATCCGGATGCACGACCACCTGCTGCCCAATTTTTCTCAAAACGGCGGCCTGTATGAAAAGGGCGAAGAGGTGCGCTATTTCGGCCGCACCAGCCTGACGCGTTGGGTGGTGCCGATCGACGACACGAATACCTACGTCATCGCCTGGCGCAACCTGAACCAGATGGACGACCCGCAAGGCCGCTCCAGGCGCGACCAAATCGGCTGGGAGTCGGTGGACTTCTACGGCCAGAACGCCGATCGGCCGTTCAGCCAACGCCAGTCCAACCCGGGCGACTGGGACGCCTGGGTCAGCCAGGGCCCGATCAACAGCCACCAGCGCGAGACGCTGGGAGGGACCGACCAGGGTGTGCGTTTGTTGCGCAACGCGCTGCGCAAGGGCGTGCGCAATCTGCAGCAGGGCATCGAGCCGATGGCGCCGCAGGCCGGCGACGAATCCTTCGTGTCGACATTTGGCGGTGACACGATCCTGCGGGTTCCAAAAGGGGCGGGGGACGACCGGGCACTGATCCTGGAGACCTCACGGAAAATTGCCGACGCCTATATCCGATTCCAGCACCTGCCCGATGCCGAGCGCCGCGCGGCGATCGAGCGCGAACTGGCGCCGCTGAACGTCGCCTGAGCGCATGGGTGAGCCCGCCGCTGTTGCATGCCCTGCAACAGTGTTGCATAATGGGAATGTCTGAATATTACTGCAAGGAGCGTGTGCCATGGGATTTCAATTCACTCAGAAGGGCGCAATGGCTGAACCAACACAGGGCCTTTCGGACAGTGACCAGCCGGTGATGGGGCGCCGCATGCTGGTCAAGGCGATAGCCGGAGCAGCCGCCATCGCCCAGGTGCCACTGGTACGGGCGCAGTCGAAAACTTTCAACTTCACGTCCTATGGCGGCTCCTACGGGGACGCCGTGAACAAGCATCTGGTCAAGCCGTTCGAGAAGGAGTCCGGGCTGACCGTACAGCAGGGTGTCAACCAGGCGCTGGCGCCGGTCAAGATCCAGGTGCTGTCAAAAAATGTTCAATGGGATCTGGTCGAGCTCGCCGGTGGGGACTTCATCACCGGTCTGCGTGACGACCTGTTCGAGCCGATCGACACCAACATCGTCAAACTGGACAAGGTACCCCTGTTTGCCCGCCACAAGTTCGGCATTGAGTACGCCCTGTTCCTGTCAGGCATCGGTTACGACCAGCGCAAGGTCTCCGATGCCGATGCGCCCCGCACCTGGGCGGACGTATGGGACCTGAACCGCTACAAGGGAATGCGCGGCCTGGGCAAGCATGTGTCGGACACGCCGACCCTGGAGCTCGCGTTGTTGGCCGCCGGAGTACCGATCGACAAACTCTATCCGCTCAATGTGGAGCTGGCATTCGACAGCCTGAAGAAGCTGGGCATCAAGAACGTGCACTGGTTCGACAACAACCAGGAGCCGGTCAATTTCCTGCAGCAAGGCCTGGGCCCGATTTCGCAGATCGCCAGCGGGCGCGTGGCGATCGCCAACAGCAAGGGTGCCAAGATCGGGTTTGTCTACAACCAGCTGCAACTCAACGGCGACTACCTGGTGGTGCCCAAGGGCAGCCGGAACAAGGAAGCGGCATTCCGGTTGATGAATTTCATCCTGAACAACGACCAGGCGGCCGTCAACTGGATGACCGAAACCACCTATACCCTGTCCAATGACAAGGCAGTGGCGATGATGCCGCCCGACGTGGCCAGCAAGCTGCCGACCAGCCCCGGCATGAAGGGCAAATACTTTGAGAAGAATTTTGAATGGTGGGGCGCCAATGGGCCAGCGGTGACAGTGCGCTTCCAGCAGCTGATCGCCTCCTGATCGGCCAGGCGGCGCGCTTGTATCGTTGACCCTAAGGAGAGCCCGATGTCTGTTGTGCAACCGCTGCGTCCCATGCCTGCACCGGGCGAACATTCGATGCCGCAGAGCCCCTACGACGCGCTGGTGCGGCCCGACGGCAGTGTGCACCGCACCTTGTTCACCGACCCGGCCATCTTCGACCAGGAGATGGTCAAGATATTCGGCGGAACCTGGGTTTTTCTGCTGCACGAGACCGAGATCCCGTTGGCAAACGATTTCAAGTGCATCAATGTCGGCCGTCGACCGGTGATCGTCACGCGTACTGCCGACGGGGATATCCGGGCATTGATGAACCGTTGTACCCATCGGGGCACAACACTGTGCATGGAGTCGCATGGCAATGCCAAGCGCTTCCAGTGCGCCTACCATGGCTGGGCGTTTTCCAATACCGGCGAGTTGCAGACCGTGACGTTTGCCGAAGGCTACGGACCGGCGTTCGACAAGGCGGCACACAATTTGGGCCGTTTTCCGCGCGTCGAATCGTATGGCGGGTATGTGTTCGGTTCGCTCAATCCGGATGTCGAACCGCTGTCGCAGTGGATCGGGCCGGCGCATGAAATGATCGACTGGTCGCGCACTGCGCTCACAACGCCCGGTGCGCGGGTGGTGCGCAGCAGCAGCATGGTGTTCAACGCCAACTGGAAGCTGCAAAATGACAACAACGGCGACATGTACCACGTGCCGTTCACGCATCGTTCGGTTGCGCAGATGACCAGCGAGCGCCATGGTGCCGGCAAGGCGCTGGACCATTTTCGTGGCGACAACACGCCGATGACCGTCAAGTACTACGGCCACGGCCACAAGTCCATCGATCAGCGTCCATCGATTCCGTCGCCGTGGGCCCGTGCGCGTCCGGTGCCGGGTCGCGAGACCTACGCGGCAGCCCTGGCGGCACGGTTCGATCCGGAGCAGACCGAGCGATTCCTGAACATGACAGGCCGTGCCGGAATCAACCTCATCCTGTACCCGAACCTGATCATCGCCGGGGCTGGTTCGTTCAATGTCTATGAGCCGGTTGCGGTCGACAAGACCATCGTCCATTCCTACGGTGTGGTGCTCGACGATGCACCAGCCGAGGTGAACGCGCTCAAGAGCCGGTTCATAGAAGACTTCACCGGCTTCGGCTACCGCGACGACAACGAGATATTCGAGCGTATCCAGCATTCGCTGTCGACGATTCCGGAGATGGAATGGGTGGATTTCAGCAAGGGCTTGGGAACCAGCCGCGAATCGGTCGGTGCGGACGGGGCCATCACCGGTGCGGTGTCGGACGAGACCGGCATCCGCGGCGCCTACACCTATTGGCGTGAGTTGATGGGACGGGATGTGCATCCCCGCGTTCTGGTATGACCGGCGCTGTTGGCGCCACGGCTGAATCGGCCGAGCCCGCGCTGTATGTGGACGATGCACGTTATGCGCGCCTTTGGGCTCTGTGGAACGCAGCGCGTGGCGCTGGCGCTGCTGGCGCGGTCGACGCACAGGGCGAGGTCAGCCGCTTGTTGTACCGCGAAGCGCGGCTGCTCGATGATGGCCTGCACGACCAGTGGCTCGGCATGTTCGCGCCCGATTGTCTTTACTGGGTTCCCAACCGCGCCGAGCCCGCCGACCCGCGCATCGAAAGTGGCGTCTATCTCGATGACCGGCGGCGCATGGCGGATCGTGTCGCCATGCTGCGCACCGGCCATCTGCATGCACAGATTCCGGCCTCGCGGACCCGGCGCATGTTGTCCAACATCGAATGCTGGAGCGCCGATGCAGGCACCATCGTGGCGCGCGCCAACCTGACCTTGTGGGAGCACCGCAAGGCGGTCACCAAGCCTTGGCCGGCCTTTCAGATCTACGAGATCGTTGGCGATCCCGCCGGTGGTGCGCTGATCTCCACCAAGATCATATGTTTGTTGGAACGCGATGCGCCTCTCGGCAACTACGCTTTCATCCTCTGATCGCGCCCTCCCGCGGCCAGCGGGTGAGTGGTGGATCAGGTCGTGAGCGCGGTGATTTCCGGCGCGCCGTTAACGGCTGATTCCCGCTGGGGGGCGTGGGCCTGGCTGCTGCCGGTGGCTGTGCTGTACGCTGTGGGCGTGGTTCTGCCGCTGGCCATCACGGTGCAAAATGCGCTGCAACTCGGTGTCGCCGGTTGGGGCGAACTGTTCGGCAATTCCCTGTTTGTCAATGCGGCATGGAACACCGTCGCCGACAGCGCGCAAATCACGGTGATCGCCGTGACGCTGGCCTATACGATCGCCGCTGCCATCTGGCGCTGCGGCCCGGTCACACGCGCCTGTCTGACAACGCTGGTCGTGGTTGCCTTCCTCACCACCGTACTGGTGAAAGTGGTGGCGTTCAACGCGCTGTTGCGCGACAACGGCGCGGTCAATGCCTTGCTGATGGCATTGCGCGTTGTGCAGGAGCCGATCCACATGTTTCCCGGCCGACCGGCCATGGTCATCGGCATGGTCCAGTTTGCCGTGCCGTTTGCAATTTTTCCGATACTGGGCGTCATGCTGCGGCTGGACAAACGGGTCGAGCAGGCCGCAGAGAGCCTGGGCGCTTCGCCATGGCGCGTGTTCCTCCATGTGGTGTTGCCGCTCACCTTGCCGGGTGTGGTCGCGTCGGCCTTGCTGGTGTTTGTGATCTGCACCGGGTTTTATGTCATTCCGGCGACGCTTGGCACACCGCGTGACCAGCTGCTCGCGAACGTGGTTGCGCTGTATGCGCTGCAGTTGCTTGACTTCAAGGTTGCATCGGCAGTGGCGATGGTGCTGGTGGCCGCCACAGGTGTACTGACCGTGCTGTACCAGCGTGCCGAACGCCGCATCCGTTGAGGCGCCAGCTGCCGTGTTGTGATGACCTTGCCTACCAGAACCACCAGAACCACCAGACGCCAGCCGACCGCAGGTCCGCTTGTGCTGCTGTTGGCATTGCCAGGACTGCTGTTCTTGCTGGTGCCCATCCTGGCGGTGGTTCCGATGTCTTTCACGGCCGGCCAGGTGGTGGAGTTTCCTCCCGAACAATGGGGGCTCGCCGCCTACAGGGAGCTGTTTGCCGACCCGCGCTGGGGCCAGGCGATCGTATTTTCACTCAAGGTGTCGGGGGTGGCTGTGGTGCTGTCGGTCGTGGCGGCGGGTTTTGCGGCCATAGGCCTGTCACGGCTGCACATGCGTGGCGAGGCGCTGGTAACGGCTGTGATCCTGGCCCCGCTGGCGATGCCGGTGGTGGTGCTGGCGCTGGGCACATTCCAGTTCTTCATCCAGGTGCAGCTCAACGGAACCCTGGCAGGGATTGCGCTGGCCCATGCCGTGCTGGGAGTACCGTATGTATTTCTCACGGTCCGGGCGGCGCTCAGCAAGCTCGACATGGCCCTGGTGCGATCGGCGATGAGTCTGGGGGCCGGTACCCTGGCCGTGTTGCGCTGGGTCTACCTGCCGGCGATTCTGCCGGCGCTGCTGTCGGGAGCCTTGCTGGTATTCGTGGTCTCGTTCGACGAGGTCGTGGTATCGCTGTTCCTGTCCGGTCCGGGTGCGGTGACGCTGCCGGTGAAGTTGCTCACCGAAGTGCAGTTCAATCTGTCGCCAACCATCATGGCCGTGTCCACCCTGCTGCTGGCGGTCGTGGTGTTTGCGCTGGTGCTGGGGATCGTGATGTTTGGCGTGCACCGCACGGTCTACCGTATTGCCATCAAGGAGTGACTGTGGCGGCCCCTTTACGATCGACGGCGCTTGACGCCATCAGGCGCGGCCCCAGCTCCGAGCGGGACGTCGTTGTCACCGGCCTGGGCAAGCACTTTGGCGCTGTCCAGGTGCTGCACGATGTGAGCTTCACCTTGCGCGACGGTGAGTTCCTGACCCTGCTCGGACCCAGCGGGTCCGGCAAGACCACCTCGTTGGGCGTCATCGCCGGTTTCGTGGAGCCAGACCAGGGTGATGTGCAGGTGGCTGGCAAGTCGATCTTGGCCTTGCCACCGAGAGAGAGAAACCTCGGAATCGTGTTCCAGAACTACGCGTTGTTCCCGCACCTCACGGTGACCGAGAACGTGGAGTTCGGCCTGCGCATGCGCAAGGTGCCGGCTGCCCAGCGCTCCGTGCGCAGCAAACGCATGCTGGAACGCGTGGGCCTGGCCGAGTTCGCAGGCCGCACGCCGGCGCAGCTCTCCGGCGGGCAGCAGCAACGGGTGGCGCTGGCACGCGCGCTGATCATCGACCCGACTGCGCTGCTGCTCGACGAACCGCTTGGTGCGCTGGATCGCCGACTTCGACAACAAGTCGAGCTGGAACTCAAGGCGATCCAGCGCGAGACCGGTGTGGCGGTGCTGCATGTGACCCACGACCAGGAGGAGGCCATGGTGATGTCGGACCGGCTCGCCGTGATGCGTGCCGGCCGCATCGAGCAGATCGACACCCCCACCAACGTGTACAAATACCCGAGTACACGCTTTGTCGCGGATTTTCTGGGCGAGGCCAACTTGCTGGAGGTGCTGGTCGAACAGTGCGATGGACTGCTGGCACGGGTGACCTATGCGGATGGGTCCAGCGGCAGCGTGCATGTGGCCGCCGCCCGGGGCGCTGGCGCGGGTCGCCAGGGCACCGTCTGCATCCGACCAGAGCGCTTGCGCCTGGCTTCGGCCAGTGACAGCCGGGGCAATGCGATCGAGGGCACCTTGACCAGCTGCCTGCACCTGGGCGCGTTGTTTCGCTGCACGGTCAAGGCACTCGGCCAGGAACTGGTGGTGACACTGGCTGACCAGGCGGAAACGGTTTTGCCCGAATGCGGTGCGCAGGTATGGCTGACATGGGGTGCCCTGGACGCCCAGCTGCTGGCCGACGAGCCATGACCGGCGACCCTGTGCGCCGCGCTGCGGTGTTGGGAGCGCTGGTTGCTGACGCCGCGGCGCTCGGACTGCACTGGATTTACGACGCACCGCGTCTGCGTGTATTGCAGCAGGGTGGGCCCCTCGCGTTTCGATCACCCGACCCTGTCAGTTATGCGGGCGTGCAGGGCTATTACGCCCATGCTGGCAAGACGGCCGGTGACCTGTCACCCTACGGCGAAAGTTGCCGCCTGATGTTGGCGCATCTCGCGCGCCGGGATGGTGTGTTCCAGCGCCAGGCTTACCAGCAGGAGTGGCTGGCGTGTTTCGGACCCGGTGGCACCTGGGTTGGTTACGCCGACCGCCCGACGCGTCGCACGGTGGTTCGACTGCTGTCGTGTGCAACGCCGGAGCAGTATCCGGCCGTATCCGGTGTGGACGACGACCAGCTGCCGGCGCTGGAGTGCGTCCCTGCAATGGTGGCTTTTCACCCGGGAGACCTGGACAGTTTGCTGCCGATCGTGCAGCAGGCAGTCGCGGTGACGCACGACGATCCGGTGGCCCGCGACTGCGCCCATGCCTGTGCGCTGGCGCTGCACCGGGTGATGTCGGGGGTCGGCTTGGACCAGGCGCTTGGCGCCGCCGCCGAAGTGGCTGGGCCGGTCTTGCGGCCACTGCTGATCGAGGCGCTCGCCATGCCCGCGCTGGACCCTCAAGCCGCCAGTGCGCGATTTGGCATGCCCTGCCATCTGCCACAGGGATTGCCAGTGCTGTTTCACATCGCCTTGCGTGCCGGCGGTTACCAGGAGGCTGTTGAAGCCAATATCCTGGCCGGCGGCGATAGTTGCGGGCGCAGCCTGATGCTGGGTGCCCTCTGCGCCGCCGACGCCGCTGTGAGGGGCGTTGGCAACGCTGTTCCACAGGCCTGGTTGCAGCGGGTTGTCACCGTGCCGGCTGCCTGCGCCGACTTGAACCGGCTGGGCTGCTGATCGACCTTGTTGCGCAATGGTCCGGTGCGCCAGCAACGCCAGGGCTCGCGGTCAGACCATTTTCAGGTAGCGCTGCTTCTCCCAGTCGGTCACGCACGCCCTCCATGCCGGGTGCTGCCGATTTTTTCTTCCAGGGAACCAATACGATGATGCCGACGGTGCGTTGTCTCCGTGCCATGGCGGAGCTGCTTGCCGGTGTGTTTGGCTGCGTCACGGTGCGGCAACCGCGATGCCATGTTGTGCGCAGGCCTGGCGCAGCGTGGTTGCGAACTGCAGCGCACCAGGTTGATCACCATGCAGGCACACCGTGCCGGCTGACACGGCAATCGGCTTTCCACCATGGCTTTGAACCTGCCCGCGCTGCACCATCCCAATCACCCGCGCGACGGCGGCAGCCTCATCCTCGATCATCGCGCCAGGAAGGGAGCGGGGCCGCAAGGTGCCGTCGTCCTCGTAGGCGCGGTCGGCGAACACCTCCTGAACGACGTCCAGACCAAGTTGCCGGGCCGCCGCCACCATCTTGCTGCCAGCCAGTGCGTACAACAGGACATGGCCACCCAGGTCTTTCACCGCCCTGGCCATGGCAGTGGACAGTGCCTCGTCGGTGGCCGCCATGTTGTACAGGGCGCCATGGCACTTGACATGGTGCAAGGGCACACCAGCAGCGCGGGCAAAGGCTGCCACGGCTCCGGCCTGGTACAGCACGAGGTCGTACATCTCCTGCGCCGTAATGTGCATCGTGCGTCGACCGAAGCCCACCAGGTCTGGCAGCGATGGGTGGGCCCCCACAGCGACCTTGGCCCGGACCGCGAGCGCGATGGTCTTGCGAATCGTTGCCGGGTCGCCGCCATGAAAGCCGCAGGCGATGTTGGCCGATGTGATGAGCGGCATCACGGCAGCGTCGTTGCCCATGGTCCAGGCGCCGTAGCTCTCGCCCATGTCGCAATTGATGTCCACGGTGTGTTGGGTCATGAAGGTTTCTCCATCAGTGGCCCGCAGTGGGCGCGTTGTACTTGAGCCGGATCGCCTGCATCGCCACTTGCAAAGCCTGGTGTTCCGCCTGCGCCAGAGCCCGTGCGTCAGCCAGCGTGCAGCGCACAAAACGCACTTCCTGGCCGGGCCGCAGCTGTGCCAGGCGGCCGATGTCGGCTGTGGCAACTTCGGCAATCTTGGCGTAACCACCGGTGGTCTGGTGGTCGGCCATGAGAACGATCGGCAGGCCGTCTGCTGGCACCTGCACGGTGCCCAGCGCGGTTGGTTCGGACAGAATGTCACCGGGTTGCGCACGCTCCAGCCGGGCCCCCAGCATGCGGTACCCCATGCGGTTGGACTGCGCCGAGATGCGGTAGCTGCCAGCCTCGAACGCCGCCAGGGCCTCGGGCGTAAAAAAGTGCCGATGGCGTCCGTCCACGCAGCGCACGACTGTGGGCTCGTCGCGTGGCAGGCTGCGCGGTGCCACCGACCAGCGCACCGAATGCAGCTGCGCGGCAGCGGTGGTTGGGTCCCCGGCCAACTGGTCAAATCGTGCATGCGCCAAGTCGTGCGCGTCGCCTGCCAGCGGCAGTGGGTCACCTTTTTTCAGCGCCCGCCCCTCGATGCCCCCCATCGCGGCGGCCAGGTAGGTGCAGCGGCTGCCCAGTGTGGGGGCCACATCGATGCCGCCAGCGATGGCCAGGTAGGCACGAAACCCATGGCGCGGTTGGTCGATCGACAGCCGGTCACCGGCATGCAGCAGCACCGGGCGGTTGAGCGGGCAGGGCAGTTCATGGCCACCCACGGTCAAGCGGGCACCAAACTGTGCTCCGGCCAGCGCCAGCAGCGTGTCGCACTGGAACAGCAAGGTCGGTCCGCGCAGCGTGATCTCCAGCCCGGCCAGATCCAAACTGTTGCCCACCAGCGCGTTCGCCAGTTGCAGCGACCCGCAGTCCATCGCGCCGCTGGGCACAACACCCACATGCTGCCAGCCGTGCCGACCGCAGTCCTGCACCGTGGTCAACATTCCAGGCCGCTCGACCAATACGTATGCCGAGCCAGTCACTCGGTGCCCTCTTTGCGCGCCAGCTCCTCGAAGCGATCGCGGCCGATGCGCTCGAACCGGACCTGATCGCCCGGCTCGAACAGGCTAGGCCTTTCTCGCCCGGCGTCAAATACGCGCAATGGCGTTCTGCCTACCACGCTCCAGCCGCCCGGTATCTCGAACGGATACACCACGCATTGGGCGTTGGCAATGGCAACCGCGCCGCACGGCATCTTGACTCTGGGTGCGGAACGGCGTGGCACCGACAAACTGGGCGCCAAACCACCCAGGTAAGGGTGGCCGGGCGCGAACCCCACCATCAGGACCATGAACTCGCTCTGCAAGTGCCGCTGAATGACCTGGTCCACCCCCAGGCCGGTGCGCTGGCTGATGTCGTCCAGGTCAAGTCCGAACTCGGCCGCATAACAAATCGGGATCTGTACCTGCTCGCTGGATTGCGCAGGCGCCAAAGCCTCTTCCAGGCACTGGGCCAGCAACAACTTGACCGGCAGGACGGGGTCCGAAAATCCCAGGACAACCGGGTCAACATGCACCGCCATCGACGCCAGCGCCGGAACCACGTCCCGCACCCAGGGCATGCGCTGATTCCGCATCGCCTGTGCCAGCAGTTGTATGCGCGCATTGGTGGTCAGGTCCAGGTGATCGGCGAATTCCACCAGTACGGCGCAATCGCCCAAAGCCATCACCCTCGGTGCACCCGGATGGCTGCTCAAGGGATCTGCCACCCGCTTGTGAACGCCATCTGGTGGGTCACCACCATCATGCCGTCGGGGGCGAGTTGTGAAATGTTGCACAAGGCCTGAAAGCTGCCAAAGCGCTTTGACACGGATTTCAACTGGATGGTGTACGGGTGGAATGTCACGGTAGTCCCACAGGTGAAAGGCAGGATCGTAGTTTACCGGGCGCCACCGGGTTGCAAGTTGACAAGTTGACAAGTTGAACAGCAGAAAACTACTATTCTGCAAAAACAGGGCTTGCCTGGCAGTGATCGGTGAATCATTGCATGCCTTGGGCATGGACTTCCACGGCGTGATCAAGACCCGTATCTATGTGGCCGATCCAGGCCACTGGGTCGACTCGGGCCGCGCCCACGCCGAGGTCTTCAAGGACATCCGCCCGGCGCTGGGCTGGGTCTACATGAGTGCATTCTTCAACCCGGACATCGTGGTCGAGGTGGAATGTACCGCCTATCGGGCCTCTTGAGTCTTGGGGCGCTTGCGTCAGGTCTTGGCGAAGGCTTGTTCGGCAAACTGCTGGCGCAAGGTGCCACTGTGGATGACTGACCAGTCCTGCGGGTAGGGCTCCCCGGCCACAACCTTGAGCACTGCGAACACCGGCCCCGGCTCTGCGAGCACCGCGCCGACACGCTGGTCAAAGTCGGCGAGCTCGTCAAACTCGTAGACCTTCTCGATCCCGGCCGCACGCGCGAAGCCGGCAAAGCTGACCTTGTTGGCGCCCGGTATCGGGTGAAAGCCATTGGCCTCGTAGGTATTGTTCTGGCAGACAAAATGCACCAGGTTGCGCGGTGCAGCCTCGGCAATGGTGACCAGGCTGCCCAGGTTCATGAGCAGGCTGCCATCACCGTCGATGACCACCACGCGCTTGTCCGGGCGGCCAAGCGCCATGCCCAGGCCGTGCGACGAGGCCTGCCCCATGGCACCGGTCCCCAAGTAGGTCAGGGCCCCAGGCTTGATGGTGCGCCACTCGAAGGCAGCCTGGTAGACCGGAATGACGATCTGGTCGGTGTGGTGGCGGGCCAGCACCTTGAGGCATTCATCGCGACGCATCATGGCGGTTTACTCCGGGCTGCGGGTGACAAGAAAAATGAACGGGCGCTTGCTGCTGCGGGCATTGCGGAAGGCGTCGGGGATGCGCTCCTCGTCGCCACGCAGCGTCAGCCGGGCGTGGGATATGCCCATGGCGTCGAGCACCGGCTCGACGATGCGCACGCCATATTTGTCCGACTGCGGCGGCAGGCGGTCTGGCTCCATGCCCTGCAGGCCGACGATGGCGCACAGGCCGAACTCGTATTCCATCGCGACACCGCGGATGCAGTTGATCGAGTCCAGCAAACCGGTCTGTTGCATCAACAGCATGGCCGGCACACCGGCGTAGCCCAGGCCAGAGCAGATCGAGACGCCTTCGTCCTCCTTGCAGATGCGGATCAGGCGCAGCTGCGGGTCGCGCGAGATCGGCCACAGCAGGTGGTCGCTCGTCACGATGTCGGGCAGGGCGACGATGGTCGAGATGCCGCTGCGCTTGATTGCCGCAATGATGTCGGCGCCGCGTACGGTCTGCCCTGTAACAGTGGACATGGCTTCAGCCTTTCACTTGGGGAAACGGGTTGGGCACCGGTACCAGGCCCAGCCAGACACTCTTGACCTGCAGGAACTCGCGGATCGCGTCGATGCCGTTCTCGCGCCCGTAACCGCTGTGCTTGTAGCCGCCCACCGGAGACAGTGTGCTGACACTGCGGTAGGTGTTGACGTAGATGGTGCCGGCGGCAATACGCTCCGACAGTCGGATACTGCGCGCCATGTCGGTCGTCCAGATGCCGGCTGCCAGGCCAAAGGCGCTGTCGTTGGCCATCTGCACCGCTTCGTCTTCGGTGTGGAACCGGCACACCGCCAGTACCGGGCCAAACACCTCTTCACGGTACAGCTGCATGTCGGGGCGCACGTTGGTGAAAATGGTCGGCTCCACATACCAGCCGGCACCGCAGCCTGCCGGGCGCACGGAGCTCCCTCCAAGCACGCAGGTCGCGCCCTCGGTACGGGCCTGCTCGATGAAGGCCAACACCTTTTGGTGCTGCGGCTGGTTCGCCACTGGTCCGAGCTGCGTCGCGGCGTGAAACGGGTCTCCAATACGCACGCCTTGCATGCCAGCCACCAGGCGCTGCACGAAGCGGTCGTGGATGCTGTCATGCACCAGCAGGCGCGAGCCGGCGATGCAGGATTGGCCCAGGGCCAGGAAGATGCCCGACAACACGCCGTGCACCGCATTGTCGAAATCGGCGTCTTCGAACACCAGCTGCGGTGATTTGCCGCCGAGCTCGAGTGTGACGCGCTTGAGGTCAGCCGCTGCGGTGGCAGCGATGCGCTTGCCGCTGGCGTCCGAGCCGGTGAACGTGATCTTGGCTACCTGGGGGTGCTCCACCAGAGGCGCGCCGACTTCGCCACCCAGCCCGGTGACGACATTGACGACGCCGGGAGGCAAGCCCGCTGCTTCCAGCTGCGCGGCGAACTCCAGTGTGGATGCCGAGGCATGCTCGGACGGCTTGAGCACCACCGTGTTGCCAGCGGCCAGCGCCGGCGCGAGCTTCCAGACCGCCAACATCAAGGGCGAGTTCCATGGCGTGATCGCCACCACCACACCCAACGGTTCATGGCGCGTGTAGTTGAAGACGCCGGGCACGTCGTTCGGTATGACGGCGCCTTCGATCTTGTCGGCCAGGCCGGCGTAGTAGTGGAAGTATTTGGGCAGGGTGCGCAGCTGGGGCAACACATCGACCAGCCGCTTGCCGTTGTCGCGCGCCTCGATCACCGCCAGTTCCTCGATGTGGCTCTCCAGGTAGGTCGCAACACGGCGCAACAACTCGCCGCGTTCGCTGGCCGTCATGCCGCGCCAAGCCGCCGACTCGAAGGCCGCGCGCGCGGCGGCCACGGCGCGCCCGGCGTCTGCCGCGCGTCCCCTTGGAATCATCGCCCAGACCTCGCCGTTGGCGGGGTTGAGCGACTCCAGCCACTCGCCACCGGCAGCGTCACACCAGACACCACCAATCAGCTGGCGGTAAGTGCGTAGCAGGGGGGTGGCACTGCCCGGCAGGTGGGCTGGCAAACGGGTTCCACTCGGATCTGGCGTGTCGGTGTAGGGCGATTGCGGCATGGCCTGGGGACTCGGGTAATCGGGTTGCACTGCACTTGGATTTACCACGAAACTGTGCAAGCAGGAGGCATATTCGCAGCGCTGCATGATTATCACGTGGCGAACAATATGTTACTATTATGCACTTTTTTTTGATCGGTGGTGTGTGCCAAGCCATGTTGGCTGTTTCTGGCTCGCTGCGTGGTGCGGCGGGTGTCGTCGGCGCCCCATCAAGTCTGGAGGATGCAACCTGACCGATGGCGATGCGTTTGAGTTGGTGTCTGCGGGCCCGGTCGACACCGAGTTCTTTGCCGCCAACAACCCGGGCGGCAGTGCCATACGCCAAAGCAGGGTCGATCGGCTACCGCGCCAGCCTGGGGAGCGGCAGCTTCCTGCAGGCAGTTGACAAGCACTGCAAACTTTACCGGACTATTGAGCGCCATGCTGTTACGTGTCAACGCGATCACCGACGAAACCCCGTCCATCAAGACCTTTGAGCTGGTGGACCCAGAGGGTCTTGACCTGCCAATTTTCACTGCCGGCAGCCATGTCGATGTCACCCTGCCCGATGGCCAGTTGCGCCAGTACTCCCTGTGCAGTGCGCCCATCGAGCGCCACCGCTACCTGCTGGGCGTTCTGCGCGAGACGAACGGGCGTGGCGGCTCCAGACAGATGCATGATCGCGTGGCCGTCGGAGAGCTGTTGCAGGTATCGATGCCTCGCAATAATTTTCCACTGGAAGCGTCTGCGTCGCGCCACCTGTTGATCGCCGGCGGCATTGGCATCACGCCCTTGCTGGCCATGGTTCACAGCTTGCAGGTTCTTCGGGCTGACTTTGAATTGCACTACTGCACCCGCGAAGCGGCCCAGACCGCATTTCTTGCGCTTCTGGGATCGGACGGAGTTGCCTCGCGTGTGCGGCTTCACCATGATGACGGTGTACCTGGCAGGGGCCTCCACGTGGCGGCGCTGCTGACCACAGTAACTCCTGGCACCCACGTTTATTGTTGTGGGCCGGCCGGCCTGATGGCCGCCGTGAAGGCGGCGAGCGCCCATTGGCCCACCGGGCAAATCCACTTCGAACACTTCGCGGCGCCCGTCGCATCGGTATTGGTCGGCGCTGGCGCCGTCTTCGAGGTCGAAATTGCCTCGACCGGTGCTGTCTATCCGGTACCGCCGGACCGCTCCATCCTTTCCGTGTTGTTGAGCGAGGGCGTGCCAATTGACAGCTCCTGCGAGGCCGGGGTGTGCGGCGCCTGCACGACGCGTTATCTTTCCGGTGAGCCGGATCACCACGACTTTGTGCTGTCGGACGCAGAGCAGCGCGAACATGTCATGGTGTGTGTATCACGCTCCAAATCTGCACGGCTGGTGCTCGATCTGTGATCGTCGGGGGCAGGCTGTGGCCGACGCTTCGTTTCAGTCCCATGGCGCCGGTCGGCCCAGGTGGAAGTCGGTCATCTGCTGGAAGGCGCGCCCCAGCGCAAACAGCGCTGCTTCCATGTTCGGTCGGCCCACCAGTTGCAGCCCCACCGGCAAGCCATCGACAAATCCGCACGGCAGCGACAGCGAAGGCAGGCCGAGGTAGTTGACAAACCGGCAGGCGCGGCCACTTTGCCCAAAGAAGGCGACGGTATCGCTGGCTGACGCCTGCGACACGTCCTGGGCACGAGGCGCGTGGTCGGGTTCTGGTGCGAAACAGGTTGCGCCGGACGCCGACTTGGTGCATCATGTCGCACAGGTAACAACAATTCCCCGCATGAAACATCTGGCCTGTCTGGCGGACGCTTCCATCCCACCTTGCATGAGGCATTCATGAACGTTGCAGACGCGCGAAAATTTCTCAAGAAGAACAACATCCAGTTTGTGCTGGCGCAATTCGTGGATATCCATGGCTCGGCCAAGGCGAAGTGCGTGCCGGTCGGGCATTTCGAGGCCTTGTTGACCACGGGTGCCGGTTTTGCCGGCTTCGCCATTTGGGGTTTGGGAATGGGGCCGCACGGGCCAGAGTACACCGCCGTGGGCGACCTGTCCACGCTGACGTTGGTGCCTTGGATGCCCGGCTACGCCCGCATTGCGTGTGACGGCCATGTGCTGGGTAAGCCGTATGAGTACTGTCCCCGGGTGGCCTTGCGCGCGCAGGTGAAGAAACTCGGTGCCATGGGTTTGACCATGTTCACAGGCATCGAGCCAGAATTCATGTTGCTCGATCGCCGGGCGGATGGTTCTCTGGCACCGTTCGACAGCACCGATACGCTGGACAAGCCCTGTTACGACTACAAGGGCCTGGCACGGCGCAGTGACTATCTTGGCAAACTTGTCAGCGCCCTGCAGGTGGCGGGACTGGATGTCTACCAGATCGACCATGAAGATGCGAATGGCCAGTTCGAGGTGAACTTTGCCTACCGCGATTGCATGACGTCGGCTGACAACTACACCCTGTTCAAGATGGCGGCGTCCGAGATCGCGCACTCCATGGGCATGGTCTGCACCTTTATGCCCAAGCCATTTTCAAACCGGGCCGGCACGGGTTCGCATTTTCATATCTCGGTGGGTGACGCCAAGACGAAGAACCTGTTTCACGACGACAAGGACAAGCAGGGCATGGGCCTGTCCAAGACCGGGTACCACTTTCTCGCCGGCATCCTGGCGCATGCCCGCGGCCTGGCGGCGCTGGCGGCACCCTCAGTGAACTCCTACAAGCGGCTGGTGGTCGGGCGTTCGCTGTCGGGTGCAACCTGGGCACCGGCTTATGTGACCTACGGCGACAACAACCGCACAGCCATGGTCAGGATCCCGTACGGTCGCTTGGAGCTGCGTCTGCCTGATGGCTCCTGCAATCCATACTTGGCAACTGCCGGCATCATCGCCGCCGGCCTGGACGGCATCAAGAGAAAACTGGATCCGGGGCCGGCCAACAACACCAATCTGTACGAGCTGTCACCCGAGCAGGTGGCCGCCCAGGGCATACCCATCCTGCCGCAGAACCTGAACGAAGCCATCGATGCATTTGCCGCCGACGCAGTGTTGCGCGACGCGGTGGGCGAGAACCTGTCGAACGAATTCATCCGCCTCAAACGCATGGAGTGGGTCGAATACTCGCGCCATGTCTCGGCGTGGGAGACCAACCGCTACCTCGAGTTTTTCTGAATGGACGAAACAGTATGTGTGGAATAGTCGGACTACTCGTCAAGAAGCCAGAGCTGCGCGAGCAATTGGGCATGTTGATGATGCCCATCCTGATTGGTATGACCGAACGCGGCCCAGAATCGGCTGGCATGGCGGTATTCACGTCGGCTGTAGCGGACGGGCGGCGCAAGTTCAGCGTCTACAGCGGTACCGCGAGTGCGCCGTGGGCCCAGTTTGAGGCTGCAGCCGCGCGCGATCTGGGTGCTGCATCCACTGTGCAGGCACGCGCCAACCACGCGGTGCTGGAGACAGCGGCTGCCCCCGACACCGTGCGCGCATGGCTGCTGGCCAATTACCCGGGTTACCACCTGCTGTCGGTGGGGCAGTCGATCGACCTTTACAAAGACACCGGTTCTCCGGCAGAAGTTGCCGCGCGTTACCACTTCCCGGCACTCACCGGCTCGCATCTGGTGGGCCATACACGCATGGCAACCGAGACCGCCGTAACTCCTGCGCGTGCCCATCCATTCACCGCGGGCGAGGATTTTTGCCTGGTGCACAACGGGTCGCTGTCCAATCCGAACAGCGTGCGACGCAAGCTCGAACCGCTGGGTATCAAATTCGAGACCGACAACGACACTGAGGCAGCCTGCCGGTTTCTGGAATGGCGCATGCGCGAAGGCGATGGCCTGGAGACGGCGCTCGAAAAAGGCTTCGATGAGCTCGATGGCTTCTACACGTTCTTGATGGGTACGAAAGACGAACTGGCCTTGGTGCGCGACGCTTTTTCCTGCAAGCCAGCCATCGTCGCCGAGACCGACGACTATGTTGCGATCTCGTCCGAGTTCCGCTCCCTTGCCAAGCTGCCGGGCGTCAAGAACGCCAACATTTTCGAGCCCAAGCCGGAGCAAATCTATATATGGCGAGCGTGAATTTCGATCTCGCGCAGCAACCCCTGCGCACGCTGAATCAGTACCTGCATGGTGCGTTGCCAGCGGGGCCGCTGTCTGTGGCGGTGCACAACCCGGACGGTGCACACAGCATTGCGGTGGGCGTGAACGCACCGGTGGACATCGACATCCATGGCCATGCGGGTTATTACGCCGCCGGCATGAACCAACTGGCGCGTGTGACGGTGCACGGAAACGCCGGCCCGGCGGTGGCTGAGAACATGATGTCCGGGCGCGTCCACGTGAAGGGTTTTGCCTCTGTGGCGGCTGGCGCCTCGGGGCAGGGTGGCTTGCTGGTGATCGATGGCGACGCGTCTTTGCGCTGCGGCATATCGATGAAGGGCATTGATATCGTTGTCGCTGGAAACGTAGGCGACTTCTCGGCTTTCATGGCGCAGGAAGGGCGGCTGGTCGTGTGCGGCGATGCCGGTGACGCGCTGGGCGACTCACTGTACGAGGCTGTCATCTATGTGCGCGGCCATATCAAGTCGCTCGGCGCAGACGCTCACGAAGAGCCAATGTCTGCGTCGGACTATGCGGCCGTTGCCGATCTGCTCAAGCAAGCCGGGTTGTTCCATGACCCCCAGGCGTTCCGTCGGGTGGCGTCGATGCGCAGCCTGTACCACTGGAACGCAGACGCCAACCAGGAGTATTGATGGATCACCCCGTTCGTTTTGTACAACACCCGCAGGGGCAGGAGAGTTGGGGTTACGGCCGCAGCACCATAGAGTACATCCA